>NZ_JBFHGK010000034.1:0-44779 GCF_041583155.1 Mariniflexile sp.
GCCGACCATGTAAGTATGTGAGTTGGTTTACTTGAAACAGCTGGTACAGGTTCCATTTCATACGATTCAAGAATAACATGAACGTTAGTGCCACCAACGCCAAAAGCACTTACGCCTGCGAGTCTGGGACCATCGACATGCCAATCCCTTAAAGTATTAGCAACAAAAAAAGGACTGTTGTTAAAATCGATAGCAGGGTTAGGTGTTTCATACCCTAAAGACGGTGGTATTTGTTTGTGATTCAGAGCCAGTGTTGTTTTTATCAATCCAGCTACACCAGCAGCAGCAGTAAGGTGTCCCATATTGCTTTTTATAGAACCAATAGCACAATAGCCTTTTTCATTTTGAGGGCCAAATGCCTTAATAAGGCCTTCCATTTCTATAGGATCCCCTATAGGGGTTGCGGTGCCATGGGTTTCTATGTAGCTAATTTTATTTGGTGTTATTTGGGCATCTTGAATGGCTTTTGATATTGCATTTGCCTGACCTTCAGCGCTAGGAGCGGTAAAGCTGCCTTTGCCACCACCATCATTATTTATTCCGATGCCTTTGATTACGCCATAAATATAATCGCCATCTTTTTTCGCATTTTCTAAACTTTTTAGTAGAATAACACCTGCACCATCACTAAAAACGGTTCCTTTACCATTCGCATCAAAAGAACGGCAATGCCCGTCCGGACTTAACATAGACCCCTCTTGATATAGGTGCCCGCTATATATTGGGGCGGTTAAACTGGATCCGCCAGCTAGGGCCACATCACATTGGTTGTTTCTTATGGCTTCTACGGCTTCAGCAATTGCAAGAAGCGAGGTGGAGCATGCCGAATGTACACTTACAGCAGGGCCTTTAAGATTTAAATGGTAGGCAGTTCTGGAAGCTATGTAGTCTTTTTCGTTAACAGTGTTTACTTGCAGCATTCCAATTTGATTAAGAAGCTCCTGGTTTGGGAGGACATTATTTATATAATACGTGTTTGTCCCTGTCCCTGCATAAACACCGATACTGCCATTATAATGCTTTGGAAGATGGCCAGATTGTTCAAGCGCTTCCCAAGCAATTTCTAAAAACAGACGATGTTGTGGGTCCATGGCTTCAGCAAGTTTTGGGTTGAGATCAAAAAACTTGGCGTCAAATTCTTTTGCAGAAGGAACAATGCCTCTTGCTTTTACATAAAGGGGGTTATTGCGTAATGATTCCGGAATGGTTTTATCAAGTTCTTCAGGTGCAAAGAAGGAAATGGTTTCCTCACCATTTTTAAGAATGTTCCACAATGCGTCAATAGAATTAGCTCCTGGAAACCTGCCAGCCATGGCGATAATCGCAACATCATTAGCTGCTTTCTTTTTATTTGGTTTTGAATAATCTATAAAAGGTTCTGTTTTTTTATTTCCTTCAATGTATTCAGATATTGCTGAAATAGTAGGATGTTCGTAAAGTTTTGTTACTGGTACTTTTAGATTAAAGCGCTGTTTCATGGCAGTCGCAACTTTTTGTGTTAAGAGGGATGTGCCTCCTAGATCAAAAAAGTTGTCATCAATTCCAATTTCAGGTATTTGAAGATATTCGCTCCAAATGGAAGCCAAATTTTTTTCTAAAACGGTCTGAGGCTTTTTTAGAATAGGTGCTGAATCGGGTCTTACATACTCAGGTTGAGGTAGTTTTTTTAAGTCAATTTTGCCATTTGGTGTAATTGGAAATTCATTTACCCACATGAAAATTGAAGGAATCATAAAGTCAGGGAGCATGTCTTCAAGTTGACTTCTTAGTGCATTCGTATCTTTATCGGATCCCTCAGATTGCAAATAAGCAACTAATCCAGGTTGCCCTGTACTTAAATTACTAACTACAACAGCATTTTTTTTAATATTAGGCAACGCGTCAATAACTTTTTCAATCTCACCTAATTCGATACGATGTCCTCTCACTTTAACCTGTTGATCTCTACGTCCAAGACATTGCATCTGTCCATTTGGTAATAGTTTTCCGAGATCACCTGATAAGTACATCTTTTTATTTGTAATGAATGGGTCTTCAATAAAGCTTTTATTAGTGAGTTCTGGTTTATTTAAATAGCCTAAGGACACACCATCGCCGCCAATAGCGATTTCGCCTATGTCGCCATGAGCTACATGCTTGCCGTTGTCATCCAATAAATAGGCGTGGGTATTGGCTATAGGTTTACCAATGGCAATCGGGTTGTCATCCTTAGAAATTTTAGTAAGAAAAGCGCACACCGTGGTTTCGGTGGGGCCGTAAATGTTCCACAATTCATCACAAAGATCTAAAAGCTTATGCGCAAGTGTTAAAGGGACGGGTTCACCTCCTATTAAGGCTTTGATTTTTAATGGTTTTTTCCAATCGGAATCTAAAAGTATTTGCCAGATACTTGGCGTTCCCCACATCATGGTAATCTTATCCTTAACTGCTTTTTCCAGTAATATTTGTCCATCAAGTCTTGTTGCTTCATCTACCAGTACTATGCATGCGCCGTGTATTAAAGGCAGGAATGTTTCCATAACCATGGCATCAAATGAAATGGTTGTAACCGCAAAAATTTTGTCATCTTTACTAATTCCTGGCTCTTTACCCATGGAATAAATAAGATTGATAGTGTTTAAGTGGGACACTTGAACTCCTTTTGGTGTGCCCGTAGAACCTGATGTGTAAATGATATAGGCAACGGATTTTGGTTCGACGTTTAAATTTATAGGCTTAGAAGGCAACCTGTGAAGTTCGTCCTTTATATTTTCAATACATATGGTTTTTGAGTTATCTGAAATGCCATTTTTAGTTGCATTACAAATAAGATAGCTGGCTTTGGAGTCAGCCATTATCATTTCAAGTCTCTTTTTTGGATAACCGGTGTCAATTGGCACATAAGCTGCTCCACATTGCAGCACGGCAAACATAGCCACGATGAGGTCTGGCGTTCTGTCTAATGAAATTGCTATGATCTGACCTGGGCGAATTCCTTTGTCGTATAAAAAATGAGCTGTTTTGTTTATCCTTTTCTGTAAATCACCATAACTTACTTTTTCTTCGTTAAATTCGAGCGCAATAGCGTCTGGATATGCAAATGCCTGTTGTTCTAATAGTTGGTGTAATGTTGATTTTGGGTAGGGGTTTATTAGGCCTTTTATGTTATAAGTAGGTGTCATTATTTCTAAAAATTTTTACTAAACTAATTAATTGTTAGGGGCTATAATGGATGCTAAAAAGATATGAATACTATCAGCAAATATATCAGATAACAATTGTTTTATATTAAATTTCCTATGCAAAGTAATTAAAATCGTTGAATTACTATTTTTTAAAAAAACGTATTTGCTTTTTTTGTTTTATTAAGAATTTAATCTGTTGTTTTTTAGGTTTTTACGTTTTTTAATGTATTTAAATTTTTACTAAATTTAAATAATTCTTAATTAACTAATGAGTATGGAGTATAGATTTGTCAAATTCCCAACAAGACATTGTAATATATTAGAAATGATAATTTTTAAGACTTAATTTTAATAATTAATTAGAGTAGGATATGTAATATTTTCAAAGTAATTTGATTAATTTAATCTTAGGTTAAAAAATGACTCCTTAATGCCGAGGGGTTACTTTAACTTGAAAAACTCAAATATTAGCGATACATTTTTATTATGTAGTATAAAATAGAACCGGGGAATTTATTGGAAAGGGCGGCAAATGTAGAAATTCAAAAGTTTTATGAATCAATACGGTTTTTATAAATCGAATAATGATGTTGCTTTTAAAGCTAAATATTTTTTATTCGGTTTAAAGGAAAGTGATTAAAAATACTTAAATAAACAAATATTAGAAAGCATTTCAGAAAATTACGGGGATTTTAGGCTAGAACTGGCACTTAATAAAAATTTGGTTAGAAGAATTTCTCATAAAAACCAAAGATTTGATTGATCTAGTAAAAGAACTCATCTTGACTTTTTCTATTTCCTAAAAAACGGCTAAAATTCGCCCGCTTTTCGTTACTTTTTTTATGCGTAGCAATGCTATGACTTTCAAAAAGCACCTCACCTGTATAAATTTTATCTCATTTTCGGTTAAACACAAAAAGTCAAGATGAGTTCAAAAAGAAAAAACTTTGGAAACGGATAAAATTATCAACTAAATTTAAAAACCCTCATAAACATAGGTTGTATGAGGGCTTTTGTTGTGGAGTCGCCGAGATTCGAACTCGGGTCCAAACAAGTAACCAAAGAGCTTTCTACACGTTTATTCTTTTCTTGGGTTTTCGATGGTAACCTGGTTAAAGACAACCTAGTTACTACTTAGCTTTTTTAGTTTCGAAAGGGCATCAAAGCACTACCCAATCTATGTTAACATTTACGATGCCTCAAAAAAGAACGCCGTTAACCAAGGCTTTCCGGAGACATTTAGCTTGCACACCTTGTGTGCCGAGGCTTATCTTACTTTATTCAGATTAAGCAGCTAAAGCGTAGTTATTCTCGCCGTTTAAAGTTTTGACCTAGCCTTTTACGTGTTTCAAAGTCATTACACGACGTGCTTACTGTTCAATTAATCTCGCTGTCAAAACCAGTCGACCCCAATTTTCTGCCAAAACAGAAATTATATACATTGAAAAAGTAATAGTTATAAAGACCCATGCCTAAAAGGGAGCGTCCATACCACATCTTTTACAAAAAGTAAAAAGAACTCGCTTCAAGTGAAAGTGCATTCAAGAATTCATGATTACAAAATTCGAAATATGCCCTAGTACCCAATGCGGGCTGCAAAGGTATTAAAAAAACCTTCCATACCAATTCTAAGATTGCAAAAACTATTCCGTTTTTTCCAGAAGGGCTAACTGCGTATGGAGAAAAAATATTTTTTTTCGAGTATCCCCGCCAATTTGCTTCATTTTGGATGTTTTTTGGCTTAAAAACAATAGATTTGCAGGCAATTCTATTACAAACGACTTTAAATTAATGACAAAAACCGCTTTAGTTACAGGGGCAGCTTCTGGATTAGGTTATGAGCTTGCCATTTTATTGGCGCAGGATGCCTATAAATTAATTTTAATTGACATAGATGCCTCAAGTCTTGCCAAAGTTAAAACAGCACTTGAATCTGATTATAAAGTGGAAATTGTAACCCTTGTAAAGGATTTAAGTACGCAGGGCATTGCCGAAGAAATTATGGCAGATATCGCTCATGCGCCTATAGATGTTTTAATTAATAACGCAGGTTTTGGTTTGTTTGGCTCGTTTGTAGATACGGATTGGGAACGCGAGTCTAAAATGTTACACGTTCACATTTTAACCACTACGCATTTAACGAAACTCGTTTTAGAAGGCATGGTAAAACGCGGTTACGGTAGAATTTTGAATATGTCTTCTTTAGCAGCGTTTCAGCCAGGACCACTCATGGCCATTTATTATGCTTCCAAAGGTTATATGTTGTCATTTTCGGAAGCGATTGCAAATGAACTAAAGGGCACCGGAGTTACCGTTACAGCTTTGTGTCCGGGGCCTACAAAAACAGCTTTCCAAAAAACGGTTTCTTCAGAAAGTAGCGATAATAAAATCACTTTTAATATGGCGTCGGCAAAAGCTGTGGCGGCCTATGGCTATAAATCGATGCATAACGGTAAAACCTATGCGATTCCCGGAAAATTCAATAAGTTTTTAGCTATTGTGCCTCGAATAGTTTCTAGAAATGCCGCAGCATCTATTGTTAGAAAAATTCAGGAAAAAAACCGTCATTAGTTTTATTGACCTACTTTTATTCTTAAACTCGGAGCACAACCGATTGCGATTGGTGATAAATGTCATCTTTTATAATAAAAAAATTACGTATCTTATTGGGTATTAGTGGAATATTAATTTAATAATATATATGTTATGAATCCTACATTTATTTTTGCTGGTATACTTATTTTGTTTTTGTTGTCGGGTATTAGAATAATTTTTGAATATAAACGGGCTTTAAAATTTAGATTCGGAAAATACACAAGTACTTTAAAACCTGGCTTTCGATGGATTATCCCAATGGTAGATTCCATTCAAGTTGTGGATATTCGGGTTATTACTATCAATATTGTGTCTCAGGAAGTGATGACTGAAGATAATGTGCCCTGTAGTATTGATGGTGTGGTATTTTTTAAAGTGGTTGATCCGGAAATGGCGGTTCTTGAAGTTGAAGAATATAATTTTGCCATTACCCAGTTGTCTCAAGCAGCATTGCGTGATGTATGTGGTAAAGTGGAATTAGATACCATTTTGTCCAAACGGGAAGAGATGGGTAAAAATATTAAGAACATTGTTGAAGAAGAAACCAAGGGTTGGGGTATTGAAATTATTGATGTAAAAATTAAAGATATTCAATTGCCTGAAAATATGAAGCGGATGATGGCGAATCAAGCAGAAGCCGAACGTTCGAGAAGGGCTCGTATTATTTTGGCTTTAGCCGAAGAGCAGGCCGCAGGAAAATTATTGGAAGCAGGTAAACTTATAGATCAGTCGCCATCTGCGATAAAATTAAGATTGTACCAAACCTTGTCTAATATTGCAGCAGAAAAGAATTCAACGATTCTGTTTCCGTTTCCTGAAGAAGTGTTACCTAGAAATAAAAAGAAAGCATAGTATTATTTAATTTCAATTTTTAATGTTTTGTAATTTTGAAAGAAAAATTATGAAACCCGTTGAAGTTTATTTTTTAAATCAAAAAGAACCTTACCAATCCATCATGCTTTATGTGCGCAGTGTGATTTTAAAAACATTACCAGAAGTGGAAGAGCGGTTTAGTTATAAAATTCCCTTTTATAATTGCCACAAAAAGCCAATGATTTATTTAAATGTATTGAAAGGCACCAACTATGTTGATGTGGCTTTTGTACAGGGTATTCTATTAGAAAAACAGTTTCCTATATTGAAAAACGACAATAACAGAAAACAGGTACGCTCGGTTCAACTAAAAACACTTGAAGAATTAGACCACGATAATTTTGTGGCCTTGCTTCATGAAGCTTGCAATGTGCTTGGTAAAAGTAAAAAAGCTTGGTTTATTTGAATTATAGTGTGTTTACTACTTTTCTAATAGCAACAAGATTTGTTAGTAGTTTTTCCAAATTATCTAAATGTAGCATATTGGCGCCATCGCTTTTGGCATTTGCTGGATCGAAATGGGTTTCAATAAATAAACCATCTACATTATTAACAATACCTGCACGGGCAATGGTTTCAATCATGTCGGGCCTGCCACCAGTAACACCAGCAACTTGGTTGGGTTGTTGTAAGGAGTGTGTAACATCTAAAACCGTTGGTGCATATTGACGCATGGTTGGGATACCTCTAAAATCTACAATCATATCTTGGTAGCCAAACATGGTGCCGCGATCGGTAATCCATGCTTTTTGGTTACCAGAATCATATACTTTTTGTACGGCGTGTTTCATGGACTCCGGACTCATAAATTGTCCTTTTTTCAAGTTAACAACCTTTCCGGTGTTGGCAGCTGCTACAACTAAATCAGTTTGACGCACCAAAAATGCCGGTATTTGTAAGACATCAACATATTGTGCTGCTAATTGCGCGTCCGATATTTCGTGAATATCGGTTACTGTAGGCACATCAAACGTATCGGACACTTTTTTAAGAATTTTTAAAGCTTTTTCGTCACCGATGCCTGTAAAACTATCAACACGGCTGCGGTTTGCTTTTTTAAAACTCCCTTTAAAAATATAAGGTATTTCTAATTTATTGGTAATGGTTACTACTTTTTCAGCAATGCGTAGTGACATATCTTCACCTTCAATCGCACAAGGGCCACATAAAAGGAAAAAATTGTTAGCGTTTGTATGTTTTATTTTTGGGATATCTTGAAGCTTCATTTCTTAAAAATTTAATGATGCAAAGATAATATTAATGCCTCATATAAATAGGTAGTTTTACCACCGAATTGAATGGCCCTTGCTGATAAATGCATTAGCGATAGAAATGGCAGCCTTTTTTGGGCGCCCTAAAGCGCAAAGAAAAAGCTATAATGGATAGCGCGACCCTTTGTGGCTTAGTTACTTACGTTTATTTTTTAGTAAAACACGCCATGCCACAAGGGGTAATGCCCAAAAAAAATATATTGTGGATTTTATTTAAAATTTTATAGTTACATTTGCACCCTCAAAAATAAGAGACCTTATATGGCTAATATTAAAAACATTGCAATTATAGCACACGTTGACCACGGTAAAACGACGTTGGTTGATAAAATCATGTACCACTGTCAGTTATTCCGTGAAAATGAAAATACTGGTGATTTAATTCTGGATAATAATGATTTAGAAAGAGAACGAGGTATTACAATTACGTCTAAGAACGTTTCTGTTATTTATAAAGATACTAAAATTAACATTATTGATACGCCTGGTCACGCGGATTTTGGAGGTGAAGTGGAGCGTGTATTAAACATGGCAGATGGTGTTTTGTTGTTAGTGGATGCCTTTGAAGGGCCAATGCCACAAACCCGTTTTGTATTACAAAAAGCAATTGATTTAGGTTTAAAACCATGTGTGGTTGTAAATAAAGTTGATAAAGAAAACTGTACGCCAGAAGAGGTGCATGAAAAAGTGTTTGATTTAATGTTTGAATTGGGTGCTGAAGAGTGGCAGTTAGATTTTCCAACCGTTTATGGTTCGGCAAAAAATAACTGGATGAGTGATGACTGGAAAGTCCAAACAGAAAACATTGAGCCATTACTAGATATGGTTATTGAGCACATTCCAGCACCAAAAATTCCAGAAGGTAATACACAAATGCTAATTACATCGTTGGATTTTTCATCGTTTACCGGACGTATTGCTATCGGGCGTTTAACGCGTGGTGAATTAAAAGTTGGACAAAACATTTCTTTAGTAAAAAGAGATGGTAAGGTTGTTAAAAATAAAATTAAAGAACTTCATGTTTTTGAAGGTCTTGGACGTGTAAAGGTTGACCAAGTTCAAACAGGAGATATCTGTGCTATTGTTGGTCTTGAAGGTTTTGAAATTGGTGATACCGTTGCCGATTTTGAAAATCCGGAAGGTTTAAAAACCATTGCAATTGATGAGCCTACCATGAGTATGTTATTCACAATTAATGATTCGCCTTTCTTTGGAAAAGATGGAAAGTTTGTAACATCCCGTCATATAAAAGAACGTTTAACTAAAGAACTTGAGAAAAACTTAGCGTTACGTGTGCAAGAAACAGATAGTGCAGATAAATTCATGGTTTTTGGTCGTGGGGTATTACACTTATCGGTTTTAATAGAAACCATGCGTCGTGAAGGTTATGAGTTACAAATTGGTCAGCCACAGGTAATTATCAAAGAAATTGATGGTGTAAAATGTGAGCCAGTTGAGGAAATGACGATTGATTTACCTGAAAATGTTTCTGGTAAAGCTATTGAAATGGTTACCATGCGTAAAGGTGAAATGTTAAGTATGGAAGCAAAAGGCGATCGTATGGTTTGCCAATTCATGATTCCATCTCGAGGTATTATAGGATTAAGAAATCAATTATTAACGGCTACTGCTGGTGAGGCTATTATGGCACACCGTTTTAAAGAATACCAACCCTTAAAAGGTGGTATTCCAGAGCGTCAAAATGGGTCGTTAGTATCTATGGAAAAAGGACAAGCAATACCTTATTCTATTGATAAATTACAAGATAGAGGTAAGTTTTTTGTTGATCCGGGTGAAGATATTTACGAAGGACAAGTGATTGGTGAAAACTCACGTGGTGATGATATGACCGTTAACGTAACAAAAACTAAAAAGTTAAGTAACGTACGTTCTTCTGGTGCCGATGATAAAGCTAGAATTATTCCAGCAATAAAATTTTCGTTAGAAGAAGCGTTAGAGTATATTCAGAAAGATGAGTATGTTGAGGTAACGCCAAACCACTTACGTATCCGTAAAATTTATTTATCGGAAGTAGATAGAAAAAGAAATAAATCGATTTAATTTATATCTTTAACAAGTAAATAAAAGGAGAAACGCTATTGCAAAATGGGTTTCTCCTTTTTTTTGTTTTATACTTTTAATTAGCAGAATTTTGAACCTATATTTGTTTTAAAGTTATTTTTTATATGACAAATAAATCTTCCATTAATAATAAGTTTTTAAACTAGTTAAACTAATTAGAACCTTATGTTATTTAATTCCATAGATTTTGCGCTTTTTTTACCTCTGGTATTTCTTCTTTATTGGTTTGTTTTTAATAGAAACTTAAAACTTCAAAACAGTTTTGTTTTACTGTCCAGTTATTTTTTTTACGCCTATTGGGATTGGCGCTTTGTAAGTTTAATATTTGTAAGTACCGTTGTTGATTATTTTGTTGGGTTATTGCTACACAAACAGGAGCGTAAGCGCATAAGAAAGGCGCTGCTAGTTTTAAGTGTAACGGTAAATTTAGGGCTTTTAGGTTTTTTTAAATACTATAACTTCTTTGTTGAGAATTTTGTTTCGGCATTTACCTTGTTTGGAAAAGACTTAGAAATAGCTACTTTAAATATCATTTTACCAGTAGGAATAAGTTTCTACACCTTCCAAACCATGAGTTATACCATCGACCTCTTTAGAAGGGAAATAAAACCTACAGAAGACTTTGTTTCGTTTGCGGCGTTTGTGGCTTTTTTTCCGCAATTAGTAGCGGGCCCCATAGAGCGCGCAAGGAATTTGTTACCGCAATTTATTCAGACAAGGCATTTTCATTATGATAAAGCCATTGATGGTTTGAGACAAGTTTTGTGGGGGCTCTTTAAAAAAATGGTAATTGCAGATAATTGTGGTTTGTTTGTTGATGATTTTTTTAAAAACCATTCTGAATACAATGGAAGTACCTTAATGTTAGGCGCCTTTTTTTTTACCGTTCAAATTTATTGCGACTTCTCAGGCTATTCGGATATAGCCATAGGAACTTCTAGGCTTTTTGGTTTTGATTTGATGAAAAATTTTTCGTTTCCTTATTTTTCAAGAAACATAAAAGAATTTTGGAGACGTTGGCATATTTCATTAACAACTTGGTTTAAGGATTATGTGTATATACCCATAGGAGGTAGTAGAGGAAGCAAAGCAATACAAATTAGAAATACCCTTTTTATTTTCGTAATTATTGGCTTTTGGCATGGTGCACAATGGAAATTTATTGTTTATGGTTTCATTAATGGTTTGCACTTTTTGCCGGGTATTATTAGTGGAAGAAGTGAAAAATTCCAAAATAGTGTTGCCCATAACCGTGTGTTTCCAAATTTAAAAGAATCGTATGGGATGATTAAAACTTTTTTGTTTTTAGTATTAGTACGGGTTTTTTTTAGAGCAAATGATTTAAATGAAGCAGTAGCCTATTTATCCAAAATATTTTCAATGTCCATTTTTTCCATACCTAATTTTGGAAATAGAAAGGAGGCAATGATAGTGTGTGCTCTAATTTTCTTTTTTTTCTTAATAGAATGGTTTGGTAGAGCTAACGAATATGCTATTGAAAACATGTTTTTGAAATCGAAACCGGCTTATAGGTGGGCATTTTATTATGTAATTGTTTTTATGTTGTTTTATTTTGTAGGGGAACAACAACAATTTATTTATTTCCAATTTTAGATGCGCAGTTTCCTCAAAATAGTATTTCGGTTTATGATTCCAATTTTAGCAATTATGCTTGTTTTGGAATTATTGCTACGTGGCATACCAAACCCTTATAAAGTGAAATCGGATTTCTTGGAAGCAAATAATAAATCAATAGAGACTTTAATTTTGGGAAGTTCTCATGCGTTTTATGGAGTGAATCCTGTTTTTCTATCAAATAAGGCAATAAATTTTGCCAACGTGTCTCAAACTATTGATATTGATTATCAACTTTTGGAACATTTTGCCCCTAGTTTGCCTAATTTAAAATATGTGATTATTAGATTGTCATATGCAACATTGTATGAGCAGTTAGGCAATTCTAATGAAAGTTGGAGGCTGAAGGATTACAATCTGTATACTTCAATGCGTCTGGATTGGAGTATAAAGCATCAATTTGAAGTTTTAAGTGTTAAACTAGATACTAATATTGAACGCGTATTGCAGTATTATTTTTTTGATAGTTTTGAATTGAATACAAATGAACATGGTTGGGGGATTACTTCTAAAACTAATTTAACTTTAAATGAAAGTGGTTTGTATGCCGCCAAGAAGCATACCATACAGGATAAATCATTTTATACCGAAAACGTAAAGAATCTGGAAACTATTGTAAACTATTGTAATACACGTAATATTCAAGTGGTTTTGGTAACAACACCTACCCATAAAAGTTACTTTTCGAATTTAGATGATGAACAATTAAAACCCATGCAACATATCGGTGAAATGATGGAAAAAAAATATGATAATTGCAGGTATTATAATTTATTAAAAAGTTCTATGTTTACCGATGCTGATTTTTTTGATGGCGACCATGTAAATGCCAAAGGTGCTGAGAAATTAACCAAATTGATAAATCAAGCATTGCTTCGGTTAGAAAAAAATTAATTAACAATAATAAAAGATATGGAACTACTAGGAATTTCGATTGTAGAATGGGTAGGTTATGCAGCTATGGCAACGGTATTAATATCCTTTTTAATGAAATCGGTTAAAAATTTGCGAATCGTAAATTCTTTTGGATGTTTTCTGTTTGTAATTTATGGGATATTGCTAACGCCGATGTCTAAACCAATCATAATAACAAATGCGGCCATTTTCTGTATTAATATGTATTATTTATTTAAAAAATAAGCAAAGATATTCTTGCGTGTAATGTCTTACATTTTAAAATAGAATTGCTGTTTAAAAGTTAAATCATTTTGTATATTTGGTTTCATAAAAAACAGAATATAATAAAGCAGTCAAATTTTAGTTATTATAATGTAATTTGTTACTCTAGCCTTTTTAACCAACATGTAAACTGATATATTAATTGAGAAAATTAATAGACTATATAAATACCAGGGTTTTAGTTAAAGTTACTTCATTACAAGCGGCATCGGTTCTCACCCGAATAATTGCTGGTATGTTAACATCCAAAGCCATTGCGGTATTTATAGGGCCAACAGGTTTGGCACTGATAGGGAATCTGCGCAACTTTGTAAGTTCTTTTCAAACAATTGCTGTTCTTGGGTTTTACAATGGGGCTGTAAAGTATATTTCAGATTTTAAAAATGATGTTGTAGAGTTAAGTAAAACCATTTCTACTATTTTTTATGTCGGTTTTGTGTCAACGATTCTGGTCTCGTTTTTCAGCTATATTTTCTCAGATGTTATTAATAATATCATATTTCCTGTATACAATAATTACGCTTATGTAATCGAAATATTTGCCATTGTATTGCCTTTTTACGCTTTAAATATGTTTTCATTTTCCATAATGAATGGCTTTTCAAAGTATAAAATTCTTATCATAATTAATATTATTGGTCAAATTTTAGGCGTGTCTATTGCACTGTTATTAATTTATCAGAATAAAATTAATGGGGCATTAATATCGGTAGTTATAGCCGAATCTTTAATATTCTTAATAACGCTTGTTGGAATTGCAAACAGGCGTACCCTTGTTCCTCTAATAAAAGTGGATAAGATAAGTTTAGGTTTTATTAAAAAAATGACCAACTACTCTTTAATGGCGTTATTTTCATCGGTTATCATGCCATTAATTGCCATTGCTATTCGATCGTATATTATTAATAACATTGGGTATAAAGATGCTGGCTTTTGGGAAGCCATGACGCGTATATCCAAATACTATTTAATGTTTGCAAGTTCCCTAATGGCCTTGTATATTTTGCCAAGATTTTCGGAAATTGATGATGTAAAAGAGTTTAGAAAGGAAGTGTTTAACTTCTACAAAATTGTTACGCCTATCTTGGTTGTTGGTTTATTGGTCATGTATTTTTTACGGGCCTATATTGTTACAATCATTTTTTCGGAAGACTTTCAACCTGTGGAAGATTTGTTTATTTGGCAGCTGTTGGGGGATTTCGTAAAAGTATTATCCATGGTTATAGCATACCAGTTTTTGGCTAAAAAGATGTTCTGGCATTATATATTAACCGAAGCCTTTTTAGTAATCATTTTATATACTACGAGTGTTTATTTTATTGATTTATATGATCATGTAAAAGGAGCAGTTATAGCACATTTTGTAAGTTATATCATGTATTATGGTATTATTTTGCTCATATTTGGGAGTTCGCTTTTCGGAGTGGTTAGTGAAAGCGAGTAAATAATATAAATGTCTGTTGAAATTGTAAATGATTAGTAAATCGGAAGCATATAGAGTTAGAAGGTATTCAAACGAAGACTTTGATGCATGGAATGCTTTTGTAGAGAAATCAAAAAACGGTACCTTTTTATTTGATAGACATTATATGGATTATCATAGTGATAGGTTTGAAGATTGTTCACTTATGGTATTCAAAAAGGATAAGCTGCTGGCCGTTTTTCCAGCAAACAAATTAGGAGAAGCATTGTATTCTCATCAAGGTTTAACTTATGGAGGACTGATTCTTTCAGATACCATTAAATTTGAAGCTGTTACAGCTATAGTTATAAGTTTACTTCAATATTTAATGGGGCAGCAGTTTAAAACCCTATATATAAAGCAAATTCCATCTATTTATTCAAAAGTTTTTACCGAGGAATTAAACTACCTGTTTTTTATTTTGAAGGCGGAGTTAGTTATAAAAGACATACTTTCGGTTATAAATTTAAAGGCTGATTTTATTGTCTCAAAAGACAGGCTGGATGGTTACAAAAGGGCATTAAAACATCATTTAGTTGTAAAGGAGGTAGATGAAATGGAATCCTTCTGGAATCAAATTCTCATAAAAAACTTAAGAAATAAGCATAAAACAAAACCGGTACATAGCCTAGAAGAAATAACCCTGTTAAAAAGCCGGTTTCCAAAACATATCAGACAGTTCAATGTTTATGATAAAGATAAGATTGTTGCAGGAACTACCATTTTTGAAACTCATTTGGTAGCCCACTCTCAGTATATTTCTGGAAATCAAGACAAAAATTTACTTGGAAGCTTGGATTTTTTACATTTTCATTTAATTAAAAATGTATTTCAGGAAAAGACATATTTTGATTTTGGTTGTTCAAATGAGAATAACGGCTTACATGTAAATAAGGGACTTTTGTATTGGAAAGAAGGTTTTGGTGCTAAAACGGTTACTCAGGAATTTTATAAAGTTGATGTTGGTAATTGGGAACTTCTAAAAACCGTGTTCATATGATAAAGTTTTTAGATTTAAAAAAGCTAAATGCCCAATACCATAACGAATTTAAAAAAGAGTTTAATGCATTTTTAAATTCAGGCACTTATATTTTAGGGTCACAAGTTGAGGATTTTGAAAAAGAGTTTGCTGGTTATTGTGGAACAACCTATTGTATAGGCGTAAATTCTGGGTTAGATGCTTTACATTTAATACTTGAAGGCTATAAAGCGCTCGGGATTTTAAAAGCTGGTGACGAAATTATAGTACCTGCTAATACGTACATAGCAACAGTGTTAGCTATTAGTAACTCAAGTTTAAAGCCAGTATTGGTGGATTCCGATGTGGAAACATTTAATATCAAGCCAGAAGAAATTTTAAAAGTAATTTCTAGTAAAACCAAGGCTATTTTGGGTGTTCATCTATACGGTCAATTATATGATGTGGAAGCCTTAGAAGCTATTTCAAAACAACACAATTTGCTGTTAATTGAAGATGCTGCCCAAGCACATGGCGCTGAAAATACGGATGGCAGAAAAGCAGGAAATGTTTCGGATGCAGCCGCTTTTAGTTTTTAACCAGGAAAAAATTTGGGAGCTTTAGGCGATGCTGGTGCTATCACAACCAATAATGAGGAGCTTGCTCGGGTACTATACAAACTGAGGAATTACGGAAGATCAGGCACTTACACGAATGATATAAAAGGTTTCAATTGCAGATTAGATGCGTTACAAGCAGCTTTTCTAAGAATTAAGTTGACGCATTTAAACAAGGAGAACAATAAACGTAAGGAAATTGCTGATTTTTATATCAAAGCGTTTAAAAACAGTAACATTATAACACCCAAGTGTGAGAACTTGAACCAACATGTTTTTCATTTGTTTGTTATTAAAAGTAGTCAAAGAGATGAACTGAAAAATTATTTGCTAAAAAACGGTGTTGAAACGCTCATACATTATCCTGTCGCCATTCATAAACAACTGGCTTACAAGGAATATAATTCCTTAAGTTTACCCATTACAGAACGTTTACACCGTGAAATTTTAAGCTTGCCTTTAAATTCATCTTTAGCAACGGCAGAAGTGAAGAAAATTGCCTCTTTAATAAATGCCTTTCAGTGAATTTTTTTAATAAAAATAAAGACTTATTCCTTGTAAAACTATTTTCAGTAAATTCTTTAGGTATTGGACTGCGTTCTGTTTTGGGTTTAATTTCTCAAAAATTAATTGCTATTTATTTGGGTCCAGATGGTGTTGCTTTCGTTGGAAATATGAGAAATGCCTTAACGTTATTCGGTCTTGGAGCTACGAGTGCTGTTGATCAAGGTGTTCTAAAATACCAAGCGGAATTCGAAGGTAACCCTGTTAAAATTAAAAAGCTTTACGATACTTCCATAGCATACACTGTTGTAGGTAGTTTGCTTGTTTTCTTTTTATTGTTTTTTGGAGCTTCTGTTTGGAGTAATTATCTGTTTAACACAGAAACCTACAACTATTTGTTTATTATTTTGGCCTTTACCTTACCTTTCACAGCCCTGTATAATTTGTGTTTTGCTATTGTAAACGGACAATCCAATTATAAAAAAGCCACTTTACTTTCCTTTTCCACCTATACTGTGGTTACCATATTAGTTATTGTAATGGTGGTTTATTACCAATTACCAGGCGCCTTATTAGCAGTTACCTTAACACCATTAGTTCAGTTAATTGGCCTTTTTTTATTTGCTAAGAAAGAACTGCATTTATTTTATGCTGTAAGGGCAAAATTTCATAACTTTTTTAAAAATAAACTTTTTGTGTTTATAATAATGTCATTGGCTGCGGTAGTTTTAAATAATATTGTTGAACTTGAGCTAAGGAGTTATTTAATTAGAAAACTATCTATAGCAGATGCAGGTTATTGGACTTCCATTACAAGTCTTTCAAACTATTATTTGTCATTTTTAACAGGCGTTTATTCCTTATATGTACTACCAAGGTTTTCTAAGATTAGCGACCTGAAAATGTTTAAATTAGAATTGATTCACATTTACAAAATCATAATTCCAATATTTTTAATTATGTTTTTAGGTATTTATGTATTCAGAGAATTTATAATTCATTTATTATATACATCTGAGTTTTTGCCGATGCAGAATTTATTCAAGTGGCAATTACTAGGTGATTTGGTGAAAATAATAGCCGCTATAATGGCTTACCAATTTATTGCTCAGAAATTATGGAAGTTATTTGTTATCACCGAAGTGATTTCGTTTTTATTACTGTACTTCTTTGGGGTTTATTTTGTTAATAAAATGGGTGTTGAAGGTATTGTTTTTGCTCATTTTTTAAGATATGTTGTATATTTATTTATGATTCTATTTTTACTTAAAAATTTTTATAAAAAACCTAGAACCACCCGATGAAAACATCCATTCACGATATAAAAATTCTTGATATCCCTATAGTTAAAGAACGCCGAGGAAACCTTGCCGTGATTGAAAAGGAGGTTATCCCATTTGAAATAAAACGGGTTTACTATTTGTTTGATGTGCCAAGTAAATCTAAAAGAGGCGGGCATGCACATAAGGCATTAAGTCAGTTTCTTATTGCATTGAGTGGTAGTTTTGATGTTGTTTTAAAAGATGGTGAAGACGTGGTTGTAGAAACACTGAACGATCCATCTAAAGGATTATTAATATTGCCAGGTATCTGGAGGGAACTGGAAAACTTTTCATCAGGTGCTGTTTGTTTAGTTGTAGCTTCTGATGTTTATTTTGAAGCTGATTATATCCGAGATTTTATAACATTTAAAAAATGGAAATCAACTTCCTGAAAAATGGAATTTGACTGGCATAATAATGGATATAGTCCTTTAAATTTTTAGAAGCTATCTTTTTGAAAGCTATTTTGCCTATGTCTTTTTTCTCAAAATAGCCAGCATAATAAAGTAATTGTTTGTTATGATTGATTTCAAAAGTCTCTCTTATCGTTTCTGAAATATGGTATTTCTTTGAAAAATAGGTAAACAATAGATGCATTTGATTTAACAAAAATAATTGACGATCAAAACGTTTTTGATGCGAGCAAGAAGCATCATGAACTCTGTAAATATGTAACGATTCATTAATGGTTTCAAAATTAGTATGCATTACTAAATCCACCAAAATCGGGTAATCTTCAATAGTAACGTTCATGTGCATGTATTTTTCAAAATCGACATACTTATATAAAAAACTTCTATTGTAACAAACACCTACGGGAGCTACTTTTCCGAGTAAAATATTGGTTTTATATGCTTCTTTTGAAATATTAATTAAGTGCGCATTATCAAAATTCACCGATTTATTTTTTGTTTCTAAATACAAATCATAGCCAGAATCCACAAAACCCAAACTTTCATCAGTTTTTAGGGTATCAACCATTTTTTGTAATGTATCCTCACCTTTAAATAAATCATCACCAGCAATATCAAAAATATAAGTGCCTTGACATCTGTCTAAAGTCGCCTTAAAGTTTTTCAAAATGCCTAATTGCGAAGTGTTTTTTTTAACATTAAAAAGGGCAGGCTGTTTTTCTTTGTAACGATTAATGATTTCTAACGTGTTATCTGTTGAGCAATCATCGCCAACCACAATTTCAAAATCAAAATTCACTTTTTGCGATAGAATGGATTGCAGGGTTGCTTCAATATGTTTAGCATTATTAAACGTTATAAGATGTACCGATAATTCAATCATAAGGTAATAGAAAAAGTGTTTTTAAATGTAATTTTTATATTTGAAATGACATAGTAGAATCCGTATTATTAAAATAAACGTGTATTTTTGATGATTACCATTCAAATTAAAACACTTAGTAAATTAAAACCAGTGTTTTCTGTTCAAAAATGAATAAAAAAAATGTATTAATAGTTGCTAAAAGTTTAAGCGAAGGCGGGTCCGAACGTGCTGCAGCTATACTTTCATTAATGTTAAAGCCGTTTAATTATGATGTAACTTTAGTTATATTAGATAATAAAATTAGTTATGAATATTACGGTACGTGTTATGTACTAAACAGAGAAAAAATTAAGAAGAATTTTAAAACCAGATTTTCCTTCTTCATTAATTTTAGAAATTATGTAACACAAAATCATTTTGATTATGTTATAGATTTTAGAACGCGAAACTCCATTTTAAGAGAATTATTAATTTATAAATTTATTTATAAAAAAATTAAAAATGTAGTTTTCACTATTCATTTACCACAGCTGTATTTGTACATACCAAAACCATTTTTTTTAGTTAAAAAAAACTATGCAGAAGCCTTAAAAATAGTCACGGTTTCTAATGCGATAAGAGAGCTTGTAAAGCATTCGTATATTTTAAAAAATACAGCTTTAATTTATAATGCTATTGATATTGAAAGCATTCAAAAACTAAAACAAGAGACCATTAGTGAACTTGAAGATTTTATTTTAATAGTAGGAAGAATGGATGATGATATTAAACAAATTAAAAAATTAATAGATTGTTACCCTAAAACGAGTTTAAAAGAAAAGCAAATCAAATTATTTATAATGGGTGATGGTTCTCTTAAAGAAACGATGAAACACGAAGTGAAATCTAGAGGACTATCTGAAGATATTCATTTTTTATCCTTTCAAGAAAACCCATATAAATACATGGCTAGAGCTAAGTTTTTAGTTTTATGTAGTAAAATGGAGGGTTTTCCTTATGTTATCTTGGAAACGCTAGCTTGTGGCACACCCGTAGTTTCATTTGATTGTGAAACCGGGCCTAGGGAAATGATTCAGAACGAATGCAATGGGTTGTTGGTTGAAAATCAAGACTTTGATAAATTGATAAAGGCCATTAATAGGCTGGTATCAAATTCAGAACTTTATGACCATTGTAAAAAAAACGCATTAACCAGCGTTGAAAAATTTGACATGACCTTAATTGCTGAAAATTGGAAGCAAATTTTAGAAACAAATTGTTAACTAAGCTTGTAATTATTTTTATCTTGCCCAAGCCAATTTAAACTTTTTTATATCACATTTTATTGTGGTTTCGGATTAATGAAACAAAAAAAAATAGCTATTATTTCACCTTCGGCAGGTAATGGAGGTGCTGAAAAAGCATCGACATTATTATCGTTAATGCTAGAAAACTTGAATTATGAAGTACACTTCATTGCTGCCTATACTTTAAAAGACTTTAAAGTAGGGGGGCAGTTTTATTGCCTTCAGGTGCCTAAAGCAACCAGGTTTAGCTTTGTGTACCAGTTTTTTGGATTTATAAAGCTTAGAAGGCATATTAAACGCCACAATTTTGATGCTATTATAGATTTTAGGTCCCGAAGACGCTTTCTTACCGAATTGGTGTTTACCTACTTTGTAGTTCCTAGATTGGATATCATGATTTATACCTTTCACTTGCCTTTGATGGATAAGTATATCCCTAAACCTTGGTTTTTATTTCGGAGTATTTATAATAAAGCAGAAAAGATAGTATGTGTTTCTAAAGGAATTAAACAGAAAACAGAGGAAATTGGTCTGGAAAACACCCAAGTGATACTAAATCCGATAGATTTTAAATTTATTGAAGATAAGATTGACAGTGAAAAGTTGTTCGATTTTGAATACATAATCGGGGTAGGCCGAATGGATGATAATATTAAACAATTCGATCATTTAATGGAAGCTTATTCCAATTCGGTACTTCCAGAAAAGCATATTCATTTGGTGATACTGGGGAAAGGTCAGTATCAATCTGTACTTGAAGATTTTCAAAAAACACTTCCAAACGGTGATAAAATCCATTTTGCAGGATTCCAAGACAACCCCTATAAATACATGCATCAGGCCAAATTCTTTGTGTTGTCTAGCAAGTTTGAAGGGTTTCCGTTAGTTGTTTTAGAAGCTTTGGCTTGCGGTACGCCCGTTATTTCATATGATTGTCCGACTGGACCAAGTGAAATTATTGAACATGAAAAAAATGGCCTGTTGATACCTGCGCAAAACAAACGAAAGTTAACAGAAGGTATGAATGCTTTTGTTGAAAATGAAATACGTTATAATCAGTGTAAGGCCAATGCGAAAAAATCTATAGCTCATTTAACCATGGAGGATATAGGTAAGCAATGGCAAACTCTGCTGGAAAATTAATTAAGCCTTTCTCTGTACGACCTCAAAAACCTGACTGTCTTCACATTTTAAAGTTTTGCTAGGGTATTTTAAAAGCAGGGCATAATCGTGAGTGGCCATTAAAATAGTATTGCCGTTTTTGTTTATTTCTTGCAAAACCTCCATTACTTCAATACTAGTTTGTGGGTCTAGGTTTCCAGTAGGCTCATCCGCCAATATCAGTTCTGGGTTATTAAGTAGGGCTCTGGCAATGGCAACTCGCTGCTGCTCGCCACCAGAAAGTTCATGTGGGTATTTGTAGCCCATAGTTTTCATGCCAACTTTATTAAGAACTTCTTCAACACGCTTGTCCATTTCCAATTTATCTTTCCAGCCGGTAGCTCTTAAAACAAATAGTAAATTGCCATTAATGGTACTGTCTGGAAGTAGTTTGAAGTCTTGAAATACAACGCCTAACTTACGTCTTAAATAGGGGATGTCCTTCTCCTTTAAGGTTTTTAAATCGAAATCTACAATATGCCCTTCTCCTTCGGTTAAAGGTAAATCGCCATAGAGCGTTTTCATAAAACTACTTTTCCCGGTACCTGTTTTACCTATTAAATAAACAAAATCACCTTTATTAATTTCAACATTAACATTGGAAAGTACCAAATTATTACCCTGATAAATAGAGACGTCTTTTAATTGTAAAATAGGAGTTGGCATAAGTTATATAAATTATTGTGCTGTAAAAGTATTATATAAATGTTGAAAAGTTAAAAGTTTTTTGAGTTTTTAAAGGTTTCAGGCATCTTTAATTTAGGTTACAACATAAATAGCTGCTACCACTTTATTTGAAATTTTTAATAAGTCGGTTTATAATTATAGCACGATTGTTGCGTTATAGGAAATAGATTAAATTATCTTTGATTTAAAATTAAAAACAAACCGTTAATGACTATAAAAAAGAGTGTTTCCCTTTTGGTTGCCATAAGTTTTAGTTTTCAAATATGGGCACAGAAATCCGCAACGTATACGAGTAATTTGGTTGAATATCAAAAAGCTCTGTCGCTTTATAATAATCAGCAGTATCTAGCAGCGCAATCTTTATTCAGAAGTGTAAAAAAAGATACCAAAGAAAATGTTCTATTATCCGATTGTGCCTATTACATAGCCAATTGTGCAGTGCGATTAAACCAGCAAAATGCCGATCAATTGGTTGAGAATTTCGTGAATGATTTTCCAACCAGTACCAAACGAAATACAGCATTTGTGGATGTGGCAGATTATTACTTTGCCAACGGACAATATGCACATGCTAGAAAATGGTATGATAAAGTTGATGAAAGTGGATTAGGAAGAAGTGAAAAAGAAAAATTTTATTTCAATAATGGCTATTCTGCATTTTCGAGCAAGCAATACAAAGAGGCAAATCAGTACTTGTCTCGTGTTGAAAATTCAAAAGAATATGGTTCGCAAGCCAAATATTATATTGGTTACATGGCTTATGAAGGCGATGATTATGAAAACGCTAATAAATATTTTGATCAGGTTAGTAATCAGGAACAGTACAAAGAGAAATTATCATATTATCAAGCCGATTTGAATTTCAAATTAGGAAATTTTGAAAAAGCCATTGAATTAGCAAAAGCAAAATTGAAAAGTAGTGATGCCAATGAGGTTTCCGAACTATCAAAAATAATTGGAGAAAGTTATTTTAACTTAAAAAAGTATAACGAAGCCATTCCGTATCTGCAAGCATACAAGGGGGTGAAAGGAAAGTGGAATAACACCGATTTTTATCAACTTGGTTACGCACATTACAAACAAGGCCAGTATGAAAAAGCCATTTCAGAGTTTAATAAAATTATTGGAGGCACTAATTCAATTGCTCAAAATGCCTATTATCATTTAGGGGAAAGTTATATAAAACTAGGTAAAAAACAAGAGGCTCTAAATGCTTTTAAAAATGCCTCAGAAATGGATTTCGACCTAAAAATTCAGGAAGATGCTTATTTAAATTATGCTAAAATTAGCTATGATATTGGTAACCCTTACCAATCTGCTCCGCAGGTTTTAGCTGCTTATTTGGAAAAGTATCCGAAAACGACCCAGAAAGAGGAGTTGGAAACCCTATTAATCGATTCATATATTACATCAAAAAATTATAAGGAAGCACTTAAACTGTTAGAAGGTAAAAAGAGTTTTGAGAGCAAATCGGCTTACCAAAAAGTTGCTTTTTATAGAGGTTTAGAAGTTTATAATGAAAATAATTTTATTGAAGCAAAATCACTTTTTGAGGCTTCCTTAAAAGAGCCTCGGGATGCTGGTTTTACAGCAAGAGCTACCTTTTGGAAAGCAGAAACCGACTATAATTTAAGTAATTATCAAGAAGCCTTAATTGGATTTAAACAATTTCAGCAACAATCGGCAGCAGCATCAACTCCAGAAAACAAAAACATTGATTATAATTTAGCTTATACGTATTTTAAATTGAAGAACTACGCTCAAACGGCACAGTATTTCAATCAATTTATAGCGTCTAACAAAAAAACGGACAATGTAAGATTGCATGACGCCTATTTGCGTTTGGGTGATGCCTATTTTGTATCTAGCGATTATAAAAATGCAATCAATGCCTATGAAAGTGCTATCAAATTAAATGTAAGTGATGCGGATTATGCCTTTTTCCAAAAGGCCATAAGCGCAGGTTATATTGGTCAAGACTCAAAAAAAATAAAAGAATTAGAACAGTTTATAGGGCAATATCAAAAATCAAAACTTCGTGATGATGCCATGTACGAATTGGGTAATACCTATGTAAAAAATGGGGATACAGAGAAGGCCATTCAAATGTACAATCGTTTAAATTCTGAATATAAAATGAGTTCGTTTGTGCCTAAAGCACATTTACGACAAGGTCTTATCTATTATAATGCGAGTAAAAACGAGCAGGCCTTAACAAAATTTAAGCAAGTAGCGAGTGCATATCCTGAAACACCCGAAGCGGTTCAGGCGGTTGCTACGGCACGTTTAATTTATATTGATTTAGGCCGCGTTAATGAATATGCGTCTTGGGTAAAAACCTTAAAATATGTTGAGGTAACGGATGCCGATTTAGACAACGCTACTTACCAAGCTGCTGAAAAACAATATTTGGATAATAATACGGATAAAGCCATTACACAGTTTAATGGGTACTTAAATCAATTTCCTAGTGGATTACATACCTTACAATCGCATTTCTATCTAGCTCAAATGTATTATAAAAAAGGACTGATGGAAAATGCTGCTCCACATTATAAGTATGTAGTAGATACTTCAAGAAGTGAGTTTACTGAAGAGGCTTTATCACGTTTGTCACAATTTTATTTAGAAAGTAAAAGCTGGAATAAAGCCATTCCTGTATTAGAGCGTTTGGAAGATGAAGCTAATTTTCCTCAAAACGTTGTGTTTGCACAATCTAATTTAATGAAAGCAAACTATCAATTAGAAAATTATAGTAAAGCGGTAGCCTATGCTGAAAAAGTATTAGCTAGTGCCACTATTGATACTAAAATAAAAGCAGATGCCAATGTTATTATTGCGCGTTCTGCTATAAAAACAGGTAATGAAACCAAAGCGAAAGAAGCTTATGCTAAAGTAGAGCCAGTTGCAAGTGGTGAAACTGCAGCCGAGGCATTGTACTATAATGCTTATTTTAAAAATAAGGAAGGAAAATTTGAGGCATCCAACACTACGGTTCAGAAATTAGCTAAAGATTTTTCAGGATACAAATATTATAGCGCAAAAGGTTTGGTGCTTATGGCAAAGAATTTTTATGCTTTAAAAGATGCGTTTCAAGCTACCTATATTTTGGAAAGTGTAATTCAAAACTTTACAGAATTTAATGATGTTGTTACAGAAGCCAAGGCAGAGTTAAGTAAAATTAAAACAGAAGAAGCTAAAACCAATTCGTCCATTCGAGCTGGTGGAAATTAGATTCAAATTGACAATAGTCAATTAGAAATTATCAATTGTTTAAAATCGTAAATAAAAGCATATGCGCAAGCACATACAAAACATCATAGTATTCATTTTTTCATTGAGTGTATTTAATGGGTTTTCTCAAAAAAAATCTGGAGACACTATTACTACAGGTGTCATAGACGTCGTAAAACCATATACACCAACCATATCGGATGCCTTTAAAGTGAAAGAAGTACCGTCATTAAATGATGAAATTACACAAGCCAAAAAGGAAATTAAATACAATATCTTTTCTTTTCCAGTAGCTTCCACATTTACACCTGCAAAGGGAAAAGCGGCTACCGTTGATAAAGCGAAACCTATAAAGTTATTTGACAATTACGCCACATTAGGTGTTGGAACGTATACCACTATTTTAGGTGAAGTTTACTTAAATCACGCTATAAGCCGTACTGAGAGTGTTGGTGGTTACGTGAGTCATCATTCCTCTGGAGGTGGCATTGAAGGATTGACCTATGATGATGATTTTCTAGATTCAAAAGCTAATGTTAATTACGCATCACGGTTGCGAGATGTGTCGTGGAATGTAGAGGGCGGTGTCGGTTACCAGCGTTATAATTGGTACGGGGTTCCAGAATCGCAAATTGCTGTTTCACAATCAAACAATATTCAAGTAGATCATTCATTTTTTGATGCTCATTTGGGGGGTGATATAACTTTTGAAGACACCTATATAAATTCAGCAAGTTTGTTGTTCAGACGCTTTGGTGATAATCAAGGATCTGCAGAAAATAGATTTAAGTTTACAGGAAAGGTAGATGTGCCAATCAACGATTATGAGATTTCTACGGATGTTATTTTCGACTACTTAAGTGGTGGTTTTGACACGGATTATAATGCTATTGGGGAATTAAATTACGGAAATTTTCAATTAGGTATTTCACCAACGTATCAGTTAATTGAAGATGATTTAACTTTAAATCTAGGCGTGTCTTTGTTTTATATGAAAGATAATGAAGCCAATGATAGTAAAATTTATTTATACCCAAATGTAACAGCAACCTACAGATTGGCAAACGATGTATTAATTGCATATGGTGGCCTTCAAGGGGATTTAATTCAGAACTCTTACCATGGTTTTGCAAACGAAAATCCGTTTGTATCGCCAACTTTGTTTATTACTCCAACAAATCAACTTTATAATGCCTACGTGGGCTTAAAGGGAAAAATTACAACAAATGTTAGTTACAACATTAGTGGCCGTTATTTGTCCGATAGAAGTAAAGCCTTGTTTAGAAACAATGAAATTACGCAAACTTCCCAGGACTTCTCTTATGGAAACTCCTTCGGTATTGTTTACGACGATGTGAAGACCTTGGGTCTGGCAGGTGAAGTAAATGTAGATGTGAACCGAAATTTTAAATTAAATTTAAAAGCGGAAACCTTTAAATATGCTGTTGAAAATGAATCTGAAGCGTGGAATTTACCAGATTTTAAAGCGTCCTTGTTTTTAGATTATCAAATAAACGAAAAGTGGTTTGCTGGAGCTAATTTAATGTTTGTGGGTGAGCGTAAAGATCAATTCTTTTTAAGTGCGACAACCCCAACTACAGTAACTTTAGATAGTTATTTTGATGCTAATGCACATGTAGGCTATCATGTAACAGAGCAATTGTCCATATTTGCAAAAGCCAATAATATTGCAAATGAAGGCTACCAAAAATGGCAAAATTTCCCAGTACAATCGGCTCAGTTTTTAGCGGGTGCTACTTATAAATTTGATTTCTGATTTTCTGTAAAGACAGGAATCTCATCAAATGAATAATAAATTTGAAAAGAGGTTCTTGTCTATATAGAAATTAATCTGGCTAAATAATCAAAATGCTCCCCTTCAGCAACTAATTCGCATTTTAAACCCACCGTTTCACAGGCTAACTTAAGTTTTTCAAAATCCAAATACAGCCATTTCATTGGGTTTTCATCTTCACCTTTGTAGCTCAAAAAATAATCGAGTTCCCCGTGGTAAGTTGCATTCAAATCCATCCAATAACCACCATCTTCATCTTCGTACATATATTTGATATCTGAAGAATCTATTAAAATTTGTCCGTTTTTATTCAACAGACTTTTTAAATGTTTTAAGTATGTTGCAACCTGTGATAGTTCTTGAAAAATACCAGTACCATTCATTAATAGTAAAATGGTATCAAAGGTTTCTGTTTCCTCTAAAAGCGGTTTAACTTCAGCCTGTTTAACACCACGAAGTTTGGCAACTTCAATGGCGCCCTTAGAGATGTCTATTGCCTTTACAGTAAGCCCTTTTTCTTGTAAATATAGACTATGGCTTCCAGCCCCACAACCAACATCCAGAACGCGTCCATTTGCTAATTTTAATGCTCTTTTTTCTAGTTTTGGCATGTCTTTAAAGTTACGGAACAAATAGGGTAGAGGCAAATCATCCGCTTCCGATATGTTGGTTGATGTTATAATATCTTCAGTATAGTTCCCGTTTTGGTAGTCCAATAACGCCTTTCCGAATAAATCTTTCAATACAAAAAAGTTTAATGTTTAATATGTTTAGGGTTTTAAGTCGTTTCCGGATTAAAAAGTTTATCGTTTAAAAAAATTGTACTTTTGACCATAATTTTTGAACAAGATACCTAAAACCTGAAATAATATATTTTGGAACAATTTCTGAAAAACCTTCCAAAGCTCGCCAAAGATAAGGATAACGAGAGTAAAAAATTCTTCGCGAAGCTAAAAAGTAAACCGCCAAAAAATTTAGACTACGTGATGCAAGAATTGCATGATAACGAGTTTAAAAAAACGGACTGTTTGGAATGTGCTAATTGCTGTAAAACCACGGGGCCTTTGTTTACGGATAAGGATATTGAGCGTATAGCAAAACATTTTAAGATGAAATCCAAGCAGTTTATTGGTCAGTATTTGCGTATTGATGAAGATAATGATTATGTGCTGCAAACCGTGCCTTGCACGTTTTTAGGGGCCGATAATTATTGTTCTATTTATGAAGTACGACCCAAAGCCTGCCGTGAATTTCCTCATACAGACAGAAAAAAGTTTCAACAAATATCAAATTTAACCTTGAAAAATGTGGCCATGTGCCCCGCGGCTTTCAATATTGTTGAAGAAATGAAGAAACGAATTAAGTTGTAAAATTGAGTTTCACTTTTCAGTTTGCAATTTTTTTCACTTGGCACCTTTAAGATATTTGCAAGTTAAAAACCCTAATCGACAAAAATATGTTCCAGTTCTTTTCCAAAATCTGTCATAGATACGCCTGTTAAATTTGTTAAAACCGTTATTACAATTTCTTCTTTGGGAAAAATCATTAATATGGTTGAGGCACCAACACCACCACCTGTATGATAATATTTAGGAGTGCCATTTTTTGAAATTTCTGTTGAAAATCCAATACCATAACCTGTTTTTTCACCTGTAGTTAGGCGTTGTGATGTTGTAATTTCAGCGATGGCTTCATTAGATAAGATTTTTGGAAAAATAAGCTCGTTTCCAAACCGAACAATGTCTTCTGAAGTTGATAAAAAGCCGCCACCAGCAACTTTATATTCATTTGCAACAGGTTTAGCGATAACGGGATGTCTTAACACCGAACTTTTGTAAAATTGTGTTAAGTTGGGTACCACAGCATCCGAAACATCCATTAAAGAACAGGTCATATTTAAAGGTTCAAAAATGGTCTTGCATACATAGTCGTTGAAGGGAGTGTTGCATGCATTCTGCATCACTTCACTTAATAACACAAACCCAAAAGAGCTATAGCTATAATGAGTTCCAGGCTCAAATAAAAGCGAGTCATTTTTAAACAAATCCAAACCTTCGGTAATACTCATTTTTTTATTTAACGCATACTCCACATTATCTTTGTAGTGTCTTATGCCCGCTAAATTACCACCAAGTTGACGCACGGTAATATCGTAATCTTGTTTGGGGTAATTAGGAACGTATTTGTAAATGCTAGAATCTAATTCAATAACATTGTCGTCCACTAATTTAGCTAAAGCCACTGCGGTAATAGACTTGGAAATACTAGCTACCCTAAAAACCGTAGTGTCTGGAATTACTCGTGTTTTTGGTTTTTTATTGGAATAACCAAATCCCTTGGACCATATAAGTTCTCCGTGCTTAGAAACAGAGATAGACATGCCCATTATTCTGTTTTTTCGTAAAAATTTTTTTGCTAGTTTTTTGGCAGTCTTTATTTTTACTTGGTTAGGGTTTTCGGCCGTTTGTGTAAATCCTATAGCACTTAAAAGAAGCATTATAGAAGCAATAATTTGTTTCATGTTGGTATTGTGATGATTTTTATTTAGACCCTTAATTTTCCGATTAAAGTCTTTTATGTATCGATTTTGGAATCTGAGTGCTTTATCGTATTATTTGTAAATTAGATAGGTTTGTCTGTTTCTTTTAAACGTTTCTAAATCTTGTTGCCATGAGGCTTTTATCAAAGTCTCTGTTACACCAGTTTCAATTTGTTGTTGTAATTTTTTAGTGCCTGCCAATTTTGTAAAAAAAGCATTGAAAAAATCTGTTTTATTTTTAGTGTTTTTATAAGCTGAAATTAACCAGTTCAAATTTATACTTTTTAAATTTTTAGCATCTTCCAAATTCATGCCATAACAAATTTTGTCTTGATATAAGGGTTGTTTAGCACCTTCATTTGGTTTTGGTGTAAATGTGTAATTAAATGTGTTTTTATCTAAAAACGGACTTCCAAAAACTTGAAATTGCGTATTGGTACCACGACCCACACTTACATTTGTGCCCTCAAAAAAACATAAACTAGCATATAAATTTATGGATTTATCATTAGGTAAATTCGGACTTGGTTTAATGGGTAAACTGTAGGACATTTGATGCGAATAATTTTTAATAGCAATGATTTTTAATTCACACTGAATACTGTTTTTTAACCAGTTTTCACCGTTTATCATTTTAGCATACTCACCAATAGTCATGCCATGAACTACCGGAATGGGGTGCATTCCAACAAAACTTTTATGTTCCATTTCCAATACTGGTCCATCAATATAATGTCCGTTTGGGTTGGGTCTATCAAAAATTAGTACAGGGATTTTTGCTTCGGCACAAGCTTCCATAACATAATGCAACGACGAAATGTAGGTGTAAAAACGGGCACCTACATCCTGAATATCAAAAATCATGATATCAATATTTTTAAGCTGTTCTGGTTTTGGTTTTTTATTGTCGCCATAAAGCGATACAATGGGCACACCTGTTTTAGTGTCAATACCGTCTTTAATATGTTCACCTGCGTCTGCGGTGCCTCTAAAACCATGCTCTGGAGCAAAAACGGTTTTAACGCTTAATTTTAATGCAATTAAGGAGTCCACTAAATGCGTGTATTTAAGGTTCTCGCTCTTGGTGCTTGGTGCTAGGTTCTTAAAAATAACACTGGTTTGGTTAGCAACTATTCCAATGCGTTTTCCTCTCAACAAGGGTAAATAGGCTTCCGTTTGATTTGCGCCAACAATTATTTGAGGCGCTTGGTTCTTTAGCGTTGATTCTTCAATTTCTATATTGGAAATCATGCTTTCATCTTCCGTCTTTTCTTTAAAAAAGTTTCCACAAGAAATCATTCCTAAAACAAATAATAAAACTGTATTTTTGACAACATTAAACCGCATAGTATATTTTGAATTACGAGTTTTTTTTAGCTAAACGTATTATAGGCAATAAAGCGTATAAAAGTAGTATATCGGCACCAATAATAAAAATTGGCATTGCAGCCATTGCTATTGGTATAGTGGTGATGATGGTGGCTATAGCTACCGGCATTGGCTTGCAACAGAAAATCCGTGACAAAGTAGTGGCCTTTAATGGACATGTTACCATTTTGAATTTTGATAGTAATGCATCGCAGGAAAGCATAACACCTATATCAAAAAAACAAAAGTTTTACCCAAAATTTTCGGCTGTGGAAGGTGTTAAACACGTACAAGCAGTTGCCTCTAAATTTGGGGTTATTCGTACTAAAACCGATTTTGAAGGTGCTTACCTAAAAGGTGTTGGAGGTGATTATAGTTGGGAATATTTTAAGGAGTTTTTAGTAGCCGGCAGATTACCTGATTATACGAAAGAGAGAAATGAGGATGTCTTAATTTCACAATATTTAGCAAACCGACTTAAGTTTAAAGTGGGTGAAACATTTCAAATGGTATTCCCTAAAGAAGATACCGAAAAGTTGCCTAACATCATAACTTACAGTATTGTGGGTATTTATAATTCTGGATTTCAAGATTTAGATGCGCAATATGTTTTAGGCGATATTAGGCATATTCAACGTATTAATAAATGGGAAGACGATCAAATTGGAAATTTTGAAGTGTTTTTAAGTGATTACGACCAATTGCCGCAAAAAGGTATCGAAATATACCATAACACCCCTTCCACATTAAACACCCAAACTATAACCGAAAAGTATGCCTCTATCTTTGAGTGGATAAGCATTTTTGATAAAAATATTTATGGAATTATTGGTATCATGATTCTGGTTGCAGGAATTAATATGATTACTGCGCTTCTGGTGCTAATTTTAGAACGTACTCAAATGATTGGGATTTTAAAAGCCTTAGGTAGTAATAACTGGAGTATTCGAAAACTCTTTTTGTACAATGCAGGTTACCTTATTTTATTAGGTCTTTTTTGGGGGAATTTAATAGGTTTGGGCATCTTAATGGCGCAAAAATATTTCAAATTGTTCCCGCTCGATCCCAGTGTGTATTACGTAACCGAAGCTCCGGTATATATCAGTTTCACCTACATCATCGCACTAAATGTTGGTACGCTCATATTGTGTTTGCTTATGCTTTTAGTACCCTCGTATATTATCACAAAAATTTCGCCAGTAAAAGCCATTAGGTTCGAATAAATGTTTAGGGCGTTACCCGTGGGGTCGCGCTATACACTAGTAGTTTTGGCTCGCTGCGCGTACTCGCCAAAAGCTACCGTTTCTATCGCTAACGCAGTCATCAGTTTAGGCAACAGGCCCTACACAGTTTTCAGATTAACTGTTATGTCAGGTGATTTTTTCTTACATTAGGGGCTGTAATGCTAAGATGAAATTATAACGTTTATAAAGCATTGGTGAAATTGTGGCAAAACTGAAATTATCAAACAAAATATAACTTTGAAAAGATTAAAATGGAGCAACCTAAATTTGCTGATTTATCAGACGAAGCATTACTAAAAGAAGCAAGAAAACACAAATCCACTAAGCTTTATGATGCCATTATTATTGGACTGTTAGTTGGAATTGCAATTTACAGTGCCGCAAAAAATGGTCTGGGTTGGCTTAGCTTATTGCCGCTTGTGTATATGCCCATAGCTCTTAAGAACAATGCTAAAAATAAAGCATTGGAAACTCTTTTAAAAGAGCGAAATTTGAAATAAAAGCATTCAACAAGTTCGAGCTAAATTTTAAACTTCAAACAACTAAAATATCACCATATTTTATCTCAATAAAAACAATAAGCCATGAATTTAGTTACCATCAAAAAATCCCGTACCGAAATAGATTTATTAGTCCTTAAAAGCCGCTTAGAATCTGAAGGCATAAAATGCTACTTAAAAAATGAGTTTACCACGCAATTGATGAATTATATTCCAACTTTTGAGGTTGAACTACAGGTTTCTACTTCAGATTTAGAAGTAGTAAATAGAATAATGACTGAAACGGAGAGTAACTATAATGCTACTTTAAATTAAAAAGTAAGTGTTTTGTTGTTGTTTAACTATACATGTGTCATACTTAAAGTTTGTAATTGCCAAATGAACCAACACCAGATTTATTATGAAAATTAGATTTAAGAAAAATAGACTATATGCTTTTTTAGTTGGCGGACTAATCTTTATTGGATTGGGGCTTTTTATGATAGTTGATGAAGATGATTTGAAATGGTCAAAATTTGGATATTTAATATTAGGCCTTTTTTATCTAGGACAATATTTATTTGATTTAAAGAATCAGTATTTAACTATTGAAAATGGAATAATTAAAAAAAATGGACCTTTTGGATTTGGAAAGAAGATTCATTTGAAGGACATAAAGTGGATTAAAAAGTACGCCGGAGATTATACATTAATTACCGAGTCCAAAAAATTGAAAATTAATACCATGTTGATTGAGGAAAAATCACTCGAAGCCTTAAATAGAACATTAAAAGAATTGAATTTACCAGCCGATAAAACGCCATTTGCCAATATTGCATAAAAGGAATAAAGTTGGTTTGTCTAACTATATATGCTGGTAAATTTTCTTTTCGGTTTTTAATTGCTTAAATTAGGGGGATGTACCTAGCAAAGTGTTTTGAATATAAGCTGTTAGGTAAAAGGAATTATATCATAAAATGCATTATTTAAACGAGAGTCACATATTAATTTTTCTTTTACAGGTACTTGTGCTTCTTGGTGTAGCGAAAACTTTAAGTGCCATTTGTGAATCGGTTAAAATTCCTGCCATAGCAGGTGAAATAGTCGCTGGAGTAATTTTAGGTCCTACCTTACTTGGTCGCATAGTTCCAGACTTCCAAGTCTGGTTATTTCCTGTAGATACAATTCAGTCCACCATGTTGGAAACAGTTTCCTGGTTAGGTGTTTTTTTTCTGTTACTTACTTCGGGTTTTCATGTTAATATAGGCCATGCCATTCGCAGTGGTCGTGCAGCCTTATTTATTGGAATTATTGGAGTGTTAGTACCTATAGCAATTGGTTATCCTATATTCCATTTATTTGATGCTTCCTATTGGGGAGATAAAGCTACGTCAGTCTCTTTCGCTTTATTTTTAGCGGTTGCAAGTTCAATTACAGCGATTTCGGTTGTGGCTCGTGCGCTTGGTGATCTTGGTATAGCTAAAACACCTCAGGCCTCTTTAGCACTTTCAGCCTGTGCTATTAACGATTTGTTTGGATGGCTTTTATTTACACTTGTAATTTCACTAGCTACTTCAGAAACCACAAGTGTTGTGGAAATGGTTGGAGCTGCTTTAGGTGTAGTTGGTTTTGTTTTTTTAAGTGTAACTTTTGGTGCTAAAGTATTCGGTGTGGCATTACAACGCGTTAAATCGACGGCATTAAAGCAGCCGGCAGCGACAATGTCGTTAATTGTAAGTGTAGGATTGCTTTGTGGAGCCATCACACAATGGTTAGGAATTCATGCCATTCTTGGCTTCTTTCTAGCGGGTATAATTGTGGCAAGTGCTAAAGGTGTTTCTAAGGATTTACGCAATAGTGTTTCTGATACCCTTCATGCCATCTTTGTACCTCTTTTTTTTGCTACCCTCGGTCTTAAAATTGATTTTTTAGTAGGGCTGGAATTATGGCCGACACTCATATTTACGCTTATTGCGATTTTTGGTAAATTTATAGGGGCTTGGCTTGGGGCAGTTTTGGGTAAAAAATCTCAGAAAACATCCGTTTTAATGGGACTGATTTTTATTCCAGGAGGCGCAATGGAAATTGTAGTTGCAACTTTGGCTCTGGAACTCCAGTTGATAGGGCAGGCCATATTTGTGGCAATCGTATTTGCTGCTCTTCTGTCTTCCATTCTTGCTGGCCCATTAATTGGTATTCAATCCCGTTACATGAAATTAAAAAAGCATAAGCAAACCCCTAAATTATAAACTTAATCATGTAATGCCCTCCTTTTTTTGATTTGCTTATTAAGTGTCGAGTGTATGTTTTTTGTGCTGTGCTTTTAACTTTTAAAAATCCTTTTGGTTTTTATTAATCGTTATTAAAGTTTTGAAACATCAATTTTAAATAATTCAGCGGCATTTTTCCAAAGAATTAATTCCTTTTTTTCTTGAGGTAAGTCTATTTGACTCATAAACTTCAAATACGATTTCATGTTACTAATTGGCCAATCGGTTCCATACAGCAAATACTTTGGGTTGCCAACATAGGTAATCATTTCTTCAATTTCTGTTTTCATATAACGTTCAAACTTATCGGTGAAATCACCCAATACCAATCCAGAAATATCGGCATGCACGTTCTCATTTTTATAAACCACTTCCATACAATCTTTAATCCAAGGATTTCCAACGTGGCAAATCACGATTTTTAATTCAGGGTAATCTACGGCCAGGTCATCAATATGAATAGGATGAGAAAACTTGACCTTTCCTGTAGGGGCATAGGTATCTCCGGAATGAAACATAACAGGAACATCGTATTCAATGGCCATTTCGTAAACCACCTTTAGGCGGATATCATTTGGATAAAATGGCTCATAACCAGGGTAAAACTTTAATCCTTTTATTAATCCCGATTCCAGATACTCACTAATCTCCCTTAAATCACGATGATTATAATTCAAGTAACTAATACCAGCAACCACACCTAAATTGTTTCGTCCGCTAATGGCTTCTACTACTTTTTTGGTACTCGGACGGTGTTCATTTACTTTATATGATGTAAGCACTAAAGAATAATCTACCTTATTTTCCAACATGGTATCAGTAAGTTTGTTTAGGCAATCATCTAAAGATACGACTCTGTCTTCGTGGTAGTTATTTATATGTGTGTGAACGTCAATTATCATGTTGTTGTTTTTATTATTCATTAAATGCAATATCGCAAATTTTCACTGTGCAAACAAAATACAATTTTAGCTCTATCGCTAAAAAAATAACTTCAATAAATTAAATGCTAAAGTTTGCAGTTGTTTTTTACAGTTTAATCAAATTTAAAAACTTTAAAGTTTTTTAAGGTATATTTCGTTTCAATTTATTTTTTACTTTAGGTGTATGCAAGAAGATTTTCTACACTACATATGGAAACATAAAAAGTTTGATCTTACTAATTTAAGAACAACTCAAGGTGAAGCTATTTTAGTTTCAAATGTTGGTCAGCATAATTTTAATTCGGGTCCCGATTTTTTTAATGCACAACTTACAATTGGGAATCAACTGTGGGCGGGTAATGTAGAGATTCATGTAAAATCTTCAGACTGGTTTTTGCACAATCATGAATTGGATGAAGCTTATGATAGTGTGATTTTGCATGTAGTTTGGGAACATGATACAGACGTATTCAGAAAAGATAATACCCCAATTTCAACCTTGCCATTAAAAGATTTTGTTTGCAAAACGGTATTAAACAATTATGAAAAACTGTTTTCTAGAAACGGAAAGTGGATTAATTGCGAAACTGATTTCGCCCAGGTTGATGATTTTCTAATGAATAATTGGCTGGAACGTCTTTATTTTGAACGATTAGAACGAAAATCCTTTGAAATCCAAAAACTCTTAGAATTCACAAAAAACGATTGGGAAGCCGTTTTGTTTATGATGCTTGCTAAAAATTTCGGATTAAAAGTAAATGGAGAATCGTTTTTTAGCATTGCTAAATCTTTAGATTTTTCAATAGTAAGGAAAGTACAATCCAATAATCAAGCATTAGAAGCCTTGCTTTTTGGACAGGCAGGGTTTTTACAACAGGATTTAGAAGATACCTATTATTTGGCGTTAAACAAAGAATATTGTTTTTTAAAACAAAAATTTAATTTAGAAAATAAAAACGTCATTTCGCCACAGTTTTTTAGGTTACGGCCACCTAATTTCCCAACCATCCGACTGGCGCAATTAGGGCGTTTATATAATACCCATCAAAGTTTATTCTCTAAGCTTATAGAAACAAATGATTTAGAAACATTTTATACATTGTTTAATGTGTCAGCTTCAATCTATTGGGACAGTCATTTTTCTTTTGGGAAAACATCCAAAGTCTCTTCCAAAAAGCTTACCAAATCGTTTATAGATTTATTATTAATTAACACGGTTTTGCCAATAAAATTTAGTTATGCGATGCAAAATGGATATGAAATTGATAGTGTTGTTCTAAATATTGCCACTAAAATTACTTCAGAAAAAAACAGTATCGTGGATGCCTTTAAAAGGCTAAAAAAAGTTTCCGACTCTTCACTGCATTCTCAGGCATTAATTCAATTAAAAAATGAGTATTGTAATAAAAATAAGTGCTTACAGTGTGCAATTGGCGCACAACTAATTAAGTAACGAGCGATTTAATGTAATTTTTGAACAAATAAACTTTTAAACAAATAAACTTAATACTAAATTGCAGCATGAACGGAATTTATAAACCACTATTATTTTTTCAAAAACATGGTTATTACGTATGCCAGCGTATAGCCGAGCGTTTGGGTATTAGAGCAAAAGTAGTAAGAACTACGTTCATGTATCTAACCTTTGTAACTCTTGGTTTTGGTTTTGCCCTATACTTGTTTTTAGCATTTTGGATGCGCATTAAAGATTTAGTTTACACCAAACGATCTTCTGTTTTCGATTTATAATATATGAACCCACTAATAAGATTCTTTAGAACCAAAATATACACGGCCGTTTTTTTAATGGTTTTTATATTATTAGTTGGAGTGGTAGGCTACAGGTTAATTTCTGGCTATTCTTGGGTGGATGCTATTTATATGACCGTTATAACCATGACCACTGTTGGTTTTGGTGAGGTAGTACCTCTAGATCAGGGATCTAAAATATTTACTATAATTTTAATATTGGGAAGTGTTTTAATTATGGGTTATGCCCTTTCCATTATTACAGAGTATATTTTAAGCAAAAATAACATTGAAGAATTAAAATATAGAAGAATGCAAAAACAAATTGATAGTTTTAAAAACCATGTGGTTATTTGTGGCTATGGTAGAAATGGGAAACAGGCAGCAAAAAAGTTGTTAGCTCATAATAAAGAATTTGTAGTAATCGATAAAAACAGAGAGATGGAAGAACGCTTGCAATTAGATGAGGTGCCTTATGTCATTGGAAATGCAAATGAAGATGAGGTGTTGTTGCAAGCGGGTATCAATCGAGCAAGTAGTTTTATTTCTGCCTTACCAGATGATGCGGATAATTTGTTTGTTGTACTGTCTACAAGACAAATAAATAAAAATATAAATATTATAAGCCGTGCTTCCCACGAATCTTCATACGATAAATTGAAATTTGCAGGAGCCAATAACGTTATTTTACCCGATAAAATTGGCGGAGACCATATGGCGTCTTTAGTTGTTGTTCCAGGCCTTATGGAATTTTTAGATAACCTTTCAATTGTGGGTAAATCAGATATAAATGTTGAAGAAGTGGCTGTTGAAAAGCTATTTAGTAGTGGTGAATTAAAAACCATAAAAGATTTAGACCTTCGTAAAAAAACAGGTTGTACTATAATTGGTTACAAAGATGAAAAAGGGGATTACACCGTGAACCCAGAAGCGGAGTTATTGCTAGTGCCTAATTCTAAAATTATAGTCTTAGGAAGACCAGAGCAAATTGAATCTCTAAATTCTCAATATAATATAAAATAGTTTTTTTTTTGTTTTTTACAACGTATGTTTTAAAAAACCATTTTTTTTTAGCATCTTGCCGACTTTTAGTAAGAATCCTTCAATAAAACTAATCAAATCTATTCTCCTATGAAGAAATATCTTCTTTCAATTTTTACATTAATAGCACCATTTTTAACTTTTGCTCAAGAATCAACCTCTGAAAAAATCGATAGGGTTTTTAAAGACTATACGGGATGGTTTGTGGAAGGCATATTTTATGAAATTCCATTTTCTGAAACTTATAAAATTCCATGGGTGCTTATTGTCTTAATTGGAGGGGCGGTATTTTTCACCTTTTATTTTAAATTTATAAACTTCACTGGTTTTAGAACTGCTTTACGTGTGGTTCAAGGGAAATATGAAGATATAGAAAAACATGGAGCTGATACGTTATATGGTGATATGACACCGAATGAAGAACATAATATCATTGAAACATTAAGAGATGATGGTGCGCACGGTGAAGTATCTCATTTTCAAGCCTTAACGGCTGCTTTGTCGGCAACTGTAGGTTTGGGTAATATTGCAGGTGTAGCGGTTGCCTTGTCTATTGGTGGACCTGGTGCGACCTTCTGGATGATTCTTGCGGGTCTGTTAGGTATGGCCTCCAAGTTTGCCGAATGTACTTTGGGTGTTAAGTATAGAGATGTTGGTAAAGATGGAACGGTTTACGGTGGTCCGATGTATTACTTAACCAAAGGTTTCAAAGAAAAAAACATGGGCGGTTTCGGAAAAATACTAGCAGTGCTGTTTGCCATTTTCGTAATAGGTGGTTCTTTTGGAGGTGGTAATATGTTCCAAGCAAACCAAGCAGCAGCACAGTTTGTGAAATTATTCGATTTTCAAAGTTCCAATGCAGGTATGTATTTTGGTATTGGGATGGCAATTATAGTTGCTATTGTTATAATTGGTGGGATTAAACGAATTGCAGCGGTAACGGAAAAAGTTGTGCCTTTTATGGCGGGTATTTATGTGTTGGCTGCTTTAATTATTCTTGTAGCTAATTGGAATTTAATTGATGACGCTTTTAGTCTTATTTTTTACGGTGCATTTTCTGGTTTAGGAATTGCAGGTGGATTGGTTGGCGTAATGATTCAGGGTATTAGAAGAGGGGCTTTCTCTAATGAAGCTGGTGTAGGTAGTGCTGCTATTGCACATTCAGCGGTAAGAACAAAATATCCTGCGAGTGAAGGTATCGTAGCGCTTTTAGAACCATTTGTTGATACGGTTGTAATTTGTACCATGACAGCATTAGTACTTGTAATTACAAATTTTGATGGTCATTTTATGGAATACGGCGTGCCAATTAAAGAAGGAGTAGAATTAACCGCTATTGCTTTTGATACCGTAATTCCTCATTTCTCGGTTGTTTTAACAATCGCAGTAATCCTATTTGCGTTTTCAACGATGATTTCTTGGTCTTATTACGGTATGCAAGGTTGGGTGTTTTTATTTGGTAAAGGAAAAATTAGCGATTTAATTTATAAAATATTATTTTTATTTTTTGTAATTGTGGGATCGTCTATCAGCCTTGGTGCGGTTATCGATTTCTCCGATGCTATGATTTTTGCAATGGTAGTTCCTAACATTATTGGCGTTGTAATTTTATCTCCAGTTATTAGTAAAGAATTAAAACGTTATTTAAAGGCTATAAACATTAAACATGAAGCATTAGAGGACGGAGCAGAAGATCTTACTAAACATATGTAATAACTAACTCAAAATATATATGAAATCCCATTTCAAGTTTTCTAAAAACCAACGGAATGGGATTTTTTTATTAATACTACTCATCATTATTTTTCAGGGATTGTATTTTTATGTTGAACTGTCTTCAAGTGAAATTAACGTAAACCAAGTCGAACTTGCAAAATTTCAAAAAGAAGTGGATTCGCTCAGATTAATTCAATTAGAAGAACGCAAACCAAAAGTATATCCATTCAATCCCAATTATATTACCGATGTTAAAGGTGCTTCATTAGGTATGACTAATGAAGAAATTGACAGATTACTAGCGTTTAGAAAGCAAAATAAATGGATAAATTCATCCAAACAATTTCAGGAAGTTACTAAAATATCCGATTCCCTTTTGGCAGCCTTAGCCCCTTTGTTTAAATTTCCGGATTGGGTTACGGAAGCAAAACAAAAGCCTGCCACAAATTTTTATTCCGATAAAAAGCCAAAAACATTCGAACAAAAAATAGATTTAAATAACGCAACAGCTCAACAACTACAAAGCGTTAATGGTATTGGGGAGGTGCTTTCTGAAAGAATCATAAAGTATAGAAATAAATTTGTTGGAGGCTTTATTGATATGGTTCAATTGCAAGATGTATATGGGATTACTCCAGAAGTTATGCAGCGTATCAGTGAAGATTTTGCAGTAAAGACGCCTCGAACATTTAAAAAAATAATATTGAATAACGCCACAATCGATGAGTTGGTGACCGTGCAACATATTGATTATAAACTAGCTTTTAATATTGTAGAACAACGTCAACTTAGAGATGGCTTTAAATCTTTAGACGATTTAAAAAAAGTAAAAGACTTTCCGGTAAATAAAATCGATATAATTAAATTATATTTGTCCCTCTATTGAAAAAGAAACATTAATGAATAGTATGTACTTCACTGAAGAACATCAGCTTTTTAGAAAGAGTCTACAAGATTTTTTAAAAAAGGAAGTTGTTCCTCATATTGATGCTTGGGAACAAACAGGTGTTATAGATAGATTTATTTGGAAAAAGTTTGGAGAAATGGGATTCTTTGGAATCAATTATCCGGAAGCTTATGGCGGATTAAATTTAGATTTGTTTTATACCGTTATCCTTTTAGAAGAACTACAAAAAATAAATTCAGGTGGTTTTGCGGCCGCAATATGGGCACATGTTTATTTGGCAATGACGCATTTAAATGCTGAAGGAAGTGAATCAATTAAGCAAAAATATTTAACCGCCAGTATTACGGGTGATAAAATTGGATGTTTATGTATTACGGAACCTTTTGGAGGTAGTGATGTGGCGGGCATGCGCACAACGGCAGTTAAGAAGGGCGATCACTATATTATTAATGGTTCAAAAACATTTATTACCAATGGTGTTTACAGCGATTATTTGTTAGTTGCAGCTAAAACGGCACCAGAGTTGGGTAACAAAGGCATTAGTATATTACTTGTAGATAGAGAAACCCCAGGAATATCCGCTACAAAATTAGACAAGTTAGGCTGGCGCGCATCCGATACTGGAGAAATTGCATTTGATGAGGTTAAAATTCCACTTAGTAACCTATTAGGTGAAGAAAACAAGGGCTTTCCCTATATCATGCAGCACTTTGCTTCCGAGCGTTTAATTATGGGCATTAATGCACACGCCCGAGCAGAATATGCCTTGGAATATGCTTTGCAATACATGTCGGAACGTAAAGCATTCGGGAAATCAATTAACAAATTTCAAGCTTTAAGGCACACTATTTCCGATCTGTATACCGAGATGGAAATTTGTAAGGAGTTTAATTATTCGGTAGCTTATAGATTAAATAAAGGTGAATATGCTGTAAAACACGCTACCATGTCTAAGTTAAAGTCTACAAAAATGGCCGATGAGGTTATTTACCAATGTTTGCAATTTCTGGGTGGCTATGGTTATATGGAGGAATATCCTATGGCACGATTGCTGCGCGACAGTAGGTTAGGGCCTATTGGAGGTGGGACTTCAGAGATTTTAAGAGAGATTTTGGCGAAGATTATCATCGATAAAAAAGAATACAAACCGTCAACTTAAAAAAAAAGCTAATTGATAATTGCAAATTGAAAATTATTTTTATTTTTGCAGCCACAAAATCTAAAAGAGAGGAGGTTAAGACACTATGTTAATAATACCAATTAAAGAAGGAGAAAATATAGATAGAGCGCTAAAGCGTTTTAAAAGAAAGTTTGATAAGACTGGCGTTAAGCGTCAATTACAGACTCGTAAACAATTCACAAAGCCTTCAGTAGAGCGTAGAGCGCAAATACAAAAAGCACAATACATTCAAGGTTTAAGAGACGCAGAAGATATCTAATCTGTCACTTATATAAAATTAAAATCCCGCAACCAGCGGGATTTTTTTTGCGCCATAATTTATGAGTTAAAGTTGCAGTTTCATTTTTTAACTTTTAACTTTAGCTTTTAATCCCCTTATTATGCCATTCAAATCATTTACAGATTATCTATTGTTGGAAAAAAATTATTCCGCATTAACTGTTAATGCCTATCAGAAAGATTTGGAAAGTTTCTTAAAGTTTATAAATCTTGAATATGAGGTTGAAAACATCAACCAAGTTAACTATGCCCAAATTCGAACATGGATTGTTAATTTAGTTGAAAGTGGAATTTCTAATAGAAGTATTAACAGGAAAATTTCATCCTTAAACTCCTATTATAAATTCCTTCTCAAAACAAAATCTATTGAAGCAAATCCGTTAGTTAAACACAAAGCTCTGAAAACAAGTAAAAAAATACAAATACCTTTTTCAGAAGCTGAAGTGTCTCATGTTTTAAACGATTTCAATTTTGAAAACGATTTTGAAGGTATACGTAACAAATTGATAATTGAGCTTTTTTATTCTACAGGCATTAGAAGAATTGAATTAATAGAACTGAAACTTTTAAATTTTAATTTAGAAAATAAAACTTTAAAAGTATTAGGTAAGCGAAATAAGGAACGTATTATTCCATTGCTGGGGACTGTGATAGAAACATTACACCTATATATTAAACAACGAAATGCTTTAGAAAGGATTACTGACGTTGACTATTTGTTTTTAACCCAAAAAGGAGTTAAATTATATGAAACACTTGTTTATAGAATAATAAATGAGTATTTTAGTAATGCATCTACCAAGGTAAAAAAGAGCCCGCATATATTAAGGCATTCTTTTGCGACTCATTTGCTTAATCAGGGTGCCGATTTAAATGCTGTTAAAGAGCTTCTAGGTCATTCAAGTTTAGCGGCAACCCAGGTTTATACTCATAATAGTATCGTAGAGTTGAAAAAGGTGCACGTAAAGGCGCATCCAAGAAGTAAAAAATAGTATTAACAGTTATTGTTTAACCAAAAATTTCAAAGTATGAAAGTAATCACGCAATCAGTTAATTTTAATGCCGACAAAAAGTTAATAGAATTCATTCAAAAACGAATGGATAAATTGGATATGTTTTATGACAAAGTTATTCAGTCGGATGTTTTTTTGAAAGTTGAAAACACAAGTGATAAAGAAAATAAAATATTTGAAGCTAGGGTAAGTGTGCCTGGAGATAGTTTTGTGGTAAAAAAGCAATGTAAAAGCTTTGAAGAAGGAGCAGATATGGCAGCAGCGTCGTTAGAAAGACAATTAAAAAAGAGAAAAGAAAAATTAAGAGCACATTTATAATAAAATTTATTAAAAAATGTTTTGATTAAAAGAATAATTCTATACATTTGCAGTCCGTTAGAAATAGCGGGCTTTTTTTATGCATAAAAAGAGTAAAAAACGCCGATGTAGCTCAGCTGGCTAGAGCAGCTGATTTGTAATCAGCAGGTCGTGGGTTCGAGTCCCTCCATCGGCTCAATAAAATTAAAGAAATGAAATTTTAATGTTTCATTTCAAGTTCTTTAAAAAGAGTGAAATATAAGTTAATTGGGGAGATACTCAAGCGGCCAACGAGGGCAGACTGTAAATCTGCTGGTTTTACCTTCGCAGGTTCGAATCCTGCTCCCCCCACGTGATGGATCATTAGATGCGGGTGTAGCTCAGTTGGTAGAGCGACAGCCTTCCAAGCTGTAGGTCGCGGGTTCGAGCCTCGTCGCCCGCTCAGTTACACGGTCAGACGGATCGTGAATATTGAGTACTGAAAGCGATGTGAACCTGGCATGCTCCAGGCCGACGTAGCTCAGGGGTAGAGCGCTTCCTTGGTAAGGAAGAGGTCACGGGTTCAAATCCCGTCGTTGGCTCTGAGCACAGCTTATAAAGACAGTAAAAAACAAGTAATTAATATTAAACTAAATTGAGGATTTTCAGACATGGCTAAAGAAACCTTTGAC
>NZ_JBFHGK010000035.1:0-44278 GCF_041583155.1 Mariniflexile sp.
AATCATACTGTGACTTATATCAATCATCAAAACAGTACTCATTTGTGATTTATGCAAAGTTTCTTCAACGACCAAATCGTCTTCAGACAATTTAAAATCACCGATTCCGTGATTAATCTGTGCGTTTTTTAAACTTTCAGTAACCGAAACTTTATCTAAACTATCACCAAATTGATACGCTCGAAAATCGCCGGTATGTTCATCACCAAGACCTGGGCTTTTGCTTTTATGATTTCCTTGTCCGCTACGTTTAATCTTACCAAATATTTGATCTAGAGCTTGTTGCCTAATCGCGCGTTCGGTTTTTGAAGTAATAGCCATTGCTCCTTTCCCATCCGGATCAATTTCTTCTCTTATGTAGCCTTTCGCTTTAAGATCTTCAATAAAATCGTCGATGGTATACTCTGGTGTGGTAAGCTTGTATTCTTTATCTAATTCGCGCAACCAACTTATGGCTTCATCAAAATCACCCGAAGTGTGTGTGATTAGTTCCTTGAAAATATCGAATAATTTATCGAACGGCGACTGGTTTGGCGCTTCGTATTTTTTAAATACAAAACCCTTTCTTAAAGTATTCTTGTCTTTCATAGCAAGCTAAAAATACTTTATTTTTTGTCAAAAAATGCTAAGGAATTATTAATTTTTTCTATGACAAGAACCAATATACTTATAGGTTTAAGCTATACTACCCTACTTAAGCCTATCAAATCATCAATTTTTATGTGCTTCCCTTTAGTAGAAATAAGGTTTTCTTTTTTAAATTGAGAAATTACTCGAATAGCAGATTCTATAGCAGTACCAACAATATTGGCTAAATCTTCACGAGACAATAATACGCTTAAAGTCCCATCTGGATTTGTACCAAAGCTATTGTGAATATAGATTAAAGTTTCTGCTAAACGCTGTCTTACCGATTTTTGAGCCATATTCACAATTATGTTATCGGCTTCTCTTAAATCTTTGGCCATTTCTTTTAGTACATCAAAGGAGAATTTTGGATTTTTTTGTAAATCAAAAATAATTTCGCTCTTAGGAATAAAACAAACCTCCATATCATTTAAAGCAGTAGCTTGTAGATTTGAAACCTCATCAGAAACCATAGAACGTTGGCCCAGTAAATCACCTTTAACAACGATTTTAACGATTTGATCTTTTCCGTTGGAACTTAACTTAGACAATTTACAAATTCCTTCTCTGACGCAATAAATTCCATTGAGAATCTCTCCTTCCTCAAAAATAACTTCGCCCTTTTTAATTGTAATTGATGTTCTACAGTTAGAAATACGGACCAACTCATCTTTTGATAAAGATTTTAGTGCATTAAATTGTTTTATTATACATTGTTCACATTTACTCATAATACTGGATTGAGTGTTGACTATAAAAAAACATTTTCATATTAACCTTTTAATGTAACATTAAAAAAGGAATATTTTTATAATAGTTAATTTCTTTTATTGAGGGCTGATACAAAATTTTCTGAAAATAATTCAGATTTTTAGCTAACATCGTAATTAAATTAATCTCTCTGCTATCTACAAATTCTTGTATGGCCTCTTCAATATAATTATTGGTTAAAAATTCGAAACTATGTTTATAGTTGGCAAAATAGTCATCCAGATATTCCTTATTTCGCTGCTGATCCTCATTAAGTTCCATGCCGTTTTTATTTACATGTAACACCTTCACACTTGCATCATTCATTTCCACAATATCTGCTAAAGGTTGTAAGGTTTCTGCTTGATAAAAAATTGAAAAATCGGTAGGAAATGCAATCTGTTTTGTAGGTGCGTACCTTGCGTTTTCTGGCACAACCATGGTGGTGCATTTTACCTTTGTTATTACATTACCTGCATTACTCCCTATTGGAAGTTTTTTTAAACCCGAATCTCCTTTAGTTCCCATAACTATAAGGTGAATTTTTCTATCTAGAACCTGTTTCCTAATAGAATCTATAATATAACTAGAATCTGAAATTGCAAAGAACCTATGTTTTTGGTTTTCTGGAAAATCTTTTTTAATCCGACTTATAACTTCTTGTAAACGTTGTTTTGAAGGAATAAGTATTGTCTCATTGTGGCTATTTTTATTTGCAAAACGGTAATTCTCTGAGTCTGGTAATACAACAGGTTTATCAACATGTAACAAATAAAAGCTACATGCTGTCTTACTGAAAAATTGCAATGCATATTCAATTGCATTCCATGCGTTTTCAGAAAAATCTGTGGGTATTAAAATATTCTTCATGCCAATTTACTACTTTCTGTAAACAAAAGTAATGGCATGAGGTAAAACCTAATATGACCAATATCATAATTGGGAATTATTCCCCAAAAACTAAGTGATTTGCTGCAATTTATGGATGTCTATTATCCTAATATTCCTTCCTTCAATTTCAATTATACCCATTTCTTTAAAACTTGATAGGGTTCTAATTAAACTTTCTAAAGCAATTCCGGCCACACTGGCCAAATCATTTCTTGATATTCGAATAGCATCATCTGTTCTACGATTCAGTTTTTCTGCAAATTTTAAGATGGTTGTTGCCGTTCTCTTTTTTACCGAACTATAAGCCATTTGCAGTAATTGGTCTTTTACCACCAGAAGATCGTCTGTTAACAATTGGATAAGTTCCAAAGTTACACCGTGGTTACTAGAAAGTATATTTTTTAATTCATTTTTAGAAAGAGCTACTAGTGTTGAATCTTTAATAGCTGTAGCAGTTTCTTGATAAGGCATGTTTTGTGTAAAGGATGTATAGCCAAATAAATCATCTTCTTTAAAAAGAGCTGTGGTAAGATCTTTACCTTGCTCATCTAATTTATGGCATTTAACTAAACCGGTTGTAATTAAGTAGATGTTATTAGAATTTTGTCCTTCTTCATAAATTGTTTCTCCCGAATTAAAGAATACTTCCTTACCGTTATCATCGAAGAAATTTTTTAAATCATTAAGCGTTCTAATTTCATCTTCAGTACTATTAGCCTCTAAATTCTCTGTTAGCTCACTCCTTTCTTTTAAAATAGAGGCTTTTGCCAATCTACTTTCTATGGCACTTATAAGCTCCTCTTCTTCAAATGGTTTGGTAATATAATCATCTGCTCCCAAATCCATACCTTTTCTAACATCTTTTCGTTCTGTTTTAGCCGATAAAAAAATAAAAGGAATATGTTTTGTGTTTTCGCTTTTAGATAGCCCTTCTAAAACCCCATAGCCGTCTAACTCTGGCATCATAATATCGCAAACTATAATATCAGGCAAGCTGTTTTTTGCTATTTCCAAACCCGCTCTACCGTTTGGTGCCGTTAAAACTTCATAATCAGACAACTCTAATAATTCTGCTGTGTTTTCTCTTAATATAATGTCGTCTTCAATTAGTAAGATCTTTTTCATTACTTTGCTTTATTTGGTATTATAATTGTAAACACACTTCCTTTGTTTTCTTCACTTTTAAAGCTTATAGAGCCGCCTAAATTTTCTAGGTGACTTTTTACTATGTTAAGTCCGATACCAGTTCCCTGGGTAAGTAGTGCGTTTTCGGCTCTAAAATAACGGTTAAATATTCTTTTTTGATCATTAATAGGAATTCCAATCCCATTATCTTTTATAACGAAAGAAGTAAATTTATCATCCTGTTCAATTTCGATATCTACAATGGTGTTTTCTGAAGAATATTTTATAGCATTGTGCACGAGGTTCGATAAAGCCAATTCAACAATTTTTTCGTCTTGATACAAAGAATAATCGTCGATACTTTCAGGGTAATTAATTATTTGTCCTTCTTTTAAAAGCATATTAGCATTATACACTACTTCATTCACTACTTTACTTATTTTAAAAGTATTGAACTTGTAATTAATTTTTCCTGTTTCTAATTTTTCAATAGATAAAAAATCGTTCAGAATGTTATTAAGGTAATGTACTTTATCTGAAATTGTTTTTATGTGCTTATCCCGTTTGTCTTGCTGTTCGGATAATTTGTATTTACCTAATAACATAGCAGAAGTTAAGATCCCACTTAAGGGGGTTTTAAATTCATGAGAAACTAATGACAAAAACTTAGTTTTCAACTCATTCAGCTCCTTTTCCTTTTTAAGGGCATCTTTAGTTTTATTTTGGGCTTCTATACGTTTTTTAATTTCGGCGTCTCTGTCTAGATTTACAGCTTTTAAGGCTTCCACCGTATTGCTTAACTCTAAAGTGCGTTCAAAAACCTTCTTCTCTAACTTCGTGTTTAATTCTTGCAATTGAAGTTCTTGTTGCTTACGTATAGAAATATCAATAACCAAAGCCATTACAAAAGTCTCTCCATTAATCTGTAAAGGATTTAAACCGGCCTCTACTGGAAAAACAGTTCCGTTTTTATGCGCTCCATACAAATCGCGACCACGCCCCATTTGCCTACTTTCCTTCTGCTTCAAAAAACCTTCTACATGCGCACCGTGTGTAGCATGATGTTCTTGAGGAATTAAAACAATCAAATCCTTATCAACCAACTCACTCTTATCGTAACCAAACATTCGTTCTGCAGAAGCATTGGTTAATATGATTTTCTGGCGGGTGTCCACAACAATAACTCCCTCAGACACTGCTTCAAAAAGCACATTAAAAATATCTCTTTCGTTTTGAAGCATTACACAAATAGATTTTTAGAATTACTTAATAACACCAAAACTACCAATAATTTTATTTCATTAAAGAAATGCACCTTGGAATTTTGTTTATAATATAAAGTCATACCTCGAGTTTGTAGAGCCGTAAAATTAGGCAAAATATGACATATATCATATATTTTAATACATCAAATTTAAACTTTTGTAACAGGTATAAATGAGCACAAAATTATGAGCAAAAGCACGTGTTTTCACTGTGGTTTAGATGCTACATCTTCTAATATTATTTACGACGACAAAACCTTCTGTTGCCAAGGTTGCAAAACCGTATATCAGATTTTTTCTGAAAACGATTTAACCTGTTATTACGATTTACAAAATGCCCCCGGAGCAACCCCCAAAGAGATTGATGGGAAGTTTAATTTTTTAGACAACACTAAAATAGTTGATCAATTATTAGAATTTAATAACGATAACACGCAAATCGTTACCTTATTTATTCCGCATATTCATTGTAGTTCCTGCATTTGGATTTTAGAAAATTTACACAAATTAAACCCTGCCATAAGTGCATCAACAGTAAATTTTGGTAAAAAAACAGTTCGTATATCTTTTAATATTGAATTAATTTCGTTAAAAAATTTAGTTACTCTTTTAAGTAATATTGGTTACGAACCTTTTATAAGTCTAGACGATTATAGTATTGGCAAAAAACATGTAGACAGATCGCTTATTTACAAATTAGGAATAGCTGGGTTTGCATTTGGAAATGTTATGTTTTTATCATTTCCTGAATATTTTGAACAACAAGAATTTTGGTTAGACCAATACAAACATCTTTTCAGGTGGCTGATGTTTGCTTTTTCTCTACCGGTGGTTTTTTATTCCGGCAACGAATATTTTATTTCGGCCTACAAAGGACTTCGTGCCAAAATTCTAAATATTGATGTGCCCATCGCTTTGGGTATAATCGCTCTTTTTGGAAGAAGCACAATTGAAATTATTCTAAACATTGGCTCTGGTTTTTTTGATAGTTTAACAGGCCTAATTTTCTTTTTATTGCTAGGGAAATTTTTTCAGCAAAAAACATATAATTTTTTATCATTTGAACGGGATTACAAATCGTATTTCCCAATTGGAATTACTAAAATAACCGCTGAAGGGAATGAAGAATCCATTCAGGTTTACGACATTCAAAAAGGAGACCGCTTACTTATTAGAAATGAAGAACTCATCCCAGTTGATTGCATTCTAATAAAAGGAAAAGCACTTATTGACTATAGTTTTGTAACCGGTGAGTCTGAACCAATCTCAAAACAATCGGGTGATAAATTATTTGCAGGAGGGAAACAACTTAATGGTATTATTGAAGTAGATGTTCTAAAATCTGTGGAACAAAGTTACCTTACTCAACTTTGGAGTAACGATGTATTTAAAAAAGATAAAGAACTGTTATTCACAAACATCACAAATCGTATAAGCAAGCGTTTTACAGCTTATGTACTATTAATTGCTTTTGTTTCAACCTCCTACTGGTTATATGCAGATTCTAGCAAAGCCCTCAATGTTTTTACATCTGTCTTAATTATTGCATGCCCATGTGCTTTGGCATTAGCAGCACCTTTCACTTTTGGAAATATGCTTCGCATTTTGGGTAAGAAAAAGTTCTATCTTAAAAACGCTACTGTTATTGAACAGCTATCAAAAATAAACACCATTATATTTGATAAAACAGGCACCATTACAGCCAACAAAGAAACTTCAATTCAATATGAAGGCATCACACTCTCTGAAGAGGAAGAAGCGCTATTAAAAAACACTTTACGAGGTTCTAACCACCCACTAAGCAGATCTCTTTACCAACTTTTAAAACCACACAACATTGTTACTTTAGATACTTATGATGAGCATTTAGGCAAAGGAATTGAAGCAAATTACAAACAAGCTTCCATAAAAATAGGTTCGGCGCCGTTTGTAGGTTTTGCTTCTAACACCGCTTCTTTAAACACCAGTGTTCATGTTAGTACTAATAATATCTATAAAGGAAAATTCACCTTTTATAACGCTTACCGAAAGGGGCTTTCTAAATTATTCAATAAACTAAAAAAGGACTACGATTTGGTCATTCTTTCTGGTGATAACGAGGGCGAAAAAGAAAACCTAACCAAATTACTACCAACAAAAACCAAGTTATTGTTCAATCAAAAACCAGAAGATAAGTTAGAGTACATAAAATATCATCAAACAGAAGGCGCTAATGTTCTAATGGTTGGTGATGGATTGAACGACGCAGGCGCTTTGGCACAAAGTAATGTTGGTATTGCAATTTCGGAAAATGTTAATGTGTTTTCACCTGCTTGCGATGCTATTCTAGATGCTTCAAAATTCAATCACTTATATCGATTTATTAAGGCAGCTAAATCGTCGATTAAAATTATTAAATGGAGTTTCATATTATCATTCACCTATAATTGCATCGGATTATCCTTTGCGGTTACCGGACAACTGGAACCCGTAGTAGCAGCCATTTTGATGCCTTTAAGCTCCATTACAATTGTAGCTTTTACAACCGTTGCTACCAATATTATTGGCAGGAAATTAGAATAGAAACTGTTATTTAAATAATAGTTTCCCAATGAACAAAACAAACAATAACCCTAAGCATTTGTAAATAAACAGCATGGGGTGTTAATAAACCAAAACATGACAAAAGTCATATTTTAAAAACAGGCATGAAGTTACTTTTGGCCTTAACTTCAATTAGGTATGAGCGTTATATACATTTTATTAGCTGTAAGTATTTTTGTTGCCATCGTGTTTTTTATCGCTTTTATACTTGCGGTAAGAAGCGGACAATATGATGATAGCTACACACCATCTATTCGAATCCTATTTGAAGACGAACTTGTTAAAGAAAAACCTAAAAAGAACTAATACTAACCAATTAAAAGATTAATTATTCAATTATGGAGATGCAACAATTTCATTACGATAATAAAATCGTTAAAAAATTCATCTATGCTACAATAGTCTTTGGTGTTGTAGGAATGGCAGTAGGCTTACTACTGGCATTTATGTTTTTATTTCCAAACCTAACCGACGGTATCTCATGGTTAAGTTTTGGGCGTTTAAGACCCCTACATACCAATGCCGTTATATTTGCATTTGTGGGAAATGCCATGTTTGCTGGTATTTACTATTCGCTTCAGCGTTTGCTTAAAGCACGTATGGCCAGCGACCTTTTAAGTAACATTAACTTTTGGGGTTGGCAATTAATTATTGTTGCTGCTGCCATTTCGCTTCCCCTAGGTTACACTTCTTCAAAAGAATATGCCGAATTAGAATGGCCAATTGATATTGCCATTGCTCTAATATGGGTTGTTTTTGGAGTAAACATGATTTGGACCATTTTAAAAAGAAGACAACGCCATTTATATGTTGCCATTTGGTTCTACCTTGCCACATTTATTACCGTAGCTGTACTTCATATTTTTAATAGTCTGGAACTTCCGGTTAGCGCTTTAAAAAGCTACTCTGTTTACGCTGGTGTACAAGATGCCCTAGTACAATGGTGGTATGGACACAATGCCGTGGCATTCTTTTTAACTACACCCTTTTTAGGTTTGATGTATTATTTTGTTCCTAAAGCAGCCAACCGTCCGGTTTATTCTTATAGATTATCTATTGTTCATTTTTGGTCGTTAATATTCATTTATATCTGGGCTGGACCTCACCACCTTCTATATACTGCTTTACCAGAATGGGCTCAAAATTTAGGTGTTGCTTTTTCCGTAATGTTATTAATGCCTTCTTGGGGTGGTATGATAAACGGACTTTTAACACTTCGTGGTGCTTGGGACAAGGTGCGTATTGATCCTGTATTAAAATTTATGGTAGTAGCCATTACAGGTTACGGTATGGCAACCTTTGAAGGCCCCACCTTATCACTTAAAAACGTAAATGCTATTGCCCATTTTACCGATTGGATTATTGCACACGTACACGTTGGCGCATTAGCTTGGAACGGATTTATGGCATTTGGTATTATTTATTATTTAATTCCTCGCTTGTTTAAAACCAAATTACATTCTATTGGTTTAGCGAATTTACATTTCTGGTTAGGCACCTTGGGTATCATTATGTACGCCCTGCCACTTTACGTTGCTGGATTTACCCAAGCTAGTATGTGGAAACAATTTAACCCTGATGGAACGCTTGTTTACGGAAACTTTTTGGAAACTGTTACCGAAATCATGCCAATGTATTGGATGCGAGCTATTGGTGGTTCGTTATACATTCTGGGGATGTTCATACTGGTTTACAATGTAATCATCACCGTTAAAAACGGAAGTAAAGTTGAAGATGAATTGGCTGAAGCTCCTGCCTTAGAACGTGTTACCAACAAACGAACCGCTGGAGAAGGCTGGCATTCATGGTTGGAAAGAAGACCTATTCAATTAACCATAGGTGCAACCATTGCCATTTTAATAGGAGGAATTGTTCAAATAGTTCCAACTATTATGGTAAAATCAAACATTCCTACGATAGCTAGTGTTAAACCATATACACCTTTAGAATTAGAAGGACGCGATATTTATATACGTGAAGGATGTGTGGGTTGTCACTCACAAATGATCCGTCCGTTTAGAAGTGAAGTTGAACGTTACGGGGAATATTCAAAAGCAGGGGAATACGTGTACGACCATCCATTTTTATGGGGAAGTAAACGTACAGGACCAGATTTACATAGAGTTGGCGGTAAATATTCCGACAACTGGCACTTTAATCATATGTATGATCCGCAAAGCACCTCATCGGGCTCTATAATGCCTCGCTATCCTTGGTTAATTTCAGATGAACTCGATAAATCGGATACTGAAGCTAAAATGAGAGCAATGGTTGCATTAGGAGTTCCTTATTCTGACCAAGAAATAGAAAAAGCGCAGGAAAGCATGCTGGAACAAGGAGCGCAAATAGAGAAAAACTTGTATGCTGACCCTGATTTTGTAAAAGCTTATGAAGCAGACAAAAAATATTCGGCCGATAATGGCGAAGCTTTTATTGAAATGAAAAATCGCGAAATCGTAGCTGTAATTGCTTATTTGCAACGATTAGGAACCGATATTAAGGTAGAAACAGCTAAAACTAACCAATAATTTAAAAACATGTTAAAATTTGTAAAAGGCTATATGGATAGTATTGATGGCATCGAAGTATTCCCCATCATCTCATTACTTATATTTTTCACATTTTTTGTAGGTCTTTTTTATTGGGTATTCACCGCAAAAAAGGAGTACATAAAATCTTTAAGTAACATGCCATTAGACAACCAAAACGACCAAATATTATGAGAAAATTTATTCCATCTTGGGTAAGAGTACCCCTTGTATTCTTTATTATTTTCGGAGTTGTAGAATACGTTATTGATTCGGGAGAAAAACCAGCATTTGTAGAATATCCTGCTGTATTATTATTTCTTTTATTAGTACTTCTTATATTAATTGCAATTGAAGCAATTGTTGGTGCTCTAGAGAATGTGATGCTTCACAAGTTAGATGAAGAAGCTAAAGCTCGTTTTATAGCTAAAAAAGAAAGTGGTTATGAATTTACATGGTTAAAAAATGCCTACATCAAAATGTTAGGACAAAAACCAATGGAAGTGGAACACGAAATTATCTTAGACCACAATTACGATGGCATAAAAGAATTAGATAATAACCTACCTCCTTGGTGGATTTGGGGGTTCTACATTTCCATAGTATTTGCAGCCGTTTATTTATTAAGATTCCATGTATTTAATGGTTACACGCAAATTGACGAATTAGAAACAGAATTAGCCGATGCCAAAATTGCTATTGAAGCATACAAAAAAACTGCTAAAGATTTGGTTGATGCAAATACCGTAGAATTACTAACCGATGCATCGGATATCAGTGCAGGTAAAGCAACTTTCGAAACCAACTGTGTGGCTTGCCATATGGCTGATGGTGGCGGTGGTATTGGACCAAATTTAACCGACAACCATTGGATTTTAGGGGGTGGTATAAAAAATGTGTTTCATACGATTTCTGAAGGAGGTCGATCTGGAAAAGGTATGATTGCATGGAAAGCTCAACTTAAGCCTGCACAAATAGCACAAGTAGCTAGTTATGTATTGAGTTTACAAGGCACAACACCTGCAAACCCAAAAGCTCCTGAAGGTGATGTTTGGGGTGATAACATAGCTGAAACACCCGTAGAAACTCCTACCGATTCCATACAATAATGACTAATTAATAGCAACCAAGCCTTTCATTACGAAGCCATTTTTAATGAAAGGTTAAATCATTAAGGCCTTGAATAGCGAAGACAACGAAATATTTAGAGACTCCATTAGCACTGTTACCAAAGAGGGTAAACGAGCTTGGGTTTTTCCAAAAAAACCAAATGGTAAATTTTATAAATACCGCAAATGGGTTAGCTACGGTTTATTAGCATTTCTATTGGCTTCGCCATTTATTAAAATAAATGGAAACCAATTTTTAATGTTCAATGTATTAGAACGTCGGTTTAATATTTTCGGTTTTCCTTTTTGGCCTCAAGATTTTTATTTGTTTGTTATTTCCATGTTAATTGGAGTTGTTTTTATTGCACTTTTTACAGTTGCTTTTGGACGTATCTTTTGTGGATGGATTTGTCCGCAAACCATTTTTATGGAAATGGTTTTCAGACGTATTGAATATTGGATTGAAGGAGATAGGTCCAAGCAAATTCGATTATCCAAACAACCTTGGAATGCAGAAAAAATAAGAAAGAAAGGAATAAAACTATTTATCTTTTTGCTTATTTCATTCCTTATTGCAAATGTCTTTTTGGCCTATTTAATTGGCAGCGACAAACTAATTCAGTACATAATTGACGGACCTTTTAGTCATTTAAACACGCTTTTATCCTTATTCATTTTTACAGCAGTATTCTATTTTGTGTTTGCTTGGTTTAGGGAACAAGTTTGCATAATAGCCTGCCCATATGGAAGGCTGCAAGGCGCTTTATTGGATACTAAGTCTATTGTGGTGGCTTACGACCATAAACGTGGTGAAGGCGAAAATGGCAGAAAGAAATATAGAAAAAACGAAGATAGAACCGCTTTAGGCTTTGGCGATTGTATTGATTGCTCGCAATGTGTACACGTTTGCCCTACAGGTATCGATATTAGAAACGGTACGCAACTAGAATGTGTAAACTGTACAGCTTGCATTGATGAATGCGACCATATTATGGAAAGTATTAACTTACCAAAAGGTTTAATAAGATACGCTAGCGAAGAAAATATTATAAACAAAACACCTTTTAAGCTAACAGCTAGGATGAAAGGCTACATTGCTGTTTTAACCATTTTAATTGGCTTGCTTACAGGTATGCTTTTTTTAAGAAATGAGGTTGAAGCTACGGTTTTAAGATTGCCAGGACAATTGTATGAACACAAGGAAAACAATATTATTAGTAATGTTTACACCTTTAAACTTGTAAATAAAACAACCAAAGACATTGAAAATGTTAGTTTTAAATTATTGTCGCACAAAGGCACTTTAAAATTGGTTGCCACAAGTAGCAGTTTAGACGTTCCTGGTCAGGGCATATCCAAAGGGACTTTGTTTGTTGAAATTAATAACGCGGCGCTAACTGGTGATAGAAATAAAATAAAAATTGGTATTTATAAAGATGATACGCTTATTGAAACCGCCACGGCTAACTTTTTAGGGCCAAGAAGTTTTAGATAGCAAACGTTTTTAAGCCACAAAATGGAGGTACAAAGTTAGTTAAAGGATGCATTAGGGATTGAAGTGAAAAGCCCACAGCGAGGAACGAGCGAGGACTTGTAACGGAAAGCCCGGCCCGATAGGGAAATGCCATAATAATTAAAAATAAAATTCCTTAAACACAGGGAATTATAAAAACATAAAGAGATGAAAATTAATTGGGGAACTGGTATTGTTTTGGCTTTTATAGGGTTTATTTCCTTTATAATGTACTTTATTATTTCTATGAATGTAAATGAAAAATATAATCATGATTTAGTTACTGAAGACTACTATAAGGACGAACTTGCCCACCAAAACAATATTGACAAACTAAACAATGCCAAATCATTAAGAGAAAATATAAACTATGCTATTTCCAAAGAAGGGATTCTAATTCAATTTCCTGAAGATTTTGATTTTACTGAAATAACTGGAAAAGTGTTCCTATACAGACCATCTAACAAACATTTAGATTTTGAAACTCCACTTTCATTATCGAACTCTCAATTGCTCATACCTAACAACCGTTTGGTGGGTGGTCGTTGGAACATTAAAGTTGATTGGCAATATAATGGTACTTCATATTTATTTAACGAATCTATTAATTATTAGGTATGCTCATTTCGGCATTTGTTTTAGGCATATTAGGAAGTTTTCACTGCGTAGGGATGTGCGGCCCCATTGCTTTTATGCTGCCTGTTGACAGAACAAATACCCTTAAAAAACTAATCCAAATTAGTGTTTATCATTTAGGGCGCTTATTGGCCTATAGTATTATTGGTTTGGTTTTCGGGTTGATTGGAAAAAGTTTAAATCTATTTGGTTTTCAGCAACAACTAAGTATTTTTATAGGTGCTTTAATGATTTTGGTCGTTTTAATTCCGCAAAAAACATTTAACAAATACAGAGTTTCAAAACCTATTTACAAACTAATTTCGAAAGTAAAATCGGCTTTAGGAGCTGCCTTAAAAAAGAAAACACCTGAAACCTTTTTAACTATTGGTTTTTTAAATGGCTTTTTACCTTGCGGTTTAGTTTATATAGCAGTTTTTGCCGCCATTGCCAGCGGAGCTGCTTTAAGTGGAGCTATGTATATGGTTATTTTTGGTATGGGAACCATCCCGTTAATGACTACCGCTATTTATTTATCTAATTTTTTAAAAGGCAGCGCAAGACAACGAATTCAAAAAGCCATTCCGGTTTTTATTGTAATTATAGGTTTGTTATTTATACTTCGTGGTATGGGTCTTGGTATTCCCTACGTCTCTCCTGCTCCGGTTTCCGAAACCGTTACAAGCGGCATTGATTGCCATTAATTAGTTTACATTCTTTTCTATAAAACCTAGCCCCCTTATAATCATTGGGCAAAATGTTAATGTTTTACAAAAATTAATAGTTTTACATTCTTGATTAATAGTAATACTATTATATTTGTTTGTAATAATATTATCTATGGACAACTTACTATCGAACTTAAAAGTTTCAGTACCTGAAAAGATATATGTAAAAGATCCTGAATCTTCTTCCTTAGGCAAACGTATTATTGAACAAAGCATAATTTTGATTGACGAAATCGGGTTTGATTCTTTTACCTTTAAAAAGCTAGGCGCCTCCATAGGATCGAATGAAAGTTCCATTTATCGTTATTTTGAAAGCAAACATAAACTCCTTTTATATTTATCTTCATGGTATTGGGCCTGGATTGAATACCAATTGGTATTTGAAACACACAGTATTTCTGACAAAAAAGAAAAATTAAAGAAAGCCATAGAAATTGTTACTCGAACAACCAAAGAAGATTCCAACTATACCTATATAAGCAAAGTTATTCTTAATAAAATAATTATCAACGAAAACTCTAAATCATTCCTAACCAAAGAAGTAGATCAAGAAAACAAGGAAGGCTATTTCGTAATTTACAAACGCATTGTACGCCGTTTAAGTGATATGATAAAAGATACCAGTCCCGATTATGAATTTGCGTCTTGTTTAGCGAGTACAATTATGGAAGGTAGTTTGCACCAACATTTCCTAAAAGACCATTTTTTAACTATTACAAATTGTAAACCTGGTGTAACACCTTCAGATTTTTTTATAAACCTTACCTTTAGCACTTTAAAACTCTAATTATGGCTCAACCAAGCATGACTCCCTGGCAACGTTTAATAGGCCTCATTGAACTTGAGAAAAAAGATATTTTACAAATATTTTATTATGCCATTTTTGCAGGAATTGTTGCCCTTACGCTTCCTCTAGGAATTCAAGCTATTATTAATCTCATTCAGGGCGCACAAATATCTACCTCTTGGATTGTTTTAGTAATTCTAGTAACGGCTGGCGTTACCTTGTCTGGAATTTTACAACTTATGCAACTTCGTATTATTGAAACCATACAACAACGTATTTTTTTAAGGTCATCTTTTGAATTGGCGTATAGGTTTCCAAAAATAAAGATGTCGGAATTGCGTAATTATTATCCACCGGAATTGGCTAATCGCTTTTTTGACACTTTAACTATTCAAAAAGGCTTATCGAAAATATTAATTGATGTTCCATCTGCCATACTCCAAATTCTTTTTTCACTTGTATTACTATCTTTTTATCATCCGTTTTTTATAATTTTTGGAATTATTTTGTTAGCACTTATCATTGTAGTATTCATGTTTACTGCAAAAAAAGGGCTGGAAACAAGTCTGAAAGAATCAAAAAACAAATATCGCGTAGTACATTGGATTCAAGAAATTGCCAGAACTTTAATAAGCTTTAAACTATCCGGAAAAACGAGTTTAGCATTAACTAAAAATGACAGCTTAGTAGACGATTATTTGAAAGCAAGAGAAAATCATTTCACGATTTTAGTAACTCAATTTATTCAAATGATAACCTTTAAGGTAATAATAACTGCAGGTTTATTACTTATAGGTGGAGCATTGGTTTTAAATCAGGAAATGAATATTGGCCAATTTGTTGCTGCTGAGATTATTATATTATTGATAATTGCCTCTGTAGAAAAATTAATTTTAGGATTAGAATCGTTTTATGATGTATTAACTTCTATTGAAAAATTAGGTCAGATTATAGACAAAGATTTAGAAGATCAGGAAGGGAAAAAACCAATGTTTAAAGACCAACTAAATATTGAGTTAGACGATGTATACTATAAAGTTCCAAATTTTAAGGAATCTATTTTAAAAAGTATAACTTTAAAAATAGCACCAAGCAGCAGAATATTAATTTTAGGTGAAAGCGGTGCTGGAAAATCCACCCTTTTAAGACTAATATCTGGAGTTGTGGAACCGACATCTGGAAACATTTACGTAAATAACCTTTCCTTATCTAGTATCAATCTAAACCATTATCGTGCCCAATTAGGGTTGTCATTAACAGAAGAAACCCCTTTTGAAGGCACCATAAGAACTAATTTAACTTTCGGAAATCTTGAAATTACTGAAGAAGAGATTTTTGAAACCCTCGAAAATATTGGTCTACTAGAATATATAAAAAAACAACCCAAAGGATTGGAAACCTATTTATACCCAGATGGCAAGCAAATGTCGCATACAGTTTCAAAAAAGCTAATTCTTGCAAGAGCCATTTTAAAAAAACCAAAGTTATTGATTTTGGAAGATGCATTAGATAGATTCAACCCTTTAGAAACAAATTCGATAATAAACTATTTAACGCACCCAGACCGACCTTGGATACTAATCGTTGTAAGTGGCAGTGACAGTTGGAAACCAAAATGCACACAAACTATAGAATTGGATAGAGGTAAAATTAAAAAAATAACCTATGCTTAATATATCTCATAATAAATTAAATGACAAAGTAGATTTATCGATTTATAAATCCACCAAAGTTATTTTCAATAAAGCCTATTATAAACAGTTTAATAAAATTTTAATTATCGTTGCTGTTATTGGTTTTATTGTATTGTTCCTCCCATGGACTCAAAACATTTCGGGACAGGGCATTGTAACCACATTAAAGCCAAACCAACGTCCACAAACCATACAATCACAAATACCTGGTAGAATTGAAGAATGGTATGTACAGGAAGGTGATTATGTTAACCAAGGTGATACTATTTTAAGGATTTCTGAAGTAAAAAGCGAGTATTTTGATGAAAAATTGGTAGAAAGAACAAATCAACAAATTCAAGCCAAATCATCCTCGGTTAATGCCTATCAGGAAAAAGTAGAAGCTTTAAACAGGCAAGTTTCTGCAATTAAAAGCGAACAAAATTTAAAACTAGAACAAGCAAAAAACAAACTGTTGCAAGCTCGTTTAAAAGTTAAAAGTGACAGTATAGACTTTGAAGCCTCAAAAACCAATATGCGAATTGCCGAAACACAATTCAACAGAACACAAACATTACAAAATGAAGGCCTCAAAGCAACCAAAGATGTTGAAGAAAAACGACTAAAACTACAGGAAACACAAGCAAAACTTGTTTCGCAAGAAAACAAATATCTTGCAAGCAAAAACGAACTAATAAACACGCAAATAGAATTATCAAGAATTAATGCAGAGTATGCCGACAAAATTTCCAAATCGCAAAGCGATATGTTTACGGCACAATCAAGTCAGTTCGATACCGAGGCACAAGTTAACAAACTTGAAAACGATTACACCAATTATAAAATGCGAAACAGCTTATTGTATGTAACAGCACCCATAAGCGGTTACATCAATAAAGCACTAATTGGCGGAATTGGCATCACTTTTAAAGAAGGTCAAGAATTGGTTGGTATTATGCCAGCTAAATATGATTTAGCCGTAGAAACTTACATAAACCCTATCGATTTACCCCTAATGCATGTAGATGAAAAGGTTCGTGTTCAATTTGATGGATGGCCTGCTATTGTTTTTAGCGGATGGCCTGGTGCTTCTTACGGTACCTTTGGAGCTAAGGTAATTGCTATTGAAAATTTCATTAGTCCAAATGGCAAATACAGAATACTTCTTGCCCCCGACGATAACGATAAATCATGGCCCGAAGGCATTAGAGTAGGTTCTGGTGCCAAAACCATTGCCCTTCTAGAAGACGTACCTATTTGGTTTGAATTATGGAGACAAATTAACAGCTTCCCTCCTAATTACTATCAACCAAATAAGAACGAGGACTCATCAAATAAAGATTCAAAAAAATGAGGCTAACACTATTAATTATCACTTTATTATTTTGCAGCTTTATTTCGGCTCAAGATAGCACGTCGGTTATTAGTTTATCTGAATATTTAGGCTATGTAAAATCGTTTCACCCCATAGTAAAACAGGCTAATTTGGTAATTAATGAAAGTGAAGCCAAACTAATGAAAGCCAGAGGTGCCTTTGATCCAAAAATAGAAATTGATTATAACCAGAAAACATTCAAAGACACTGAATATTACAACAAACTAAATGCAACATTTAAAATACCTACATGGTATGGCATAGAGTTTAAAGGTAATTTTGAAGAAAATACAGGAGATTATTTAAACCCAGAATCAAAAGTACCAGAAGATGGTTTATACAGCGCCGGTGTATCACTTTCATTAGCACAAGGCTTGTTAATAAACAAGCGTATGGCCATGCTTAAACAAGCTAAATCATACGTAAACCAAGCCAAAGCCGATAGACAAATACTTATAAACAACATTTTATACAGTGCAACTCGCAGCTATTTTGAATGGCTTAAAACTTATAACGAAAAACGGGTTTACGAGGAGTTTTTGCAGAATGCCCAAACGCGTTTTCAAGGTGTTAAAAAAAGTTTTGAATTGGGAGAAATGCCCGCAATAGACACTATTGAAGCTCGTATAACACTTAATGACAGACGGTTAAACCTAGAAAAATCTAAAATTAAATTTATAAAATCATCATTGGAATTATCTAATTATTTATGGTTAGATGAAAACACTCCTGTAGAAATTAAAGACAACATCATACCAGATATAAATACTTTTGAAACCGTTGATAACATATTAAACACCTCGAAACTAGATATTGAAAACATCGATATAAGCAACCATCCAAAAATGCAGTCATTGGATTATAAGCTTCAAGCGTTAACTATTGAAAAACGATTATCATTAAACAATCTGCTACCTAAAATTGATGTTCAATACAATTTCCTCTCGCAAACACCCGAAGTTTCCAGATCATTTAGCACATCGGCATATAAAAGTGGGTTGAATGTAAGCATCCCGTTATTTCTAAGAAAAGAACGTGCCGATTTAAAACTGGCACATTTAAAAATGCAGGATGCCGAATTTGAAATTCAAACCACAAGTGTAAGCCTAACAAATAAAATTAATGCTATATCAAAAGAACTAGAATCTTATATATTACAAAATGATTACACCAATATAATTGTTGGAGATTATGAGCAAATGCTAAGTGCAGAAGAACGCAAATTCTTTTTAGGTGAAAGTTCACTGTTTTTGGTAAACTCCAGAGAATCTAAACTAATAGATGCGAAACTTAAAGCTATTGAGCTAGAAAACAATTTCTTCAACACAAAAGCAAACTTGTTCAATATTTTGGCAATATCTGATATTGACAGTAACTAAATTAACTAATTTTAAAGGTTAATACGGGTCTGTTGGAATGGTTCGCAACATCTTCACCGATGCTTCCTACAAAAAAGTTAGATAAGCCTTTTCTTCCATGCGTTGCGATTATAATTAAATCTGTATCTATCTTTTTAGAAAAATTTAAAATACCATCTTCTACCGAGTAATCGGCCACAAAGTGAACCGATTTCATATCGTTTAAATTTTTCTTTGCTTTAGTAAAAAAATTAACTGCTAATTTTTCCATTTCATCCGAACTCTTAAATAAATCGTTCGGTCTATTTACATGAACTAAATGTAATTTACAGCCTAGTGTTTGCATCAATTTTTCTGCTTTCAAATAAGAGGGGATGGATTCCTCTGTAAAACTGCAAGCAAAAGTTGCAGTTTTAAAATTAACATCTTTTAATTCATCCTTTAGTACCAAAACTGGGATATCAGCATGCCTTACTACACGTTCGGTGTTAGAGCCTATAAAAAATTCTGCAACACCACTAGTACCTTGCGAACCCATAATTATTAAATCGGCATCATGTTTTGCAGCAACATCATTAACTTCACTAAAGACTTTAAAATGTTTTATAATCGGCGTTACTTTTACATTATTCAAATAATCTTTTTTCAGAAACTTCTCAAATCGTTGTTCGGCTAATTTCACAAAGAAAACGGCTTGTTCACTCGAAAATCCTTCGGAAGCTGTTAGCATAGCATCAGTCATTTCTAACATATGTAAGGCTAAAATTTCAGCTTTAAATTTTGCAGCAAATTTTGCAGCTGCTTTAAGAGCATATTCAGAATGTTCAGAGAAATCTACTGGGACGATAATTTTTTTCATAATGTCTTTTTTTAGTTATACTGTCATTGAAAACAGTTTGGTATCTGGTTGTTTACGTTGTAATAATAAATCGAATGCCATACAAATGTTCCTCACAAATGGCTGCCCCTTTTTGGTTACTTCCAGAGCATTAGAGCCTATTTTTAGCAATCCATCAGTTTCCATTTCTTGTAATCGAACCAGAACATCTGGCAATTCTTTAAAATAAAGATGTTTTGATGACCAAGATGTTTTAAACTGACACATTAAATTAAGAATATGTTTTCTTATAACCAAATCTTCTTGATTTAAAATATGACCTCTATAAACAGGAATAGTGTTTTCCTTAAGTAAACTGTAGTATTCCTCATTATTTTTCACATTTTGTGAAAACCCATACCAACTATCACTAATTGAAGACACACCTAAGCCAATCATAGCCTGGGTTTTTGAGGCTGTGTATCCCATAAAATTTCTGTGCAAACTTCCGCTTTGCATAGATTTGTAAAGAGAATCTGTTTGCAAAGCAAAATGATCCATCCCTATTTCATGATAACCAACTTCAGCAAGTAACGATTTACCCAATTCATACTGCTGCCTTTTTAATTCTGGCGAAGGTAAATCGGTATCTCTAAAACCACGCTGACCATTTCCTTTTATCCACGGCACATGGGCATAACTATAAAAAGCTAATCTGTCGGGTTGTAATTTTTTAGTTTTTAAAATGGTTTGTTCAACATGCTCCAAAGTTTGAAAAGGCAGTCCGAAAATTATATCATGCCCAACAGATGTGTAACCTATTTCTCTGGCCATTTCTGTAACACGCTTTACATTCTCAAATGGTTGTATGCGGTGTATCGCTTTTTGCACCACTTCGTTGTAATCTTGCACACCATAACTTACTCGTCTAAAACCAACATCATATAATGCTTGCAAGTGTTCTCTAGTGGTATTATTAGGATGACCTTCAAAACTAAACTCATAATTATCAGCAAGTTTTGAAGTACTTAAAATGCCATTAATTAATTTTTTTAAATTTTCTGGGCTAAAAAATGTTGGCGTTCCTCCACCCAAATGCAATTCTTTAATGTAGGGCTTTTCTATGAGCAATTCTAAATATAATCGCCACTCTTTCAAAACCGCATTTATATAAGGAGACTCTACATTATGCTGTTTAGTTATACGCTTGTTACAACCACAAAAGGTGCATAAACTTTCACAAAATGGCAAATGAATATATAAACTAATACCTTCTTTTAAATTACTTTCTTCAAATGATTTTTTTAATGAAGCTTTCCACGCATTTAACGAAAATGAAGCTTCATCCCAATAAGGCACCGTTGGATAACTGGTGTACCGTGGCCCCGCAATATTGTACTTATTGACTAATGAATTATGCATACCTAACATTTGTACGTTCAAAATTAAAGGTATGCCTCTGTTAAAAATATGATATATGTCATGAAAAACATTTGCAATTCGTATATTAGTGGTTCAATGCAAATTCGAAAAAAAACGACATAATGAAAAAATTAAGTATCCTATTATTTACCTTTTCACTGAGTATCATCTCTTGTAAAAATGTTAAAAAAGACGTAGAAACCGTAGAAGAAACTATAACAAAAGAGGTTATTGAAACTAAGAAAGTTTCAATAGAATTATCTCCAAAAAGTGATAGTAATGCATCTGGAACCGTTGTTTTTACTGAAGAAAATGGCACCGTAAGCTTGGTGGCTAATTTAACAGGATTAGAACCTGGTGAACATGCTATTCATATCCACGAATCGTCTGATTGTTCTTCACCTGATGGAAAATCTGCAGGCGGGCACTGGAACCCAACAAGCCAGCCACATGGCAAGTGGGGCGCAGAAACTGGTTTCCACAAAGGAGATATTGGTAATTTTGTAGCCGATGAAAATGGCAATGGCAGCATTAGTATGTCAACTGACGAGTGGTGTATCGATTGTGATGACGACACTAAAAACATTGTTGGTAAAGGCATTATTGTACATGCTGGCTTTGATGACTTTACAACACAACCTACCGGTGATGCTGGCGGACGCGTTAGTTGCGGCGGAATTATTGAGTAAAAACAATAAAATCATTTTATAAAAGCTACTTTTTTAGGTAGCTTTTATTTTTTTATACACTAACAACTTTCGGCAAACTAAAAATTCTAAATACAAACTGGAATTTTAAAGTATTAAAATATCTCGCCAACGTGTTTTTTTATATTTTCTGATATTTTATCAATCGGTAAATCGTTAGCATCAAAACCAAAAGGATCCTCAATTTCTTCAGCTATTAACTCCAAACTTGCTAAAACATAGAAGACAAAAATCACTACTGGGATCGCATAATACCCTAAACTAAACACATACCCAAAAGGCAGTGTCATTACATAGAAGAATATGAATTTTTTAATAAAAGCACTGTAAGAATACGGAATGGGCGTGTTTTTAATACGTTCGCAAGCACCACATATATCTGTAAACGATTGTACTTCCGCATTTAAAACAATAAGTTGATCGCCTGTTATTTTTTTCTGAGCATATAAATCATACACTTTTTGATAAATCATTTTAGCTACCTGATTAGGACGGTGTTTATGATGATCTATTTGTAAATCCAAATCCTCATAAAGCTGCAAACCAGTTTCTTTATCGGTTAAGTGTTTCACTAACATAGATGCATAACTCGGAATCAATTTTTTAAAATACAACCGATCGTGTTCTTCTTTTAAAATCACACTTAATTTAAGCGAAAAATTCCTACTATTATTTACCAAGCCACCCCATAATTTACGACCTTCCCACCAACGATCGTAGGCGGTATTGGTTCTAAAAACCAACAATAATGAAATTACAAAACCCAACATACTATGCATTACTGTAATATTTGACAAATGATTTTTTGCCGACAATTTCCAATATTCAAGTTCTAAATAACCAACAGCATAAGTATAAATTCCTATAAAAATCATTAGAGGAATCAGTTTTCTGAAAGTATCAGATTTATGAAATCTAAAAATAAAGGTAATCCAGTCTTTGGGATTATATTGTACCATTCAATTTATTATTAATTTATAAGCGGTAAAATTAGAAAATGTAGCTTCTATATATCTTAAAAAATAACTAAAATTAGCCCATTAACTTTTACGTATCTTTGCATCAAATTATAATTCATGTCATTTAAAGACTTACAACTTAACAGACCAATATTAAGAGCCGTTGCCGAAGCAGGTTACGACAACCCAACCTTGGTTCAAGAAAAAACAATTCCACTGGTATTAGCAAAAAAAGATGTTATAGTATCAGCGCAAACCGGAACTGGAAAAACGGCGGCCTTTGCATTGCCTATTTTGCAACAATTGTTTGATAGACAAGACGCAACAAAAAAAGGCAAAAAAATTAAAGCTTTAATTGTTAGTCCTACTCGCGAATTAGCAACACAAATAAACGAAAACTTTAAAAAATATAGCACCTATACCAATTTAAGAACCACGGTAGTTTTTGGCGGCACGTCTATTGAACCTCAAATTGATGTCATTAAAAAAGGAGTTGATATCTTAATTGCAACCCCTGGCCGCTTACTGGATTTACATAAACAAGACATTGTTAATCTAGATTACATAGAAACCTTGGTTTTGGATGAGGCAGATTTAATGCTTGACATGGGTTTTATTGATGATGTTAAAAAAATTGAGCGTTTATGTACTAATGAAAAACAAATTTTATTGTTTTCTGCAACCATTCCTTTTAAAGTGGAGCAATTGGCAAATACCATATTAAACGAACCTGAACGTGTTGAAGTAGCACAAAACTCATCAACTTCAAAAAATATCGATCAAGTTTTATATTACGTTCCCAAACGTAATAAAATTGAATTGTGTTTACATTTATTGCGTAATACAATAAAAGGGAGTATTCTTATTTTTAGGCGCACCAAATTTGGAGTGGATAAACTAGAGCAAACACTACTGAAAAATGGTTACAAAGTAGCAGGTCTACATGGCGATAAAAGTCAGAATTTAAGAGAAGAAGCTTTAAACGATTTCAAATCTAACAAGGTAAATATTTTAATTGCTACCGATGTGGCAGCGCGTGGCATAGACATTAATGAATTAGATGCAGTAATTAATTTCGATTTACCTAACGTACCCGAAACCTATGTACACCGCGTTGGAAGAACTGCCCGTGCAGGAAAATCTGGAAGGTCGTATTCGTTTTGTTCTGCCGATGAAAAAGCTTATGTGGTAAGTATTCAGCAACTAATTCAATTACAATTAGATGTTATTGAAGACCATCCATACCCCTTAGATCCTAAAGCTAAAAAAGAAATTCATAGAACACCAGGTAAAAGCAAACATAAAAAAGGACGTAAAAGTGAAGGTTCTAAAAAGAAAAAGAAACGTTGGTATTAAATAATTCTTTATTCCGTTATTTAATAAGTATCTTATCGCCTTATGAACAAAAGCACGCAAAGAATTCTTTCAACATTTTTAAAATTTGCCGATAAATGAGTTTTACAAACCCTCTTATTTATGGCATTCCTTGTTTTTTAGGGCTCATTTTACTTGAACTAACTTACAGCAAAACCCACAACCAAAAGAACCTTTATAACTGGAAAGATTTAGGCTCTAGCCTTACCATGGGAATAGGCTCCGTTATTTTAGCTCCTTTGGTGAAAACAATTTCTGCTATTATCATATTCAATTATGTTTACGAATTATGTAACCCCCTGATTGATGGTGTACGTACCAATTTTTTGGGTTGGGAATCATTCGGCTACGCCTGGCCTGTTTGGATTCTTTGTCAATTTTTAGACGACTTTAGTTATTATTGGTTTCACAGACAAAACCATTCGGTACGCTTTTTATGGGCTGCACATATTGTTCATCACTCTTCCGAAAATTTTAATTTAGGAACTGCTGTTAGAAATGGATGGTTCACCATATTATACAAACCTTTTTTTTATATGTGGTTACCAGCAATAGGTTTTCCTCCCGAAATGGTAATTGTATGTTTAGGAATTGAAGCGCTTTGGCAATTTCAATTACATTCCACCTATGTTCCAAAATTGGGAATTATTGAAAAAATATTTAATACGCATACGATGCACCAAGTACATCATGCTAAAAATTTAGAGTATATGGATAAAAATCACGGTGGGTTTTTAAATATTTTCGATAAAATTTTTGGTACTTGGAAAGAGTTAGATGAAGAAATTGATATTGAATATGGTGTAACAAAACCGCCAAATTCATATAATCCATTAGTAATACTAACTCATGAATACAAAGATATTTGGCATGATATGAAATTGAGTCCTAATCTTTATCATAAATTCATGTATGCTTTTGGGGCACCGGGATGGAGTCATGATGGAAGTACTTTAACCATCAAACAGATGCGTAGAAAAATAAAAGAGGAAAGTAGTCAAAATTCCTAATTTGGTATTTTTATTTGAGAACATACAGAGTTATGGATTTATTTAACCATAATACACAAATTAACCTTTTACCCTTTGATGGTGAAGTAATTTATTATGGAAAAATTCTTAATTCCGAAATAGCTCAATATTACTACAATGAACTATTAAATACCATTATCTGGGAAAACGATAAAGCCATCATTTTTGGAAAATTAATTATAACCAAGCGAAAAGTTGCCTGGTATGGAGACAAACCGTTTAGCTATACCTATTCCAAGACTACTAAATCTGCATTACCTTGGACCAAAGCACTTCTAGAACTAAAGGAACTTATTGAACAGAAAACTGGAGAATCATTCAACTCGTGTCTGCTAAATCTTTATCATAATGGCGAAGAAGGCATGGCATGGCACAGTGATGGTGAAAAAGATTTGAAAAAAAATGGAGCAATCGCATCTTTAAGTTTTGGAGCTGAACGTAAATTTTCCTTTAAACACAAATCCACAAAACAAACGATATCCATTTTACTTGAAAAGGGGAGTTTGTTGGTAATGAAGGGTGAAACACAAACCAATTGGCTTCACCGCTTACCTCCTACCAAAAAAGTAAAAACCCCGAGAATTAATTTAACGTTTAGAACAATTGATTTTTAATATAAAAATCAGTTACCTAACCGGAAAATCAAAATAAGTACTAGAAAATGGCTCATTTTTAAGTGTAAAATGCCACCATTCCTTTGGATAGTTTTTAAAACCATATTTTAACATAACGGTTTGCAAACGTTTTCTGTTAGCTTTTTGAGATTCTGTAATGTTCTGATATTCCACCCACGAAGCTTCGCCAAAAAAATCATAGTTACTTCCCATATCCAAGGGCTTCCCTGTATTTCCATCAATAATTGTAACATCCACAGTACTGCCTTTACTATGTCCTGACCGAGCAGCAATGTATTCTTCAACAAACAAATTCAATTTGTCTACATCCGGATAAAAGGCTTGTTTATTAATTGTGTCTCCCAAGTTTTCTGCCCACCGAATAAAATGATTCACCGCTGATTGGGGTCGATAACCATCATATACTAATAAACATAAATTTTGACTTAACAATTCCTCTTGAACTTTCTTTAAAGCCAAAGCGGTTTCTTTTGTTAAAATAAGTTTATTGGAATGATAGCCATCAACACGTTTACCTATAAAATTATTTTTTGTGTTATAGCGCAGTTCTACTTCAATATCTGGGATAATGGTTTCTACATACACAAAACCTTCTGGAAGTTGCGAAAAACCACTTAGACTAATTAGCAGGAATAAAAATGTTAAATTATACTTCATAAACAATTATAATTAGGCTAATTTAGAAAAATTAAAACGTAAATATGTTCTATCCTTGGCATTTATACTTAATGGGTTTACTATATGTAATTGCTGGAATTATGCATTTTATTAAGCCAAAAATATACCTACGTATCATGCCCAAGTATTTACCAAAACATAAACTGTTAGTTTTACTAAGTGGAATTTTTGAAATTATTTTAGGCTTAGGTTTATGTATCCCCTCTACTAAAAACGTTTCAATTTACTTAATAATTGCTATGTTGACTACATTTTTAACAGTACATGTATTTATGTTAACCGACAAGAAGGCCTCGGCTGGCTTGCCTAAATGGTTATTAACTTTAAGAATCCCTTTGCAGTTTTTACTTATGTATTGGGCACACACGTATTTAAATCTATAGTTGAAATTAATTTTATAAAGTCTATAAAACAAAAAAACCGAGTTCCCTCAAACTCGGTTTTCTCTAATTTGCTTTTTATTACGGTGTAGATTTAGGGTCTCTATTTCAACATCACAATGCAAATATTAATTAATTAATCCATTGAACTAAAAGCATGTTATTTAGTACACTTCAAAGATATAATTATATTTCATTTTAAACGTTGAAATACATTATAAATCGATGAAACGCATTTAAATTTAACATTTATCGTCAAAATTATGTATTTCGTCGATAAAACTAACAAAACAATGATGCTTTTTTTCGGTGGTAAAAACCATAAAAAGAAAAGGGAATAAAAAGTTTAGAAATTAATAGAAATAAAAAAACCGAGTTCCCTCAAACTCGGTTTTTCTTTAATTTGCTTTTATATTACGTAGTAGATTTAGGGTCTCTATTTCAACTGCATAATGCAAATACTAATTAATTAATCCATTGAACTAAAAGTATGTTATTTAGTACCCTTCAAAGATATAATTATATTTCATTTTGAACGATGAAATACAATTAAAATCGATGTAATACATTTAATTTTAACACATATCGTCAAAACAATGCATTTCATCGATAAAAAAGTTTTATATCACCTTAAAAAAAGCACTAGAAGTTAAATCGAAATGAGCATCTTTAGTTTCATATTTATAGTAAATTTGCAAAAATAAATGCCATTTAAATTTGACAACAAAATTAATATCCAGTTTACAGAACCCATTAATCAAACAATTGGTACTATTAAAAGAAAAATCCAGAGAACGAAAAAAATCAGGTTTATTTTTAATTGAAGGGGTTCGAGAAATTACTTTGGCTATAAAAGCTGGTTATGAATTAGAAACAGTTTTGTTTTACCCTGAGTTGTATCCAACCGAAAAGCTTAGCGACTTAACTAATACCCCACTAAACCTTATAGAGCTAACTAAAGATGTTTATGAAAAATTAGCCTATCGAGGAACTACTGAAGGCTTACTGGCAGTTGCCAAGAGCAAGACGCACAGCATAAACAACTTAAATTTTAACAAAGAAAACCCATTAATTTTAGTTGCCGAAGCTCCTGAAAAACCAGGAAATATTGGTGCTATTCTACGTACAGCCGATGCTGCAAATATTGATGCGGTAATAATTGCCAATCCTAAATCCGATTTATATAACCCTAATATAATTCGCTCTAGCGTTGGTTGTGTTTTCACTAACAATATAGCAATGGCTTCTACTGCTGAAATTGTATCTTTTCTAAAAGTCAAAAACATAAACATTTATTGCGCTGCTTTACAAGCTTCCGTTAATTATCATACACAAAATTTCACAAAACCAACTGCAATAATTGTTGGTACAGAGGCTACGGGTTTAAGTAACGAATGGTTAGAAAATTCTACACAAAACATCATTATTCCAATGCAAGGAGAGATAGATTCTATGAATGTATCCGTTGCAGCAGGAATTCTTATTTTTGAAGCCAAAAGGCAAAGAAATTTTTTATAAAATTCATCAAAAATCAAATTAAAGCTATCAGCACCCCAAAAGAAACTTTGGATATTGATATTTAAAAAATGTAATTAAAACACATGACATCAACTACATTATTCTACATCATCCTTGCCATAATCACAATAAACTTTATTATAGATAAAATTTTAGATGCTTTAAATGCAAAACATTATAATGACGAGCTTCCAGAGGAATTGCAAGACGTTTACGATGAAACTGAGTATAAAAAATCGCAAAAATATAAAGCTACCAACTATAAATTTGGAATTTTAACTTCCACCTTTTCTATCATTTTAACACTCGGATTTTTAATTTTTGATGGTTTTGAATTTATTGACAACATTGCTAGAAGTTACAGTGAAAATCCAATTATAGTTGCACTTATTTTCTTTGGAATTATTATGATAGGTAGCGATATTTTAACAATACCCTTCTCCTATTATAGCACGTTTGTAATTGAAGAAAAATTTGGTTTTAACAAAACAACCCACAAAACCTTTGTAATGGACAAGATTAAAGGTTGGTTGATGATGGCCATTGTTGGTGGAGGCATTTTAGCCTTAATTATATGGTTTTACCTTTCTACTGGAAAGAATTTTTGGCTATATGCTTGGAGTTTAATAGCCATATTTACCTTGGTTATGAATATGTTCTATTCTAAAATAATTGTGCCTTTATTTAACAAACAAACACCTTTAGAGATAGGAAATTTACGCGATAAAATTTCGGAATACGCCAACACTGTTGGTTTTAAAATAGATAAGATATTTGTTATAGACGGTTCAAAACGAAGCACCAAGGCTAACGCTTATTTTTCCGGTTTTGGTAGAGAAAAACGAGTAACACTTTATGATACTTTAATAAACGATTTGGAACCAGACGAAATCGTAGCTGTTTTGGCACATGAAGTTGGTCATTATAAAAAGAAGCATATTATTTTTAACTTGATTACTTCTATCTTATTAACAGGATTAACTCTTTTTATTTTATCTATATTTATTTCCAATCCGTTGTTATCAAATGCTCTAGGTGTTGAAGTACATAGTTTTCATATAGGCTTAATTGCTTTCGGGTTACTATATTCGCCCATTTCTGAAATCACAGGACTTATAATGAATTTATTCTCAAGAAAATTTGAATATCAAGCAGATGATTATGCCAAAAACACATTTAAGGCAGAACCTTTAATTTCATCCCTTAAAAAACTATCAAAAAATAGTTTGAGTAATTTAACCCCGCATCCTGCTTATGTATTTATGCATTATTCACACCCAACTTTATTACAACGCATAAAAAACTTAAGAAAGTAAGCTTGCTTAACACTTCAGATTATTTTTAAAACAAAAAAAACACACATAAAATTATGTGTGTTTTTTTAATTGGATTATAGAAAGCAGAAACCTATAATCAAGTTGATAATTAGCAATTTACATATTCGTTAAAATCAACACCAAAATCTATGCTAATGTAGGATTAAGAAAGATAATTTTTTCAAAAAATCATTGGTAGCACTTGACATTTATCAAGTTCATTTATACTTTTTCGGCTATTTTCTTTTCTAGTCTGGATAAAGTTTCTGGACGAATATTAAGAAGTGATGCTAAGTATTTTTTTGGCAAACGTTCTACTATTTCTGGTTTAACCAAATTAATAAAATACTCATAACGATCTTTTGCAGCAGGTATTCTTGCCATAAATGAACGGTACTCGGCACTAAGATAATATTGCTCCATTAAAATTCGGTTTAAACGAGACATCTCCTTAAAGTTCTCTAAGGCATAATGCATATCGGCATAGCTAAGGCTTTCCGTATAAGTATCCTCTAAACACTGAATATTCTCAATAGCTGGTTCCTGTTTAAAATAGCCTGAAATGGAGGTAACCATTTCATTATCTACGCTCACCCAGGTGGTAATTTCTTTATTATTAAAATCGAAATAACCTCTTACTAACCCTTTTCTGATAATGTGAATTCTATCGCAAAACTCACCGCTTTTAACTATATAATCCCCTTTTTTATAACGCTTACTTACGAGCGATTTTGAAAAGTATTTATTTAAGGATTTCGATAAAGGTGATATCGAATTCAAAAAAACGATACTGAATAAATGATTATACTTGGTATTTGGCATGAAAGCAAAATTTTTAATAAACCCTGTTTACTAAATAGGTTTTAAATGTAATAACTTAAAAAATGTTATTTAATATTATTGTTAAACATTGTAAAACTACGCCTGAAACTTTTGAACTAAAAATTTCAACAGAATTATTAGTTTAAGGGCTTACATACGTCTTTGAGCTGTTTTAAATTGTAAAAAAAAAGGATAAAATAACCTATTAGATAAACCTTATTTTTACATATTTCTTCTGTACTGTCCCCCTACTTCAAACAAAGCATTTGTTATTTGCCCTAATGAACATACTTTACACACCTCCATTAAAGTTTCAAAAATGTTTTCGTTGTTAACCGCCTTTTGCTGTAAGTCTTTCAAAATTAATCCTGTATCTCTCACTTTATGTAAATTATTTAAGGTTTTAATTTGTAGTTTTTTTTCTTCCTCCGTGGCACGAATCACTTCAACAGGTAAAACAGTTGGAGAACCTTTACTACTTAAAAACGTATTCACACCTACAATGGGAAACTCACCACTATGTTTCAAAGTTTCATAATACAAACTTTCTTCTTGTATTTTGCTACGCTGGTACATGGTTTCCATAGCGCCTAAAACCCCACCGCGTTCGTTTATTCTATCAAATTCTTTTAATACGGCCTCTTCTACCAAATCGGTTAATTCTTCAATGATAAACGCCCCCTGCATTGGGTTCTCGTTCTTGGCCAACCCTAATTCTTTATTTATTATAAGCTGTATAGCCATCGCACGACGCACAGACTCTTCGGTTGGTGTTGTAATTGCTTCATCGTAAGCATTGGTATGAAGTGAATTACAATTATCATAAATGGCATACAAGGCTTGAAGCGTGGTTCGTATATCATTAAAATCTATTTCTTGGGCGTGTAAACTTCTCCCCGAAGTTTGAATATGATATTTCAGCATTTGAGCACGCTCATTAGCTGCATACTTATGCTTCATGGCTTTGGCCCATATTCTTCTAGCAACACGACCAATTACAGCATATTCCGGGTCGATACCATTAGAAAAAAAGAAAGACAAATTTGGTCCGAATTCATTAATATCCATTCCGCGACTCAAGTAATATTCCACGTAAGTAAAACCATTAGATAATGTTAAGGCTAATTGTGTGATAGGGTTTGCACCAGCTTCAGCAATATGATACCCAGAAATGGATACGGAATAAAAATTTCGAACCTTATTTTTAATGAAATACTCCTGAATATCACCCATTAAGCGAAGTGCAAATTCAGTTGAAAAAATACAGGTATTTTGAGCTTGATCTTCTTTTAGAATATCTGCTTGTACAGTACCACGAACTTGTGCTATAGTTTTTGTTTTTATTTCTTGGTAAATGTCGTTTGGCAGAACTTCATCTCCAGAAACACCTAGCAACATTAAACCCAAACCATCATGACCCTTTGGTAATTGTCCGTTATACCTAGGACGTTCTCTATTATTATATAAAGTTGAGATAATAGCTTCCACTTCGTCTTCCAGCCCATGTTCTTTAATGTAAATTTCACATTGCTGATCGATGGCTGCATTCATAAAAAACCCTAAAAGCATCGGTGCAGGCCCATTAATGGTCATACTCACTGAAGTCAATTCATGAGCCAAATTAAAGCCGGAATATAGTTTTTTAGCATCATCCAAACAGCAAATAGAAACACCAGCGTTTCCAATTTTACCATAAATATCTGGACGTAAATCAGGATCATTCCCATATAAGGTAACACTATCAAACGCCGTGGATAAACGTTTTGCCGGCAAACCCATACTTACATAATGAAAGCGGCGGTTTGTTCGTTCGGGGCTACCCTCACCTGCAAACATGCGAGCTGGATCTTCTCCTGTTCTTTTAAAGGGATACAAACCGGATGTATATGGAAATTCTCCCGGAACATTTTCTTGTAATATCCAATGTAATAAGTCGCCCCAAGCCTTGTATTTTGGCAAAGCTACTTTAGGAATTTGCAAATGCGATAAAGATTCAGTATGTGTTTCTACGTTAAGCTCTTTACCTCGAACATAAAAGCTGAAAATTGAATTTTTATAGTTGTTAACTTTTTCTGGCCAACCCAATATAAGCTGCCAATTATTAGGCTCTAAATCACGTTTAATACGATCAAATTCTTTGAATAGTAATGTAACTAGCTCCTTGTTTTCGTTATCTGCTAACTTTAGAATGTTTTCTTCATTTAGTCCTAACTTAGTAATATAATCCAGTTCTGTTTCGCGTGCAACCGTATTTAGTACCGATTCAATAGTTTTATAAATACCATACAGTTTTTGAGCAATTTCAACCTGTTGCTTTGACTTTTCGTTATACCTACGATTGTTTTCAGATATCTCAGACAAGTAACGTGTTCTTGAAGGTGGAATAATATAAATCTTTTCACTTATATTATCAGAAATTTCAAATTTAGATTTGAACTGCATATTTGTTTTTTCAGTCAATATATCAATAGCAGCTTTGTATAGAGCATTCATCCCTGGATCGTTAAACTGAGATGCTATGGTGCCAAAAACAGGTAAATTTTCCTGTGGCGTTCCCCATAAATTATTATTACGTAAGTATTGCTTTTTCACATCTCGCAACGCATCTAAAGCACCTCGTTTATCGAACTTATTTATGGCAACTAAATCAGCAAAATCGAGCATATCAATTTTTTCCAATTGTGTTGCAGCTCCAAATTCTGGAGTCATAACATACAATGAAACATCGCTATGTTCAACAATTTCGGTATCACTTTGCCCGATGCCAGAAGTTTCTAAAATAATTAAATCATATTCTGCTACTTTCAAAACCTGTATAACTTCATTTACGTGCTTAGACAAGGCTAAATTAGATTGCCGTGTTGCTAAACTCCGCATATAAACCCGGGGATTATTTATAGCATTCATACGAATACGATCGCCTAAAAGAGCACCACCCGTTTTTCGTTTAGAAGGATCTACAGAAATAATACCGACCGTTTTATTTGGAAAATCTATTAGAAAACGACGAACTAATTCATCTACCAAACTCGATTTTCCGGCACCACCGGTTCCGGTAACACCCAACACAGGAGTTTTGGAATTTTTATTAATGTTGATTATTCTATTCAATGCGTCTTGTGCCACCTCTGGAAAGTTTTCTATAGAAGAAATAACACGAGCAATTGCATTTGTTTGTTTTTGTTGAAGTGAAGAAATCTCGATTTTCAACTCATTTCCTATGGCAAAATCTGCTTTTTCAACCAAATCATTAATCATGCCCTGCAAACCCATTTCCCTTCCATCATCCGGAGAATAAATTCGGGTAATTCCATAAGCCATCAATTCCTTTATTTCAGAGGGTAAAATAACTCCACCACCGCCTCCAAATATTTTAATATGATTTGCACCTCGTTCTTTCAACAAATCATACATATACTTAAAATATTCGTTATGTCCTCCTTGATAGGAGGTTAAACAAATGGCATTTACATCTTCTTGAATAGCTGTATTTACAACCTCCTCTACACTTCTATCATGTCCTAAATGAATAACTTCTACCCCCGTGGCCTGAATAATGCGACGCATGATATTTATAGACGCATCATGCCCATCAAAAAGCGAGGCTGCCGTTACAATTCTAATGTTATGTTTAGGTTTATAAGGTTCTGTGTGCATCTTTATAAAATATAATAATTTTATTCCTTTCAAATTTACGAAATATTCAAAAAAACGAATCATTTACAAACGATTATCTAAAATTATAATCCCAACTGCACGGTATTTAATTTTTAGGTTAATTTTGACACTGAATCATTTTAAAATAGCATGCAGAAGATTACCATTTTAATACACTGTAAAGACAGACCAAATATTATTGCAACGGTTACCAATTTTATTGCTGAAAAACAAGGTAATATTATTTATATCGATCAGCATGTAGACAGGGAACAAAACATCTTTTTTATGCGTTTAGAAAGTGAATTTGTTCATGAAACATTTTCTGTAGATGCTTTTAGAGATGCTTTCAAAAACACCTTGGGTGACAATTTTGGTATGAAATGGCGCATTTATTCTTCGTCTAGAAAACCAAAAATGGCCTTGTTTATTTCTAAATACGACCATTGTTTATACGATTTATTAGGACGCTATAATTCAGGCGAACTGCATTTAGAAATTCCGTTTATAGTTAGTAATCACCTAGATTTAAAATCAATTGCAGATAATTTTAAAATTCCTTTTTACCATATTCCAGTTACTAAAGACACTAAGGAAAGGGCTGAACAACAACAATTGGAATTACTAGAAACTCATAAAATAGATTTCATTGTACTTGCTAGGTATATGCAAATAATTTCAGGAAAATTAATTGCCCGGTACCCAAATAAAATAATAAACATACATCACTCTTTCTTACCTGCATTTGTGGGTGCAAAACCATACCATTCTGCATTTAAACGTGGTGTAAAAATAATAGGTGCCACTAGCCACTATGTAACTGAAGAATTAGATGCTGGCCCAATAATTGACCAAGGTGTTGCCCGTGTATCTCATACACATTCTATTGAAGACTTAATAGCTAAAGGTCGTGATTTAGAAAAAATAGTTTTAGCAAACGCCGTTAAGCTCCATACTAACCGAAAAGTAATGGTTTACAACAATAAAACCGTTATTTTTTCTTAATTACCTATATTTACCACTCTTAAAATCTCATATCATGATACGTAAAATTTTATTTATTTCCCTTATTTTCAACCTTACAGCTTGCGCACAATTACAACAAGTTATAGATCAATTACCGCAAACTAACACTGTGCTAAGTAATACTGATATTGCTTCTGGATTAAGACAAGCATTGGATTTAGGTATTGAAAAACAAGTAACTAAACTTACACAAACCGATGGGTTTTACAAAAATGACCTTGTTAAAATTTTATTGCCGGAAGAATTGCAAAAAGTAGATAAAGGTTTAAGAAATATAGGCTTAGGAAATTTAGCTGACGAAGGGATAAAAGCGCTTAACAGAGCTGCTGAAGATGCAGTAAAAGAAGCTACCCCAATTTTTGTTGATGCGGTTAAAGACATTACGTTTGCTGATGCCAAAAATATATTGTTGGGCAATGATGATGCTGCAACAGAATATTTAAATACCAAAACAAACAGCGCTTTATATGAAAAGTTTAATCCAGTTATAAAAAATTCTTTTAGTAAAGTTGGTGCCGACGAAATTTGGAAGAACCTAATTACGAAATATAATGCTATACCTTTTACTTCCGATGTAAATCCCGATTTAACAGATTACGTTACAAGTGAAGCACTAAAAGGAGTCTATACAATGATTGCTGTAGAAGAAAAAGAAATTCGTAATAATTTGAACTCTAGAAGCACCGATTTATTGAAAAAAGTATTTGCGCTTCAAGATTAAGAAGAGGAATCTTATGGTTATTTTTTTAGTTGTTGAAAAAAAATTAATTTTTTTTTCGCACTTCTGAATAAAAAATGTATATTTAAATACTTGTTATTCAGACAGATACTATGAACGCAAATGAAATCATAAAAAACCGACAAAACAAGCTTAAGGAACGCTACAAAGAGCTAATGGAACAAGCTTACAATTTCCGCCAAACAGATTCGGTGCGCAGTGATCTTGCAGAATATCGCGCTATGAGACTTCTTAACAAGTTAAATGCGTTGCGCTATTTCTCAAGAAACCAATTAAACCTTTAAATTTTTATTAATTCTTTAACCTTTACTTTACGTCTAAAACTCATAAACTTACGTACTTTATATAAAACAAGTTATGAGTCCACATTTTTGTAAAGTAGGGAAAATTAAGCCTAACCTATCCAAGTTAATTAGCTTAAAAGAATTTGAAACATTAATTTCAAACTTTGTAGAAGACATTTCAATTGTAGATTACCCCAAAAACGTTACATAATATTCATTATTGAATTAAATAACGAATAACCTCTCGGAAACATTCGAGAAAATTTGTTATGTATTTTAGTAACTAGTAAATAAAATACTATTTGGATAGAATAGCCTGCATTTCTTGCTGAAGTTCTGCTGCCTTTTTAGCTGCAATTTCTGCAAAATCTTCTTTATTTGAAGCATATAGAATTCCTCTTGACGAATTTATAAGCAATCCAACAGTATCAATCATACCATACTTGCAAACATCTTGTAAATTTCCTCCTTGTGCACCAACTCCCGGTACTAATAAAAAACTATTTGGTATTATTTTTCGAATATCTGCTAAATATTCTGCTTTTGTAGCCCCAACAACATACATCAGATTTTCAGAATGTTTCCATGTTTTTGAAGTTTCTAAAACTTGTTTGTATAACTCCATGCCATCCACACTTTTGGTTTGAAAATCGAAAGCTCCTTGATTAGATGTTAAAGCCAATAATATGGTGTGTTTGTTTTCAAAAGCTAAAAAAGGTTCTACAGAATCTTTCCCCATATAAGGCGCCACCGTAACCGAATCAAACTCTAAATCCTCAAAAAAAGCTTTAGCATACATGGTACTCGTATTACCAATATCACCACGTTTTGCATCGGCAATAGTAAAAATTTCTGGATGGTTCTCGTTTAAATAATGAATCGTTTTTTCCAAGGCTTGCCACCCCTTTAAACCATAGGCTTCATAAAAAGCTGTGTTAGGTTTATAAGCCACACACAAATGATTTGTGGCATCAATTATCGCTTTATTAAATGCAAATATAGGGTCTTCTTCTTTTAAAAGATGTTGAGGAATTTTAGTTAAATCAACATCCAATCCAATACATAGAAAGGATTGCTTTTTTTGGATTTCAGAAATGAGTTGGGTAGTTGTCATATTTTAATTTGTCACTAATTCGCTAATGTTCTTCATATTCGTTGAAAAATATTAGTGAATTAGTGGCATTTATTTTTAAATCACATCATTATTAGCTTTTAACTTTTCAGTGTTCTCTGCTAATTGAAGTTCGTCTATAATTCTTTGAATATCTCCATTTACGATATTAGATAAATCGTAAAGCGTTAAACCAATTCTATGATCGGTTACACGCCCTTGTGGGTAATTGTAAGTTCTAATTTTAGCACTTCTATCTCCCGAAGTTACCATAGAACCACGTTTTGCTGCATCAGCTTCATTTTTCTTAGCTAATTCCATTTCGTATAAGCGAGAACGTAATACCTTAAAAGCCTTTTCTTTATTTTTATGTTGCGATTTTTGATCTTGACATTGCGCTACCAAACCTGTTGGAATATGTGTTAATCGCACTGCCGAATAAGTGGTATTTACAGACTGACCACCAGGACCCGACGAACAGAAAAAATCAATTCGCACTTCTTTTGGGTTAATTTCCACATCAAATTCTTCAGCTTCTGGAAATACCATAACAGTTGCGGCACTTGTATGTACCCGACCTTGTGTTTCTGTTTGTGGCACACGTTGTACACGATGCACACCAGCTTCAAACTTTAGGGTTCCATAAACATCTTCACCTGTAACTTCAAACTGAATTTCTTTAAAGCCACCATTGGTACCTTCACTAAAATCCACAGTATCAACTTTCCAACCTTTACTTTCACAATATTTGGTGTACATTCTAAACAAATCACCTGCAAAAATACTCGCTTCATCACCACCTGTTCCAGCACGCAATTCCACAACGGCATTTTTGGAATCTTCAGGGTCTTTAGGGATTAACAGAAATTTTATTTCGTCTTCTAACTTAGGTATACGCTCTTTGGCCTCTTCAAACTGCATTTTGGCCATGTCCACCATTTCGGCATCTGCACCTTCAGAAATAATATCTTCAGCCTCTTTTAAATTATTAGTAACTTCAATATACTCATCGCGCTTTTCCATAAGCACCTTTAAATCTTTGTACTCCTTGTTTAATGCGATGTAACGTTTTTGGTCTGTCATGATATCCGGCTGAATAATTAAATCACTCACCTCGTCAAAACGTTGCTTTACTATTTGTAACTTGTCTAACATTTACCTTTTTAAATTGTGCTGCAAAAATACGATAATTTATGAATTTATAATAGTTGATGTTTGAGTATTGAAAACTATGTTAATATTCTACATTTATACATTAAAAAAATGACTTCTAAGAAGTAAAAAATCATTCAATTAAAATTTAATTTTAAGATTGTTTTGTTAAAAAAAAAAAAAAAAAAACTAACTTTAATTAATGTTTGCAAAAAAAATTAAGGACGTTTGTTTATTGTTTTAACTTTAATTTAAGAACGAAGAATATGAAAACCAAAATCTTTCTGCTTGGCATTTTCTACATATTCACTTTTACTACTTATGGCCAGCGCGATAAAAGCATGGAAATTGAAATAAACACCATAACCAAAGAATTAAAAGTTACAACAGAAAACCTCGAAGATTTGAAAAATTTTGACTGGAATATTATTACGGAAATGTTTCAAGAAAATGATGAAAACGAAGAAATAGCACTTGCTTTCAGTTTTGAGAACAAATCAGAATTAAATAAAGCAAAAGTTCGAATTGACAACTTTAAAATGAAGATAACAGGAAAGGGATCTAATCTAGAAAAACTGACTTCAAGACTCAAAAAATCTTTTGAAAAATTAGATAAAATTGATGGTCAATATATAACAGACTAAAATAGTAAGTTTTTAAATAACTGTATTCATTCTTAACAAATGTTGATTATTTTACTTCCCAGATTCTAATCTTCATTTTACAAATACCCGCATACAACCACGCAACTGTTTAGCACTTAAAAAACACCACAAAAAACGTTAAACCTTGTTAAAAATTTGCTTTTCTGCTCATTTTCATTATATTACTAAGATGATTCAAGAAGACAAAGAAAAATATTCAGACATTTTAGAGAACTCAATTACTTATTTGGAAAATCGGGGTTTTGAAAATATAAAAGCCGACATAGATGGTTATGAAACCCCAAAATCGTACGCAAAAGCAGGAAGTGATATTACCATAACACCAGATATAGTTGCCGTAAAGGAAGGTAGAAAACATTATTTTGATATTAGTTTAAAATCTGAAAAACCAAATTTATTAAAATCAAAATGGTTATTTCTTAACGAACTAAGCAAACTAAAAGCTTCTAGATTTAGGTTAATTACATCACGTGGCCATTATGCATTTACCCAAGAAATGCTGGATGCTACCAACCTGAATAAAAAGGTTTTAATAAAAATATAAGCGCTTTATTGAAAATTAAGTAATAGCTATTTACAATCACTTTTGGATGTGTTTTAGCATAATTAGTGAAAAATAAACTAAGACATTTTACTAGCATTAAAAAAATAAATTTAAATTTTTGTAACAAAATCTGTTATTTGCACGTATAACCACTGAATAATAATATTCACCATAAAACTTACAGGAGAACTTTAGATGAGACAACTTAAAATTACGAAGCAGGTTACCAACAGAGAAACCGCCTCGTTAGACAAATATCTTCAAGAAATTGGAAAAGTTGACTTAATTACCGCAGACGAAGAAGTAGAATTAGCACAGCGTATCAAAGCTGGCGATCAAGTAGCTTTAGAAAAATTAACCAAAGCTAATTTACGTTTTGTTGTATCGGTAGCTAAGCAATACCAAAATCAAGGTTTAACGTTACCCGATTTAATTAATGAAGGTAATTTAGGTTTAATTAAAGCCGCACAACGTTTTGATGAAACACGTGGTTTTAAATTTATATCATATGCTGTATGGTGGATTCGTCAATCGATTCTTCAAGCTTTGGCTGAGCAATCTCGTATTGTACGTTTACCATTAAATAAAATTGGTTCTATTAACAAAATTAATAAAACATTTGCGTTTTTAGAGCAAAGCCACGAGCGTCCGCCTTCTGCTGAAGAAATAGCGAAAGAATTAGATATGACTATTAACGATGTTAAGGAGTCTATGAAAAATTCTGGCCGTCACGTAAGTATGGATGCACCTTTAGTAGAAGGTGAAGATTCTAACTTATATGATGTATTAAACAGTGGCGAATCTCCAAACCCAGATAGAGAGTTACTACACGAATCTTTACGTACGGAAATAGAGCGTGCTTTAGAAACATTAACGCCTCGTGAAGCTGACGTTATTCGTTTATACTTCGGTTTAGGAAACCAACACCCAATGACTTTAGAGGAAATTGGTGAAACGTTTGATTTAACTCGTGAGCGTGTTCGTCAAATAAAGGAAAAAGCGATTAGAAGATTAAAACACACTTCTAGAAGTAAAATATTAAAAACCTATTTAGGATAGTAATTGCAGTTAATTACGACTAAATTAAAGTAACAAACAGTTACACATAACTGTTCGTTTTTTGATTGATGAAAGAACCCTCGGCTGATTACCGGGGGTTCATTTTTAAATTCGTAAATTACTCCTCTATAAAATATTTAAAAATCTCCTATTTTCATTGCTGATGCTCAAAACCATCTGTTATACAAGCAAATACACAGAAGACATTTCTACATTTAATTTAGAAATGTTATTTCATAAAACAAGATTAAATAACAACAACTTTAATATTAAAGGAGTTTTGGTAGCTAAAAACAATCGGTTTTTTCAAATTTTAGAAGGACCTGAGACTATTTTGGACGCCTTATATTTTTCAATTAAAAAAGATACAAGACATCATGAAATTAATGAAGTATTAAATACTTATATTTCAGAGTATTCATTTGAAAATTTTGGAACAGGATACAATACAATCCAACGTATTGAATCTTTATTTGGACTGCAATCCTATTTAAGTTCTCCTGCCATTAATAACATTAATAATGCCTCTTTATTTTTATCTACAACCGAAAATTTTTTCAAATAATTTTTGATATTAGTAGCATTCACTATTAATTCATATACTTTTGCATCAAATTAAATTATTATAATAAATGACTTCTAAATTAATAGCGCCTTCATTACTTGCAGCCGATTTTGCAAACCTTCAACGTGATATTGAAATGGTAAACAAGAGTGAAGCAGATTGGTTTCATATAGATATTATGGATGGTGTTTTTGTGCCAAACATTTCTTTTGGAATGCCTGTATTACAAGCCATTACTAAACACACAACTAAAACTGTTGATGTACATTTAATGATTGTAGATCCGGATAGATATATTAAAACCTTTGCCGATTTAGGAAGCGACATTTTAACTGTTCATTACGAAGCATGTCCGCATTTACACCGCACAATACAAGCAATAAAAGCGGAAGGCATGAAAGCTGGCGTATCTTTAAACCCGCATACCAATGTAAATGTTTTAGAAGATACTATAAACGATATTGATATCGTGCTTATTATGAGTGTTAATCCTGGTTTTGGTGGTCAAAGTTTTATTGAAAACACATATAGCAAAGTAAAACAACTGAAAGAACTTATTAAACGTAAAGGTGCCTCAACTCTTATTGAAATTGATGGAGGTGTTACTTCAGCAAATGCAAAAGCCCTTAGTGATGCTGGTGCAGATGTTATGGTTGCCGGAAGCTTTGTTTTTAAAAGTCAAAACCCTATTGAAACTATTAAGGAACTTAAAACGCTTGTTAATTCTTAATATTGTTTGATAAAATAATTTAACAAATCGGTTGTTGTTACAATCCCTATCAATATACTATCATCCACTACCGGAAGTGCATGAAACTCCTTTTTAGCTAAAATTTCAGCAGCTTCTTTAATAGTTGTTTTACTGGTTATACTAATAATATTTTTGGTCATAACCTGTTCTATGCTGAAGGTATTATAAACAATGGAATCCACATTATGTTCATCATCTGAGACATCTGAATAACTTATTCTCAACAAATCTGAATAACTTAACATTCCAATAACCGACTCTGAATTAACTACGGGTATGTGTCTTATTTTATACCTTTTAAATAACGATTCTGCGTATTGTAAATCATCTTCACGAGTTAGTGCAATAACATTTCTACTCATTATACTCTCTATTGTTTCTGCTTTTTTCATGACAAACTATTTAAAAAATATGGGTATTCAGATAAATTAGAATTGGGTCAATAAATACTTTATTAAATCGGTTGTAGTTACAATTCCTACCAACTTGTTATTATCTACAACAGGTAATGCATGAAACTCTTTTTCTGCTAAAATTTGAGCCACCTCTCTTATAGAATTGGAAGTAGAAACTGTTACAATTTGCCGTTTCATAATTTGTTTTATGGTAAACATATTATATACTAGTGCATCGGCATCTGAATCTGCTTCAGGGTTGATACTGTCGGTTATGTCGGCAAAACTAAGTCGAAGTAAATCTGTATAACTTAACATCCCAACAACTGCACCTGCAGAAACAATAGGAATGTGTCTAATATGATGTTTTTTAAAAAGATGCTCCGCTGCTTCTAGACTATCGTTCTTTTTTAGCGTAATGACAGGAGAAGTCATTATCATCGAAATTGGTGCTTTTCGTATCATGACCTTTTAGTTTTAGTTTTACTAAAGTTATTGAAATAAAACTATGAAAACTATGATTTAAATCATGATTAATAGCCTGCAACCCTAAAGTTTAGCATTTGTTTAACCTTGTCGTAAACGTTGGGAAATTGAGCCCGAAACACTTGAGGGGTTTCTATAAAATTCTCAATTATTACAGCTAAAAATTCAAATTGATTTGTAAAAGCATATTTCCTAAAATAATCTGATGCTAGCAACTTGTTTCTTAGGATTTCATTCGAAGCTAACAATTCAGACAACTCTTTGAAAGAATCACTAAAAATAGTAGAACTAACATCTCGCTCTTTGATACTGTTTATGTGGATAGCGTGTGTAAATTCGTGTATTCCTAAATTTATATTATCATTTCCAACTGTGTAGCCATTTACAAAATCTTCCCATGAAAAAACCAATGTCTCAAATTTAGGATTGAATTCACCTTTATGAAAATCTTTATTTGTATTGGAGTAAAAAGCTCTTGGATACACTATAATTGTAGAAATTAATCCAATATAAAAATCACGAAAACCGAAAGTTAACATAACAGCGGTTGCAGATATTAAAACGCGTATATCTTCAGTAATAAGAAGTCCGTCTCTACCAATAAATTTTTTATCTTCTATAAACGAAGCTACCCGATGTTCAAAATATTTTTTCTCCTTACTATTAAGTTTTTTATAGAATAAAAACTGATGTTCTAAAACGGCTATTTGCTCATGATTTAAACGCTTCAACCGGAAGTAAAAATGATTGTATAACGGCTTTTTAACTTTCAAAACATAACCCATTTCTATCATTTTAAAAGCATAATACAAAATGATATAGGCTAATGCTACAAACAGAATTCCAAGAATTATTTTGCTGTTTAAATTATAGTCTTTAGCAATTAGTAGGATTTGCATCAAGTATAAACGTATGTTTTTAAATTTAATTACATAACACAGCTAATTTACAAAACCTTGGCATATAATCACTAAGATAATTTAGAAGCCACTGCATTAATAAATTATTAAATAATTTTCCTCACTACCAATAAGCCCTGTTTTTATAAGCTAGAGTTAACAAAGAAAAATATTTAGGAGTAATTCCCTACCCTGTTGTAACCAGAAGTATTTATACCAAATAATCCTTCATTAATAAAGCAGCGCCTAAAGCACTTTCGTTTTTACAGTCTGATATTTTGATGGCAATATTGGGTTTTAATAGTTTTAAAAACTCGATAAAAACCTCATTTTTATTAAATCCTCCCGAGATATAAACA
>NZ_JBFHGK010000036.1:0-41883 GCF_041583155.1 Mariniflexile sp.
ATCCAATTATATGTTGACTCCCAATCAAATGCACAAACAAAATAGTATCAAAAGAAAAAAATATAAAACTAAAAAAGGCAGTGACATAAAATCACTACCTTTAAATTATTAATTCTGTATCGCTATTTCAGGACGTCACATATTAAAATTATTTTATCCGCATTTAGAAGAACCACAATCTTTACATGTTAGGCAGCCTTCTTGATATATTAAATTTTCAGATTTACAATTTTCACAAGTATATCCTTTCGCTTGCGTACCATCCTCAACATAACGTTTTAGAGCACGACCAACACCATTTTTCCATGTGTTTATAGATGCACTATCCAATTGCAAACTATTAATTAAATCTACTATTTTATCAATAGGCATCCCGTGACGTAAAGTACCAGAAATTAATTTAGCATAGTTCCAATATTCTGGATTAAACTTATGCGACAGACCTTCAATAGTGGTTTTATAACCGCGAATGTTTTGATATTGAAAATCGTAACGCGAGCTACCATCCTCATTTCTATTTTTTATAATTAAGCCTTCTTCAACCCAGCGAGGAATTAAGATTCCATCTTCATCATCAGCCAAACCTGTAAATATTTCATATGGCTTACCATCAATCAATCCAATAAAAGCTATCCATTTTTCTTTACTATTCTGAAAACGAACTACATCGGCTTGTAATGTTTGTGGTCGTTTTGTTGGGAACGATAAGGCATCCTGTGCTTTTTCTTCTTTCTCGTCATTAGCTATAAGCACGCCCGAACGCGAACCATCTCGGTATACTGTAACACCTTTACAGCCTACTTCCCAAGCTTTTAAGTATAATGCTCCTACTAAATCTTCAGAAACATCGTTTGGCAAATTAATAGTTACACTAATAGAGTGATCTACCCATTTTTGGATAGCCCCTTGCATACTAACTTTGCTTAACCAATCCACATCATTAGACGTTGCTTTATGATAAGGTGATTTCTTGATTAATTTATCAATTTCCTTCTGTGAATAATTTTTAGACGTATCAATGCCATTTACTTCCATCCATTGTTTAAAGCGGTGATGAAATACGACGTATTCTTCCCAGGAATCCCCTACTTCATCCACAAAATCAACACGAGCTTCCTTATCATTTGGATTTACCTTTCTTCTACGCTTATATACGGGTAAAAAAACAGGTTCGATACCCGACGTTGTTTGCGTCATTAAACTCGTAGTCCCTGTTGGGGCAATGGTAAGCAACGCAATATTTCGTCGGCCATATTCCAACATTTCATAATATAATTGACTATCAGCTTCTTTCAATCGCTGTATGAATGGATTATTTTTTTCGCGTTCAGCATCAAAAACCTTAAACGCACCACGTTCTTTTGCTAAATGTACCGAACTTCTGTAAGCTTCAATAGCAATGGTTTTATGAACTTCAATTGAAAACGCATTACCTGCTTCACTTCCATATTGAATACCTAATGCTGCAAGCATATCACCTTCAGCAGTAATACCTACACCGGTACGTCTGCCCTCTTGTGCTTTCTTTTGAATATTAACCCATAAATTACGCTCTGTAGCTTTCACTTCATCAGTTTCCGGATCTTCATCAATTTTAAGAAGAATATTATCAATTTTTTCTAATTCTAAATCGATGATATCATCCATGATCCGTTGCGCTGCTGCTACATGTTTTTTGAATAAATCGAAATTAAAACTCGCATGATCTGTAAATGGATTTTCAACATATGAAAACAAGTTAATTGCCAACAATCTGCAAGAATCGTATGGACAAAGTGGAATTTCACCACATGGATTAGTTGACACCGTTTTATAACCTAAATCTGAATAACAATCTGGCACAGATTCTTTAATAATGGTATCCCAAAATAAAATACCAGGTTCGGCCGATTTCCATGCGTTATGTACTATTTTTTTCCAAATTCCATTAGCATCAATTGTTTTAGACACCTTTGGGTTTGCACTAAATATTGGATATTTTTGAGTATATTCAGTTCCATTTTTTACAGCTTGCATAAAAGCATCATCAATACGAACTGAAACATTTGCTCCTGTAACTTTACCTTCTTCTAACTTAGCATTAATAAAATCTTCTGAGTCTGGGTGATTAATAGATACCGACAACATTAATGCGCCACGACGACCATCTTGCGCTACTTCTCTTGTAGAGTTTGAATAACGCTCCATGAAAGGCACAATACCTGTAGATGTAAGTGCTGAATTTTTAACAGCAGAACCTTTTGGGCGAATGTGAGACAGATCGTGTCCAACTCCTCCACGACGCTTCATTAATTGAACCTGTTCTTGATCAATTTTCATAATACCACCATACGAGTCGGAATCTCCAGGATTTCCAATTACAAAGCAATTTGAAAGTGATGCTATTTGGTACGGATTACCAATACCCGCCATTGGACTACCTTGAGGAACGATGTATTTGAAGTCTTTAATTAAGTCGAAAATAGCTTCTTCTGAAAGTGAATTAGCATACTTTTTTTCAACTCTAGCTAATTCTTTAGCTATACGACGGTGCATATCGTTCGGCGTTAACTCATAAATATTCCCGTCTGAATCTTTAAGAGCATATTTGTTTAACCAAACACGGGCTGCAAGATCATCTTGTTTAAAATAATCTAAAGAAGCTTTAAATGCATCGTCTTGGGAATAGGTTTTTGGAGGGGTTTTGGTGAGTTCAGGATTCATTATGTTATAATTTGTGGTTATTTGATTAAAGAGTGTAAAATAACAAAAAAAATAACACTTAAAACATGATAAAAATCACGGAGTTTACAACAAAAACCACTTAAGATACTGATTTTTAGCTTTTTAAAAATTTATTAACATTAAAAAGTTAACAAATTTATTAAATTTTATACTTTATATCCATTAAAAGTCTACAGCAAAACCGATACCTAAAAATTGCTTCCATTGCACCTTAGCTCCAGCCTCTTCTGTCTCACCTTCTATAGCAGACGGCCTCGTTGTTTTAACATCATCGTCATACTTTAGATGAGAACCAAGTGTAGCTTTAACAAAACTGTTTACCTTAAAATCGAAATCTAACTGCCAATCTACATCTACATTTCCGAATTTATTAACATAATCGGAATACAAGCTAACCTGATGCTTTACCTTTATATTTTTTACCACTTCCATCTCGTAGGCATTATTTATCAAGATTCCAAACTCCGTTCTAATGCGTTCTCCGGGCACTAAAATATTCCCCTCTGAATCGTATATAGCTGGATCAACACCAAATTTACCTGCATTGGACAAATCTTCATCTAAAACAAAAGTTGCTTTTAAAGTAATGGGAGAAAAGTAAAATGACATTTTATTAATGTTCTTACTATATTCCATACCACCACCAAAAAACAAATAACCAGGCGCTAAAAGTCTGGAAATTGGTGTTTCCTTATCAGGGTATTTATATCCGTTAGCTAATTGAGTTTTAAAATTAAGTTTAGCAGAGTAAAACCAATTTGAGATGCTATCTGGCTTAAATCCAATATCAGAATTTAATTCAAACCTATCTTCTGTTTTACGCAACTCCCGTTCTTCCTGCTTATTAACTCCATACCTTAAAACAGCATTATTTCTCCATGAAAAATACTTATCGGTATAATTTGCAGAAGATTCTAGCCCTAAAAGCCCCGAAATTGAATTACTACCACCAGAATTCCAATTTACAAATGCAACTTCATTTAAATTTATAGAGGCTTTATTTTTTTGAATCCACTCCGGACCATCGTATTTTGGTGTTTTAGACTTTAAAAATAACGTGTCTGGTTGCGCTTGTAAAAATTGAAAAAATAAACAAACGGCTAGTAAAAAAACTTGCTTCATAATGACGTAAGGTTGGTTTTTATAAATTACATTTTTATCAACAATCGTTCCAATAAAACGTAATTGATAAAAATTTAATAACTAAACTCCCCAAACTCACTTTTTATTGTAAGCTTTTTGGTTTTTGATGGTTCAACACGACCAATAATTTTGGCATCTACATTGAAAGATTTCGATATAGCGATGATGTTTTCAGCTATTTCTGGAGACACATATAACTCCATTCGATGTCCACAATTAAACACCTGATACATTTCTTTCCAGTCGGTTTTACTTTGTTCCTGAATTAATTTGAAAAGTGGTGGAATTGGAAACATATTATCTTTTACAATATGAAACTCATCTACAAAATGAAGAATCTTAGTTTGCGCACCACCAGAACAATGAACCATTCCGTGAATTTGTTCACTGTTATACTCAGATAGTATTTTTTTAATAATTGGCGCATAAGTTCGTGTTGGAGACAACACTAATTTACCAGCATCAATTGGTGAATTCTCTACCGCATCGGTTAACTTTATATTTCCCGAATACACCAAATCTTCAGGTAATGCGGCATCAAAACTTTCAGGGTATTTATGTGCTAAATAGATATTAAAAACATCATGTCTGGCAGACGTTAATCCATTACTCCCCATACCTCCGTTATAAGATTTCTCGTAAGTTGCCTGTCCAAAACTTTCCAAACCAACAATAACATCACCCGCTTTTATATTCGCGTTATCAATAACATCGCTGCGTTTCATACGAGCCGTTACTGTAGAATCGACTATAATGGTACGCACTAAATCACCTACATCGGCAGTTTCACCTCCTGTTGAATGAATGGAAACTCCGAATTTTTTTAATTCTGAAATTAATTCTTCAGTACCGTTTATAATAGCAGAAAGCACTTCACCAGGGATTAAATTTTTATTTCTTCCTATGGTTGAAGACAGCATAATATTACTTGTTGCACCTACACATAATAAATCATCAATATTCATTATTAGAGCATCTTGAGCAATACCTTTCCAAACAGAAATATCTCCAGTTTCTTTCCAATACATATAAGCTAGAGACGATTTTGTTCCAGCACCATCTGCATGCATGATTAAGCAATAATCCTCTTCATTAGTTAAATAATCAGGGACAATTTTGCAAAATGCTTTTGGGAATAATCCTTTATCAATGTTTTTTATTGCGTTGTGCACATCTTCCTTTGATGCTGAAACACCGCGTTGCGCATAGCGTTTGGAAACTTCTTGGCTCATAGTATTGTATTGAGGTGCAAAGTTAATTTTTTGAATTAAAAAATCCCGTTTTTTTATAACGGGATTTTTAATTAATATAATTTATCGTGTAAACAACAGCTCTCTGTATTTGGTTAATGGCCAAATTTCATCATCCACAAGCAACTCTAATTTATCACAGTGCTTTCTAATATCATCAAACAATGGTTTAACGTTATTACAATAGGCTAGTGCTTTCTGCTCAATATCTTCTATAGCATTTGCCTTTCTACGTTCGTTTGTCATTTTCGTAACATTGGCGTTTATCCCCTCAATATGCTCTGATATTTCTTCGATCAAACTGATTTGCTCTTTAGAAACTGCTCTGAATTTTTCTTCAAAGATCTCCTTTAACCCTTTTACATTTTCAATTAAAGTATTTTGGTATTTTACAGCTGTTGGCACTATATGATTACGAGCAATATCACCCAGCACACGACCTTCAATTTGGATATGCATGATATATGCTTCCATCTCAATCTCATAGCGCGCCACAGACTCTACCTTGCTCATTACATTCATATCTTCAAATAAAGCAATGGATTTTTTTGAAATTTTAGCTTTTAGAGCTTCAGGTGTTGTTTTATTATTACTCAGTCCTCGTTTTTTAGCCTCTTCTTCCCATGCTTTTCCATAACCATTTCCTTCAAATAAAATAGCTTTCGTAGATTTAATATACTCTCTTAACACGTTAAATATTGCCTCATCCTTCTTTAAATCCTTTTTATCAATTAAAATATCAACCTCCTTTTTGAAATCTATCAATTGCTTAGCAACAATGGTATTTAACACCGTCATAGGATTTCCGCAGTTTGCTAATGACCCAACAGCTCTAAATTCAAATTTATTTCCCGTAAATGCGAATGGAGACGTTCTATTTCTATCCGTATTATCCAACAACACATCAGGAATTTTACCAACCACATTTAACTTTAATTCCGTTTTTTCTTCGGGAGACAATTTTCCTTTGGTAACCCCTTCTAACTCCTCTAAAACTTTAGTAAGTTGCTCTCCAATAAATACCGACATAATTGCTGGCGGCGCCTCATTTGCCCCCAATCTGTGGTCGTTACTAGCAGACGCTATACATGCCCTTAACAATTCTTCATTTTCATGTACTGCTTTTATCGTGTTAATGAAAAAAGTTAAAAACTGAAGATTACTCATAGGTGTCTTTCCTGGAGCTAATAAATTTACACCTGTATCGGTTGAAAGTGACCAGTTATTATGCTTACCCGAACCATTAATACCTGCAAATGGTTTTTCGTGAAGTAATACTTTGAAATTATGTTTGGATGCTATTCTTCCCATAATATCCATTAATAACGAATTATGATCGACAGCTAAATTGGCCTCTTCAAAAATAGGTGCTAGCTCAAACTGATTTGGCGCAACCTCGTTATGACGAGTTTTAGCAGGTATCCCTAAAAGCATACATTCCGTTTCCAACTCCCGCATAAAATTTAAGGCCCGATTAGGTATGGCTCCAAAATAGTGATCATCCAATTGTTGTCCTTTAGCAGACGAATGCCCTAAAAGCGTTCTACCAGTTAAAGAAATATCTGGTCGGCTTGCAGCCATTAATTTATCTATCAAAAAATATTCCTGTTCCCAACCTAAGGACGAAGTTACTTTTTTAACGTTTTTATCGAAATATTTACAAACATCAGTAGCCGCATTATCTACAGCATTTAAGGCCCTTAACAAAGGCGTTTTATAATCCAAAGCCTCACCTGTATAGGCAACAAATATGGTTGGAATACAAAGTGTTGTACCATAAATAAATGCTGGTGATGTTGGGTCCCAGGCAGTATAGCCACGCGCCTCAAACGTATTTCTAATACCACCACTTGGAAAGCTAGAGGCATCGGGCTCCTGTTGTACTAATTGGCTACCTCCAAACTTTTCAATAGCCATACCATTACCTATTGTTTCAAAAAAAGCATCGTGTTTTTCCGCTGTGGTTCCTGTTAATGGCTGAAACCAATGTGTGTAGTGTGTTACTCCTTTAGATAGTGCCCAATCTTTCATGGAAGAAGACACCTGGTCTGCAATATTTCTATCAATTTTTTTTCCAAATTGAATAGCATTCATCACCCCAATAAAAGCATCTTTAGTTAGGTATTGACGCATGGTGTTTTCATTAAAAACATTTCTTCCAAACAAGTCAGAACGACGTTCTTTTTCTTCAATTAAAATAGGTTTATAAGTAAGAGATTCTTTTATAGCATGAAATCTTAATGTAGACATTTGTACAATATGGTTTAGTTGTTATTTTTTTTACAAAAGTAGTAATAATAGAAATAATCTGATTTATTTTAACATTAGCATTTTTTCAGTATTTATATAAATTAATATACTTTTTTTAATATATACCCTAAATTATTGGGGTATAAATAAAAATATCTTGAGTTTTCACATAAACACCCCTGCAAATACCAAGTGTCTAAATAAAAATATATATTTGTTGGAATATTATTAATTCTTTTATTTATAAAATATTTATTATGGCAAAAATTAAATTAGAATACATTTGGTTAGATGGGTATTTCCCAACTCAGAATATGAGAAGCAAAACCAAGGTAGAGGAGCATGAAGACTTCAAAGGAACTCTTGAAGAAATTGGAAATTGGTCTTTTGACGGGTCTTCTACAAGACAAGCAGAAGGTGGATCTTCAGACTGTTTATTAGTACCTGTTGCTATTTATCCAGATCCAGAACGTATCAACGGTTATTTAGTTATGACTGAAGTTATGAATGCTGATGGAACTCCTCACGTATCTAATGGTAGAGCTACAATTGATGATGCTGATGATGATTTCTGGTTTGGTTTTGAGCAAGAATATTTTATAATGGATACTGCAACACAATTACCATTAGGTTTCCCTGTTGGTGGTTACCCTGCTCCACAAGGAATGTACTATTGCTCGGTTGGTGGAAAAAACACTCACGGTAGAGATTTAGTAGAGGAGCACGCAGATTTATGTATCCAAGCAGGTTTAAACTTTGAAGGAATTAACCAAGAGGTTGCTTGCGGACAATGGGAATTCCAATTATTCGCTAAAGGCGCTAAATTAGCTGGTGATGAATTATGGATTGCTAGATATTTACTAGACAGATTAACAGAAAAATACGGTTACTATATTGAATACCACCCTAAACCACTTGGAAAAGACATGGATTGGAATGGCTCTGGTATGCACGCAAACTTCTCTAATTCAACTTTAAGAACTTGTGGTTCTAAAGAAGTTTACGAGAAAATATGTGAAGCGTTCCGCCCTGTTGTAAAAGAACACATTGAAGTTTATGGTGAGTTTAACGATCAACGTTTAACTGGTAAACACGAAACTGCTTCTATTAACGATTTCTCTTACGGAGTTTCAGATCGTGGTGCTTCAATCCGTATCCCATTAATTACTGTTAATAAAGGCTGGAAAGGTTGGTTAGAAGACAGACGTCCTGCTTCAAATGGTGATCCATACAAAATTGCAGCTAGAATTATTAAAACTGTTAAATCGGCTAAGGTTTAATTTAGATTATATTGTTCATAATAAAAAAGGGTTTGCAAATTGCAAACCCTTTTTTATTATCTATCATTTTTAAATTATTTTCCTCCGGTAAATAATAAGGTCATAAAAATACCGTAGGCAAGTACAAGGATAAAACCTTTAAAACGATCTATCTCAAATTTTTTACCAAGAAAAACCATTGGAAACAAAACGAAAGCAAAGCCCAACATCCAGAAAACATCGCTAGACAAAATTAAAGGTTCGGTTACTGGAATTGGTTTTATAATTGCGGTTAAACCTAAAACAGATCCAATATTAAAAATATTAGATCCTATTAAATTCCCTAATGAAATAGCTTTCTCTTGCTTAGCTGCCGCAATAATAGAAGCCGCTAACTCCGGAACACTAGTTCCTATAGCAATTAAAGACACACCTATTACAGCTTCACTTACACCAATTGAAAGCGCAATATCTTTTGCTCCTGTAACCAACCATTCACTTCCAAAATACAAGGAAACTGCACCGATAAGCAACCATATACCAATTTTAAAGTTAGAAACTATTGCTAAAGTTTCATCTACTTCTTCAACTTCCGTATCTATTTTAGTGTTTCTTATTAAAATAATTAAAAATAAAAATAAACCTAGAAACAAGACGCCACCTTCAAAAGCCGAAAGCCAATTGTCATTTTTAAGAAAATAATATAATGCAATAGAAAAAAACATCATTACTGGCCAATTCAATCGGTAAAAAGATCTATCAACCGCAATGGTACCCACCATAGCAGTTATACCCAGAACCAAGCCAATATTCGCAATATTAGAGCCTACAACATTGGTTATTGCGATAGCAGGCGAACCAGATAGTGCTGCCTGTAAACTTACTAATAACTCTGGCGCCGAGGTTGCAAATGAAACAACCGTCATACCAATTACCATTTTAGAAATATTAAACTTAAAAGATAACGCTACCGATGACCGTACCAAAAACTCACCTCCTACAACCAGTAATGTAAACCCTAAAACAACTAAAATAATACTCATATTCTTTTTTTTTGCGAAGATAATGGAACTAACTTCGAATCACGATTTTTCAATTATGAATTTTTATTTATCACCCGAAAACTTAATTTTTAGTTAAATAACTATATATTTAGTTATATAACTACAAAAATAGTTATATGTTTGTATTGCGTTAGGGGTTGCAGCGAAAAGCCCACAGCGAGGTACGAGCGAGGACTTGCAGCGAAAAACCCGACCCTTGTGGTAACGCCCAAAAAAAATTTATATGGAAAAGTTAACAAACAAAGAAGAGGAAATTATGCACATATTATGGAAGCTTGAAAAGGCTTTTGTAAAAGATGTTTTGGCTGAAATTAAAGATGACAAACCGCATTACAACACGCTTTCTACCATTATTAGAAACCTTGAAGACAAAGGTTATGTGAGTTATAATGCCTATGGAAAAACCCACCAATACTACCCTATTGTAAGTAAGGAAGATTACAAAAAACGGTTTATGACCTTGGCCATTGATAACTATTTTAATAATTCGTATAAAAACGTGGTGTCTTTTTTTGCTAAGGAAGAAAAGATAAGTGTGGCCGATTTAAAAGAAATTATTGCTTTAATTGAAAAAGATAAGTAATTATGGAATATTTGCTAAAAGTAAGCGCAGTTGTAGCTATTTTTTATTTAAGCTATAAGATATTCTTGCAACGGGAAACCTTTTTTGAACAAAACAGATGGTTTTTGTTAATGGGTTTAATTACTGCGTTTTTGCTGCCTTTTTTAGTGATTCCTATTTATGTTGAGGCTACCCCTTTAGATTTTTCCAATTACGTTTTTGAAACTACAACAACAGTAGAAAACCCTGAAAAACCATTTAATATTATAGATTATTTGCCCATAGCTTATGGTTTGGGTGTTTTGTTTTTTTCTGTTCAATTTTTGGTTCAATTTGCATCTTTATCACTTGTAATTTTTAAAAACAAAGCTGAGAGAATAAGTGGTTATAGATATATTAAAACAACCCATAAAATATCGCCATTTTCATTTTTCAAATGGATTGTTTACAACCCCGAACAATTTAGCAGCAGCGAAGTGGAGCAAATTATAACCCATGAGAAAGTGCATGCAAACCAACTTCATTCTTTGGATATCTTACTAACCCATCTTGGTTGTATTGTGCTTTGGTTTAATCCTTTTATCTGGCTATACAACAAAGACTTAAAACAAAATCTGGAATTTATTGCCGATAACATTGCCTCAACCAAAACCGACTGCAAAAAAAGCTACCAATACACCTTACTTAAAACAAGCATGCCATCTCATCAAATGGCTTTAAGTAATCCTTTTTATAATTCATTAATCAAAAAACGAATCGTTATGTTACACAAATCAAAATCAAAAAAAATCAATCTTATTAAGTATGCTCTGGTAATGCCTATACTGGCATTATTTTTAATGAGCTTTAACACGAAAGAAATTCCTATTTCACCAACATCTAAGAATATTGCAAATACTTCATATCCTAAAGACCATATTGAAGTCATAATATCAAAAGATTTTACCGATAAGGACATGGAAGATTTAAAACTAAAATTAAAATCCGATGGTTACACAGTAAAATTTAAAGACATTAATAGAAATGCGGACAATGAAATTTCTGCAATAAAAATTGAACTTAGCTCAAAAAAATCAACCGCAAATTATAGCATCGCAGGAGACGAAGCTATTAAACCTATTAAAATTAGTCTTAAGGACGGTATCGTTTCAATAGGTAGTGGCAATATCACTAAAGAAAAGCGAATGGTTTTTGAATCGGAAGATGGACAAACCCATGAAGTTACATACACCACTACCGACAAAAAAATAGTGGTAATAAATTCTGATAGCGCCAAAAAAGACGTCGAAACGGAAGAAATTATTATTAAAAAAGGAGAAACCGGGAAAAAAATAAAAAAGGTTATTACAACCAAAACCAACGGAGAAGAAGAAAATGCAATCATAACCGACAGTGAACACGAAGAAGAGGAAGATATTAATAGGAATACTACAAAAGAAACCAAGATTAAAATTATATCTACAAAAAAGGATTCACCCTTAATTATTCTTGATGGGAAAGAAATAAACCATGGAGATATGAATATGATAGACCCCAATTCCATTGAAAAAGTAGAAGTCTTAAAAGACAATAATGCTACCAAATTATATGGAGATAAAGGTAAAAACGGTGTTGTTCTAATCACTAGTAAAAAGAACAAATGGGAAACTCAATTTATAGTTAGGAAACCCTTTGATTCTATTCCAAAAAAAGATAGCTCATCAAAATACTCTGTTAAACTAAGTGATGAAGCACTTTATAAAATTAACGGCAAAGAAGTTAAAAAAACGGACGTTGACAAATTAAATTCAGATGATATTGAATCTATAAATGTTTATAAAGGCCATACCGCCATTAACAAATATGGAGAAAAAGCAAAAAATGGCGTTGTTGAAATAGTTACCAAAAAGAAAGAATAGCAAACCAAAATCAATAATTTTAACTGCCCTCTTAACTCACGGCTAGATAATTTATTTATCTAGCCGTTTTTTATAATAAAACTAACAAAAATCATATTATACCTATGGATATCTCACTTCATTTGAACATTATTTGTTAACTATAAAACAACCTTAATTATTTAGGTATTTTATTAATCAAGTAATAAATCGGATAAAAACAATCTCACTTATTCTTATCATTTATAAAATTAAACAATGAATAAATTTTTATTACAACTATTATTAATAGTTCCTTTTTTTGGTTTTACACAAGAACATTCAAATGCAACAACTAACCATCATAACGAATTAAAAAAAGTTAAAATCTCTTTTGCTTTTGCTCAAGCCTACATTCCATCACATCACTTACATGAAGAAAGTGAAAGCGCACAACTCATTCCTACAAATGGTCTTGATATTCAATATAATTTTAATCATAAGTTCTTTGCAAAGTGGACTAATGAACTAGAATTTTTAACCTATAACCTTAAAAACGAAGATGGTGAAGAACGCATTAGAGAGAATGCTTTTTTAAGTACAGTTACATTAGGCTACGAATTCTATGACAAATTTGCCATTATTGCAGGAGTTGGTTATGAATTTGAAAAATCTAAAGATCTTTTCGTTACTAGAGTTGGCTTAGAATACAGCTTTAATATAGGTGGTAATTGGGAATTATCACCAGAATTACTTTATGATATTAAAGAAGACTCGCATACCGCCGTTACCTGGGGACTCGCTATTGGATGTAGAATTTAAAACCAAACTTCCTAGCAAATTTCAGTTTACACTAAGTCCGATTTAAACTAAAAATAAAGCTGCTATAAATTAGTCGATATTAATTTATAGCAGCTTTAAAAGTTTATAAAACAATAGTTTAAAGTGATGTTTGAACTATTGTTTATGTATAAATAAATTAGTTTGAAATTACCTCAGCAAACAAATCAAAATCGGCTGCTTCTATAATTTTAACAGTTGTAAACTCACCAGTTTTTAAATAGGTACTTGTAGCATCAATAAGCACTTCGTTATCTACATCTGGCGAATCAAATTCTGTTCTGCCAACAAAATAATTACCTTCCTTTCTATCAATTACCACTTTAAAAGTTTGTCCAATTTTCTGTTGATTCAATTCCCATGAAATTTGCGATTGAATTTCCATAATCTCGTTGGCGCGTGCTTGCTTAACTTCTTCAGGTACATCATCCTCTAAATTATAAGCATGTGTATTCTCTTCATGCGAATAGGTAAAACATCCTAAACGTTCAAAACGCATCTCTTTAACCCATTGTTTTAGGGTTTGGTAATCTTCTTCCGTTTCACCAGGATACCCAACAATGAGTGTTGTTCTAATAGTCATATCTGGCACTGCAGCTCTAAATTCTTTTAGTAACTGCGTGGTTTTTTCTTTGGTTGTACCACGACGCATGCTTTTCAAGATAGTATCAGAAATATGCTGTAACGGAATATCTAAATAATTACAAATTTTTGGTTCGCGATTCATTACTTCTAAAACATCCATAGGAAATCCTGTTGGGAATGCGTAATGTAAACGAATCCACTCGATACCTTCTACCTTTACTAATGCTTCAAGTAGTTCTGCAAGATTTCTTTTTTTGTAGATATCTAAACCGTAATATGTTAAGTCTTGTGCAATTAAAATTAACTCCTTAACTCCTTTTGCTGCTAATTTTTCAGCTTCTGTAATTAAATCTTCAATAGGTGTGCTTTTATGTTTTCCACGCATTAATGGAATAGCACAAAAACTACAGGGGCGATCACACCCTTCGGCAATTTTTAAATAAGCATAGTTTTTGGGCGTGGTTGTTAAACGCTCTCCAATCAACTCATGTTTATAATCTGCACCCAATGCTTTAAGTAAACTAGGCAATTCGGTTGTTCCAAAATAGGCATCAACATTAGGAATTTCCTTTTGTAAATCTGGCTTATAGCGCTCACTTAAACAGCCTGTAACAAATACTTTATCAACTTCACCATCTTCCTTTTTCTGCATAAATTCTAAAATAGTATTCACGCTTTCCTCCTTAGCATTATTGATAAAGCCGCAGGTATTAATCACTACGATATTTCCTTCTTCTTCATGAACAACGTCTTTCCCACTGGCTTTTAATTGTCCCATTAGCACTTCACTATCATAAACATTCTTACTACAGCCAAGCGTTACTACGTTGATTTTATTCTTTTTAAGTGATTTCGTTCTCATACCAAAATTTAAGTGCGCAAAGATACGGAATGATTTAGGATTTATGATTTTTGATTAACTATTTTTGATTTGGTATTGGTTCTACGTTGTTAAAAGGTATAACTTTTATCTTCTATCCGCTAATTTTATAACTCCAATTATTAAACCTTTACTATATTTAGGAGTCCTAAATTCTAAAAAACTACCTTATGAAACGTCTCTTTATTCTATTCTTATTGGGCTGCATACCCTTTTATAGTTGTTCCAAGGATGAACCTGTTAATGATGAAATTCTTTATTTCCCTCCTATTAAATCTGATACCTGGGAAACTAAATCTGTTTCAGATTTAGATTGGAACTCGAATGCGCTTCAACCCCTACTAGATTTTTTAGAAACAAAAAACACTAAGAGCTTCATGATTCTTTACAATGGTAGAATTGTTATAGAACATTATTTTAATGGTCATGACGAAAATGCTTCGTGGTATTGGGCAAGTGCGGGAAAAACATTAACAACAACAGTTTCAGGTATTGCTCAAGAAGAAGGATTAATAAACATTAACAATAAAGTTTCCGATTATTTGGGTGTGGGTTGGACAAGTGCGCCACTTACAAAAGAAAACCTAATAACTTGCAAGAATCTATTATCTATGAATTCAGGTTTAGATGATAGTTTAGGTGACGATGTATCACCTTCAAATCTTCAATATGTGGCCGATGCTGGTACACGCTGGGCCTATCACAATGTATATGTAAAAATGCAGGATGTTGTGGCCGCCGCTAGCAACCAAACTTGGAATAATTATTTTAACAGCAAACTTCGAGATAAAATTGGTATGAACGGTCTGTGGTTGAATTTAGGAGACCTAAGCGTTTACGCTAGTAACACACGAAGTATGGCACGTTTTGGTTTAATGATTTTTGCTAAAGGCACTTGGGAGAACATCCAAATTGTTCCAGAATCATACGTTACCGCTGCAACAAGCCCCTCCCAAGACATTAATAAGGCCTACGGTTATTTATGGTGGTTAAATGGAAAACAGAGTTATCATTTACCCCAAAGCCAATTAGAATTTAATGGTTATTTAATTCCAAATGCCCCTTCCGACATGTTCGCCGCTTTAGGCAAAAACGACCAAAAGATCTATATTGTACCAAGTAAAAAACTAGTGGTTATAAGAATGGGAGATGCTGGTGAAGGTGAAAATTTTGCATTATCGTCATTTGATAATGATTTGTGGGCGAAAATTAATGCTTTAGTTAACTAATACAAGAGTTTAAAAACCTATTACTTAAATAAAAATAGCCAGAGAAGTTAATCCTCTGGCTTTTCACACACTTAAAAAATTATAAATATTACTATTTATAACGCTTTATTAAAACATTGGTTTTAGTAGCAATACCATTAATCATAGTATTCAAAAAATAAAGACCACAATTTAAGTCTGATAAATCCAGTCTAACCTCGGTGTCGCCAATCTGAATAAATTGTGTAAACGATTTTTGTAATTTCCCTCTAAAATCGTAAATTTTTAATTCTGCAGTAGTATCAACGTTACTAGTAAATTGGATATTAGTATGCGTTAAAAAAGGGTTTGGAGAGATATTAAATTTCACCTTTGGTTTAATACCATCATCGCAAGCTCCTAAAGTTGCACCCTTATACAAATACCAATTAACCCAGTTAGGATTAATACATATCTCCTTCCCTTTGTAGCACATTTGAACGCCAATATCTCGTTTATTATCACAAACTACATCTACAACTTCTACAGTTATAGATTTTTCTATTGAACATCCATTTGCATCCGTTACAGTAACAATATAATCTGTTGTTTCCTCTGGACAGACTTTAATATTTTCTGAAATATCTCCAGTACTCCATAAGTATGTGTAAGGAGCAACACCTCCAAGAACTTCTGTTACCTCTAAATTTGTACAAGACTGTGCTTCATATCCAAAATAAACTGTTGTACCTTCCGTTGTTGTTAATTCTAATGGCCAAGCTTCAACTATGGTAAATTCTTCAGTCACCGAATTTCCTATTGCATCTGTAACTGTAAATAAATAATTTCCACTTGTTAAACCTTCCACCGAATTTGAAGAAACAATGTTTTCATTCAGTTTATAAGAATAGGGTGCTACACCTCCAGAAACAGAAATACTCGCTTTGCCGTTAACTCCTTCAAAACAAATGGTTTCGCTAAATACTAAATCATCTATTGAAAGTGTTTTTAATTGCATTCTAATCGAAACAGGAAAATGGTCGGAAGTAGAATTCGCATACATGTTGTTATAAAATTCATAATGAACAACTTCTGAACCTACTAAATAATTATCGGTTAACTCATTAGAAATAGCGATATGATCAATCATATTTTCTTGAAACACATAAGATCGGAATCCTTGGTCACTTAACGCTTTTGTTACCATATTATAGTTCTCAGAATCTGCTGTATACTTAAAATAAGTAGACATGGTTGAAGACACATTATCTGCAACCGTTTCATCTAAATCATCATTATAATCACCTAATAAAACGAGGTTTGCTTTCGGATAATACATATCTAAACTATCTTTTAACACTTCCACATCATATTTTCTCATGTCATATCTGCTTTGAGAATCTGTACTTCCATTAGCCCTAGCATGAAGAGCAACAAAATTATATTCCTCTGTTTGCCCGTTAATTTGAACATTTGCTGTCATTAAAAAAGGCAAACGTCCACTTGCGTAAAAGCGGTCTGGAGTACTTGGGTAATTTACTAAAGCCGAATCATCGCCACCATTATAATAAGGGTGAATGGTTTCTAATAATACTTTGGTATTGGTTACATTCACAGTTGCCGTATTATAAATAAAACCTACTTTTTGTTTCACATCTGAACCGTTAGGATAAGAAACTGCTGGCGATAAAACATAGTCGTAACCAGGAAGTTCACTAACCAATTCTGCAAAAAGCGCATCATCTGAAATTTCTTGAACTGCAAGAACATCTGCTTTTAGCTCATTCAATACGGCTTTAACAGCTTCTTTTTGAATGGCATCAGACATAACATTTCCTGCGGCTGGTGAATTAGCTTCATCTCCAAACCACTCAATATTCCATGTAGCAATATCCAAAGTGTTCTCTCGTGAAATATTGTTTGGAAGCGTAGGCGATACATATTTTTCTGCACATGCTATATCGCTGCTCATTCTAGGCATTAATTGATAAATATCAAAATACCTACCTACTACACCAATAACTTCATCACAATTTTCCGGTTGTGCTAAACCTACAATGTCATCAACATTATTGTTTATTCGTAACTCACCAAATCCATTGGCGTCTGTTAAAATATAATTAGAATTACCAAAGAGCATATCTCCCGGTTTTGGGAAATTAGGTTTACTTATTTTAACTAGTTCCCCCGGATGGTTTTGCAGTTCATTTAAAGTTATTAGTAAAGGCTCAATTACCTGATTTGAAAGTCCGTTATTCACAACTTCTGTAACCGGACTTATTTGAATTTGTCCATTATAAATACTTCTAGTTCCGGTTATAGTAATAGAATCTCCTATTTTAAAAATACCTTCACCATGAACTAAAGCATCAAAAACAGCTATACCTCCGGTAGCATCTTGCAAATACGCAGATCCCGAAAACTCATCGGCTACAGTAAGCACACCAGTTACTTTTACTTGTTTACCTGTATTACTTTCAGCTCTGGCTTCTGCAATAGTAATTAATGCTATAGGCTCTGCAACAGCATCACCTCCATAGGTTCCTATCGGAAACGTTGTATTAGTTGTAGTGCCATCTAAAGCGTTTATACCACTAAACGTCCAATTTTCAATAACAAATAAGGATCCATCAGGTCCTGTACTGTTATTTCTGTAAGCCCAACCATCCAAATAATCCCAGGCTTCTCCAGAACCATCAACGTTAATATCTCCAAATACATCAATAACATTTCCTTTGAAAAATAATTCAATAGCATCATCCCCATTTATTTCAGCTGCATTAGATGTAAAGTTAGGTGTAAAACCAAAATAGTTATTAAATCCGATAGTTTCTGAAGCTACATAAATAAAATCGCCAGCACTAGCTGAACCTGAAAATGTAAATTCTTGCCCATCTGAACCTCCGCCATTATTTGCTGATCCAAATCCATAAAGACTTAAATCGGCAATATCCTGCTTTGCATAAAACTCTATTACTTTTGGCACACCTCCTGAAAGCGGACCATCAACAACACCCGTAATAATTAAATCTGGGCCATAACTCATCGTTGGGAATGGATTTGTTGCCGTACTATTTTCAGTGACACCATCTAAAGCATCGATGCCACTAAACACCCAGTTTTCAATCATAAAAGTAGAACCATCTGGACCGGTATCATCTTTTCTGTATGCCCAACCATCTAAATAATCCCAGGCTTCACCAGAACCATCCATATTAATATCTCCAAAAACATCTACTACGGTATTATTTAAAAATAATTCAATTGCATCATCACCATTAATGGATGCAGCCCCTGAAGTGAAGTTTGGAGCAAATCCAAAAAAGGATGTAAATCCTGGTTCTTCGGAAGCCACATAAATAAAATCACCAGCCTTAGCCGACCCAGAAAAGGTAAATTCCTGACCATCTGAACCGCCTCCATTATTGGCCGATCCAAAACCATACAAACTTAAATCTGCTATATCTTGGGTAACATAAAACTCGATTGCTTTTGGAACACCCCCAGACAGTGGACCGTCCACTACCCCTGAAATTATTAAACCCGAAAAGGTTGGCTCAGTTGTATTAACTAAGGTTGTTACGCTAATTGAATTACTTGCTTCAGAACTATTTCCTGCCGCATCAATGGCTTTAACTATAAAATTATAAGTAGTTTCTGGAGTTAAACCAGTTATAGTAAATGTTACATCTGTTGAAAAAGCAACAAGGGTGGTATTATCATAAATTTGATATGCAATAACCCCGATATTATCGGAAGCAGCTTGCCAAGACAACATCGTTGAAGTTGAAGTGGTATTTTCAGCCATTAAATTAGTTGGTATTGAAGGTGCTTCGGTATCCGAAATAAAACCTCCACCATAAGTTGCTACAGGAAACGGAGACGCCGTTGTGGAGTTTGTTGCACCGCCTTCTAAGGCATTTATTCCGCTAAAAGTCCAGTTTTCTAAAACAAACACACTACCATCAGGGCCAGAACTATTTTTGCGGTAAGCCCAACCATCTAAATGATCCCATGGTTGCCCAGTTCCGTCTACATTTATATCTCCAAAAACATCTATAACCGCACTCGATTTAAATAATTCAATAGCGTCATCACCATTAATATTTACAGCACTACTTGTATAATTTGGCTCAAAACCAAAAAAGCTAAAAAATCCATCAATTTCGGACGACACGTAAATAAAATCTCCGCTAGCGGCAGCTACAGCTGGAAAAGTAAACTCTTCCCCATTACTTCCCGTACCATTATTAGCAGAACCAATACCATAAATACTTAAGTCTGCTATATCTTCTGTTACATAAAGTTCAACACCCTTTGGCAAACCACCTGGAAGTGGTCCATCAAAAACACCCGTAATAATTACCTGTGAATGTGTTATTAAGCTAAATAAAAAGACTGTTAGCATTACCAAATAATGCTTCTTTTGAAAATAATTTTGTTTCATATTTTTATTGAATTTAGATGTACTAATTTAAAAATATTCTCAAAAAACAACATATTTATTTGATTAACAAATCATTAGACTTCAATAAAAAACTAATTATTTTCGTAAAGATTTAATAACAATCGAACATAAAATTTAAATGATATTTAATTAGACAATCCAAATTTAAATTGTATTTGTTCAAAGATCAACTTAAAAGAGACCTGACTTTTCCTTTCCAATAAAAATAAATTATCTATATAAAAGTCAATTTTATGAAAAGCAGAATAAAGCAGCACGTTTATGTTTAAGAAAGCATCTAAATACAAGAATTGAATTAATAGTAAAGATAAAGCACAACTAATTTGCTTTTTAACCATGGCCTAATGATATCATTCAAAAATTACATTGTAAATAAAACCTGTTGAATATTCATTTTTATCCTACAATTATCCTTCCAAACCTATGCTCAATTATGTGAAGGTAGTCTGGGAGATCCTGTTGTTGAAATTGACTTTGGTTCCGGCGCCACAAGAGGAGCTTCTTTAGGTTCGTCCATAACGGCGTTCACATACAGGCGTCTGGGAATTGGACGAAGGTGAATATACTATAGCTAACACCACAAGTGAACTAAAATCGAACGCATGGTATGTTACTAAAGAGCGTACAGGGAACACAAATGGTTACATGATGATTATTAATAGTGCCGTTATTGCTAATGAAGGCGTTTTTTATACTAAAGCTATATCCGGACTTTGCGCTGATACTACCTATGAATTTTCAGCATTGCTAATGAATATTATAAATCCATTGGTGGGAACCGATCAATAGATTGGACAGAAAACAATAATAAAATAACTATTAACCTTACTAACACTAATTTTGGAACATATGAATATTCCATAGATGGGCTAAACTACCAAGACCATAATGTATTTTATGGACTAGGAAGTGGAGAGATTACTATATATGTAAGAGATAAAAACGGATGTGGAATAACACAAAAACTAGTTTACGTTCTATTTTACCCCAAATTTACACCCAAACAGCGATGATTTTAATGATACTTGGGCCATAAAATACAATGAAACAGAACCAAATATGTCTATCAAAATATTTGACAGATATGGCAAGTTACTAAAAGAATTAACTCCAGAAACTAGTTGGGATGGCACATTTAGAGGAGTTAATTTACCAACTTCAGACTATTGGTTTATAGTAACTCGAGCGAATGGCGACATTCACAAAGGACATTTTACTCTAAAACGATAACCTTATTTAAAATGTTGAAAAAACTATTTAAAAAATGAATCTACAAATTCAAATTTGTTGAAAACCTGAAGGTCTTCAATACCTTCACCTACACCAATATATTTAACAGGAATTTTAAACTGATCGGAAATACCAATAACAACCCCTCCTTTTGCAGTACCATCTAATTTTGTGACTGCCAATGAAGTCACCTCAGTAGCCGCTGTAAACTGTTTAGCTTGTTCAAAGGCATTTTGACCAGTAGAACCATCCAAAACCAATAAAACATCATTAGGTGTATTAGCAACAACTTTTTGCATAACACGTTTCACCTTAGTAAGCTCATTCATTAAATTTACTTTATTATGTAAACGTCCTGCTGTATCAATAATAACAACATCTGCATTATGCGCAACTGCACTTGTTACTGTATCAAAAGCTACAGAAGCAGGGTCTGAACCCATAGACTGCTTTACTAACGGCACGCCCACACGATCTGCCCAAACCTGAAGTTGGTCTATCGCAGCAGCTCTAAACGTATCAGCGGCACCTAAAACGACATTGTAGCCTTGTTTTTTAAATTGAAAGGCCAGTTTCCCAATAGTAGTCGTTTTACCTACGCCATTAACCCCAACCACCATGATTACATATGGTTTTTTATCTTGAGGAATTGTAAAGTCGGTATCTTCACCTAAATTAGTTTCACTTAATAAGCCCGCAATTTCTTCTCGTAAAATGCTATTTAACTCATCCGTTCCTAAATATTTATCCTTTGAAACACGAGCTTCAATACGTTCAATAACTTTAAGTGTGGTATTTACACCCACATCACTGGAAACTAAAATTTCTTCAAGATTATCTAAAACCTCATCATCAACCTTGGATTTTCCAGCGACAGCCTTACTTAATTTCCCAAAGAAAGTTGTTTTAGATTTCTCTAAACCTTTATCTAACGTTTCCTTTTTTTCTGATGAAAATATTTTTTTAAAAAAACTCATATTATTGATTGTTGGTTGTTATTTAGCTGTATGTAGTTAAGTTGCAACCAACTAAACGACTGTACAATAAACGACTAAACTTATTTAAAACAAATATAAACATAAAAAAGCTGCTTTCAATAAAGAAAGCAGCTTTGTGTATTTTATAAAGTGGTATATTACTTTTTGCTGAAAAAGTCGTCTGCTAATTCTGGAGACATGATTGACTCAACAAACATGTAGGCACCTGTTTTAGGTGATTTTACCATTTTAATCGCTTTTGTTAATCTTTTAGAAGATGTTTGTAACGATGCTACTGTTTTCTTTGCCATGACTTAATTATTTTATCTCTTTATGAACTGTCATACGCTTAAGAATAGGATTGAATTTTTTAATTTCCATTCTATCAGGCGTATTCTTTTTATTTTTTTTAGTAACGTATCTTGAAGTTCCTGGTTGTCCAGACTCTTTGTGCTCAGTACACTCTAAAATTACTTGTATTCTATTACCTTTCTTTGCCATTTCTTTTATTATTAAATACAGCTATTATTTTAAAAATCCTTTAGATTTTGCATCCTTAATTGCTGCAGTAATACCTATTTTATTGATAGTTTTTAAAGCAGATGTAGAAACTTTTAAAGTTATCCAGTTGTCTTCTTCTGGAATGTAAAAACGTTTCTTAACTAAATTCGCATTAAATTTACGTTTAGTTTTATTCATTGCATGAGACACATTGTTTCCAACCATTGCCTTCTTACCTGTAAGTTCACAAACTCTTGACATTATTTATAACTTTAAAATTCTTTGTTGCTTAAAATCGAGGTGCAAATATACAAAATCTTTATATTATGACAACTTAAATTTTATCAATTTTTAAAAATTTCTTTTAATAGCATTTCCAGAGCCTTATTTACTGCCTTATTTATCACTTTTATTCGGTAATTTCCGAGCATAAATTTTTCGGAATAAACCCCGCTCTTTGTGGCTATAGCAATGAAAACGGTACCAACCTCTGCTTCAGAATCACCTTTTGTTGGCCCTGCATTGCCTGTTGTTGCAACAGCAAAATCTGATTGAAATAATCGTAACGCATTAGAAGCCATAGACTCTACAACCTCTGAACTCACCACCGAAAAAGTATCAATATCTGATTTTGAAACACCTAAAATATTAATTTTAGACTCTGTTGAGTAGGTTACCACACCACCTTTAAAATAACTAGAAGCACCGGGATGCGTTGTAAATTGCTCTGCTACCATGCCTCCAGTACAACTCTCGGCAATGGCTAGTGTTTTTCCTAATTTATTTAATTGCTTAGCAATAACCACCTCTACTGAACCATCTTCTTCTTCAAAACCAGCAAATTCATTTTTTATAAGTGGTAACACTTTATCAATTTGTTCTTGAACACTACTTTTAACATATTCAACATCGGTTCCTTTTGAAGATAAACGCAAACGCATTTTCCCTAAACTTGGCAAATAGGCTAACCTTATATGTGTTGGTAGACCATCTTCCCAAGCTTCAATACGTTCTGCTAAAGCACTTTCACCAATACCATATACTAATAAAGTTTTATGTAAGATGTAAGGGCAGTTATATTTTTCTTTTAGTTTAGGAATTACCTTGTTTTCAACTAAAGCATTCATTTCATACGGGACACCAGGTAATGAAATAAACACTTTATTATCTTTTTCCATCCACATACCAGGCGCGGTTCCTAAAGTATTCATTAAAACCGTTGCCTTCGAGGGTACTAATGCCTGATCTCTATTTACTTGAAGCAATAAACCTCCCGTATAATGTTTCCAGAGTTCTTCAATGTTTTCTATAACCGAATCATCCCTTATCAGGGTATCATTAAAATACTCTGCTATAGTTTTTTTAGTAATATCATCTTTTGTTGGCCCTAAACCACCAGTTAGAATAACGATATCAACATTGCTTTCTGCCTCTTTTAAAGCTTTCAATATGTGTGCTTTATCATCTTGAACCGAGGTTATTTGATAAACCGACACACCTATTTTATTAAGATGCTTGGCAATAAATGCTGAATTTGTGTCAATAACTTGACCAATTAAAAGTTCGTCTCCAATAGTGATTATTTCGGCTAACATTTATAAATTAAAATCTGATTTCATTTCCGCAACGGCATTATCGACTGCTGAAAGTACAATGGCTAATTGTGTTGATATATCCATATCTCGCTTTTCAAATTTGCCCCAATCCTGTACTTCTATCAAGATATCCAGCACTCCAAGTTCAAATAAATCAACGGTTGGTTTCATTTTGTGTGCTGCCTGATAGGCGTCGTGATAATCCTTGTTTGCAACTGCTTTTTTTAATCGCTCAGCGTCTTCTGGTACTTCCTCCAAAAAAGCTTCGGCTAATGTTGCGATAAAATCTTCGTCGTTGTCTGCCAACTCACGAACCCTAAATAATTTGTAATGTTGTTCCATTTTATTTTACTGTTATTGAAAATAATTCTTTATCTTCTATAAATCCTTTAAGCTTATCGTTTGCAACCACTTTGCCTACACCTGCTGGCGTTCCGGTAAATATAATATCTCCAATCTTTAAAGTAAAATATTTGGACACATATTCTATAAGTTCATCAATTTTCCAAAGCATGTGGCTTGTATTTCCTAATTGTACAATTTTTTCATTTTTTTTTAAAGAAAACTCAATGGCATTTACATCTTTAATCTCTGAGACCGGTAGCCATTTCCCTACTACTGCCGAACCGTCAAAAGATTTTGCTTTTTCCCATGGCAAGCCCTTTTCCTTTAATTGGCTTTGTACATCGCGGGCTGTAAAATCGATTCCCAACCCTATTTCATCATAATACTTATGAGCAAATTTTCTATCGATATACTTACCTATTTTATTAATCTTAACCAAAATCTCTACTTCATAATGCACATCATCCGAGAAATCAGGAATAAAAAATGGCTGTTTTTTTAAAAGAATAGACGTGTCTGGTTTTAAAAACACCACAGGATCTGTTGGTTTCTCGTTTTCTAATTCGTTTATATGTTCGGTGTAATTTCTACCGATGCAAATTATTTTCATTCTAGACTTGATTAGATTTTTAGACTTTTTAGAAAATTAGACTAACCTAATTTATTATTAAAACTTCTAAGCTTGATAGCTGTTAATACTTTTTTAGTGTACAGCGGAAAATCGGCATTTAACAACCAGCCAAAATAACCAGGTTCACTTTCTAAAACTTCAGTTACCAATTTACCTTTGTGCTTTCCGAAAGAAAAACATTCTTCACCCTTTTTATTGTAAACTATAAAACCAGCAAAGTCAGCAAATTGTTTTCTAGAACTAAATTCAGCTAAAAACTTCGTATCATTCTCTATTTCATCGTACTTTGCAATTTGTGCTTTTAAAACCTCAAAAGTTGCACGTGTATCTGCTTCTGCCCCATGTGCTCCTTCTAAGTCTTCATGGCAATAAAATTTATATGCTGCACTCAAGGTACGTTGCTCCATTTTATGGAAAATGGTTTGCACATCTACAGCAACGCGATTTTTCATATCGAAATCTACCTCAGCACGCAATAATTCCTCAGCTAGTAAGGGTATATCAAATCTGTTTGAGTTAAACCCTCCCAAATCGGAATCTTTTATCATATTGTAAACCTCTTTAGCGATCTCCTTAAATGTTGGTTTATCGGCAACATCTTCATTACTTATGCCATGAATGGCGATAACTTCTTTCGGAATGAGCATTTCTGGATTCACCAACCATGTTTTACTCTCCTCTTTTCCGTTAGGGTGTACCTTTAAAATGGCGATTTCAACTATTCTATCGGTTGTTATATTAACACCTGTTGTTTCTAAATCGAAAAAACAAATGGGCTTGGTTAGGTTTAACTGCATTACTATTTTTTATTGAATATTTTTTATATAAAGTATTGACAAAAATAAGAAAATCCGACCATTTTTACCGATTGGATTACACTTTTTAAATTATTACTTTTACCCATATACTTTTAAATTAATGATGTTAAAATTTAAACTAAGAAACTTAATTTATACTTTTTGCTTCTTAACAAACCTTTTGCTTACCGCACAAACCCATGAATTTGTAAAATTAACTGAAGAAAAAAACGGAAAACGGTTAGATTTATATGCGGTTAATACTGGTGCCATAAGCTACGATGTCTTTTTACATATAACCACAGAAGATTTTAGAAGATCTAGCTTAAGACCAGTTATAAAAACGGTGCCTCCCAAATCTAAAACCAAATTAATTACTTTAATAGAACTTGCAAATACCAAAGGTGTATACCAATCTACATTTATAATAAATGAAGTAAGTTATGATATTGCTTTAGAAAAGGACAAGCAAAATTTTGATTTGAAATTTAACAGTGAATTAAACAAAAAACAGCTGATTATTTTTACCGAAACAAACTGCAATTTATGCGATGACGTTAAATTATTGTTGAACAAGAATAATCTTAAATTTAAAGAATATGATATAAACAAAGATCAATTAAGTTCTTCTTTATTAACAAAAACCTTAAATCAAAACAAAATAAATTCTAAAACGACAATGCCTGTAATACAAATTGAAGATTCAATTTACACTAACCTAAAGGATAGCCAACAGTTAATTGAAATTATTCAAAATCATTTTTAAACTTCTTTATATTTCTCTATTACTATCCCAAGCTTCTAGATAATCTTTTACAGCTTTCACAAACTGCCCCCCTAAAGCACCATTCACAACGCGGTGATCGTAAGAGTGCGATAAAAACATACGGTATCTAATTCCAATAAAATCACCTTCTGGTGTTTCTATAACCGCGGGTACTTTACGAATGGCGCCCAAAGCTAAAATTCCAACCTGTGGCTGACTAATAATAGGTGTTCCCATGAGACTACCAAACGTCCCTACGTTAGTTACGGTATAGGTGCCTCCTTGAATATCGTCTGGTTTAAGCTGGTTTGCTCTGGCTCGTTTTGCTAAATCATTAACTTGCTTGGTCATTCCCACCAAATTTAGTTGATCCGCATTTTTAATAACTGGCACTATTAAATTACCATCTGCCAATGATGCGGCCATGCCCAAGTTTATATTTTTCTTTTTAATAATGGTATCGCCTTGTACAGAAATATTCATCATAGGGAAATCGCGAAGTGCTTTAGCTACCGCCTCCATAAAAATTGGTGTAAAGGTTAAATTCTCTCCTTCACGTTTTTGAAATGCATCTTTAACTTTATTTCTCCAATTCCATATTTTAGTAACATCAGCTTCAATAAAACTTTGAACATGAGCGGATGTATGTATTGATTCTACCATGTGATGCGCAATAAGTTTGCCCATTCTGCTCATTTCAATAATTTCATCTTCTCCACTAGCCACCACTGGAACAGTAGATTGTATTGTTTTTGGTTTAGAAGGTACAGCCGGCTCTTGTTTTGGTGTTACTACCGGAGCTTCTACCTTAGGTTTTTCAACTTTAGGAGCTGCAACATCAGACTTTCCAGTTTTACTTTGAACATAATTTAATATATCATTTTTAGTTACACGATTATCTATACCTGAACCAATTATATTATCTAACTCTTCCTGAGAAACACCTTCCTCTTTTGCTATGTTTTTTACAAGAGGAGAATAGAAACGTTCTTCACTTGAAAACACTGGAGTTTGCAAAGCTTCTTTAGCTTTTAAAATAGTTTGTTCTACTTTATCAACAGGAATTGCATCTGCTTCAAAAACGTCGTTAGAAATTTCATTATTATAAGTAAACGTGTCATTTAAAATTTCATTATTATTTGAAAATTCATTGTTGAAACCATTTGATTCATTTGAAACTTCGTTACTGAAATTACTTACTTCGTTTGAAAATGTATCATTAAACGACACTTCTTCGCCATCTCCTTGCGTTTGAATAATCGCTATAGTTTGCCCAACTTGAACAACATCGTCTACATTAAAAAGTTTTTCTACTAAGACACCATCTACTTCACTAGGCACTTCACTATCAACTTTATCGGTTGCTATTTCCAACACCGCTTCATCCATTTCAATTGTGTCTCCAACTTCTTTTAACCAAGATGTAATTGTTGCTTCCGCAACACTCTCTCCCATTTTTGGTAACTTAAGCTCAATCTTTGCCATATCAATAACGTAATACTTAGTTTCTTTAATTTCGCTTGCAAAATTAATTAAAAAACATTGATTTCTTTATACTATTTTCAATAAATACTAATTAAAATGAACAACCTCTCCTCTGCTAATGGTATTGTCGCTACCCAAAATAAATTGAGAATTCTGGGGTTGTATTTTATAGGTGATTGATTTGTTTTTATTACAACAAATCATCGTTATTATTTCTTTGTAAGTTAAATGATTAGCATCAAAAACAACCTCAGTCGCATCTTTCAAATTTTTTATAGTTGATTGCAAGATCATTTTTTTTGGTAAAGCAGCTTCCAATTTCGGATTCATTTTATTTGAAATATAAACGTAACTAGCTACATGTTTTTTATTAACCACTGGAGATCTTCTAAAAAAATAAACAGCACGGATTCCAAACCACACAAATGCATCGAATAGTCTGTTTTTTTTGAAATGCTTTTTATAAAATATTTGCATAGCACCATAAAAACGACGCGCGTAATGCTTATCTCGCAAGGTGCTTTCTCCTTTAAAATGTATTACCGATGTGCTTCCAAAATAATAATTATCATACCCTAATTTCAACACACTGTAGGACAAATCAATATCTTCGCCATACATGAAATAATCCTCATCAAAACCGCCAACTTTATTATATAAATCTCTCTTAACAAGCATAAATGCACCAACCAGAACATCTACTTTTCCTGTTTGATCTTCCTTCAAATGATTTGCATAATACATTTGCGAATCGCCAAACAACTTCTTAACAGCCTCTTTTACAAAAGGTATATTGCGCTTGCTTTCTGGTAAAAAATTTCCAATTCCATCAATTAATTTGCAACCTACAATACCTAAATTAGATTTACTTTCTACAAAAGCTAACATGGATTTGAAAGTATCTTCAGCAACAACGGTATCCGGATTTAAGATGCATAAATACTCTCCTTTAGCATGCGAAACTCCAATATTATTTCCTTTCGAAAAACCAAAGTTTTCTTTATTTTCAATTAAAACTACTTCTGGAAATAAGGTTTTAACCATTTCGCAAGTATCATCTTCTGAATCATTATCAACTACAATAATTTCAGCTTCCAGATTAGTTATAGCGGCTTGAACACTTTTTAAACATAACTCTAAAAAATAGCGAACGTTATAATTTAATATGACGATGGATAGTTTCAAGAGATAATTATAATTTTAAGGAAGATTCAAATGGAACTCTATTAACAATACTTCTCCCTAAGGTAATTTCATCGGCATATTCCAATTCATCACCAACCGAAATACCTCTAGCAATGGTAGATGTAAACACGTTACAATCCTGAATTTGTTTGAAAATATAAAAATTAGTAGTATCACCTTCCATGGTAGAACTTAAAGCAAATATAAGTTCCTTAATTTTTCCGTCCTTAACTTTATTTACCAATGAAATAATATTTAAATCGTGTGGACCAATGCCATCCATTGGTGAAATTTTCCCACCCAAAACATGGTATAATCCTTTAAAAGAACTGGTATTTTCAATAGCCATTACATCGCGAATATCTTCAACAACACAAACTAGTGTTTCATCTCTATTTGGGTTTGCACATATTTCACACAACGCCACATCACTAATATTGTGGCAGGATTTACAAAACTTAATTTCGTTCCGCATGGTTTGTAAAGCTTCCGCTAGAGCTGTTGTTTGTTCTTTTGGCTGTTTCAGCATGTGTAAGACCAGTCGTAATGCGGTACGTTTACCAATACCTGGCAATTGCGACATTTCATTAACAGCACGTTCTAATAGTTTAGATGAAAATTCCATGGTTGCGAATTTACAAATAATGTTTGTTTCTATGCCAATGTTAATTTTGAAAATCTTTATTTGTATATTTCGCCTTCATTCGTAAAAAAATTATGCAACCTATACACGTTTTACTATTAATCGTAATTTATTTCGGTATTTTAATTTTCATTTCCTACCTAACCAGCAAGGAAGACAGTAATGAATCTTTCTTTAAAGCAAACAAGTCGTCGCCTTGGTTTTTAGTTGCTTTTGGTATGATTGGAGCTTCGTTAAGTGGTGTAACTTTTATATCGGTACCCGGAGATGTAGGGGGAAATATGTTTGGTTACATGCAAGTTGTATTTGGTTATTTAATAGGCTATATGGTTATTGCTTACGTATTGTTACCGGTATACTATCGGCTTAATGTGACTTCTATCTATGAATATTTAGGCGACCGATTTGGTATTTTCAGTCATAAAACGGGCGCCGCCTTCTTTTTTGTTTCTAGAGTTTTGGGTTCTGCTTTTCGGCTATTTTTAGTTGCCAGTGTTTTACACGAATTTGTTTTTAAATATTGGAATTTCCCTTTTCCTGTTACCGTTGTAATATCCGTTGCACTTATTTTAGCTTATACTTTTAAAGGAGGAATTAAAACCGTTGTATGGACTGATACCATTCAAACCCTACTCATGCTAATTGCTGTTATTGTTACCATAGTACTTATTTACCAAGAAATGGGTTGGGGTTTAGGTGATTTTATTGGAAGTGAAGCCATTAAAGAATATGACAAAATTTTCTTTTTTGATGACATTTTAGCTAAAAACCATTTTATAAAACAATTTTTAGGAGGAATGTTTATTGCTATTTGTATGACTGGTTTAGACCAAGATATGATGCAGAAAAACTTAACATGTAAATCCTTAAAAGACGCTCAAAAAAACGTAGTTACCTTTAGTGTTGTTTTAGTTTTTGTAAACTTCATATTTTTATTATTAGGCGCATTACTTTTTGTTTATGCCGAAACAAAAGGTATTGCAGTACCGGTTGTTGATGGTGCCACTAAAACAGATTTACTTTATCCGGAAATTGCATTAAACTCCGACTTGGGATTACCTGTAGCAATATTCTTTATGCTAGGCTTAATAGCAGCTGCTTACAGTAGTGCCGACAGTGCTTTAACAGCCTTAACAACGTCGTTTTGTATTGATTTTTTAAATATTGAAAAACGAGCATTAAGTACCCAAAAAGGTACAAGAAAAAAAGTACACGTAGGTATGAGTATTTTAATGGTTTTAGTAATAATTTGTTTTTATTATGTACTAAACCAAAATGTAATAAGCGGTATCTTAACCGTTGCTGGCTATACCTATGGCCCACTTTTAGGCTTGTTCGCTTTTGGTATTCTTACTAAGGTTAAAATTAATGACAAACGCGTTCCGTACGTTGCAATAGCCTCTGTTGTTATATGCTACATGCTTGCAAATATCCCCTCAGAATATTTAGGAGGTTACAAGTTTGGTTACGAATTACTAATTGTAAATGGTCTTCTAACATTTTTAGGATTAATACTGATCCGTAGAAAGTAAAACTAAAGTACAAGCAGATTCAAAATGAATTTTATTTTCTCTTAGAATTTTGTACAATTCAGGATTTTCGGTGCCTGGATTAAAAACAACACGTTTAGGCTTTAACGATACTATATATTTGTAATAAGCCATTTGGTTTTTAGGATTCAGATATAGTGTTATGGTATGTACACCTTCAAATGGCGGCATATCTGTGTTAATTTTCACTCCTGAAACCTCTCCAGATTTTAAACCAATTGCACATGTTTCAACGCCATGTTTAACAAGTTTGTGAATTGCTAAATTTGAATATCTACTTGTATTTAAGGATGCTCCGAGCACTAATGTCTTCTTATTCATAATGTTAAAAAATAATATTTCATTGTAAATATAGTAACAGATTGTAAAATGGATCGTCTAATTCATAATCAATCAAAAAAATCAATCAAATGAAAAAATTATTTTTAGCATGTGCTTTGTTATGTTCTTTTGTTAACAACATACAAGCCGCAAATCCAAAACCAACCGATGATAAAACTGGTACTATCACCGGAAAAGTATTAGACGCAACACTAAAGCAACCCTTACCGTATGTAAATGTTATTATTAAAAATAATAAAGAAGACATTATAACGGGAGGAATTACTTCTGAAGATGGTAGCTTTAAAATTGAAAAAATTGAAGAAGGAAAATTAATAATCAGCATTCAATACATTGGTTATAAAACACTTTTAAAAGAAATTTCAATAAATAAAGATAACCACAAAATAGATTTAGGAAACATCTATTTAGAAGAAGCTGCCGAAGGTTTAGAAGAAGTAACTGTAATAGCTGAAACCTCAACGATTCAACAAAAGGTAGATAGAAAAGTAATAACCATTGGTAAAGATTTAGCTGCAACAGGCAGCGCATCAGAATTAATGGTAAGCATTCCATCGGTTGGTGTTGATGCTCAAACAGGTGAAATTAGCTTAAGGGGAAATGAAAATGTACGTGTTATGGTTGATGGTAAACTATCAAACATCCCTACTGCGCAATTACTTAAACAGATTCCTTCAACTGCTATCAAATCTATCGAATTAATCACCAACCCTTCTGCAAAATACAACCCTGAAGGAATGAGTGGTATTATAAACATCATATTGCATAAAAACACAATGATAGGTCTTAATGGTAATGTAAATGTAGGGATAACACACGAAATTGAAGCAAAATTCAATAGTTCACTAGATATGAATTATCGTAATGGAAAATTTAATTTATACGGTAGTTACAGCAACAATATCTCAAAAAACAAAAATGAAGGCTTAATTTCCAGACCTGAAGACAACTCGCAACAATTCTTTCAGTTTTTAGATAAAATACAATCCCATTTATATAAAGTGGGCGTGGATTTTTACTTAAACGATAAAAATACAATTTCTGTTTTCACTACACAAAATACATCTGAGAACAGTAATACTGGTAAAACCGATGTTCTTTTTAATAATGATACTTCTTTAAACCAAACGCAACTATTTTTTTCCAATAGCAACAATTTATCATCTCAATATAATTTTGATTTCAAACATGATTTTTCTAAAGAAGGACATCATATAGAATTTGAAATAGATTATAATGTTTTTGATGACGAAAGTCCAGTTGACTTCACTTTCTTACTAGGTCCCAATGAAGATTATAAGGATTTTAATAATACCGATAGAAAAAGCACCACTATAAACTTGGATTATGTAAATCCCTTTTCGGAAAAATCGAAGTTAGAAATAGGTTTAGAAGCCCGATTATTTAATTCTGATATTGCCTTCGCTTCTACCGGTTATACTTATAACGATTCTGGTGTTTTAAGACCAACACCCGGAACGGCCTTTGATTATACTAGAGACATATACTCCGCCTACGCTAACTACAGTAAGCAGTTTGAAAAATGGAGTTACCAGTTAGGATTGCGAACAGAAAATGTAAAAGAAGATGCCTTAGCGCTATCAACAGAAATAGAAAGCTCCTTAGCGTTTAAAAATGACTATTTCGAATTATATCCTTCTCTTTTTTTAACCTTTTCACCTTCCGAAAAAAACGCTTACCAACTTAGCTATAGCAGACGTGTTGACAGACCGGGAATCGACCAAGTAAACCCGATTAAAGAATGGAGTTCCCCGCTTTTTTCATCGTACGGAAATATTAATTTAAAACCCCAGTTCACCAACTCCGTTGAAGCTAATTACACTAGAACTTTAAAAGATAAAAAGGGAACTGTAACAGGAGGCGTGTTTTACCGTGTAATTTCAAACAATATAAATCGTGCGTTGTATATAGACAGAACGGATATTCGTTCTGGACGCGTTATACTTACACACGATAATTTTGAAAATACTACAGCATTTGGTACCGAATTGTCTTCAAATTACAAACCAACTAAATGGTGGAATATCAATTCTAGTTTCGATTTATACTCGCAAATACAAAAAGGGATTACAGAGAGTTTAACAGTACCTTTAGAAATTGCTACCATCAACGATATTGAAACAACAGTTGAAGAAATTGATAATATAGCTTGGAATTTTAGAATGTACAACAACTTTAGTCTAAGTAAAACAGTTTCATTTACTGCCTTTGGTTTTTACCGTGGTAAAAACAAAATGCTACAAATTGACAGAGAACCTATGTACTTTGTAAATCTTGGCGCACGCATCGGGTTTGCACAAGGCAAGGGCACATTTAGCTTTAATTTAAACGACGTATTTAACACTATGGAATTTGCTTTCTATGGCAAAAAACCTTTTATACATAACGGTGCTTTTAATTGGGAAAGCAACACGTGGAATGCAGCATTATCTTATAGATTTGGTGGAGAAAAATACCAAGCTAAATCAAGAAAATCAAGAGGCTACAATGAGAATTCTGGCGGAGGTGGTTTCATGTAAAATTTTAACTAAAGCATACTTAAATTACATCGTTATTTCAATAAATAATAAAAAGTATATATAAAACTTTGGCATAAATTTTTTAACAAAAAAGATGGTTGTACACAATATCTGCTAAAGTATTACGTTAGAATAAAGTACAATCCAGCTAAACGAAAGATAATTATTTAAGAGTTAGTCGTCTACACATAATAAGTTTCGTATAAAAGATATGTATATACCATAAAAACTCGAGAGGTAACTTTCGAGTTTTTTTTTTATAAAACGTTAAAAATGAGTTAAATAAAACAATTATCGTAATATATCTGGAGCTATTACGTCTAACTAATAATATTCTTCACTATAGTTAAGTGTTAGTTGAAGTTGATTAATAGCTAGGAAAGCCCGGAATGATATATTTCCGGGCTTTTCGTATTTATAAATTTAATAATTAGGCCCATTTAATTATGGCACTACCCCAAGTAAAACCACTACCAAAAGCGGCCAACACTACATTATCACCTTGCTTAATTTTGCCTTCTTCCCAAGCTTCAGTAAGCGCTATAATTACAGAAGCAGCGGTAGTATTACCATACTTCATAATATTATTAAACACCTGATCGTCTCTTAACTTAAATTTGCTTTGGATAAATTGTGCTATTCGTAAATTAGCCTGATGCGGAATTAACATGTCAATATCTTCTTTTTTCAGCCCATTTTTTTCTAAACCTTCTTCAATTACTTCACTGAAACGAACTACAGCATGTTTAAATACAAAAGTACCATCCATATATGGAAAATAGGATAAGTCCTCATCACCTGCCTCAATAATTTCGGGCACCCAATGAGCTATACTTGGGGATGCTACAATTAACTTATAAGCATATTTTCCTTCACTATGCAAATGTGTTGATAAAATACCTTTTGAATTGTCCTCTTCCCTAGAAAGCACGCAAGCCCCTGCGCCATCTCCAAAAATTACAGTTACACCTCTTCCTCGTGTTGTTTTATCCAGTCCGTTGCTATGGTATTCTGCACCAATAACCAAAATATTTTTATACATACCTGTTTTTATAAATTGATCAGCTACAGAAATAGCATATACAAAACCCGAACATTGGTTTCTAATATCTAAAGCACCAATAGTAGGCATGTCCAACAAATCTTGAATTTGCACCCCACATCCAGGAAAGTAATAATCGGGGCTTAACGTAGCAAAAACAATAAAATCGATATCATCTTTGGTTAACCCCGCACGTTCTATAGCAATTTTAGCAGCTTTTGCTCCCATGGTTGCCGATGTATCTCCGGTACCTTCCTTAATCCAACGACGCTCTTTGATACCGGTACGTTCTTGTATCCACTCGTCATTAGTATCCATTATTTTTGATAAATCATCATTTGTAACCACATTATCTGGCATGTATTTACCTAATCCTATAATTTTTGAGTTGTACATATGTATGTTAATTATCTTTATTGAAATTTTACGTGATTAAATTTAGTAAAATATTAAAACTAACCATCAAAACGCAAGCATTTTTAATTATTTAAAAGTTATGATAAAACTATAATTAAGAAATCAATTCCTATTTTTACCATTATCTTAAACACAAAATTTCACTCAATTTTCAAATTAATTTAGCCCATAAAAATGAAAAAACTGTCATTATTATTTTTATCCTTCGCGAGTATCCTTTGTTATACGCAAGAAACCACCACTTACCAAAAACCATCCAAGGAAATTTTGGAATTAGCAGAAGCCGAATTGGCACCTTCTATTCGAATGGATAGTAAAGGTGAAAACATTTTATTTCTAAATAGAAGCAATTATAAAACCATTGAAGAACTTTCTGAAGAAGAATTAAGATTAGGCGGATTAAGAATAAACCCTATTACAAACATTGGAAGTAGAACCCGATACTATACAGGAATTGATATAAAAATTGGAAAAAAAGGTGACATAAAAAAGGTTTCCGGCTTGCCCGAAAATGTACGATTAGCAAACTTCACCTGGTCGCCAGACCAAAAACTAATGGCCTTTACCAATACTGTTAGCAAAGGAGTTGAATTATGGGTACTTGATATAGCATCGGCAACGGCCAAAAAAATTAGCAATGCCAATTTAAATGCCAATATAAATGACCCTATGACATGGTTTAAGGATAGCAAATCATTATTGGTGAAAATAATCCCAAATAATAAACAACCATTAATTAATACAAAAGAAGCAATCCCTACAGGACCAACAATATCTATTAGTGAGGCTGGTGTTGAGGCACAAAACAGAACTTACCAAGATTTACTTAAAAATAAAAACGATGAATTCAATTTTGAACAGTTAGTACTTTCCGATATTTATAAAATAGATTTAGATGGTTCTTCTTCCCTTTGGAAGCAAAGTGACATGTATTTAAACACATCTTTTTCTCCCGATGGTAATTATATTATGGTTACAACCATTAAAAAGCCATTTTCTTATTTAGTTCCTTATTCTAGATTTCCTTCAAACACTAGCATTTACACAGCCACTGGAGAATTTGTAAAAACTGTTTTGGAAGTGCCACTTATTGAAGACTTACCAAAAGGATTCATGGCCGAACGCACTGGCAAAAGAGATTTAAATTGGAGAAACGATAAACCAGCTACCTTATATTGGGCAGAGGCTTTGGATGAAGGAAATCCTGAAAACAATGTTCCTTTTCGAGATGAAGTATTTCAGCAGGACGCCCCTTTTGATGGTCCCATTATCTCTATCTTAAAGACCAAAGACCGTTTTAGAGGTATTACTTGGGGCAATGATAACCTTGCTATTGCATACGATTATTGGTGGAATACAAGAAACACAAGAACATATATCTTCAATCCATCAAACCCATTGGAAACACCAACAGTACTTTTCGACAGAAATTACCAAGATGTTTATAGTGATCCAGGTTCATTTGTTACCGTTAAAAACAACTATGATGAATCTGTTTTAGATTTAGATAAAAATAACGCCTTCCTTTTAGGGGACGGTTATAGTGAAAAAGGAAAATTTCCATTTGTTGATGAGATAAACCTAGAAACCAAACAGACCAAACGCTTATACCAATCTAAATTAACAGATAAATTAGAAAACATTGTTTTTGCTCTAAATGCCAAGGCTGGTGAAATTGTTGTTCAAATAGAATCCAAAAGCGAATATCCTAATTATTATATTCGAAATATAAAAAAACGAATTGCCCCCATTCCTCTAACGAAATTTGAAAATCCTTTTAAAAGCATTCAAAATGTATCTAAAGAAATAATTAAATACAAACGTGAAGACGGTTTAGAACTAACAGGAACTTTATACCTTCCAACCAATTATGTGAAAGGCAAAAAGTACCCTATGATTATGTGGGCGTATCCAAGAGAATACAAAGACAAAAGTAGTGCAGGACAAAACACGTCCAATTCTAATGAATTTACCTTTCCTAGCTACGGTTCTCCTATTTATTGGGTTACAAAAGGCTATGTAGTTTTGGACGACGCATCGTTCCCTATAGTTGGTGAAGGCGACGAACAACCTAACGACACTTTTTTAAAACAATTGGTTTCCAATGCCAAAGCAGCCATAGATGCTGTAGACCTCTTAGGTTATATAGACCGAACTAAAGTTGCCGTTGGCGGGCATTCCTATGGTGCGTTTATGACTGCTAATCTTTTATCTCACTCCAACTTATTTGCTGCTGGCATTGCCAGAAGTGGCGCTTATAACAGAACATTAACACCCTTTGGATTTCAAAGTGAAGAACGCAATTACTGGGAAGCTCCGGAAATTTATAATACCATGTCTCCTTTTATGCATGCCAACACCATGAAAACGCCTTTATTGTTAATTCATGGTGAAGCAGACAATAACTCTGGCACCTATCCTTTACAAAGTGAGCGCTATTTTAATGCTCTAAAAGGTCTTGGAGCACCCGTACGTTTGGTTATGCTTCCAAAAGAAAGCCATGGTTATGCCGCCAAAGAATCTATTTTACATATGCTTTGGGAACAAGACCAATGGCTGGAAAAACATTTAAAAACGAATTAGAAAACAACAGTTCTATACCCCGAAGACTCTTAAAAACAAAACCCATCTATTATAGGTGGGTTTTTAATTAAATGTCAGTTTGTCACCTTTTTACTCTTGGTACTTTTTTTGACTATTACATTTCAATTAAAATAAATCTAAAATTAATCAGATTCCCTTTTGGGAATGAAAAATTAAAAACAATTATATTATGACAAAAGGAAGTATTAATGTTTCAGTAGAAAACATTTTCCCACTCATTAAAAAATTCTTATACAGCGACCACGAAATCTTTTTACGTGAGCTAATTAGTAATGGTACCGATGCTACTCTAAAGCTAAAACATTTAACAAGTATTGGTGAATCTAAATCGGAATACGGCAATCCGCAAATTGAAGTTAAGATTGATAAAGAAGGTAAAAAACTTCATGTAATTGATCAAGGATTGGGTATGACTGCTGAAGAAGTAGAAAAATACATTAACCAAGTTGCTTTTTCTGGAGCTGAAGAATTTTTAGACAAGTACAAAGATTCTGCAAAAGATTCTGGAATTATTGGTCATTTCGGACTTGGTTTCTATTCAGCATTTATGGTGGCAGAAAAAGTTGAAATCATAACCAAATCGCATACTGATGCAACTGCTGCACATTGGACTTGTGATGGTTCTCCTGAATTCACATTAGAAGCTTCAGATAAAACAGACAGAGGTACTGAAATTATTCTTCACATTGCAGAAGATTCAACTGAATTCTTAGAAGAATCTCGTATTAGCGCATTACTTCAAAAATATAACAAGTTTATGCCTATTCCAATTAAGTTTGGAACAAAAGAAATAAACGATCCTGATCATGAACCTGCAACTATTACAGATAAAGACGGAAAAGAAACCAAAGAACCAAAACGTAAAATTACGGTTGATAATATTGTAAATAATCCAAATCCAGCATGGACAAAACAACCAACCGATTTACAAGATGAAGATTATAAAAGCTTTTACCGCGAGTTGTACCCAATGCAGTTCGAAGAGCCTTTATTCAACATCCACTTAAATGTAGATTATCCGTTTAATTTAACAGGTATTTTGTATTTCCCGAAATTGGGTCAGGATATGCAAATACAAAAAGATAAAATTCAACTATACCAAAATCAGGTATATGTTACCGATAATGTAGAAGGAATTGTTCCTGAATTTTTAACCATGCTTCGTGGTGTTATTGATTCACCAGACATCCCATTAAACGTATCGCGTTCGTATTTACAGGCAGATGGTGCTGTTAAAAAGATTTCATCTTACATAACTCGTAAAGTTGCCGATAAATTAAAATCATTATTCAACTCAAACCGTGAAGATTTTGAGGCGAAATGGAACGACATTAAAATTGTAATTGAATATGGTATGCTTTCAGAAGAAAAATTCTTTGAAAAAGCGAACGATTTTGCTTTATACCCAACGGTTGATGGCACGTATTATACTTACGATGAATTATTCAATAAAATAAAAGCAAACCAAACTGATAAAGATGGCAAATTAGTTATTCTTTATGCTTCAAATACAGATGCGCAGCATGCTTATATAGAATCGGCTAAAGCGAAAAACTATGAAGTTTTATTATTAGATTCTCCAATTGTATCGCATTTAATTCAGAAGTTAGAAAGTTCAAAAGAAAATATTTCTTTTGCACGTGTTGATGGTGATCATATTGATAAATTAATTAAGAAAGATGAAACTACCATTTCTAAACTTTCAGAAGAGCAAAAAACAGCACTAGACACCTTACTAAAAGAAGTAATTCCTTCAGAAAAATTCATGGTACAATTAGAAGCAATGGATAGTGATGCTTCTCCATTCATCATTACACAACCAGAATTTATGCGTAGAATGAAAGAAATGCAGGCTACTGGCGGTGGCGGTATGAATATGTTTGGTAGTATGCCTGAAATGTACAATTTAGTAGTTAACACAAACTCTAAATTAGTTAGCGACATTTTGGAAACCGAAGCTAAAGACGAACAACAGCGTTTAATAAACCAAAGTTTAGATTTAGCGCGTTTATCGCAAGGTTTATTAAAAGGTGAAGAACTTACCAAATTCATTAAACGTAGCTACGAAATGATTAAATAAAGCTATTTTATCATTTCCTTAGAATAGGGAATATCATTTTAACAAAACCACTTTGTATAAACAGGGTGGTTTTTTGTTTTTCACATGACTTTTGTCATGCTTTTTGTGATAGAAATTTGTTAAATTAAAGATTATCAAATTTTTAACTAAAACCATCTCTAATGAAAACACAACTACAACAAAAACTATTTTTATGTCTTTTGATACTATTCAGTTTAAATTTTTATAGCTATTCACAAGACTTCATCGTAAATGATGATTTTGAATCGGACGTCCTTGGCACTCTTCCTGAAGGTTGGGTGATTCGGTATGGCGGAACAGGTAATGCCAATCAAAAGATAGTTGATGATCCCGTGAAAAATGGCATTCATTCGTTTCAAGTATCTGGCTCAGGATGGGCAGCTAACCTTAGCAAGGGTGTAACCAGCATGCCCAATAAAGTATCCTTAGAAGTATGGATGCGGGCTGAAAATGTAGTTTCGGGTGGAAGAAGCGGGTTAGCTATAGGTAATCCTTCAATTGGCACATGGGGTTCTTTTATTGCAAGAATTGAATTTTATAATGGTAACCTTATCACTTATTACCACACAGGAAATTCTGGGGGCTATGGAACACAATATATTCTTCAGGCCGCTACTTCAAACACCTGGTATCATGTTAAAATTGAAGCTGATTTTGAAAAAGGTACTTATAAAACATATATAAACGGCGAACAAGCCTCCTCAGAAACTGGTGGATCAACAACAAGTGATTTCCCTTTACTACCTTCAATCACACCCACATCAGTGGAAATATATGGTAATAGTATGATTTATTTTGACGACATTAAATTATATGAAACAAAAAAACCCATTGCTTACTACCCATTTAATGGCAATGCTAACGATGAGAGTGGAAATAATCTTCATGGAACAGTTAGCGGCGCAACTTTAACAACCGATAGGTTTGGTAATCCAGATAGTGCTTATAATTTTAATGGCAGTGACGTAATAACAATAGCCAATGACAACTTGTTAAACTTTGAAAACGAAGTAAGTTTTTCAGTATGGATAAAACCAGATTCACAACAAAATGCTATGGTTTTA
>NZ_JBFHGK010000037.1:0-41046 GCF_041583155.1 Mariniflexile sp.
AAAAGCAAAGGCAGTTTGTACCAAGGCGGTATTGCCGTGCCATTAATTATTTCGGGCAAAGGCGTTACGCGATTAGGCGCACGCGACCAAAACCTTATTAATGCCACCGATTTATTTTCAACCATTGCGCAAATGGCTGGTGTAAATGCAAGCAGCTACCAAAACAGTGCAAGTTTTTATCCGTTGCTAAGCCAATCGACTAGCAATAATCGCCAGTACAATTACTCCGATGTGTTAAATGTAGTACTCGCCCGATCGGGCTATACCATAAGAGATACTACCTATAAATTGTTTGTTTTAGATAATGGCACCGAACGCTTTTACAACTTAAAAACCGACCCCTACGAAACCAATAACATCATAGATACCCTAACCCCCGAAGAAACCACCATTTACAACAACTTAAAAAAAGAAGTTGGGGTGATTAGGTCTTAAGCTGTCCAATTAGTGTATTGTTTTTTATACATTGCTGGGTTATGATTTGTGTTTATTAAAAGTTGAAAAAATCAAGCTTCTCACATTGAATTTGTCGGAAAAAAGTTATAAATTCGTTTTGAAGTAAAAATGGTCAAATAATACCGATTGTATTTCTGAGCATCTATTAATACTCAAAAGGTAACAATATAAAATATTCACAAATATTAAAATATCAAAATTACGTACAACACTTTTTTAACTGTAACAATTAGTAACCCACACCATAGGTAAAAGATGCTGAATTTTACTATGTACAAATTAAAAAAGAAGTAAATTTGAAAATATAGAAATAGAATATAATGTCATATAATTTCATAGACTTATTTGCAGGGGCAGGTGGACTTTCTGAAGGTTTTATCCAAGCTGGATTTGAGCCTATTGCACATGTTGAGATAGAAAAATCTGCTTGTAACACTCTAAAAACAAGAACAGCGTATCATTATTTAAAGTCCAATAATAAATATGAAGTTTATGTATCTTACCTTAAAGGTGAAATTACTCGCGAAGAACTTTATGATAGTGTTCCAAAAGAAATTTTAGATACTGTAATAAACCTTCCAATAGGTGATGAAAACAATAAAGCCATTCAAAAGCAAATAGATGAATGCCTTGGAAAAAGAAAAGTTGACCTCATCATTGGAGGCCCACCTTGTCAAGCCTATTCGTTGGCAGGAAGATCAAGGTCAAAAACTAAGATGGTTGGTGATCCAAGAAATTATTTATTTGTTCAATACGCAGAATATTTGGAGAAATATCAACCAAAAATGTTTGTGTTCGAGAATGTACTAGGGCTTAAATCAGCTAAAAAAGGACATTATTTAGCCGAAATGGAAAAACTTTTTATAAAAAAAGGTTATCAGATTAAACTTTTTACTCTTGAAGCTAAAAACTTTGGTGTACTTCAAAACAGAAAGAGAATCATAATCCTTGGTTGGCAGAAAAATAATAAAAACAACTTTCCTAACCTCGAAGATATCAATGTTGCTAACGATTTTGTGGTTCAAGATTTACTAAAAGATTTACCAGTGATTAAAGCAGGAGGAGGAAACGATAAGTTTTTAAATTATAAAACTGAAACAACCGAATATTTAAAAAACCATTCCTTACGAAATGGTATCGACATTCTAACTCAGCATATTGCTAGACCACATAGAGAACAGGATAAAGAAATATATAAAATTGCTGTAAAGAAATGGGAAAAGAAACAGGAGAGGTTAAACTATAACGACTTACCTGAAAGACTGAAAACACATCAAAACCGCACTTCTTTTTTTGATAGGTTTAAAGTTGTAGCAGCCGATTTGCCTTATTCTCAAACTGTTGTTGCACATATCGCTAAAGATGGCCATTATTATATTCATCCTGATATAAAGCAAAATAGATCCATTAGTGTTAGAGAAGCTGCTCGACTGCAATCTTTCCCAGATGATTATTATTTTGAAGGCGAAAGAGAAGGAGCAAACAGAACTGCGGCTTTTAAACAAATTGGAAATGCTGTGCCTCCATTGATGGCAAAATCAATTGCCTTAGAAATTTTGAAAGCGCTTTAAGGTTTATGATTGACTACTCCAACATCCAATCTGCATATGCCGAACCAGAGGCAAGCTCGATGATTGAAACCTTTCGTGCGATTGGTTATTCCATTGAAACAGCTATTGCAGACATTATTGATAATTCAATAACAGCTGAAGCTAAAAATATTTGGATAGATTATGACTGGAAAGGATCAAATACTAATCTATCTATTTTAGATGATGGTACAGGAATGAATAATGAACAACTCATTCAAGCGCTACGACCAGGAAGTAAAAACCCCCTAGATAAGCGAAGTGACCATGACTTAGGCCGTTTTGGGTTAGGGCTTAAAACTGCTTCATTTTCTCAATCAAGAAAATTCACTGTAATTTCAAAAGCTAAAGATTATAATTCTGTTTATTGGAGTTGGGATTTAGATTATGTAAATAAAGAAAAAGCATGGAAATTAATTAGATATGTCCCAAATGAATTTCAATGGTTAGAAAAACTAAATTCAATAAGCACTGGAACTTGTGTAATATGGTGGGATTTAGATAGATTAACTAAGGAAACTAGCGAAGAAAGTGAAGAAGCAAAAAGTAAGTTTTTTGCAGTAATGGATTCGGTTAAAAAGCATTTATCCATGGTCTTTCATCGATTTATTGATGCTGGTTTGAAAATTTATTTTAGAGGCCGTTTAATAGAATCTTGGGATCCTTTTATGATCGGTGTTGAAGGCTTACAAACGAAACCCGAAACAATGATGGAAGGAGGAAAAATAAAAATAAAAGGTTTTGTTTTACCTCATAGATCAAAACTAACTGCGGAACAGTATAATTACGGAAAAGGTCCTAAAGATAGTTGGACAGCGCATCAAGGATTTTATGTGTATCGAAATAAACGACTTTTAGTAGCTGGAGATTGGCTTGGTTTGTTTAAGAGAGAAGTACACTATGATCTTTGCAGGGTTCAAATTGACTTACCGAATAACTTCGACGACGATTGGCAGATTGACATAAAAAAATCAATCGCTAGACCACCTTCTGTTTTCCGTGAACAAATTTTGGCTTTAGCTAAAGAGGCTCGTAATCAAGCAGTAGAAGTTTATCGCCATAAGGGTAAAGTATTAAAACGGAAGTTGGCATCTGATGAGTACTTTCCATTTTGGGAAGAAAGAGCTAGACATGGAAAACGATTTTATAAAATTAACCGAAATCATCCCCTATTAGATGAATTGCTTTCGAAATCAGGAGAACTGAAAACCGAAATCGAGAAAGTTATTCAATTCATTGAGGAAACTATCCCTGTTCCATTAATAACACTTCAAGAAAGTGAAAATGAAAAACCTCATGGACAACCTTTCGAAGGAATTGACCATGAAGCGATAAAAGAAACAATGCAAAAGTTATATAACAGCTTTTTAACAGTTGGCTTGTCTAGTAATAAAGCCAAAGCTAGAATACTTAACACTGAACCATATAATTTTTATCCAGAATACATTGAATTTTTGATTAATGAGTAAAAAAGACCCAATAAAAAATATTAGACAACTTTTATCCGATAGCTCCTCCTATACAAGAGAAGAAATTGAAGAAGCAGTTGACGAAGTCCTTAAAATGCGATATTTCGTGAATGAAAATCGCGAAATGCTCATCAGACGAATTGAAGAACTTTATACAATTCGACAGGATGAATTTAAGTCAATAGAAAAGGCTGATGAAAACTTACCATGGCTTAATGAAAAAAGAGCAGATATAGATTTTGCTAATGGTTTTTGGGGCAGATATAGAGAATATTTAGAAATAGAAAAGAATTTTGCCCCTGAAGTTATAAATAAGTTGGACAGACTTACTGATAGCATTCTAGATAACCTTTTTGACCCGACTCTTAAGATTACAATTAATAAAAAGGGATTGGTTGTTGGTCAAGTCCAATCAGGCAAAACAGCCAATTATACTGGCTTAGTATGTAAAGCAGCCGATTCTGGGTTTAAGCTTATAATTATTATGGCTGGTATCCATAATAATCTAAGAAGTCAAACTCAAATTAGAATTGATGAAAGTTTTTTAGGTTTTGACACGCAACATACAAGGGCTTTTGACCAAAGAAGTATTCAAATAGGTGTTGGTGATCCGTATTTTGGTCCACCCATTGTAGCACACTCTTTAACCTCTAGTATTGAAAAAGGAGATTTTACACAAGGAGCAGCAAATGCATTAGGCTTAAATTTTAATACATCTGAACCAATTGTAGCTGTAATCAAAAAAAACCCTCATGTACTTAGGAGAATATATCAATGGCTGGCTGCTCAAGCAAGTGAAGACAATGAACTTGGAAGAATTATTCGAAATAAATCACTTTTACTAATTGATGACGAAGCAGATAACGCTTCAATAAATATTTCTAACGACCCAGAACGTCAAAGTTCAATAAACGGCTGGATAACTCAAATTTTAAATCTTTTTGGTAAAAATGCATATGTTGGCTATACTGCAACGCCTTTTGCAAACATTTTTATTCCATTAGATGATCAAAACCTCTTTCCAAGAAATTTCATAAAGAACATTCCTGCTCCTTCTAACTACATTGGACCTGAAAAGGTTTTTGGTTTTAGCCCTTTAGAAGAAGATGAATCATCTAACACTGTCCTTCCCATAGTAAATAGGATTGATGATCATGTTAACTTTGTGCCTGACAGACACAAATTGGATGATCAATTGCCAACTTCACTTCCGGAATCATTAAAAAGAGCCATTCGTTGTTTCATAATTACGTGTGCAATTAGAAGATTAAGGGGGCAAAAAACAGTTCATAATTCAATGCTTATTCATGTTTCTAGATTCGTGCGTTGGCAAGATCACATCGCAGAATTGGTTTCAAACCAATTTGCATATTATCGTAGAGGCATTGATCAAAATGATACCAAAATTTTAAATGAGTTTAAATCCACATTTCAGAAAGATGATAACGGTTACAAATCGTTCGTTTCTGTTTCACAACAAATTCTTGATTCTGAACTAAGGAATTTAGATTCACAAATTCAGGTTCATCAATGGAGTAATGTATTACAACATTTAAACGATGCGGCCTCACGCATAGAAGTTAAATCTATACATGGTGGTTCGGGAGAAGCTCTAGATTATTTTGATCACAAAAATGGCCTTTCAGTTATAGCAATTGGCGGCAATAAATTGTCCAGAGGATTAACCCTAGAAGGGCTTACTATAAGCTATTATTTAAGAGCCTCCAGAATGTATGATACGCTAATGCAAATGGGGCGTTGGTTCGGTTATCGTGGTGGGTATGTAGATTTATGCCGTCTATTTACAAGCCGAGAGTTAAATGAATGGTTTTGTCACATTACCCAAGCTTCAGAAGAACTAAGAGAAGAATTTGAATATATGTCTGATGTCGCAGGATCTACACCTGAACAATACGCCTTGAAAGTAAGAACACACCCTGGCGTTCTTCAAATTTCAGCAACGAATAAAATGCGTTCGGCAACAACTGTCCAAATATCTTGGGCTGGCAGATTGGTAGAATCTTACGAGTTTAAGAAAGATATACCTGTAATGAATAATAATTTTAAAAACACTCAAAAATTCATTTCTACTTTACCGTCAAATTTTGTTAAAAAGCCTAATGCATATCTATGGTATGATATTCCAGCAGAACAAGTAGTTAATTTCTTTGAGGGTATTCAATCGGTTGAAAATCTCAAAAAAGCAGAACCAAGAAAATTGATACAGTTTATAACGACTCAATTGAGAAATCGTGAATTAACGGATTGGCGAATCGCCCTTATGTCTAAACCTAACGCTAAAAACAACTCATTATTTGAAATTAATGCTAATAGGGTTCCAATTGGTCAATGGAAAAGGACAGAAGATGATAAAAACTCTAATGATCAAATTTATTATTTAAGAAAATCACACATCATAAGTCCATCAGATGAGTTTATTGATTTCACAGAAGCTGAGTATACAAGAGCCATGGAATTGACTAATCTGCATAGGAAAAAAGAAGGTAACGCTATGTATCCAAATGGTCAAGTTGTTAGGAATGAACTTAGAGATACTAAAAAACCGTTACTATTAATTTACTTGCTTGACCCAGAAGAAAGTATTGACTCAAAACATCCGTTACCAGAAGGAACAAATCCGTTTGTAGGTTATGCGATAAGTTTTCCTAAAAGCAATTTTAATGCACCAGTATCATATGCTATTAATGAAGAGTTATTAGATAAATTTGATGTAGTCGAAGATGATTTTGAAGATTATGGAGATGACGAAAATTGAAACAATTTGGACAGATTTAGAGCGTGATACGTCAAACCACTCAGGATTGCTATACAAGCGGTATTCGGCAGAAGTTTTACCTGATGTTTTTATTGCCTTAAAATCTCCTGAAAAACTTAGGTGCATTGCATTTAGAATAAATTCTTCTTTCCCTTTTGAAGAAAATCAATGGAACAAACTTAAAGACATCAAAATTGAAACGTTGCCGGATGAAAGAGATAATAATAAAAAGTTTCTTTTAATCCTTTTACTAAACAAACAACATAAAGACATATTCTCTACCCTATGCGAAGATTTGATTTTTGGTGTATCGCAAATAACTAATGAGCAAACACTCGTAGAAAAGTTATTAGAACGTTTAGCTAAATGGCAATCCTTGTTTGAGAAAGTTGGAAAACAAGGTTTAACACCAGAGGCTCAACGAGGACTTTATGGAGAAGTGTTTTTTTTGAGATTATTCTTAAATAATTCAATTGATAAAAATCATTGTATAAAAACTTGGGTTGGTCCTGAAAAGTCTATCCAAGACTTTCAGTATTCAAATTGGGCAGTTGAAGTAAAAACAACTCACGGAAATAATCACCAAAAAATCCACATTACTAGTGAACGACAATTGGATGATTCCATCATTGAAAAAATATTTTTATATCATCTATCACTTGACATAAGGACTGGAAATGATGACACATTAAATTATCTTATAGATGAAGTTTTGGGATTACTTAATGATAATACAATGGCTTCAAATCTATTTAAATTAAAATTATTAGAATCTGGATATTACGATGCACATAGGCCTTTATACGAAGATAATAGCTATACTATTCGACAAGAAAACCTATACCGTGTTTCTGGTAATTTCCCAAGAATAACCGAAAATCAAATTCCTATTGGCGTTGGTGATGTGAAGTATTCGATAGTTTTATCGGAATCAGAAAATTGGAGAATAAATCATGAAACCCTATTAAATGAAATCCTATAACATTTTATGGAAAATAAAGAATTAAATAAATTCTACATTGATATTCAGGAAGAAATAAAAACAACTTTAATTTCAGAAGAAGAAGGCACAAATCCTGAGCAAATTTTTACAGAATTAGCACTTTCTTATTTATCTGAAGCTGGTGAGTCAGAAAATTACAGAGTATGTTTTGATGAAAAAATAAGTAAAAGAGGTGTAGAACATAAAATTAATGGCTATTCACTTTATGAAAATTATGAAACACTTGATTTGTTCGTAACAATATACAATGGGGATTCTACCATACAGAGTATTAATAAAGCAGACGCTGAAAAGACAATTGATAGGGTTGTAAAATTTTTCAGGAATGCAATTTATAAAGACTATGTAAACGAAATAGAGGAAAGTTCTGAAATATTTGACCTTGCACAAACATTAGCGAATGTACCAGAAGTAAAAGAATTCCTTACTAGAGTTAATGTTTTTTTGATTACAAATGGAGAGGTCAAGGCAGATTTAAAAACCTCGGATAAAATTGCTGGTTATCCTGTATTTTTTAGAACAATAGACATTAATTATCTTTTTAATCTTTCGGATAAATCAAGAGTTCCAATTGAAATTGATTTTGAGCATTCCGGTTATAATGTTCCTTGTATCGTTAATGAAACGGATAATACAGATTACCAATCTTGGTTAGCAATTATTCCTGGCATTGCACTAGCTAGTATATATGAACAATATGGAGCAAGATTACTTGAGCAAAATGTTCGATCGTTTCTACAATTTACTGGTAAAATAAATAAAGGCATAAGAAACACAATACTCAAAGAGCAACATATGTTCATGGCCTTTAATAATGGAATTGCTGCAACAGCTGATGGAGTGACAATTACAACGTTACCTAACAATCAAGGTATAGCAATAGGTCGAGTAAAAGATTTTCAAATTGTAAACGGTGGACAGACAACGGCATCAATTTATCATACATGGAAAAAGGATAAAATAGATATTAGTAATGTTTTTGTGCCTGTTAAACTTACAATTGTAAAAAACAGAGAAAATTTTTCAGAAATTGTTGGACGCATAGCTGAATATGCCAATACACAGAATAGAGTATCTGCTTCAGATTTAAGTTCAAATAGAGAGAATCATGTATCAATAGAAAAACTTTCTAGAACTATTTGGGCTCCTCCTGTTTCTGGCGAATCATACCAAACACGTTGGTTTTTTGAACGTTCTCGTGGTCAATTCAAAAATGAAAGAAATCGTCATGGATTAACTCCTTCAAAAAGAAAGCAATTTGACAAACAGAATCCAAGAAGTCAAATGTTTACTAAAGAACTTTTAGCTAAATATATAAATACTTATCAAGAAGTGTATAGTGGCAAAAAACTCGTAATTGGACCACATATAGTTGTTCGAGGCAGCCAAAAAAACTATGCTCAGTTTTTAAATTATAATTTTGATAAAAAACCCGATAATATTTGGTTTGAGGATGTTATAGCTAAAGCAATTCTATTCTCTTCGGCGGAAAAAGTTTATGGTGTAAAACCTAATGCTATTGGCGATATGCGTTATATAGTAGTTCCTTACGCAATAGCTTGGTTAGGTTATAAATTGGATTACAAACTTGATCTATACAAAATATGGAAACAACAAGCTTTAAGTGATTCTCTAAAATCTAAATTATATGAAATAATGAGCAAGATTGAAGAGTTTATTAAATCAGAAGCTCCGGGTTCTTTATATGGTGAATGGGCAAAAAAAGAAGATTGTTGGAATGCTTTGAAGAACGAAAATCTAAAGATAAACCTAGACGATTTATCTAATGAAATTGAGAATAAAGAATCTGAAAAGCGCAAATTATTGACAGAAGACGATGCTGTTAGGGCAGAAATTGAAGAATCCATTAATAGAATCAAATCGGTTCACTATAAAACTTGGAAAAAAATAGAAGTTTGGGGTAGAGAAACGGGAAACCTTAGCCAATATCAATATGATATGGCTTTTAATTTAAGTAGTAAATTTAGAAATAATAGAAGCATTACTGATATTGAAAGAATTCAGGGAGAAATTATTTTGAATATCGTTGCTCAAACTAATCATGAATTGTTCTATGATATGGATGATTTTTTTATCGAAGACGGCAATAAAAAGGACAATGATATTGAAATTACAATTGAACTTATTGAAAAAATTGTTCAATGGGACAAAAGAAACAAAAGACTTTCTGATTATAAATATTGTTTTATGAATGACCTTGTACAAGGAAAAAAGGAATTAAACCAAAGGAATAAATACCTTGCAAGCCTTAATTTAAAGACAGTTCAAAAATATGGGTTTAGATAGAAATTATGAATCCCATTTAAACTAAAAATTAATTACAAAAACAATCATTAGTGAATTAAAAAAATACTCCACAGTTATTACCGTTGATGACAACACCATAAAAGGCGATTTCGGAAGTGCTATTTTAGAATTTTCTTCTGCAAATGATTATAAAAACGACATTAACGTTTTAGGAATACCATATCATTTTATAGAGCACGGTAGCGTAACACCACTGCAAAAATCTATTGGTTTAGGTTCGGAAAGTTTGAAGAAGTACATTAAGCAAATTCAAAAAAAATAATTTGTAGGATAGCAGAGCTATTCATCAACTACATCTTTCTCAAAATACCACCATAAACTAGAGTCAATAGACGCTTTCATTCTATTAATATCTACGGCATCTTTTAAAAAAATAGTAAGGTTTTCACCTGCATGATTCTGCTCAACAGTTTCGTTTATTTCAATAATATCAATCTCAGTAAAGTGTTCTAAATGATCTTTAATTTTACCATCCAAAGATTCATCACTCAAAAATATTTTGATGGTTTGCCTTGTTGGAGAATTTCTAATTTCGGATCGGAATGGAACTAACATAACAACAATTTTAGGTGATACAATAAACGAATTTGCAAATGCAACACCCTAAGTTACTAAATTATTCTATTAAAGTCAATAAAAAAACCCTTCCTATTGAAAGAAAGGGTTTATAAGCAAACAATTAAGCTACATTATTCTAACAGTTTTAACTTGGCCAAATCATGAAAAAAGAAATTCTTTTCATCGTTCATAGACACAAACAATCCGTTAGGAAATTTACTTCCCAGAGCAGTTGTAGTAACATCACAACCATCGGTTTCTGAGGTTCCTAAATTAATTTCTTTTATAAACACATTTGTTTTTAAATCAAAAACCACAAAGGAATGCGCTTGCTGGTTAGACACAATTAAAAAACCTTTATTTTCATATTTTGCAATGGCAATACCTTCAATATCGTCTTTAAAATGCTGGCTTCCAAAAAAGGCTAATTCTGCATTACCATGTTCCGGGCTTGCATGATATTTTCTTACGCCTGCACCTTCATCGGAATAATAAACAAATCCTGCCTCATCATCAACAGCAATAGCTTCAATTTCTTTTTGCCCGCTAAATGTTCCTAGTCTTCTAACCAACTTAGCTTTTACGCCCATGGAATCTGAAACTAATTCATATTGATATAAATACCCATTAGTTGGTCCTGTTTTTCTGCTAACAAAAACCGAAATGCTTCCTGTTTTAGGATTTTTATATAGAGCAACTCCCATTGGTCGTTTCATTTCAATTGTATTTTCATCTTCAAAAACTTTAAAACCACCATTATCTAAAGGTCTCATATCTGGCACTGAAAACAATCTAATTTGGTTTTTTCCCCTTTCAGAGAAGACCATAATATCGGTTTCAGTTGAATCCGTTAATGCAAAACCATACTCAATATCCACATTATTTGGGTAACTAATACCTGTAATGCTTTTTTCGTTAATAATTTTACCATCAAGATTAAATGCATACACACCACCGTTCACCTCATCTTTATCTGTTCCAAAAACAATACTTTCTTCGGGGTTCTGTTTGTTAATCCAAATAGCAGGATCATCGCTATCATGAGGGGTTTTTTCAGTAACCGTTGTTGCTAATATTTCGGGCAATTTAGCAACGCACCCAAGCAATAAAACGGTAATGCCAAAAACAATATTTACTTTTAGTTTATTCATTTTCGCAATTATTTTTTCTTAAACAAATCATATTTTAAACCAAAAGTTAAACGCTGACCGTAATACTCCATTTGCATGGTTCTAGCCTTTGCACCTTGAAAATAACGTAAGGGCTGGTTCGTGATATTATTTAAATCAGCATATAGACTTAAATTCTTGCTTATTGAAATATTTGCGTTAAAATCTAAGAAGAATTGCTCATCATAATATCTGTCTTCAAAAGCACGACCACCAATTTCATCAATATAAGAATCGGAATAGTTAGCTGATAAACGGAAACTCACTTTTTTACTTGCATAACCTAATGATGCATTAAGCATATTTGGTGCAGTTTGCGGCAAATCTAAATCGTTACGTTCTTCGCCATCTTCATTTTTAATTCCCTTGGCATCCGACGTTAAATAGGTGTAGTTTAAGTAAACGCTAAAGTTTTTTGCAAAACCTGGCAAGAAATCTAACTGACGCTGAAATGACACCTCGGCACCAAATACAGTGGCGCCTTCACCATTTAATGGCTGGTAGACATCGTAATTATTAACATCCTCGAACTGGCTAGTGTAAACAAAATCTTGAATATTTTTATAGAACAACCCTCCTGAAAGGATTCCAACAGATTTAAAATAATGTTCAGCCATAACATCAAAATTCATAGCTGTGGTTGGCTTTAATTCTGAATTTCCTAAATAAATCTCTTCATCTTCGTTGTTTATTTCCTTGTAAGGTACTAAATCAACATAATTTGGTCTTGCCAATGTATTGGTCCATGCAAAACGCAATACTGTATGGTTTGAAACATCATATTTTAAATGTAAACCTGGCAACAAGTTGGTATACGAGTTATCATCTTTTAAAGTATTAGTACCATCATAATCACCATCCGTATCAAAAATTAGTTCGTTTCCTAAACTAGTTATTTTAGTGTGCTCTAGCCTTAAACCAACCAACAGATTAAGCTTATCTGATAGTTTTTGACTAGTCATTGCATAACCTGCATATACGTTTTCATCTACATCAAAATTAGCAGTTAAGTATTCCTCTGGAAGGATTTCTGCTTCAAACTGCGCAACATCGTTCAAATTTAAGCTACCTAAATATTCTGGCGTTGCAAAAGTACCAATACTGTATTGCCCCCCTGCTAAAAAGTCATTGTCGGAATAATTACGTGTTGGAATCCCTCCTAATTCATCAAAATTTGAAGATTCCGGGCTTAATTCAATAAAATCGTTTGCTCTATTTTTGTTTTTTAATCTGGCACGCACACCAAACTTAAGAAAACCATCTTCTTGCTGAAAGATATTTAATGGTAATTTGAAGTTTGCAAATAAATTAAAATCTTTTTCTTCTGTATATTGATTTTCTTCTGTTAATTCACCAAATTCAAAATCATTATAAGCCGCATCATCAGCAAATAGTGGTATATATAAAGGTTTTTCCTGATCGTTATTAAAGCCGATAGCATACTCACTTTCATATTCTAAATAACGCTCATTTAATCGTTCTTCCGAGGCTTTCGAGAATGAAGCCATCCAGTCAATTTCCAGTTTCTCAACTAAGTGTTCTCCACCAATACTGAAATTAAACATACGCTGGTCTTCTAATCGTCTGTTTTTATTTCGATTATTATCAATACCCCCTTTCGTTTGTCTTTTTGCTTCAATTGGAAAGGATGTTAAATTGTTATTACTATCTATTGAAAAATCAGCTAATTCAATATCTTTACCATCTAAAATTTCTTGTGAAAAAGCGAATCTATTTTCACGGTCATCTCTCCAATTGTATATAGATTTTAAATAAATATTATTGTTTTCGTTAAGTTTATAATCAAAATTTGCCGAAAAACTTCTACGAATACGTTGCACTAAATATTCTCTTATTTCAGAAACTTTAGCGTATGGATTAACTGCTACTTCTTGTAAATTATCTTCATCATTAAAAGCATTATATTCAAACTGATCTTCCCATTCTGCTTCAACGTTATCACTACCAAAATCATTATCATTAAATGATGCAGCAAGCATATAACCAAATTTACCGTTACCACTTCTATCTCCTAATAAAAACGATCCGTTAAGTATTCTTTTCTCGGTAATAAAGTTAACACCAGAACCACCAGTTGCCGACAAACGAAATCCTTGAGGAGAAGTTCTTGTAACTAAATTCACCGAACCACCAATAGCATCAGCATCCATATCGGGAGTTACCGCTTTATTGACTTCAATCGTTTGAATCATATCCGAAGGAATTAAATCCATTTGAACATTTCTGTTATCACCCTCTGCAGAAGGAATACGACTACCGTTTAATGTTACCGAATTTAATTGAGGGGAAATACCACGAATTATAATATTACGAGCTTCACCTTGGTCTACCTGCATTGTGATTCCTGGAATACGCTTTACCGCATCACCTATATTCGCATCTGGGAATTTACCAATTTGATCTGTTGAAACGATATTGGTTATGTTTGCCTTATTTTTTTGAATATTTAAAGCTCTGGCCTGCCCGCCTAAAGAATAACTTGTAATTTGAACCTCAGCTAATTCCGTATTTTTAGAATTTAGCACAATGTTAATAGTTGTTGTTATTGAATTCGAAACAACCACTTCTTGTTTAAATTCTGAATAACCTAGGTATTGAATTAACAGATGATAAGTACCTTGGGGAATGTTAACCATTGTGAAACTTCCATTAAAATCGGAAATCGCTCCTTTTTGAAGTTCTTCAATTAAAACCGTGGCTCCTGGTACTGCAATCCCATTTTCATCGGCAATAACACCTCTTATATTCCCATTTTGTGCAAATCCTGTTAATGACAACAGTAATGCAAAGAATAAAAATAAATAATCTTTTCTCATGTTTATTTTGTTGATTAGTTTTTGAGCGAAATAACAAAATAGCCTAGGGAAGCGTTTTATCCAATATTTACGAAACTGTTAAGAATTACAATGAATTTATATTTGATCACAGTTAATTAACATTGCAAAAACATTACGGAAAAGAATGAATAAAAAAACCCTTTCTGTTTCCAGAAAGGGTTTGAACTTTAAAAAGAAATTAGTTTCTAAACCTCAAATGGTTCGATAGAAACATAAGACTTATTGTCTTTTTTCTTTGTAAATTTTACAATACCGTCTACGTATGCGTGTAATGTATGATCTTTAGATGAGTACACATTCTCACCTGGGTGGTGTGTATTTCCTCTTTGTCTTACGATAATGTTTCCAGCAATAGCAGCTTGACCACCAAAAATCTTAACACCTAAGCGTTTTGATTCTGATTCTCTACCATTCTTAGAACTACCTACTCCTTTTTTATGAGCCATTGTCTTAAGGTTTTATATTGTTAAACTTTAACGATTTGTTATTCAGCTTTTCCGCCGTTTAATTCGTCTTGCCATTTTGCTAACTCATCCCATTTACCTTCAGCAGCTAATTTAGCTTGTGCCGGCCAAGTATCTGTTACATGATTTCCACGAACATCTGCAATGATTTCAGCGATTTTTTCCGGAGTTGATTCTGCTAATTCAGCAAAAGTTGTAATTCCTGCAGCCACTAAGGTTTCAGCAATTTTAGGCCCAATACCTTCAACTTTCTTTAAATCATCAGCTTTTCCTGCTGCTTTTTTTGCAGCTGGTTTAGCTTCTGCTTTTGGTGCAGCAACTTCAGCTTTTTTCTCTGCTTTTGCTGGGGCAGCTTTTTTAGCTCCAGAAGCAGCAATGCTTTCTATTACAATTTCAGTTAAAGATTGACGGTGACCGTTTTTCTTACGGTAACCTTTACGTCTTTTCTTTTTGAAAACTATAACTTTATCACCTTTAAGGTGCTTTAAGACTTTTGCTCCAACTTGAGCTCCGTCTATAGCTGGGGCGCCTACAGTTACATTGTCACCATCACCAATTAGAAGAACATTATCAAAAGCAACTTGCTTTCCTTCTTCTGTTTGTAAACGGTGTACAAAAACCTTTTGGTCTTTAACAACTTTAAATTGTTGCCCTGCTATCTCTACAATTGCGTACATAGCGTAACGTTTTATTAATTAATTTTATACAAAATAGACCTACCTCTACGGAAGGCGGGTGCAAATATACTGCTAATTAATTAATTTACAAACGTTTTATTTCTTTTAGGCAAGATTTTTACTGTTTTTAAAAAGTTGCATTACAGCAAGGGTTACAACTACCGTGGTTGCAAGCCCCATTACACCCACCACAAAGGTAATTAAGCCAACATCTGCACCTAAACCACCTTCCATTTCTTTAAGTAATTCTGGCAAAAATTCAGGACTTAACTCCGTGGCATAAAACAAGAAAAAAATAGTAAATAGAATGGTGGCAATAAAGCCTGTGATAAGCCCAATTTTAAAACCTTCACCATAAGAAAACGAATCAGGACTTTCTAGTTTACTAAATCTAACAGCTTCATAAACTCCAAACGCAGTTATTACTGCATTAAAACAACTAAATACTGGATTTATGTGCTTATGAAATAAGGCTAAAATTAAAAAGTAAGCTATTAAAACGGCACTGGTTACAAGTCCAAACCTAATGGGAAGTGTTATTTTTTTCATGTTTAAAAATTTAATTTTTAGTTAAGAAAACAATACTCGGTTAATAAATCTACCTTAAAAATCAATAAACGCTAACAAGTTTATTCCAACTTAAAAATGATTTATGCTTTTAAATTTCGGAAAAAAAATGGTAAAAAAATAATTTAACTCATTATTTAATAAAGATTTATAATTAGCAAACCTTAATATTTATTAAATTTGCTTGAATTTAAATCAGTACAAATAATGAAAATAATAAAAAATATAATGTTGGTTGGGCTAGTAGCTTTATTTGCTATGAATTGTAAAAACGAAACCAACCCAGAGGTTAAAACGGTTGAAATAGCTAAGGAAACCGCCAATATTACCGATCCTAATGCCATTTACGCTAAAGCAGAATTTACCATTGAAGGAATGACCTGCGCTATGGGGTGTGCTAAAACCATTGAAAAGAAAATAGCAAAAATGGAAGGCGTAAAATCTGCTACTGTTGATTTTGATAAAAAATTAGCCATGGTAGAGTATGACGAAGCTAAAGTTACACCTGCGCTGTTAGAAAATACAGTTACCAAGGTTTCCGACACTTATAAAGTTAGTAATATGAAAACTGACAGTTCTGGTAACAAAGCAAAATGTCAAAAAGATTGTAGTAATGCCAGTACTTGTGCTAAAACAGCAGCCGAAAAAGCCGCATGTGCAAGTGAGAATAAAAAGGCATGTTGTTCAGAAAAAAAGAGTGCATAAACTAAATACACATTGAAAAAAGAGCTTCTTAATTTTAGTATTGGGAAGCTCTTTTTTTATTTCCAATGAAGTGTTTCCATTATTTGCATCATATCTTTTTGCAAATAGTTAGCAGCTGGTAAAATAGAATCATAATTAGGCTTCGCATAAAAATAAAGTGAACCTACCAAAAAATGCTTAACACTATCGGTAATATAAAATTGTGCTGGAGAAGCTACATTACCCTTCACTTCAGAAAAAACACCATAAACTTTACGTTTTTTATTCTCATAAGGAAACACAGGAATTTCATCTGCTTTAATAGTATGCTCTAATGTGAATTTTTGCGCATCACGAAGGTACTCTGTTAGTACATTTTCATCACCATTGATTGCTTTATAAGTTAAAAATATAGTGCCTTTTAAGGTTGGATATTCTATATTAATACCGTAACTCTCGGTAGGCGCAGCTAACTTTTTAATCCTTATATCGGAAGCCAAATTATTACTTTCAAAAGTAAAAGGCACATTTGCTGTAATAGTTTTATATTTTGCATTTGGATAGTCTAACCTTAAATATGCTTTTGGCTTTGGAACATAGTCTTGCCCACATGAAAAACATAACAGAAGTACTACTAATACATAAAAAAAATGCTTCATTAAGTGATGGTGAATTTTACAAGTTTTATCCGCTTTTTATCCAAAGCTTCAATTTTAAAAACGTAGTTTTTAAAAATTATTTTACTATTCAATTTCGGAAAACTACCCGATATTTCTAAAACAAAGCCTGCAATGGTTTCGGCTTCACCTTTGTATTCCTCAAAAACAGAAGGGTCTTCCATTTTAATAATTTTATAAAAATCTTTCAAGGCTGTCTTACCTTCAAATACAAAATTATTTTCATCGAGTTTAGAATAAGTTAAATCGTCATCATCAAACTCATCACTTATATCTCCTACAATTTCTTCAATAATATCTTCTAAAGAAATAAGGCCAGAAGTACCACCATACTCATCTACCACTACTGCCAGATGCACTTTCATCTCCTGAAAATCGGCCATTAAATCGTCCAACTTTTTGTTTTCTGGCACGAAAAAAGGTTCGCGCATCAAGCTTGTCCAATCAAACTGCTTTCTATCTATATAGGGTAATAAATCTTTTACATAAAGAATTCCCTTTATAGAATCGATATTATCTTTATAAACAGGAATTCTGGAATACCCATTTTTTACAATCTCAGGTATAATGTCCGTATATTTCTGCTCAATATTTAGGGCAAAAATATCTATTCTAGGCCGCATCACCTGCTTCGTATCAGTATTACCAAAAGAGACTATACCTTGAAGTATTTTATGTTCCTCTTTAGTAGTATCTTCTTTACTTGTTAGCTCTAAAGCCTGCGATAACTGATCGATACTTAAGTTGGACTTTTGCTTTCCTAATTTATTATGAATACCAATGGTTACACTTCGCATTGGCAAACTTAAAGGCGATAACAAAACATCCAATACACTAAGTGGATAAGCCATAAAAGTGGCAAACTTTAAATTGTTTCTACTTGCGTAAATTTTAGGAAGAATTTCACCAAATAACAAAATTAAAAAGGTAACAATTACCACCTCTATGATAAATTTTAAAACTGGAGAAGAAATACCTAAAAACAAATCACCACTTAAATAGGCAAACAGAATAACGATACCTATATTAATAAAATTATTAGCTACAAGTATGGTGGCGAGTAATTTTTTAGGACGGTCCAACAAACGTGCAATTATTTGAATGCGTTTTGAATTAACCTCCAGACCCTTATCTATTTCCGTTCTTGTGAGTGAAAACAATGCTACTTCCGAACCTGAAATAAGGGCAGAACATAATAGGAGCAAAAATAATAATATAATACCTAAAACAACTGAAGTGTCAATTGTTGAAATTAAATTTAAAAAATGCGTGGGGTCAGGATCCAACTATTAGAGTTTTAGTTACACAAAGTAATCTCGTTAAATCGAGATATTTCATATTAAAAAGGTAAATCATCTTCTTCCTCTCCAACAATAGGTTCTGGAGTATTTTGTGGTTTAGCAACTGGTTTTTGTTCTGCAGGAGCCGCACTATTCGTTGTACTGGCTGCATTAGCTTCACTTTCTTTTTTTGTACTTAAAAATGTAAAATCGGTACATTGAATTTCTGTAGAATAGCGCTCAACACCGCTTTCATCTTGCCATTTTCTCGTTTTCAATCGGCCTTCAATATATACCTTATCACCTTTACTCAAATACTTTTCACAAATTTCAGCACCTTTATTTCTAACCACAATATTATGCCATTCCGTATTAGTAATACGTTCATTGGTTTCCTTCCTCGTATAGGTTTCGTTAGTAGCCAAAGGAAATCTGCCTACACAACCACCACCTTCAAAATAATGCATTTTAACATCGTCACCTAAATGACCAATTAGCATTACTTTATTTAAAGTTCCAGACATAATGTTTGTTTTTAATAAGAAAGCAAAATTACTGAATTGCTTTGCATTTTAACTACTTGCTTTTCGTTTTTTTAAAATTAATAAAAAATTTCAATTGAATGTATTAACCAAATCAAAATTAAAACGTTCTATAAAATTACCAATTAATATTGGCACTGCATATTCCTCCATTTCAGTTATGGGAACTCCGTTATTAGAAGTACCGGTAACCTTAACAATCCAGAATTTAGTATATAAATGTTGGTGAGATAATTTATGAATAATTGGATCTTCATTATATAGTACCAATTCAAATTCCTGATTCTGTACTAATTTGTGTTTTTTAACCAATTCACCAAAAACTTCAAAATTTAGGTTCTCTTTGGTCTCTATTAAAGGAAACTGGTAAAGGTTTTGCCAAATCCCTTTACCTTCACGCTTTTCTAAAATGGTTTTTCCATCTTCAAAAATAAAAACCAAAAAATTAAAATACTTCTTTTTAACTTTTGCTGCTTTTAACTTTACTGGTAATTCTGAAATTCTATTCTTATTAAAAGCGATGCAACCAGTATTCAAAGGACACACACTACAATCTGGATTTTGCGGTTTACACTGAGTTGCCCCCAGCTCCATTATGGCTTGATTAAAGGTGGCCGGGTTATTAACATCAATCAATTCCTGCGCCAATAATTTAAATTCCTTAGTGCCTTGGGCAGAGTTAATAGGTGTAGCAATACCAAAAAAACGAGACAGCACACGATATACATTACCATCTACTACAGCGGCAACTTCATTAAAGCAAATGGAAGCAATAGCACTAGCCGTATAATCGCCAATACCTTTCAGTTTTAATAAGTCTCTATATGTATTAGGAAACTTACCGCCTAACTCATTAGCAATATGTTTTGCAGTAGCATGTAAATTTCGAGCTCTAGAATAATAACCCAATCCCTGCCATAGTTTTAAAACTTCGTCTTCCTGTGCTCTCGCTAATTGAAAAACAGACGGAAAATGATGTGTAAATTTGACGAAATATGGCAAACCTTGAACCACTTGCGTTTGTTGTAAGATGATTTCGGATAGCCAAATTTGATAAGGGTCGGTTGTTTGTCGCCAAGGTAGTTCGCGTTTATTATTTGAATACCAATGGATTATAGTTTTTGAAAAATTCATTAATTAAATAAATACAGCAAACAAAAATAAACGTTTATAATCTTAAATTTTAATGAATTAGGTTTGAAATATTGAATTTTAAATTCCTATATTTGCATCCCTTTTAGAATTTATAGTAACTTAAAAAATAATATTAAAATGACTAAGGCTGATATAGTAGCAAAAATTTCTGATAAATTAGGAATTGAAAAAGGTGATGTTCAAGCAACTGTTGAGACATTTATGGAAGAAGTGAAATCTTCTTTAGAGAGCGGTGATAATGTTTACTTAAGAGGTTTTGGTAGCTTTATTATTAAAACTAGAGCAGAGAAAACTGGTAGAAACATTTCAAAAAACACTACCATTAAAATTCCATCTCACAATATCCCTGCATTTAAGCCAGCAAAAGTTTTTGTTGAAGGCGTTAAATCAAATGTGGACGTTAAATAAAAATGCAAGTGCTGAACTTGTTTCAGTATTAAAATAAATTATTAATCATAAAAGACACTATTTATGCCAAGTGGTAAAAAACGTAAGAGACATAAGGTAGCGACGCACAAACGTAAGAAACGTAGACGCGCTAACCGTCACAAAAAGAAAAAATAAACCCTAAAAAGTAGTTTTAATAGCTACTTTTTTGGTTTTTAACAACAAAAAGTTCTTTGAAATGAGTTCATTAAATTTTTAGACGCTTGTAGCGTTTTATGAACTCCACGGATATTAAAAATCCTGTGAAAAATATTGTTTAATCCATCTGTACAATTCTGTTTGCAGTAAGCCGTTACAATTATCAGTAAACAATAACTGAAAACCGTAAACTAAGACTGCATACTAAAAAGTATGGATAAAAATTAACTTAATGGATAAAGAATTGATTATTCGATCTGGTTCCGAGCACGTTGATTTTGCCTTATTAAAAGATGGAAAACTTATTGAATTACAGAAAGACGAAGATGGTAACAATTTTTCGGTTGGTGATGTGTTTATAGCCAAAATACGAAAAGCTGTTCCTGGACTAAATGCTGCATTTGTTAATGTAGGGTATGAAAAAGATGCATTTTTGCATTATCATGATTTAGGTCCTAAGCTACCTTCACTTTTAAAATTCACAAAAAGTGTAAGCACAGGTAAATTAAAAGATTTTACTTTAAAAAATTTCCCATTTGAAAAAGATATTGATAAAGACGGAAAGATATCTGATGTCTTAAAATCAAATCAATCGCTATTGGTACAAATAGTAAAAGAACCCATATCCACCAAAGGCCCTAGAATTAGCTCCGAGCTATCTATTGCCGGTAGATATATCGTTTTAGTACCTTTTTCTAGCCGTATTTCTATTTCTCAAAAAATAGAAGACAAAGAAGAAAAAGATCGGTTAAAACGATTGGTTAAAAGCATTACGCCACCAGGTTTCGGCATTATTGTACGCACCGTAGCACAAGGCAAAAAAGTAGCCGAATTAGATAAAGATTTACAAAATTTGTTAGGTCGCTGGACCGCAATGTGTAAAAAACTTAACAAGGCACATCATCCAAGTAAAGTTTTAGGTGAAATGAATAAAGCCTCGTCCATTTTACGAGACATATTTAACGACTCCTTTACAGCTATTCATGTTGATGATGAAGCACTGTACATTCAAATTAAAGATTACGTGCAAGAAATTGCACCTAATAAAGAATCAATCGTAAAATTGTATAATTCTAACATCCCCATTTTTGAAAAATTTGGGATTGAAAGACAAATTAAAACCTCGTTTGGCAAAACCGTTTCTATGGCAAAAGGTGCGTATCTAATTATAGAACACACTGAAGCACTACATGTTATAGATGTAAACAGCGGAAACCGTTCAAACAAGGCTAACAACCAGGAGGATACAGCACTAGAAGTTAACTTAATAGCGGCTACCGAAATGGCACGCCAATTGCGTTTACGCGATATGGGTGGTATTATAGTAGTTGATTTTATTGATATGTCTAGCGCCGAAAACAGACAAAAACTCTTCAATCACCTTCGTGATGAAATGAAAGACGACAGAGCGAAACACAAAATTCTACCTCCTAGTAAATTTGGTTTAATACAAATAACACGACAACGCGTCCGCCCAGAAATGAACATTAAAACGAAGGAAGAAAATCCTGATGAAGTTAATAATGGATCGGAGGTAGAGGCACCAATAGGAATCGTATCTAAAATTAAATACGACCTAGAACAATTATTAAAAAAAGACTATACAAAGCTGACTTTAAACACACATCCTTTTATAGCTGCCTTTTTAACAAAAGGTTTTCCATCAACTCGTTCAAAATGGTTTTTTGAACATAAAAAATGGGTTAAAATTTTACCAAGAGATGCTTACACGTATTTAGAATATCATTTTTTTGACAAAGATGGTAATCAAATTAAATAACCTAGACCCCTTACTATTTATATAGTTAGGGGTTTTTTCGTTACTACAGCTTAATACAAACTAATTAAACTAAAACCGTTCTAATTTCAGTTAATTAGCTTATTTGCATGCACTTATATAGATAAAAATTGAATAAAAGTGGTAATCAATCCGCAAATTATTTTAAATTACGTATATGATTCCGTATTTTTGCAGCAAAAAAGGAATGGTTTGTGAGTTAGAGCGAAAAAACATTGAAGAATTTAAAGCAACAAATATATTACCCCAAACACCTTTTTGGGGACGTGTAAAAAAAAATCAAGGATTTATACCACTAGGATTTGAACTAACCATTTCCAAAAATCTTTTAAATAGCACAGCGAATTCCTCAGAGAACGTAATTGAAGACTTATTAATTCTTATTAAATACGTAAACGATGACGCCTGTATTGCTTACGTACCATACGGACCAAAACTAGAACCAACCTTTGAAAACCAAGGTATATTTCTGGAATACTTATCCGAATCCATAAAACCATACTTACCTCCTAATTGTATTTTCATCCGTTATGACTTAATTTGGGAAAACCAATGGGCTGTTGAAAAAGAATATTTTGATAACGCTGGAAATTGGCAAGGCCCACCCCCTAATCAAACTCAAGAGTTTAGAATGAATTTTGGCACAACCAATTGGAACCTACAAAAAAGCGTGCAAGACAACCTACCTAAAAACACTTTTTTCCTCGATTTAACATTAAACGAAAAAGAGTTACTTTCAAACATGCGTTATAACACCCGATACAACGTAAGAAAGGCGAATAAAAAAGGCATTAAAGTTCGTGAATACGGCATCGATCATATAGACATCTGGTATAAATTATACTTAGAAACAGCAAAACGTCATGGTATCCCTTTACAAAATCAAGAATTCTTTACAACCATATTAAAGAACCAAGACAATACCAAAAACGGTACTACTGTGAAAATGCTCATGGCAGATATTGATGGTAAATTCCTATCCTCCATGTTTTTAGTTTTAACAAAAAAAAGAGGCACTTATTTATATGGCGCCTCTAAATCGTCTAAAAACAACGCCATGGCTAGTTATGCCCTGCAATGGGAATCTATACGCATAGCAAAAGCCTGGGGTTGTACCGAGTACGATATGTTTGGCTCCGCTCCAAATTTAAACCGTAAGCATCCGCTGCATGGCGTACACATATACAAAAAAGGATTTGGTGGCGACTTATTCCATAGAATGGGCTGCTGGGATTATCCTTACAACAAGAAATTATACGATTTTTATAAACTTCAAGAAGCCACTAATTAATTAAAAGCCCTTACTAGTCTATTAGTAAGGGCTTTTTAGTTTTAAGCAGCATTGCAGACATTGTGAAGCAATAACATTTTTAAGCTTTTAATTTTAAATATGGGCAATTGCTAAAGCACCGCGCTTTACGCTATTAGTTTTGCAAAACCATACATGGAAGTTTTGCAAAAGCTATCCACTTCAATCGCTATTGCAAAAGTTCGTATTCCATTAAATTAAAAAGATTTCATTTATTACCTTAATCCTTAAACTCCGACACATCATCACCTAAATCATAAACATTAACATCATCTAACATATTTTCAATAATACTGCTTCCCGCTGCACTACGATAACCACCAGCACAATGCACCACAATAGGTTTGTTTGTAGGAATTTTATCTTTAGAATCTCTTAACTCATTAAGAGGAATTGGAATGGCAGATTCAAAGAATTTGCCTTCTTCAACTTCACTTTTATTTCTAATATCAATAATAGTATAGGCATCTAAATCATTTTTAAAAGCTTCCAAATTAAAGTCTTCTGAGCTTTCAAAAGTGGCATGTGCCAATGTCATCATACCTTTCAATTGCTTTTCATAACCAATCTTAGCTATTCTATTTAAAATATCATCACGATCTTTTATAGAATTCAATACAACATAAAAAGATTCTTTAGGTTTAACAATAGACCCCAACCAAGTTTCAAACTTGTCATCCTCTGTTTCTGCCTTAATGTTAATACTCTTATTTAAATGATTTTTCTTATAATCATCGTGATTTCTAACATCTATAACTAAGGCATCATTTTCATTAAACCCATTAACCTGAAATTGAAATGATGGCTTGGAACTACTTAATTCAAAACTATCAGCGCCCGCTTTATTTAAATCTACATTAAAACCAAAATAAGAAGGAATAAAGGGTTGGTCTTTTAAAATATGATCCACAAACTCGGCTTCAGTTATACTCTTAAATGCCCAGTTCTCGTTTCTTTCCTTGCCCAGAGTACTTGAAGCGTCGTCACTCATATTTTTGCCACATAGAGAACCCGCTCCATGTGCCGGATACACGATTGTATTATCTGGCAAATGATTAAACTTGTTTTTTATGGTATGGTACATGCTTTTTGCCAATTCTTCTCGTTTAGATTTCATATTACCAGATTTTTCACGTAGATCTGGTCGACCAACATCGCCAATAAATAAGGTGTCTCCCGAAAACATGGCATAATTTTTAGCATCATCTTCAGCAATAATCGTAATACTATCTGGTGAGTGCCCCGGGCTGTTTATGGCCTTAAATGTAATGATACCCAACTTTAATACATCACCATCATCAAAAGCTTTATGTGGATAATTTGCTTCTACAAGTTTACTAACATATATGGTTGCTCCTGTTTCTCTATGTATTTGCAAATGACCACTTACAAAATCGGCATGTGGATGAGTTTCAAAAATTGTTGTAATTTTTGCATTCTCAGCTTCCGCTAATTCATAATATTGTTTTACATTTCTGGAAGGGTCCACTATTGCCATTTGCTCGTTACTAATTATAGCATAGGAATAATGCGCCAATGGCTCGTCTTTAAATTGTATAATTTTCATATTATTTGCCTTTTTTATTTATCTCATAAGATAGAAAATTCGCACTTAATTATAAAATAAAGACTAAAGTTTTAAGATAACTTTAAAGGTCTTGGATTCTTAATGACAAACCAAATTCCCACGATTTTTATCGCACATTAACTGGGATAGCTATAACCAAAGGTGTTGAATGATATTGTTTTAACTCCTTTCTAAAAAAGCTTCATAACATAAAAAAACTATAGCGAAGTTGCACTGAACGTATCACCTTGCGATAAATCACCCGTTTCAAATCCTTTCTTAAACCAACGCATCCGTTGTGCAGAAGTTCCATGAGTGAACGAATCTGGTACGACCCTGCCACTAGATTGTTTTTGTAATCTATCATCACCAATGGCATTGGCAGCATTCATAGCCTCTTCAAGATCTCCAGATTCCATCATCTGTGTCATTTTTTGAGAATGATGTGCCCAAACACCAGCTAAAAAATCGGCTTGGAGCTCCAACATTACAGAGTATTTATTATATTCAGTTTGAGATACCTGTCCTCTTAAGCGATTCATTTTATCTGTAGTACCCATAATTTTTTGAATATGATGGCCTACTTCGTGTGCAATGACATAGGCTTGAGCAAAATCTCCCGGTGCCTTCAATTGACGCTCCATATCATCAAAAAAACTTAAGTCGATATACAATTTTTCATCGCCTGGGCAATAAAATGGTCCAGTAGCACTTGAAGCAGATCCACAAGCAGAAGATACCGAACCTGTAAAAAGCACCAAGGTAGGTTCTCTATAATTATTTAAAAGACTGTTCCAAACATCTTCAGTATTTGCCAAAATGGTTGCACTAAATTCAGCCAATTCTTCATCTTTAGCCGAGGCTTGATAGGGCACGCCTGTTTCAGTTGGCGTTAATCCACCACCCAACAATTGGGTTATTAAAGATAGTGGATTTTTACCCATAATTAGAGACACTACTAAAAAACCGCCAACTATAAAAAGTCCTAATTTTGAAAAAAGTAATTTAACTAAGGGCGCTAAAAGCGTCGGGCTAAACCCACCTATACCTTGTCCGGAACCACTACTTCTTCCTCTACGGTCATCTATATTAGAACTCTTCCTTCTACCTTGCCATTTCATATTATTATCAAATTTATTTTGTGTGTTTTTACTACTTCAATTTACGTATAATTTAAATTTGGCACACCTTTTTAAACTAAGGCTATTACCATTAAAAATCATATCGTTATATTTTAAATCTATTTATTTTTCAATTCGGAACGTCTCATAGGCATTACATCAATTACCCGAAACAAGGCTTCAGAAGTTATAAAATCTGATTGTCTGAGTTTTTCACCACCATCTAATCCTATAAGTATAATCTCAAAACTAGATTTTTTATCCTTCTTATATATCTTATATGTTTTAGTAGTTTTTTGCCAATTTGAAACTTGATTTAAACCAATGGCATACCCCTCTTTACTTATTTGATATACAATTAATTTTCGATCTTTAAGTTCCTTTTCATGTGCTTTAAATTCATTAATCTGGTTTTTAAAAATCAGATTGTTATCATCATCAGATAGTACTAATAGCACTCTATTTTTCCATTTATGAGCATCCATATCTTGTGCTATAATAGTATTAATATTAAAAAAAAATAGAAAGAATAATAGAGTTTTTAGATAGCACATGATATTTTAAATATAATTTTCAGTTAAGTCGCGGGATTAGGTATTACATCGTTAACAGCATTAATTTGTGCCATGACCTCATCACTTAAAACAATATTAATACTATCAATATTTTCTTTAAGTTGCTCTAAATTCGTTGCCCCGATAATGGTGCTTGTTACAAAAGCTTGTTGTGTAACGAAAGCCAAACTCATTTGAGCTAAAGTCATATTATGATCTTCTGCAATTTTCAGATAACGTTTGGTGGCTTCCGCACATTGCTCACTACTATATCTTGTGAATCTTGAAAATAATTTCAATCTTGAGTTTTCAGTCTCAATACCTTTAATATATTTACCTGAAAGTACCCCAAAAGCCATTGGAGAATAGGCCAATAAACCAACATGCTCTCGTAAAGACACTTCGGCCAGATCACTTTCAAATGTTCTATTTAACAAAGAATAGGCATTTTGAATGGTTTTTATTCTTGGCAAACCATGGATTTTAGATTCCTCTAGATAGCGCATGGTACCCCAAGCATTTTCGTTGGACAATCCTGCATACCTGATTTTCCCAGTTTTAATAACCTCTTCTAAACCATGAAGTATGTCGTTAAAATTATCTTCCCATTTAGTATCTAAGGTATAATTTCTAATTCCAAATCGGTTAGTTTCACGTTCTGGCCAATGTAATTGAAAAATATCAATATAATCGGTTTGCAATCGTTTTAACTCGCCATTTACCGCATCGGCTATTGCTTCTTTACTAAAACCAGTAGTACGAATATGCGCCGTATAATCACCTACTCCAGCAATTTTTGAAGCAAGTACAAGCTTATCTCTGTAACCCGTTTTTTTTAACCAGGTTCCAATAATCTTACTGGTACGACCTTGAGTTTCGGCAGATGCCGGAACTGGGTAAATTTCGGCTGTATCTATAAAATTAATACCTTGTTGAAATGCATAATCCAACTGAGTATGTCCTTCGGCCTCGGTATTTTGATTTCCCCAGGTCATGGAACCCAGACATATTTTACTAACTTTTATATCGGTTTTTGGTAAGGTGGTATATTTCATTTTAGATTGTTTAGACAGATATTCTTTGGATTTTTAGACTTTTTACATGAAAGTATAAAGATAAAAAACCTTTCAGTTACAATTGAACTGAAAGGTTTAAAAATAGTGTTCATGTTTGTTTTTTGCGTTAGGGATAGAAACGCTATCCTTTTTAAAACATGGTAGTAATAAATAGGGGAAGAACGAGAATTCGATAAATGGCCACGTCCTTCGTCCTCGCTATGACGTTTTAAAAAGATATAGTGTATAGCCCGACCCCTGTGGTAACGCCAAAATATTAATTTTCGTTTAACAACTTAGAAAGTTCATCTAACTTGGGTGTTAAAATTACTTCTATACGTCTGTTTTTAGCTCTTCCTTCAGGCGTTTCATTAGTTGCAACAGGAGCAAACTCTCCTCTACCGGCAGCTGTTAAGTTTTCAGCATTTATAGAAGCGTTTTCTCTTAAAATGTTAACGATTGCTGTAGCACGTTTGGTAGACAAATCCCAGTTACCTACAATTTGGCCACTACCTTGGTACGGAACGTTATCGGTATGGCCTTCAATTAAGATGGCGATATCTGGGTTATTAGCTAAAACAGCTCCCAATTGCTGAACGGCACGACGACCCTCTGCTCCTACTGCCCAACTACCCGAGCTGAAAAGCAATTTGTTTTCCATAGAAACATAAACTTTGCCATCGCGTTGCTCTACCGTTAAACCTTTACCTTCAAAATCGGTTAAAGCTTTAGATATTGCTTCTCTTAAGGCCGTCATGGCTGCATCTTTATCTGAAATTACTTTCTCAAGTTCCGCAATACGATTTGAACGATCTTGCAATTGTTTTTTAAGATTTTCTAATCGTTGATTTTCATCGGCCAACGCTTGTTCTTTAGCTTCTAATTGAGCCAATAATTCTCTATTTTTTTCTGAATTAGCTGAAATAGACGCTGAGCTATTCTTCTCTAAAGCATCATAAGACGATTTAAGCGCATCTAGATTTGATTTTGTTGCATCGTAATCACTTTGTAATTTATTACGTTGTGCAAGTACCGCAGCATAATCTGTTTTTAATTGTTTTAACTCGTTTTCTGCTTTGGTTTTATCGAAAAGTAAATCTTCATTTTCATCGGCAAGCTTTCTATTAGCTTGTTTTAAATTGGCGTATTTTGCTTCTAAATCTTTATAAATTTTAGGGGAAACGCACGAAGATAGAAGCACTAAAGTTAAGGCTACTAAGGAAAATCTTTTTATCATTTTTTAATTTCTTTATGGTTTGGTTTTTATCTATTGGTTTTAATTTTCAATTTCTAATAGTATCGGACAATGATCACTATGTACTGCATCCGATAATATAACGGCTCTTTTTATCTTTTCTTGTATGGCGTTTGAAACCATGGCATAATCTAATCGCCAACCTTTGTTATTGGCTCTTGAATTAGCGCGGTAACTCCACCAGGTATAATGGTTTGGCTCCTTATTTAAATGACGGAAAGAATCGGTAAAACCAGCATCTATAAAAGCACCTAACCATTTACGTTCGGCAGGTAAAAACCCTGAAACTTTACTTAATCCTTTAGGGTTATGGATGTCAATTTCTTCATGGCAGATGTTATAATCGCCACAAACAACTAAATTAGGAATGGTTTTTTTAAGTTCCGTTATATAGTTTTGAAACATGTCCATATATTCAAACTTATGGTCTAATCGAGCATCATTGGTTCCTGATGGCAAATACAAACTCATAACCGATAAGCCATCAAAATCGGCTCGCAAATTTCTACCTTCAAAATCCATGGAAGCAATTCCTGTGCCATATTCTACATGGTTTGGTTTTATTTTACTTAAAATAGCAACGCCACTATAGCCTTTTTTTTGTGCACTAAACCAATAATTGTAGGTATAACCTGCCTCTATAAATAAATCTAAATCTAGCTGTTCTTTTAAAGCTTTAATTTCTTGCAAACAAATAACATCAGGACTAGCACTTTTTAACCAATCTATAAACCCTTTGTTAAGTGCTGCACGGATGCCATTTACGTTATATGATATAATTTTCATTTCAAATATGTTTAAAAAATCCCAACCTCTATTGTGATAACTCACTTTTTAAAAGCTAGTTAATTTCAGCTAAAATAAATAATGCGTTACTTTTACACTATTATTTTAGGCCACATTTAACGAAAACTATTAACAAAATAATTTAAACTATTTTAAGTTTAAGTATCTAATGAAGTTTATAATCTGTCTTCTTATTTTTTTTATTGGGTTTTATGGACTGGCTCAAAATTCAAATTATAGAACTAAAAAAGTAGCTATAAGCGATACTATTGTGATAGATAGTGTCAGTATCAATTCGAATTTCTTTTCTATTAAGCTAAAAAACAATTCAATTATAGATAGTTCATTTTATAAAGTTGATTTTGGCAAGGCCATATTAAAATTCACAACACCTATTGAAACAGACTCCATTATTATCAATTATTTGAAATTTCCCGAGTTTTTAACCAAAACGTACAAACAATTAGATGAGGCTATTATTGTTGAAAACACTTCTAATATCCAAAAACTCTACCAACTATCGCAACCAAATGAAACCAAAAACTTCATTCCTTTTGATGGATTAACAACTTCTGGAAGTATTTCGCGAGGCGTTACTGTTGGTAACAATCAGAACTCGGTATTAAACAGTGAATTGGACCTTCAAATTTCAGGTAAACTGAATGATAAAGTTTCTTTACGAGCATCTATTCAAGACGCCAATATACCTTTGCAAGAAAGTGGCTATAGCCAGCGTTTAGATGAATTCGACCAAGTTTTTATTGAATTGTATAGTGAAAAATGGAACATCCGTGCAGGCGATATCGATTTACAAAACAATAATTCTTATTTCGCTAATTTCTCTAAACGTGTTCAAGGTTTATCGGTAACTGGCACGATAGACAACGAAACTTCCAAAACAAATTTATTCGCTGCGGGAGCTTTAGTACGAGGCCAATTTACCCGAAGTACCTTTATAGCCCAAGAAGGCAACCAAGGACCTTATAAATTACAAGGTGAAAGTGGCCAGTTATACGTACTTATAGTCTCGGGTAGTGAAACCGTTTATGTAAATGGCGTGATGAAACAGCGTGGAGAAGACAAAGATTATATTATTGATTATAATGCAGGAGAAATTATTTTCAATTCCACCTTCCCAATTACTTCCGAAATGCGTATTACGGTAGATTACCAATATAGCGAACGTAATTATTCACGTTTAGTAGCTTACGGTGGTGCCCGATTTGAGAATGAAAAATTAAGTATTGGAGTTTCTGTTTATTCTGAAAACGATGCTAAAAACCAACCCTTGCAGCAAAATTTATCTGAAGCACAAGTACAAATTCTTTCCAATGCAGGCGATGACAGTACGCTTATGGTAGCACCTTCGGAAGTTGAAGAATCCCAAAACGATAATCGAATTCTATACAAAAAAGAGTTAATAGATGGTGTTGAAGCTTTTGTATTTTCCAACAATCCAGAAGATACTTTATATCGTGTAACCTTTTCGGAAGTTGGCACAAACCAAGGGGATTACATCTTAAAAAGCACCAATGCCATTAATAACATCTATGAATTTATTGGTGTTTCACAAGGTAATTACGCACCAATTACCCAGCTTATTGCACCTACAAAACTTCAAATTGCAGTAATTAATGGTACTTACAACCCTTCCAAAAAAACGTCTATTACTTTTGAAGCTGCAGGCAGTAAAAATGATTTAAACCTGTTTTCTACTTTGGATGACTCCAATAACGATGGGTTTGCGGGTAAACTTAAAATATCGCAAGGACTTGTTAAAAATGATAGTTTATGGAATCTAAATGTATTCGCTGATGGCGATTTCATACAAAGAAATTTCAAAACTATTGAGCGATTGTACAATGCGGAATTTAATCGAGATTGGAATTTAAATGATGCCTCATCAACAAGTTTAAATACAGATTTAGGGCATCAAACTTTATTAACTTCTGGATTCAATTTATATCACCAAAAAAAAGGAAATGTTACTTATCAATTTGAACATTTAGGCTATTCCAAAAATTTTAATGGTAACAGGCATGTCTTCAACACATTATTATTGCTAAATAAGTTTAGAATTACCTCTTTTTCAAGTGTCTTAAATGCGAGTTCTACTGAAAATAGCTCTACTTTTTTAAGATCTTCCAACCAAATAACCTATAGTCTACCTAAAAGCTGGTTAGGCACAAAATTGGCTATTGAAGACAATCAACAAAAGGAGATAGCTACTGACGAATTAACAGATTTAAGTCAGAAATTCAAATCTTACGAAGTATTTTATGGGGTTGGAGATAGCACGAAGATCTTTACCGAATTTGGTTATAAAAATAGAGTGAATGACAGTATTCGTAACAATCAATTACAAAAAGTTAACACATCGAACACTTTTTATATAGATACACGACTTATCCAAAACACCAACACCAATTTAGCAATTTTCACTAATTATAGAACTTTAAAAAATGAAGACGAAGGTGTTGATGATGAACAATCTTTAAACTCTAGATTACAATTCAATCAAAAACTATTTCAACAAATTGTTCAATGGAATACTCTTTTTGAAACCAATTCGGGCACCTTGGCACAACAAGATTTTACTTACGTAGAAGTGGAACCAGGACAAGGCACTTATACTTGGATCGATTACAACGGGAACAACATTCAGGAACTAGAAGAGTTTGAAATTGCCCAATTTCAAGACCAAGGAAAATACATTCGGGTGTTATTACCCAACCAAGTATATATAAAAACGCATCAAAATAGATTTAGTCAAACACTAACTATTAACCCTTCAAAATGGTCGGTTTCAAAAAACAATTCACAAAAATTCTGGTCTCATTTCTATAACCAAACAAGTTATTTGGTAGATAGAAAGTTAAAACGCGATGGTGGTAGCTTCAACTTAAACCCATTTGAAAACAATGAAGAAAACCAATTAGGGCTTCAACTAAATTTCAGAAATGTGTTGTTCTTCAATCGCGGAAAACAGCACTATACAGCTTCTTACACTTATCTTTCAAACAAAACTAGGAGTGTTTTATCTATTGGATATATAGAAAATGCTTTAAGTAGTCATCAATTTAACTTCAATCATAAAATAACTGCAAGTTGGTTGGTTACATTACAATCAGATTTTGATACTAATGAAAGCATTAGCGAAAACTATGTTAGTAAAAATTATAATTTTGATGAAACTAGTTTCAATCCAAAACTGTCGTATTTATTTAACGATAATTCCCGTTTCGATATCTTTTATCAATATGCCAAAAAAGAGAATACTGTTGGCGATTTAGAAAGTTTAAAACAACAGAAATACGGCACTTCTTTTACATTCGCTTCAAACCAAAAAAGTTCTATAATTGGGGAGCTTAACTTCTTCTCCAATAGCTTTAATGGTAATGCAAACACACCAGTGTCGTATCAAATGCTAGAGGGACTACAACCTGGCAAAAACTTTACTTGGAGCTTGTTAGCACAAAAAAAACTAACTGATTTTCTAGATTTAAATCTGAGTTACTTCGGCCGAAAAACCGAAACAAGCAATACCATACACACAGGCACTGTTCAGTTAAAAGCTTATTTTTAACTAAATATAACTGTTTAAAAAACAATATTTTTTGTAATATTGTTTTGATATGAGTAAATGTATTGTTGTAATATATTCTTTTTTGATTCTTGTTCAAAGTTTCAATATTAACGTTGATGACCTTTCAAGGCTCAACGCCTTAATACAACATGCGAAATATCATCAAGTAGTTTATGGCGATGATTTTTTAGAATTTATCTCGGAACATTATGGTGAAAAAATGGCGTCTCATCAAAACAAACATCAAGGGCATGAGAATTTGCCATTTAAAGATGACCACCATATGTGTTCTCATATTAACACGTCCTTCACACTATTAAAAACATTATCATACGCCGTATATTCCCCGATGATTACGGAAATTCCTCTTAACTTTTTTTATAAAGAGCCCTTCTCTTCTTTTGAAAAACCTACTGTTTTTCAGCCGCCAAAAATAGCTTAATTCCTTTATAAATATTTCTTTTAAAACTATTCAAATTCTTTTTTGAATGGCATTTATCAATTTTCATTAAAGTGGATTATGCTAGAAACCATAATTAAATTCAGCTTAAAGAATAAGCTTGTCGTGCTACTTTTTATAGCATCGGTTATTGGCTTCGGAATTTATTCGATAACCCAAATCCCCATTGGTGCCGTACCAGATATTACTAACAACCAAGTACAAGTTATAACGACATCACGAAATTTATCAACACAAGATGTAGAGCAATTTATTACCTATCCGGTAGAATTAGAAATGGCGAATCTTCCAGGTGTTGAAGAAATTCGCTCGGTTTCAAAATTTGGACTATCCGTTGTTACCATTGTATTTAAAGAAAGCCTGGGAACCTATTTACCGAGACAATTAATTGCTGAAAAAATAAAATCGGCCACAGAAAAGATTCCGAAAGGTTTTGGTTCTCCTGAAATGGGACCAATAACCACTGGTTTGGGAGAAATTTATCAATACATTTTAGATGTAAAACCCGAATTTAAAGACCGTTACTCTGCCACCGAACTACGTACTATACAAGATTGGATTGTAAAACGTCAGCTTTCAGGAATTCCCGGAGTTGTAGAAGTAAATACCTGGGGAGGCAATCTAAAAGAATATGAAATTGCTATAAATCCTGAAAAGTTGAAAGCAATGAATATTAATTATCGGTCTGTTTTTGATGCACTAGAAAAAAATAATAGTGTAGCTGGTGGCGGTTATATTGAAAAATCCAACAAAGCCTTTTTTATACGTGGTGAAGGTTTGGTAACCTCGCTTGAAGATATTGAGAATATTGTTATAAAAAACAATGGACTACCTATTTACATAAAAGATGTTGCTAAAGTAGGCTTTGGAAGTGCCACGCGCTTTGGAGCCATAACTGGTAATGGTGAAGGCGAAAAAGTACTCGGCCAAATTATGATGTTGAAAGATGGAAATTCCAAAGAAGTGATTGATGCCGTTAAGGAACGTGTTGCTTCCGTACAAAAAACTTTGCCTGAGGGCGTTTATATTAACGGTTTTTTAGAGCGCAGCGAACTAATTGGGAAAACAACTTTTACAGTGGCCGAAAATTTAATTTTAGGATCGCTTATCGTCATTTTCGTGGTGGTCTTACTACTAGGAAATATACGCTCAGGCCTCGTTGTAGCTTCGGTTATTCCGTTGTGTTTATTATTCGCCATTTCCTTAATGAACATTTTTGGTATTGATGCCAATTTAATGAGTTTAGGTGCTATAGATTTCGGGATTATTATTGATGGCGCCGTAATTATTGTAGAATTTATCGCGTTTCAAATAACAACGAAAAGCGCCAAAATTCAAGCCCTTTCTTTTGAAAACCAACAAGCATCCATAGATTCTATTACCCTAAAAAGTGCCTCAAAAATGATGAATTCTGCCATTTTTGGACAACTCATTATTCTAATTGTTTTTATACCCATTTTATCATTAAGTGGTGTGGAAGGTAAAATGTTTAAACCAATGGCATTAACTTTCAGTTTTGCCTTAATTGGAGCCATAATTTTTTGTTTGACTTATGTGCCCGTTATTTCATCAATGTTTTTAAAACCCCATAAACAAAGTGATAAAAACATTTCTGTTAAGTTGATGAAATTCCTAACCAAACTATACACACCAAGTATTCATTGGGCCTTAGAACACAAAAAAGTAGTGGTTGCACTAGCAGGGTTTTTACTCGCAATTAGCATTTGGTTATTTAGTACCATGGGAGGCGAGTTTGTTCCCACTCTAGATGAAGGTGATTTTGTAATCCAGCCCGTCTTAAAAACCGGAACTTCACTCGGTAAAACTATTGAAACAACAACCAAAATAGAAAAATTACTTTTAAGCAATTTCCCAGAAGTAGACCAAGTGGTAAGCAGAATTGGTGCCGCCGAAGTACCAACCGACCCAATGAGTATGGAAGAAAGTGATGTTATCATTAAACTGAAACCTAAGGATGAGTGGGTATCCGCTGAAAGCAAAGACGAATTAGCCGATAAATTCAAAAAAGTGCTTGCTATCATTCCTGGTATGGAAGTAGAATTTACTCAACCCATCGAAATGCGCTTTAACGAACTTATTACTGGCGTTAGGGCCGATGTCGCCATCAAAATTTTTGGCGAAGACTTATCCGTTTTAGCAAAAAAAGCCAACGAAATAAAATCACTTATCCAACATGTTGATGGGGCATCGGATATCATCATTGAAAAAGTTGAAGGTTTACCACAAATGAGTGTTGCGTACAATCGAAATAAAATTGCTCGTTATGGTTTAAATATTTCAGATGTAAACGAATTAATTTCTATGGGTTTTGCAGGGCTAAATGTAGGGACCGTTTTTGAAGGTGAAAAACGTTTTGATATGGTGGTGCGTTTAGATGGCGAACACCGTACTAACATTCAAAATCTCCAAAATTTATATGTGGACACACCGAATGGTGTAAAAATTCCACTTAGTGAACTAGCAGAAATAAAATACACCACAGGACCCGCAAAGATTTCAAGAGACGATGCCAAGCGCCGCATTGTTGTTGGAATTAATGTAAGAAATCGCGACTTACAATCGGTAGTTGATGATGTAAAACATATTATTGATAGTAAATTGAAACTACCTACAGGTTACACGGTAACGTATGGTGGTCAATTTGAAAATCTGCAAAGCGCCAAATCCAGATTAATGGTAGCGGTTCCTATTGCATTGGTACTCATTTTTATTCTATTGCATTTCGCTTTTGGCTCTATAAAGGAAGCTGCTATGGTATATTCTGCTATTCCACTTTCAGCCGTTGGAGGTATATTATTATTATGGATAAGAGATATGCCCTTTAGTATTTCTGCTGGAGTTGGATTTATCGCCCTGTTTGGTATTGCTGTTCTAAATGGTATTGTTTTAATAGAACACTTTAAAGAATTAAAACAAGAAGGCATTACCAATATTGAGGAACTTATAAAAAAAGGTACAACGGAACGCTTGCGTCCTGTTTTATTAACTGCATCAGCTGCTGCTTTAGGGTTTTTACCAATGGCAATTTCCACGAATGCGGGTGCTGAAGTACAACGACCATTAGCCACAGTTGTTATTGGTGGCTTAGTTTCCGCAACCATTTTAACGCTAATTGTTTTACCTGTTTTATATGCTTGGTTTGAAGAAAAAAAAGAAATTAAAATGAATAAAAAAACAATATTACCAATCATTTTCACTTTAGTAACAATAAACATAAACGCACAACAAAAACCTTTAACAATTGAAGAAACCATTGAATTGGCTATTGAAAACAATGCGCATTTAAAAGCATCTTCATTAAAAACTAAAGAAACAAAAGCACAAATAGGAAGTGCCTTTAATTTTGATAAAACCTCGATTTATTATCAATACGACGAAAACAATTTAGCTATTAACAACTTGCCTTTAAAGGTTTATGGTATATCTCAGGACTTTAAATTCCCGACCGTTTATTTTGCCGGTAGAAAAGTTAATAAAGCAAAATACCAGCTCCAAAAATCGGAATATACCATTCTACTGCAAACATTGAAACGCCAAGTATCTTTAGCATATAACACATTAAATTATGCCAAAAACAAAGAACAAACATATAAATATCTTGACAGCTTATATCAAAATTTCGCACATGCTGCCGAACGCCGTTTTCAGTTGGGTGAAACCAATTATTTAGAAATGATTAGTGCAAAATCGAAACAAAAACAGCTTGAAACTAGTTACAAACAATCGCTACAAGAAGTTAAAGTTGCATTGGCAGAATTGAAAAAATTGGTGCAAGTTGATAGTATAACCATTTCTAATGACGCTTTAAAAAAACTTGAAGTACAAACCATTTCACTTGAAAACCATGTAGGACTTCTATTTTATGAGGACACCAAAGCACTATATGAAGCTTTAAACCAACAGGAAAAACAAACATTTTTACCAGATTTAAGTGTAGAGTACTTTCAGGGAACAAACTCAACTTTAAATAGCAACGTTCAAGGCTATCAATTGGGCATTAAAATCCCGTTATTATTCAGCGGTACAGCTTCAAAAATAAAGGCTTCAAAAATTGCAGTAGACATTGCAGTTACAGAAAAACAAGATTACAAAGTAAAGTTAGTTTCGGAATATCAATCTCTTTTAGCAACGCTTCAACAATATAACGAATCTATCAATTATTATGAAAATGAAGGACTAACCCTATCCAAAGAAATAATAAAAACAGCAGAACGCACTTTTAAAGAAGGTGAAATTGATTTCTTTCAATACATCCAAAGCATTGAAACAGCAAAAGACATTGAATTAAGTTACTTAAACAATATAAAAGCATACAACGAAACCATTATAGCTATTAACTATTTACTATTATAAATTTAAGAACCATGAAATATATATTTATCCTAATGCTTCTACTAGTTAACGTAGCTTGTGGGAACTTAGAAAAAAACAAAGAATCGGTTGTTCAAGACACTGTAGATACCAATAAAATTCAGATTACGAAGTCTCAATTTATCAGCGAAAACATGCAACTAGGAAAATTAGAAGCGCACACTTTTAATGAAACTATTAAAACCAGCGGGATGATAGATGTTCCTCCACAAAACAAAGCGACCATTAGCGCTTTTATAGGTGGTTATATTTCCAAAACACCATTGCTAATAGGGGACAAAGTTAAAAAAGGACAATTACTCGTTACACTTGAAAATCCTGAATTTATCGAAATTCAACAGCAATATTTAGAAATATCAGAGCAACTAAATTATTTGAAGTCTGAATTCAATCGTCAAAAAACCCTCTTTGAGGAAAAAATTACATCAGAAAAAAACTATTTAAAGGCCGAAGGTGTTTACAAAAGCAGTTTGGCTCAATACAATGGCCTGCGAAAAAAATTAGCGATGTTAAACATTAGTGCCACTTCCGTAGAACAAGGCAAATTAACTTCAACTGTAAATTTATATGCCCCCATAGATGGCTTTGTTACTAAAGTAAATGTTAGTAATGGCACTTATGTTTCACCTGCTGATGTTATACTAGAAATTATCGATACAGAACATATTCATATAGAACTTTCGGTTTTTGAAAAAGATATTTTAAAAGTAAAAAAAGGACAAATAATACATTTTAAGATACCGGAAGCCTCCAACGAAACTTTTGAAGCCGAAGTACATTTAGTAGGAACCTCCATTGATGAAACCTCCAGAGTTGTAAAAGTACATGGCCATATAATTAATGAATCGCAAGCAAATTTTATAGTTGGCATGTTTGTGGAAGCTAATATAATTACAGATTCTTTTAAAAGATTGGCTTTACCCAAAGACGCCATTATAGAAATGGATAACAATTTTTTTGCTTTAATTTTATCCAATAAGCAAGAAGACAACTTCAGTTTTAAAAAAATTAGACTTGATTTAGGCTCACAAAATGAAGATTATACCTCCGTATTAAATTCAGACGAATTAAACAACAAAGACATTTTGATAAAAGGTGGCTTTATGTTATTAAACGAAACCGAATAAAAGTATAAAAACAAGGCTATTAGAGCCCTAGTAAATCTATTTTATCAAATACACTAATGATAACCTTAACAGCCTCTACATAAAATTTTGGATGAATATTTTCATAATCATCAGTAGGTTTGTGGTAATCTTTATGGTCTTCAACACCAAAATATAAAAAGGGAATATCTTTTCTATGAAAGGAAGCGTGGTCTGAGGCGTAAGTCCAATTGTTACTACCATTCCCTTCATCATGTCCAGCAAGGAGTTTTATTTTATTTGAAAAGATATTCTCGGTAATCAAGCTTTTCAGGGTTTTATTATGAATGGTTCCAACGGCGAAAAGTTCATTCTTATCACTTCTACCTATCATATCCATATTAAGATTTACCATAATTTGATCTATCGGAATTATGGAATTATTTACGTAATACTTCGAACCTTGCAATCCTAATTCTTCCCCATCAAAAGCTGCCAATATAACGGAATGCTTAGGCGGATTATTTTTTAAATATTCAGCCACACTGAGCAAGGCACTTGCTCCAGAAGCATTATCATCTGCACCATTGTAAATTTTCCCATTCTTCACTCCTTCGTGATCGTAATGCCCGCTAAAAACGATATATTTTTCTGGGTATAAACTACCTTTAATTATTCCTAAAATATTTTTTGCTTCAAATCGTTTTCCATCACGATTAAAAGAAAACGGTTGGGTATAGCTGTCTCCCAAAGGCGAGACATTCATTAACTTAAACTGATTGATTATGTATTCTTCAGTCTTCAAGGCACCAATTGTTCCTGTTCGTCTGCCTTCAAACGCATCGGATGATAACGTTTTTATATGTTGAAGCAAGCTTTCTTCTTCAAATAAATTAATGGAAATGTGTTCATCTGACACTACAGATTGTGCACGACATAAAGTGTTAAAAAAACAAAGAAAACAGAAAAAGATAATTTTAAGAAGCCTCATTTAACTAAAAAATAAAATTGAAAACAGAAGACAAAACTAAACAAAAAACCCAAGCAAATGCTTGGGTTTCAATTATTTTCGACAAAAGGAAACTTGTTATTACAAATTCGCTTTCATTAATTCTCTGTTCATGCGAGCGATATTGTCTAAAGAAATTCCTTTAGGACATTCAATTTCGCAAGCACCAGTATTGGTACAGTTTCCAAAACCTTCTAAATCCATTTGAGCTACCATATTACGTACGCGGTCT
>NZ_JBFHGK010000038.1:0-40878 GCF_041583155.1 Mariniflexile sp.
AGTAATATATTCATGTCTGCACACAAACCTGCACGCATGAAAGAACCTTATGTAAATGAAACCAGTGTAGATCGTAATTTTTACGCAGCTGATAAAGCACAAGTAATGAAAGTTTCCAATACCTTAGGTTGGGATCAAAATTCAACTTTTGGTGACCCCATGTTTGTCAATCCTGAAAAAGGTGATTTTAGAGTAAAAGAAAATTCACCAGCTTTAAAAATGGGCTTCAAAAATTTCCCAATGAATCAATTTGGTGTGAAAAAGCCATCTTTAAAAGCCATTGCCCGTACACCTGAAATGCCAATTTTAAAGGCTAATAAGGTTGAAAGTGAAGTCACCCAAAAGGTAAAATGGCAAGGAGCTACTTTTAGCAATTTATCAGGTGAAGAATTTTCAGCATTTGGCGTGAGCAAAGAAGAAGGGGGCGTTGTGCTTTCAGAAATTTTAAAGAATAGTCCTTTGGCAAAAGCAGGTCTTTTAGAAGGCGATTTGATTCAAGCTGTAAACGGAATAAAAACCTCTAATGTTCAAGAATTTGGGAAAGTAACAAATGCGCTTAAAGGAACAGTAAATTTAAAGGTAGTTCGTAATCAGCAAGTAATGCAAATCAAACTAATTAACTAGAACAGAAAATATAATTGTAAACAAATAAGGTCATCTATGAAAGACAAACAAACATCCACTATTCAAAAACTAGGAATCTTAATACTGTCATTAGTATTGATGATTTCTTGTGGAAAAAAAAATAAATCCGAAATGAATATAGAAAATCAAACAATAAATAAAGAAGTACAAATGGAAACAAATAGTTATGGAGATGACGTTAGTTTTATGAAAGATTATATTCAAGTAATTGAATTATCAGATGAAGCCGGCCAATCCAAAGTTGCAGTTTCAGCTGCATTGCAAGGTAGAGTGATGACCAGTAGTGCTAATGGTGAAGATGGCAGAAGCTATGGTTGGATTAATAAAGCATTATTTGAATCAAAAGAAATTCAAGAACACATCAATGTATACGGTGGAGAGGAACGTTTTTGGCTAGGGCCAGAAGGCGGACAATACTCTATCTTTTTTAAAAAAGGAGCTGAGTTTACCTTAGAGGATTGGTACACACCAAAATTAATAGATTTAGAACCTTTTGATGTGAAAAATGTATCGTCAACCTCGGCTACGTTTACTAAAAAAGCATCTTTAAAAAATTACTCAGGTTTTCAGTTTGATATGGAAATTGAACGTGAAGTTGCTATCCTTTCTAAAGATGACATTCAAAAAGCATTGGGCTTGCATACGCTTCCAGAAAACTTAAAAACAGTAGCATATCAAACCACCAATATACTAACCAATATTGGAAAAACAGATTGGAAAAAAGATAGTGGATTGTTGTCTATTTGGTTGTTGGGTATGTTCAATCACTCCCCAAATACCACTATTGTTATTCCTTATGTTCAAGGAGATGAAGCCGAATTAGGAAAGGTAGTAAATGATAACTATTTTGGAAAAGTGCCTTCGGATAGATTGGTAGTAAAAGAGAATGCTATATTCTTTAAAGGCGATGGCGAATACAGAAGTAAAATAGGCTTAACACCAATGCGGGCAAAAGATATTGCAGGGTCTTACGATTCAGCAAACGGAATTTTAACCATTGTAAAATACAACAAACCTAAGAATGTTACGGATTACGTAAACTCTATGTGGGAAATTCAAGAGGAACCATTTAGTGGCGACGTCATTAATGCCTACAATGATGGTGCACCAGAGCCAGGGGCTAAACCTTTAGGGCCTTTTTATGAGTTAGAAACATCTTCTCCTGCTCTGGCATTAAAGTCAGGTGAAAGAGCCACACATATACAATCAACTTTTCACATTGAAGGAGATGAAGTTACTTTAAACCCAATTGTTAAAGCACTTTTTGGGGTGAGTATTAGCGATATAAAAACAGCTTTTAAATAAATTTAATTATAAACGAATATGAACTTAAAAAATTCAATTATAATTGCATCAACCGCTTTAACGCTGCTGTCTTGTAATTCTCAATCAAAGAAAAATGAAACAGCACAATTACCGTATGATGGTAGTTGGGAATCTCTACAAAAAATGCCTGTTCCAGACTGGTTTAACGACGGAAAAGTAGGCATCTTTATCCATTGGGGTCCTTACAGTGTTATAGGTCATCGTAAAGGTGGAAGCGGATATGCAGAACACGTTCCAAAAATGATATATAAAGATTCAACTTATTACTATCCTTATTTAAGAGAACGTTGGGGAGCAGCACCACCAGAATTTGGTTATAAAGACATTATTCCGGAGTTTAAAGCAGAAAATTGGAATCCGGAAGAGTGGGCCGAATTGTTTGCCAAAATAGGAGCCAAGTACGTAGTGTTAACTGCCGAACATCATGATGGTTGGGCTAATTGGGATTCAGACTTAACCCCTTGGAATGCTATGGATAAAGGTCCTAAAAGAGATTTGGTAGGAGATTTAGGAAAAGCGGTTAGAAAACAAGGTTTAAAATATGCACCATCATATCACAGAGAACGTCATACTAGTTTTTTTACCAAGGAGCAATATGTAGTAAATGCAAAAGCTCAAGATGATATTTTAGAAGAAATCAAAAGAAATCCAGAAGCAGCATCGTTGTATGGGCCTTTTGGGTTTAGCAAAGAAGCTGTTGATGAATATGTAGCAAGATGGAAAGAAATTCAAGATAAATACAAACCTGATTTTTTATGGATTGATGACATTCCTATTTTTACAAGAGATGGAAACAATACACTAGTAGAACCCAAAGTATTTAAACCAGAAATTCAGTATTACTATGACCAGTGTAGATTGATGATTACCGATTTTATGAATAATGGAGCCAAGAATAATCAAGAGGTTTACTTAAACAATAAAGGGAAAAATAGAAATTGGCCAGACGGCATAGGTTGTTTAGAAAAAGACAATTTAAAACTAAAAGTAATTGGTCCTAAATGGCAAAGTTGTACCACATTTGGTACTTCTTTTGGATATTTAGAAAATGACAAGTACAAATCTGCTAATGCAGTTATTGACGAAATGGTTGAGGTTATATCTAGAAACGGAAACTTTTTAGTAAATATAGGACCTAAAGCCGATGGAACCATTCCAGAGCCTCAATTAGAGTTGTTAAACGAAATGGGGAATTGGTTGAATATAAATGGAGATGCTATTTATGGAACCCGTTATTGGAAAGAAAATCACCAAGAAAATGGAAATTTAGCGTTTACAACTAAAGGAACAACATTATATGCTATTGCATTGGATGAGCCATCTTCTTCAATTTTGATAGAAGCAACCAAAGGCTGGACAAATAATGATGTTAAATCTGTAAAATTGTTAGGAGCAGATACTGAGGTTTCTTGGAACATTACAGCAAATGGGTTAGAAATTATTCCTCCAGCAAATTTAGGAAAAACGGACTATGCCTGGTCTTTTAGAATTGAAACAAATACCAATCAACATACACCAAGTGCCATTCAAAGAGATGCTAATAAAGCTTTAGAAGGGACTAAAAAAGTAGATTTAGATGGGCAACATTAAAAAAATTATACAACTTATTATTTGTTTTTGGTTAGTAGTTTCTTTTGCTCAGGAAAAACGACCAAACATCATTTTTATTATGGCAGACGATTTGGGTTGGCAAGATGTAGGTTTTATGGGTAGTAACTGGTTTGAAACACCTAATTTAGATGCTTTTGCCAAAGAAAGTTTGGTGTTTACAGATGCTTATATGTACCCAACCTGTTCGCCATCAAGAACCGCTTTAATGACAGGAAAACAGTCGTTCAGAACGGGCGTTTACAACGTGCCTGTATTGGAGAAAGGAGATAATCAGCACAATATCTTTTCACGTTGGACAGTGGGTTTGGAACATATCATGTACGCCCAACCTTTAAAAGAAGCAGGTTACAAATCTATTCACTTGGGTAAATGGCATGTGGTAGGACCAAATCCAGAAGAAGAAGCAAATTATCCGTTTGAAAAACCATTAAAACAACCTGATAACGGAAATTTAGACTGGCTACAAGAGCATCAATTGACTGAAATTCAGCAGTATTATCCAACAGGTAAAGGCTTTGATGAGAATGTTGGTGGTACCTGGTGGGGCGATCCTGCCAGAGGTTATGTTAAAGGGTATCAATCTGAAAGTGGTGGATACCGAGCACCCTTTAAAAATCCTTTTATTGAAGATAAAAAAGATGACGAATGGTTAACGGATAGATTAACTAATGATGCGATTGATTTTATAAAACGCAATAAAAACGAACCGTTTTTTGTAAACCTGCATTATTACGCACCGCATAGACCAACGATTCCGAGAAGCAAAGATCAATACCAAAAATTTTTAAACAAAGCTCCAGATGCCGTTACAGGACAAGGTGAAAAACGATTGGAAGAAATAGCCGGTTATGCGACTATGATTGCTTCGATTGACGAAAACGTAAAACGCATTTTCAATTATTTAGATGAACAAGGTTTAAGAGAAAACACGATTGTAATTTTCACTTCGGATAACGGATTCAACGGTTTACAAAGCAATACTAACACACTACGAGGTGAAAAAGGAACCATTTACGAAGGGGGTATTCGCGTGCCTGCTTTTATCAATTGGAAAGGAAATGTTGTTGAAGGAATTTCTAAAGTCCCTATTTGTGGGATGGATTATTTTCCAACCTTTTTAGACTTGGCACAAGTGAAAAATTACAAAGGAGTTTTGGATGGAACTTCTATTGTTCCCTTATTGAAAAATAAACCTTTTAAAGAACGTGCCTTGTTTTGGCATTTGGCGAGTACTTACAAAAATCCACCTTGTTCTGTAATTAGAAAAGGCGATTGGAAACTCATTCAGTTTTTGAATGATGGCAAAGTGGAGTTATACAATTTGAAAGAAGATTTAAAGGAAACAGAAAATCTTGCAGATAAAAACAAAAACAAAACTGGTGAACTATTAAGCCAACTTACAGCTTGGCGAAAGCAAAACAACGTGCCGCTTCCACCAGCTTCCATATTGGATTTTTAAATATGACTTGAAGTATAAATGTAAAAAAAGTGATTATTTGGATTTACAGACAAAGTATACCAATTACCACAGATGTAATTAAGCATAGCAAATTAAGTACTTAAAAAGTTATTTTTTTAAAAATCTTATAAGAGGTTTAATGAAACTTTCAAATTTTTCAATATGTGGCAAGTGTCCAACATTTTCTATTTCTACTAATTCTGAATTAGGTATTTCCTTCTGTGTTTTCTTTCCCAATTCGTTATATAAACCCATGGTTTTTTGCCCTTCTTCTGTCACTAAGGGTTTACCCAAAGCGGTTCGATCTCTAGTTCCAATAATTAGTAATGTTGGTGCTGTAATATTCTTAAACTCATATACTACTGGTTGCGTAAAAATCATATCATAGGTCAAAGCATTGTTCCAAGCTATTATTTTATAATTTGAATTAAGTGTCCAACCGGCAAGTAAATTTACCCATTGGTCGTATTCAGGTTTCCATTTGTTATCATAATAGTTTACTAATTGATACTTTTTTATACCATCGTAACTTTTTTTAAGTTCATTTTGGTACCACCATTCAACGGGTTGGTACGGTACAATTAATTTCCAATCTTCAAGGCCAATTGGGTTTTCCAAAATGAATTTTTCTGTCATTTTAGGATACATTAATGCAAAGCGCGTGGCTAACATGCCGCCCATAGAATGTCCTAAGATAGCTGTTTTTTCAACTTTTAAAGTGTCTAATAATGTTTTTGTATTTTGCGCTAATTGTTGAAACGTGTAATGAAAATGCTGTGGTTTAGAAGATTTTCCAAAACCTATTTGGTCTGGAACAATAACACGAAAACCTTCATTAGTTAAGGCTTCAATAGTAGTTTTCCAATAGGCACCATTAAAATTTTTACCGTGAAATAAAACGATGTTTTTGCCATTATAATTTTCGGGCTTAACATCCATATAAGCCATTTTTAAATCTTGTTCTTGTATTTTCAATTCTAAAACAGAAACAGCATAAGGATATGGATAGTTAGATAATTCAATATCTAGCCATTGTAAATTATCAGTTTGTGCCGTTATAAATTGAAAAGAAAATAATAGGGTGAGTATCGGTAATAAGCTTTTTTTCATTTTTTTCATTTTTGCTAATGGTAAATTGTATAAGTATTTTCAGATTGAAACAAAGATTGAATATACTACAAATTTAATGTTTAGAATTTACCCAGCCGTTACTTATGCAAAATGTTCTGTTCAGTATTAATTTTTTTGTTGATTTATATTCTACTTAGTTGGTATTACTTTTTGAATGGTGCCATCCTCATTGTAATTTAATTTATCAAAACATATGGATCGGCGGAAAGGGTGTGGGCTTCCGTCGTGACCCCAACCAAATTTCTCTTCTACATCAGGATGGTTGCTGTAGTACAAATCCGAGTTATGATAAAACATATACCATTGCCCCTTGTATTCAACTATGGAATGATGATTTGTACCGCTATTCATTTTTTCTAAAATGACGCCTTTATACTCAAATGGTCCTAAAGGATTGTTAGACATGCAATATTTTATTTCACCACTATTTCCAACATAAGATAAATAATAGTTTCCGTTATACTTATGCATCCACGAAGCTTCAAAAAAATCATCGGTACCTTCTAGTAAATGAACAACACCATCATATGAAATCATATCTTTATTAAGCTTAATGGCATTTACAACTAACTGTCCCATATATAAATAAGCTTGCCCATCATCATCAATAAATACACCGGGATCAATAAAATCTCTGTTACACACAACGCCTTCGGTATCCATTGAAATAAGTGGTTTACCTAAAGGATCAACAAATGGACCAGTTGGTTTATTGCTTACGGCAACACCTATATGAAATTGATCAGTTGGAAAATAAAAATAATACTTCCCATTTGCTTCTATACAGTCTGGTGCCCATGCGTATTTTTCGGCCCACTTCACATCTTTAATATCTAAAGCAACACCATGATCGGTCCAGTTTACCATATCGGTAGTTGAAAACACATGCCAATCTACCATATCGAACCAATCGGCATTATCTGGGTCGTGTGATGGATAGACGTAAAGAGTGTCGTTAAACACACGAGCAGAGGGATCTGCAGTATACATATGTCTAATAAATGGATTTTGACCAAAGGAAATACTTCCAACGAATGCTATTAAAAAAATGGGACTAACATGTTTCATATATTCTTATTTAGTTATTGTTTTTAGTGGTCCTTTATAGCCATTGCGAATTTGTGAGTTTAGATTTTCTGGAAAGAAACCCACAGGATCTAGTAAACGAGCAAATAAATTTTATTTAGCTAAAATTAGCAATTTTTTTTATACTGGCTTGGGCAACATCTTTATTTCAATTTAGAAATCTCTGTGTAATAGTTTTGTGGTTTTTTTTATTTGATTAACATCAATTATATATCGATTTTTAAGTAAGTAATTAATGAGTTTATTATTAAGTGTTTACGTAAATAAATTACTGTTTTTGTGGCTTTTTTTTTGTATGTTATATACGTTGCGAATCAATTATCAAGCGACTTTTAAAAGTTTTCCTGCTTATTTGTGGTCTTTGTTAATATTGTTTAAAAATGTTGAATTTCTCTGTGGTTATGAAAATCATTATTCAAGTGATTAATGATTTTTTAAACGGCCAATATTTGTAAATCCCTAAAAATGGGGATTGATTAAACTTCTCACAATTAGTAACTTGTTGCTTCTAAATAAACTTATCCCTAAGCACTAAAGAATTTAATTTAAACACAAAAATTATGATTTTTGAGGTGCTAAAGATTATTAAAGAAGAATTGGATTCCTATTTTCAGGATGAAAAAATTGTGTCTTTAGATAACATTGCTGCTATTGATATTGATAAAGATGGTGGTAATGGTAATATCATTGTATTGACTTTGATAAATATTCAAGAGGAGTTTGCTTTAAAGAACATATCTAATAATTACGTAAATAATACAGAGGTAAATTATAGGAATCCGAAAGTCAATTTAAACCTCTACGCGCTTTTTAGTAGTATTAATTCCAGTTACGAGGAAGCTTTAAAAAACCTTACTAAAATTATTGAGTTTTTCCAAGGAAAAATGGTTTTTACTCAAGATAATACAAACTTTATTCGTGAAGGCGATTTGATGCAGGTAAATGATTTTGAGTTTATTACTAGACTTTATACCCCCACATTCGAGGAACTCAATTTTATTTGGGGAACCCTTGGAGGTAAGCAATTTCCATCTGTAATTTATAAGATTACGTTGTTAAATATTGAACGTGATTTAACTCTTAAACAAGGTGAATTAATTACCGAGATCAATCATAATTTTAAAAACAAGTAGTATGTTTTATAAACCGCTTTTTAAGGTAAATATCCATCATGGCTATTTTTTGGATAGTAACGACAAGAAGTTTCTTCCTGTTGATGAAACCGATGATGTGCTGAGTGAAATTGAAAAAAAAGATGCCTTAGGCAAATATGCTATAAATGAGTTTTTAACTATAAGTCCTTACGGAGCTACTTTAAGTTTGCTTAAATACCAAAGATTGCTACTACGATATAATTCAGAGGGTTTTTGTCTTCTTATTTCAGCATTAAAAGAAGAAAACAAGTATGAGCCTTTTATTTTTTTAAATGAAACAACCACCTTCACTTTCGAGGTTCGAGCCACGGATGCTTACTTTAATAATTATACTAACCTTAAAGATCTTAATGAAAATAGGTTATATCTTTTTACAAATCAAGTACCAGAAGGACAATCTGTGAATTTTAAGAATGTATTTGTTGATGATGGCGGACCTATTGATGACCGTTATTTGTTAAATTCCAAAGCTTCACAAGATTTAATTCGTCAGTTGAATGAAGAAGAAGAGGCATTTCATACTTCAAAAAATCAATTTTCATTAAGTTATATTATTAACCTTATAGAGGAAAATAAAAATTTAACTGCGCAAGAAAAAAGAGATGAAATTGCAGCCTTACTAAACGCAAGTATCCAGAAAAAAAGAAAGAATAATGTTATTGGGTATTTACGAATATGTGCCAAGGGAGATAATGATAGCCATATTTTAGACTTTGACGATGCTAATAATAGGAAACAATACCTTTTAGAAACACCTCCTAGTATAACTTTAAGTTTTGTAAACAGAAAAACCTTCTGGAGGTATATTAGTAAATCTGATAACGCAAAATTAACAACTAACAGGAAATTATGGTCTATGAAAAATGGTTTCATAGAAATTAAAAGCGACCATTTTGATATTAATGGTTTAGAACCTCCCACTACAAACCCTGCTAATTATGTATTTCCAAATCCAAGAGTGACTTCTGTAAAAAAAGAGGGTGAAGATTATTATTCTGAAATATTTATTTAAAAACAAAATTTAACATTTAAAATTATGGCAAATTACAAAACACCAGGAGTCTACATCGAGGAGATTGTTAAATTTCCACCTTCAGTAGCTCAAGTTGAAACGGCAATTCCTGCTTTTATTGGTTATACGGAAAAGGCTAAAAAGAAAGAGGCCGGAGATCTTATTATGAATCCAGTACGAATTTCTTCAATGCTGGAATACGAAACTTTTTTTGGGTATGCAGAACCGGAAACGACCATTGGCGTAAATATTATTAATGCAGGTTTAAATAACCAAGAGGTAGTAGTATCTCAACCTACCAGTCCTTCACATTTTAAAATGTATTACAATATGCAAATGTATTTTGCAAATGGAGGCGGTCCATGTTACATAATAGCCGTTGGAACTTATACAACCTCAAAAACAAATAATTCTATTGCGCCAGTTATTTTGCAAGAAGTAGGAAACAATGGATTTAAAGGTCTTATGGATGGTTTAAATCGCTTAGAAATGTTGGATGAACCCACTTTAATTGTATTTCCTGATGCTACTTCCTTGATAAGCGACAGCGATTTCTATGGTTTGTACGAAGGAGCATTAAAGCAATGTAATAAATTACAAGACCGGTTTACAATTATTGACACTTATAGAGATCAGGAATACGACGATGGAAGTGGTGATGTAAATCCTGTAGAAGCTTTAAGAAGTAAAATTTCATTGGAAAAGGATTTCTTAAAATATGGTGCTTCTTATTATCCGTTTTTAGAAACCATACTAGATTATGCGTATAATGAAGCCAATGTAAGCGTAACTGGTATAGAAGAAAGCTTATCCAATATTGCTGATGGGGTAATTGATGGAATCGATTTATCAGAACTTTCTAGTCTATTACTAGCACTTGTAACCACTAAGGATAATATTGATTTAGCAACTCCATCAACTGCCATATCCTTTAAACCAACCGTGATCAGAAACACCCAAGATATTTTTAATTTTTTAAATAATATTAAAGATAATATCAACGGTTTAATTGATAAAGCAAATGCTGTAGAAGGAAGCGCTTTAGATCCGACTAGTAATAATATGACAGTTTGGATGGATACAAATTTAGAAGCAACACTATCTAGTTTAAGTGGACTTATTTTTAAATTAAACGAAGACGATAGTCAAACTAAATTAATGAATACTTTACAAAATAACTCAACAAACATCTTTGCATTACTTGGGTTAACGGATGAAGTTGATATGACTAATAATGGTATTTATACGAGTTTAGAAGGCCAAATAACAGCAAATGAATTATTCCTTTTTCATGAAGCTATTGTGGATTTGGGCGTGGTTAATGTACCAACATTAGCACAATTAAAAGATGCCAACAATGCACTTTATAATTTAATAAAAGCAGAGATTGGCTTATTACCAATAAAGCTGGCTCCAAGTGCAACAATGGCAGGCGTTTATGCAAGGGTAGACAGTACCCGCGGAGTGTGGAAAGCACCAGCAAACGTGGGTTTAAGTTATGTTGTTAAACCATCTGTACAAATATCTCATGAAGCGCAAATGGCCTTAAATGTAGATGTAACTGCAGGCAAATCTGTAAATGCAATTCGGGCGTTTGTTGGTAAAGGTAATTTAGTCTGGGGAGCTAGAACACTTGCAGGTAATGATAATGAATGGCGTTATATTTCCGTTAGACGGTTTTTCAATATGGCAGAGGAATCTATTAAAAAAGCAACCGAACAGTTTGTTTTTGAACCTAATGATAAAAACACCTGGGTACGTGTTAAGGCAATGATAGATAATTTCTTAACACAACAATGGAAGGCAGGTGCATTGGCAGGCTCTACACCCGATAAAGCATTTTATGTAAAAGTGGGTTTAGGTGAAACTATGACAGCTCTAGACGTGCTTGAGGGCAATTTGATTATTGAAATAGGTATGGCAGCAGTACGCCCCGCAGAATTTATTATTCTAAAATTCTCGCACAAAATGCAAGAAGCTTAATAAAACCAAAAATAGATTTCAACAAAGCAATTTTCAATTTTAATAGTTGAATAAGTCTTTCCGTAAAGCGGAATTCATATACCACAATAAATAATTTAAAAACATAAAATATCATGGCAACATATCCATTACCAAAATTTCATTTTAAAGTAACCCATGGCGACGTAGAGTTTAATTGTACGGAAGTGTCGGGATTAGATTTTGAGCGTGAAGTAATCGAATATAGAGCAGGTGCAGATAACGTGTATTATAAATCGAAACAACCTGGCTTGGAGAAATACAGTAATATAACTATTAAGCGAGGCTCTTTTGCTAATAAAAGCAAGGAGTTCTATAATCAATGGGTTAAAACCGTGTTTTTTCAAGAAGGGGAAGATCAATTCAGAGGCGATTTAACAATAAGTATGTTAGATGAAAAACACGAGCCTGTAATTACCTGGAAAGCTCAAAATGCTTACATCACTAAAATTCAGTCTACCGATTTAAAGGCAGATGGTAACGAAATAGCTATTGAAACGGCTGAATTTGTACACGAAAAACTTTCATTAGCATAATATGGCGTCTTATTATCCACCCGTAGGTTTTCATTTTAAGGTTGATTTTACAGATATTTCTAATAATAAAAATGACCACCAATTTCAATCGGTTTCTGGTTTATCAGTAGATCTTGAAACTGAAGAAATTGCTGAAGGTGGAGAAAACAGGTTCAAACATAAAATACCAGTACGAACTAAATATCCCAATTTAGTTTTAAAACGGGGAATGCTTATGGGTTCTGGAGTTATTTCTTGGTGCAGAAAAGCCTTGGAAGATTTTGAAATTGAACCAATAGATGTTACGGTAAGTTTGTTGGACGAAAAACATGAACCATTACAAACATGGAGCATTTCAAAAGCATATCCTGTAAAATGGAATGTGGCTGATTTTAATGCAGAGGAAAATAAAATCGTAATCGAAACCCTCGAATTAGCTTATAATTATTTCAAAATCTTAGACTAATGCCAATAGAAATAAAGGAACTATTCATAAAAATTAATGTAGACGAAAGCACGAATCGCACGGGAACTGTAAAAACATTGGAACGTGATAAATCTGAAATCATCGCCATATGTGTAGAAGAAGTGATGGAGCGTATTAAGGAACAAAAAGAGCGATAAGCCATGAGTGAAGGTAAGTTACAAAAGCTGATAATAAAGGCATATAAAGATGAAAAATTTAACGATCCTGTTGAAGATGGTGAATTTATTACATTGTTAAATCCAGAAAAGTATGTCATCGTTTATAAACCTGAATATCAGGAGGAACAAGGGCAGGGTACTAGTGCTGCACAACCAAAATTCACGAGAATATCTCCACAGGAATTGAATGTGGAATTACTTTTTGATAGTACAGGAGTTATAGATGGCAAGCCAAACCAAAAGGATGGAATTATAGATCAGATTGATAGGTTTAAAAAAATTGTATTTGATTATAGCGGTGAGGAGCATAAACCATATTATTTACAAATAGGATGGGGAGCGCTCCTTTTTAAAGGCTCATTGATAGACCTTTCTATAGAATTTAAATTATTTGCTCCCGATGGCACGCCCCTTAGAGCCTTGGCAAAATTAAAGGTTAAGGGAGCTGTAGATGAAGATTTAAGGGCCGCTAGAGAAAATAATAAATCGCCAGACTTAACACATAGGCGTATTGTGAAAGCAGGCGATACTTTGCCTTTAATGACTTTTAGAATTTATGGAGATTCAAAGTATTATTTGGAAGTGGCAAAATCAAACAATTTATACAATTTTAGAAAACTAATACCAGGACAAGAATTATTCTTTCCTCCTTTAATAAAAAAAGCATAAATGAATAATAGTGGCATTATCCAAACATCAAAAAATCCAGATCTTGTGACCTTCAAGATCTTAACGGATGGTGAAGAACTTTCAAAGGTTTACCAGGTAATAACTATTACGGTAACTAAAGAAGTTAATAGAATACCAACCGCTACCATTATTTTGTTGGATGGTGAAGCCTCTGTTAGGGATTTTAAATTGAGTAATGAAGATCTATTAATACCAGGAAAAAAAATTGAGATTACGGCTGGATACCATTCCGATGAGGAAACTATTTTTAAAGGGATTATAATTAAACACAATATAAAAATACGGTCCAGCACAGCTCACCTCATTGTTGAATGCAAAGATGAAGCTGTAAAGATGACTATGGGCAGAAAGAGCCATTATTTTTATGAAAGTAAGGATAGCGATGTTTTCGAGGAAATTCTAGCTAAATATTCATTAGAAAGTGATTTAGAGGCAACGAGCTTTGAGCATCCGGAGTTGGTTCAATACAATACATCCGATTGGGATTTTATGGTGGTTCGGGCACAGGCTAATGGTAAATTGTGTTTTGTTGATGACGGTAAGTTAACCATAGCTGCACCAAATATTAGGCAGTCCGAAATAGAAACTGTTACGTTTGGAGCATCCATGTTGGATTTTGATGCAGAAATAGATGCTAGACATCAGGTGAAAAAAGTATCTTCATTTGGTTGGAACCATGCCAATCAGGAACTATTGGAAATTGATGCTAATAATCCAGCAGTAGAACTCAATGGTAATTTAAGTGCCTCCGATTTAGAAGATGTTATAGGTTTAGAATCCATAGAGCTTAGGCACGGTGGGGCCATAACAGATTCCGAATTGCAAAATTGGGCCGATTCGAAATGGCTATTTCAGCAAATGGCTAAAATTAGAGGTCGCGTTAAGTTTCAAGGCATTCCAACTGTAAAACCAAATACCATGCTAAAACTTGAAGGTGTTGGCGATCGATTTAGTGGTAATGCGTACGTGTCTGGCGTAAGTCATACCATTTCGGAAGGTAACTGGACAGTTAATGCGCAGTTTGGACTAAACCCAGAATGGTTTTCAGAAACTTTTGATATCAACCCCAAACCAGCCGCCGGATTAGTATCTGCTATTCCAGGATTACAAATTGGCGTGGTTTCGCAATTGGAGGAAGACCCAGAGGGTGAAGAACGTATTTTAATACAAATTCCAATAATAAATAATAAAGAACAGGGCATTTGGTGTCGTATAGCATCTTTAGATGCAGGAGAGAACAGGGGGGCGTTTTTCAGACCCGAAATTGGCGACGAGGTTATCGTTGGTTTTATTAATGAAGACCCAAATGACGCTGTGGTTTTAGGAATGCTTCATAGTAGCGCAAAACCGGCACCATTTACAGCTAGCGATGATAATCATGAAAAAGGGTTTGTTACCAGAAGTGAAATGAAGGTAGTGTTTAACGACGACAAAAAATCCATTAGCATTTCAACACCAGCAGGAAAAATGATATCGCTAGATGAAGATGCAAATAAAATAACGGTAGAAGATGATAACTCAAATGTTATTATAATTGATAGTAATGGTATAAGTATGGAAAGTGGTGGAGACATTACTATAAAAGCATCTGGTGATGTGACTATAGAAGGCACAAACGTGGAAATTAAAGCCAATGCTGAGTTTAAAGCAGAAGGATCGGCCGGAGCCGAAGTGTCTACTAGTGCCATTGCTGTTTTAAAAGGATCATTAGTACAAATTAATTAGTTTATGGGAGCACCAGCAGCACGAATAACAGATATGCATGTATGCCCAATGGTAACAGCGGGTGTACCACATGTGGGAGGCCCTATTTTACCTGCAGGGGAACCAACTGTTATTATTGGAAATTTGCCAGCAGCAAGAGTAGGAGATATGGCAACCTGTGTAGGGCCTCCAGATACTATTATTATGGGGTCGTCCACCGTAATGATTGGTGGCATGCCAGCAGCAAGAATGGGAGATTCTACCGCCCATGGAGGCACCATAGCTCTTGGAGAGTTTACAGTTTTAATAGGGTAGTTATGAAAATTATAAAATCATTTTTAGGAACAGGTTGGGCTTTCCCTCCTGAGTTTATTAGAGAGCAAAAGCAAACTAAAATGTTTTCCAATGAGGATGACATAAAAAGTAGTTTGCATGTTTTGCTAACAACGCGGTTAGGAGAGCGCATTATGCTTCCAAATTACGGTTGTAATCTGGAAGAATTAATATTTGAATCGCTTAACAGAACACTAATAACTTATATCACCGATTTAATTAAAACAGCCATTCTTTATCATGAACCCAGAATAGATGTAAATAAAATAGATATTTCTGAGTCTGATTCTTTAGAAGGGAAATTAATTGTTGCGATAGATTATACGGTTAGAGCAACCAACTCTAGAACTAATGTTGTATTTCCTTTTTACAAAAATGAAGGAACAAATATATAAGCAAAATGAGCAATTGTAACAACATAGATAAGGTTTTAAAAAGACATGGTACAAGTCAAAATGAACGGTTTATAACCCAACTGAACCCTGAAAATTTTGAGTTGAACGATTTTAATGTTGAAGACTGGATTCTTTTTGCTTATAATTTTGCGAAGCATGTTAATTATTATAAAACTTCAGATAGCAATACACCGCATGGTGACTGGCAGGATTTTTTTAATTGTTTCGATTTTGTAAATACAGATATTTTTTCCCGTGAAAGCGAAATCAAAGAATATAATCTTCAAAAAGAACAAATTTCAAAAGTGCTTTCTTCCTTTAAAGAAGCAGGAGAATTAACACCACATCTTACCCTTTTTGTGTGTTTTTTACAACTTTTGGAGCAGACTAAGAAACGATTTAATAAAATAACGAAGCGGCATCTAGATTTTTATTTTAAGAATGTTTTACAGGTAAATAAGCGAGCAGCCATTCCTGATAAAGTTCATGTGCTTTTTGAGTTGGCAAAAAAAAGCATTCAAGTTCAAATTGCCGAAAATTCTGAGTTAAATGCAAATAAAGATAGTAATGGTACGCCTTTAATATATAAAACATCAGAAGAACTGATAGCTAATCAGGCCATGGTTGCTTCTTTAAAAACAATTTATAACGATTTAAATCTTAAAGAATTAAAGTCGAGTGGCGTAGCGAACACTTTAGATGGAGCTGAAGAGCCATTACCCAAAGAAATGCCTTATTGGTTACCATTTGGGTATCCATCAACAGAAAATAAATTCAAAGAATTACCTGATGCTACCGTTGGTTTTGCCATTAGTTCTCCTATGTTTTTACTTCAAGAAGGCAAAAGAACTGTTACAATAACTTTAACCTTTGATTCTGATATAACAAATAACGCAAAAACGACATGGAAAGAATCAAATTTAGAAATAGGAGATTTTAGTAAGGTCATTTCAATTTTTGGTAGCGGAAAAAAGGAATGGATAGATGTATCAGAATTAGCAAAAGATGATGTGGCAACTTTTATAAAAACAACGATCACTTCATCCAAAACCTTAGAAATTGAATTTCAATTAGGGAAAGACATTCCGGCCATTGTAAATTATAATGACGAGGTTTTAATTGAAAAATACAATACTACTTTTCCTGTATTTCGTTTTAATATTAATATGGCGCTACCAGAAGGTTATAACTTTTTTCGAGCCTTAGGAAATGCAACATTACATACCATAAAAATAAATGTGGATGTTAAAGAAGCAAAATCGCTTCATATTGAAAATGATAATGGCATTTTAAAAGCTGAAAAACCGTTCTTTCCTTTTACATCTCAACCAATTAAAAAGTCTAATTTTTATATAAATTACGAAGAAGCTTTTAAAAAGGCTTGGAAAAATATTACCATTAATTTTTCATGGAAGAATACACCAGACGATTTTGTAAGCTGGTATGAAGCTTATTTAAAACCAAGTATTTCTAGAGGAAAAGTAAGTATTTTTAGGGCTGCCTTACAAAAAGAACTTATTGCCGAAAATAAAATTGTAAAAAGTGACGCCTATTTTACAGCAGAAACTGCCATTCTTCATTCCGAAGAATGGGATGTTGTAGAAAAAAAGAAAATTCTTTTTCTTGCTGATGAAGATAAAAATTCAAAAGTAAAATTAGGATATAAATGCCACTTAGCTTTTAATAATCCAGGTGAAAACTATCCAATAAATAAGGCTGGTCCTTTGCGTTTATCTCTAAACGAATCTTTTCTTCAAGAGTTATTTCCTCATATTTACGCATTAACTATTACGGCAGAAGGCATCAATGATATTGTAATTCCAAATCAGCCTTATGTGCCAATGGCAGAAGCAATAACTTTAAATTATTCAGCAGAGGAAACTAGAATTATAAAGCAGCAATTATTGCCTATTAATCAAGGGAATCCTCTAGAGTATTTGAACACAGAAGAAGCTTATAAAAAAGAACGTATTAAACTTTTTCATATACATCCTTTTGGACAATGCGAAGAGCATAATTATTTAAAAACGAAGCTTCAAATAAAAGGTATTAAAGATGCTTATGATACGACACAAGTTAAAACCCGTTTAGTTCCAACTTATTGTGGAGGAGGCGAGTTGTTCATTGGCTTAACAGACGCTCATGTTTTGCAAAACATAGCACTTCTAATTCAAGTGTTAGAAGGTAGTGAGAATCCACAGGCAGATTCATTCGAAGACCAAGAGGATATACAATGGGCCGTACTATGCAGAAACAAATGGAAAAGTTTAAAAGATGATATTTTAACCAATAGCACAGGTAAGTTTTTAAGCTCGGGAATTATTAAGTTCACAATTCCTAGAGAAGCAACAAGCGATAATACGCGTTTACCTGAAGGTTATATCTGGATTCGAGCAAAAATGCACAAAGATTACAATGCAGTTTGTAAAGTGATTAATATTCATACACAGGCTGTTTTGTCGACTTTTGACAATAGAAGTAATGAATTTTCACACCTTTTGAATGGGCTTCCAGCAGATACTATTAAAAAATTAATCACACGTGTACCTCAAGTTAAAGGAGTCTCACAGCCATACAGTTCCTTTGGAGGCATTCCAGAAGAAACAGATGAAAATTTTTATAGAAGAATTAGCGAACGTTTAAGACATAAAAACCGAGCGATAACTATGTGGGATTATGAGCATTTAATTCTTCAGAAGTTTCCTGAAATATATAAAATTAAGTGTTTAAATCATACAAATGTTCCTGTAGAAAACAACACTGCAATGGATTGTTATGTGGCAGCTGGAAACGTTACGCTAATTGTAATTCCTGATACAAAAAACAAAAATATGTTTGATAACTATCAACCACGAGTGAGTAAAGGATTAATTAATAGAATAAAAATGTTTATAAACCAGCACAATACCCTGCATATTAATACAAATGTAATCAACCCGAGGTACGAAGAGGTTAAAGTAGCACTTGAAGTTCAGTTTCATGAAGGTTATGATAAAACATTTTATAGCAAGCAGTTAGAGTTGGATATAACAAAATTCCTTTCTCCTTGGGCTTTTGATACAACTAAAGAAATAGTTTTTGGTATAGATCTCCATAAAAGTGTACTGATTGATTACCTAGAAAAATTGATTTATGTGGATTATATACAAAATGTAATTTTAAAAAACAGCAATGGTCAGGATTTGAAAAATGTGGTTTCACCTACTAATCCAAGATCTATTTTGGTGTCCTCAAAAATACATGAAATAAGTACTGATTTAACGCCTTGTAAAGGTGAAAAACCTCAAACAAACCAGATATGTCAGTAAATAACAAACATATAGCAATACCAAAAAACGTTTCAACTCAAGATGATTTGGATTTTCATTATCTGCGTAGTTTGGGTATACAATATGTTGAAGAATTGGGAGGTAGTTTATGGACTGATTTTAACTCTCACGACCCCGGAATAACCATCTTAGAAATGTTATGCTACGCCATTACAGATTTAGGTAACAGAATTGAAATGCCCATTAACGATTTGTTGGCATCACAAGAATTGGAGTCCAAATTGGAAAGTCAGTTTTTTAAAGCATCAGAAGTTTTTCCTATCAAACCAGTCACCGAAGATGACTATAGAAAACTATTTATTAATATTGAAGGCGTTAGAAATTGTTGGTTAACAAAAGCAGAGAAAACCGTTTATGTAAATTGTAAGCATGATAAATTATCCTACAATGCTTCCGATTTTGAACAGATTCCAAAAGCATTTATAAAAGAATATAATTTTAAAGGCCTCTATAATATTCTAGTAGATTTTGAGGGTATTGATGAATCTTTAGCACATGATGAAAGGCAAATTGAAATGGATAGAATTAGCGTTGAAATTCGTGAAGTCTATCATAACAATCGAAATCTTTGTGAAGACCTCATAAAAATTACTGCAATAGGAACACAACCAATTTCAGTATGTGCCAGTATTGAATTAGTTTCAGAAGCAGATGAGGAATTAATTTATGCTAAGGTAGAACATGCGATTAATAACTATTTTTCAAGTGCATTGCGTTTTTATTCTATAAAAGAAATGCTAGCTAAAGGCTACACACCAGATGAAATATTTGATGGTCCTTTGTTAGAAAAAGGATTTATTGACCCGAAGGAACTAAAAGCTGCCAAATTACGAAGTGAAGTTCGGAAATCTGATATCATGAAAATAATCATGAATATTGAAGGTGTAAAGTTGATAAAAGATCTTTCCATAGGTCATTGCGACTCAAAAAAACCTTTACTAAATGAGTGGTTAATTTGCATTGATGAGAACAAAAAACCCATACTTTGTAATAAAAGTACCTTTAGTTTTTTTAAAGGTGTTTTGCCTTTAAATATTAATAAAAGTCAAGTTGCTTCTTATAAAAAAGAATTGGAAGAGGAATCTGGTTTGGGCAACGAAATATTAGAGAATGAAAAAGATCTTAATTTTCCCGAAAGTACATTTCGTCACTCAGGAATCTATGCTAGTATTCAGAATGATTTTCCTGAAACTTATGGTATCGGTCAATCAGGTTTAGCTGCTAGGGTAACCGAAGAAAGGAAATCGCAAGCCAAACAACTTAAAGGCTATTTACTATTTTTTGATAAAATTTTAGCGAGTTATTTTCAGCATTTATCTAAGGTAAATCAGTTGCTTTCCGTAAAAGGTAATCTTAATAAAACCTATTTTACTCAAGTGCTTACAGATATTAAAGGTTTGGATGAAATTGTAAATAATTATCCTAAGGATGATGATGATTTAACCAAGCTTCTCTACAATGCTCAGGATAATCACATTGAGCGTAGAAACAAGATATTAGATCACCTATTGGCACGTTTTGCCGAAAAATTTGGAGAATATGCCTTCTTAATGAAAACGCTTTATGGTTCTGTTTCTAACGAGATTGTGTTATCTAATAAAAAGGCTTTTTTAAACGATTACAAAGCTCTGGGCCTTGAAAGAGGGGCGGCATTTAACTATTACAAACAATCTGAAGAACATCTGTGGAATACCAGTAATATTTCGGGAGTACAGAAAAGAATAGCGCGGTTATTAGGAATAAAAAACTATAAAAGAAGGAAATTAAGCTCTTCGTACGCTGATGTTTTTTCTATTAAGAATTCAGATTTAAATACGGTTTTTAAATGGCGTATTAATGATGATAAGGGCATCGAAATTCTAACTTCTACGGAAGCATTTAAAACCTTAACAGCTCTGCATAAAAGCATGAATTCGGCCGTTTTGTTGGTAGTTCAAACTTCAGAAAATTTGGTGGAAAATTTATTTAATGAATTGATAAAACAAGGTATAGAAGCACTTAATAATGCCATTGTTGGTAATATAAGGTTGCATGCCAATGAAGAAAGTCTTTATTCATTTGATATTATTGATGAAAATAAACCTGTTGATAGTGATGCTTATAGTATAGCGAGATGTCCAAAAATATTTAATACAATTTCGGAACTGAAAAAAGGAATATTAGAAGTAGTTTTTTTTATGAAATTCACGTTTACAGAAGAAGGTATTTTTTTAGTAGAACACATTCTGCTTCGTCCGAATCATTCAGAAGAATCACCGGCTCATTTTCTCCCAATATGCACAGATAATTGTAAAGATGTTTGTGGAATCGATCCTTATTCTTATCGGGTTAGCATTATTATGCCAGGATACACCTTTAGATTTTCTAATCCAGATTTCAGGAATTATATGGAGATGGTTATTAAACAAGAATTACCAGCACATATCCTTCCTAAAATATGTTGGGTTGGTTATCGTGAAAATGATTTAGATAACAACAAAGAACTACGTCTACAAGAAATTAACAATCAAAAGGAATCAATATTGAAACAGCTTAATAAGAAGATAAAAGAGATTCAAGGTACAGAACCCAAACCAGAAAATGAAGCTGAGCAAATTTTGGCATTGGAAGCACAAAAAACAGAAGCAGAAACTTATTTTGATGGAATAAAAACGGCTTATATAGAAAGCACAAAGGATAAGTTGAACGACTTAGCAGAATTTGAAGACAAGTATAAAGCTTTTTTATTAGCAAAAACAACGTTGGGAGATACACAACCAGAAGAACTAGAACCTCTAATAATTGCCATGGGGAATTTAAATACTATTTACCCAGTAGGCCGTCTCTTAGATTGCGACGATGAAACCGATAATCTGCAAGGAAAAATAATATTAGGACAAACGAATATTGGAACACTATAAATAATACTCCGATGAAAAAGCTAACTACCATAACAACACAGTATAGTAAATTTAGTGATAATCAAGTGCTTACAAAAGGCCAGCTAAATGAGTTTTTAGATTATTTTGAAGATCAGGATCATCTGTCTAGAACCGCATTAAGTGGTGTGGGGATTGTTTGTGGTTTTAAGGTAATACACAACACTACCACAAAAGCGATATCGATAGGTAAAGGCTTTGGAATTACAACAGATGGGGATTTAATAACCTTAATGGAGCAAATACCTGTAGAGGAGAATGAAACTCAAAATAGGGGATTGCAATTACTTAGTGAAGACTATAAGACCTATACGCATTATAGCGATTTCCAAGACAATAAAGCTAATTATAAGCCTTTTTTCTATAATGAAGCCTCCCAAATAAAGCTTTTTGAAATTTTTGCCGAATCGGAAATCGATGTAACTACTGGTAGTTATAAAAATTTGAATGAATTAGAAGGATTAGCAGATAAAGTGGTGTTGCTTTACCTTGAAAACTATCCAAAAGAAGGGGACTTGTGTACAGCACTAGATTGTGATAACCAAGGTATTGAGCAAATTGCACGATTGCGAGTATTGTTGGTTTCTAGTGAAGATGCAGTAACTATTGCTAGCTTAGATACTTTATTTACCAAACACAATATTTATGAAAAAATACTGTCACTTCCACAAATGGCTGTTCAAAGGGTAGTTCTTAATGGTAATTTTGGGGGTAATAATAATATTTCCTCTTATGATAAGTTAGCGGTTTCTTATAAATCTAAAATAACAGCAGCAAAAAATAGTTTAAAAAAAGCTTACAATGATTTTTTTGAAGGGTTTTCTAATCTTTTGGGAATAACGGATTCTAGTAAAAATGCAATTTTAAAATATATAGATGAATTGGATAATTTTACAGATTTATACGGTGTTCAATATAGATATTCTCAAGTCATAAATATTAGTGATACCTTCAATGAAATACTTAATTTACTTTTAAAATTAAAGGAAGAATGCAGTCCTGATATTAATGCGTTTCCAAAACATCTGCTTTTGGGCAGATTAGAGTCAGTTAAAGAATATCCAGAATTACGACATGATTTTTATTATTCACCCACACACAATACTAATAATGTTTCATTAACTAAAAAAGTAAATTCACTTATTAATCGTGTACAATTATTATTAAAAAATTTTAATTTAAAAAACACCAACGGTATTGTTATAACACCCTCAAAAAAGAGTGGTGAGTTAGGAGGAAAAGCGATACCAGTGTATTATGATGTGGATAAAAGTTTATTAAAACATTGGGATTTTGAAAAAACGTTTAATTATAAACAAGGCTATAACTTAAGTTACCACAAAACAAATTTATCCTTAGAAAGTTGGGTTCAAAACCCCTTGAATTATGAAGTTCCAAATTTAGATTTTTATAGAATAGAGGGGTATTTGGGAGAAAACCCTGACAAGTGTGTCGATGTCATTGATTCTATAAAAATAGAAAAAGGACTAGACTTTGACAGTTTGGTTTTTAATTTGGATCTAGATTCAGATGCGTTTGCAAGTTTTGTAAAAAAGCATCCTTCCATATCTTATAAGGCTGGTGTAGAAAAGGGAGGTACGTTTATCTTGCTTTCCAATTCAAATAAGGTAGTAGCAGATTTTTGTATTTCTTATAAAATAAAAGAACAAGAAAAAGAACAAGGATGTTGTTCTTTAATGGAATGTACCTTCCCTTGGATAAGTTCACTTAAATACTTAAACAATCTTTCTAGGAGTATAAAAGGAACACAAAGTAGAAATAAATTTATGCCTAAAGATTACGTGTTAGATGTTATAGAGTATAAAATTAATGGAGTGCCTTTAATTAGTAGAACAACACGTATAAATATTCCTTTAAATCAAATATTTCTTCGCCGAATGCATGCTATTACTGATGCACTGAATACAAGATTTTCAAATGGTGTTGTTTTCGATTTTAATGAAAGTCAGAAACGTTTTGTTATAACACGAGCTAAAGAAGATAATTATGTAATCCGTTTACGGGATGCTACTTTAGGAGGGAACCCGATTTATACTTATAGCAATAGCGGAATGTTTAGAGAGAATAAAGTGTTTAGGCCAGATGCCATGAGATGTCGCAGCCTAAAAGGTCATAATGCTGCCTTTTATGAAAAACTTCATGCATCAATTGCACCTATTAATAAAGACGACGATTATGGTACTTACAATGATAAGTGGGCAAAATGGTATGCTTTACGCGATAAACTTATTAATAATAAGGATATAAGAGAATTAGGATTAACTAGAATGATTACCTCAGCAGAACAATTGCCTAAAGAAATTCGTTCGAGTATTTCTAAAATTAAAACTGATTTCGGATTAACAAGAGAATTCAACTTTCAATTAGATGGCGATTGGGTGAATGGACTATGGGTAGATAATCTTATGCTATCTCATCATAAAAAGAATCGTAAAAACACGCATGACGATATTGTACTTTTTGTAAACCTTAGAAAGTTATTACACAATGAAACTGGAGTTACAAAATTATCTATTTATATCACAGGCACCAATTATTCAGAGGAATTTGATAGTATTATTGAAAGGTATAAAACAATAGCCGATTTTTATTTCGGAAGTCCGAGTGGTGAAAATGCAATACAGATATAAGATGAAAAATTGGTTAAAAATAGAACAAAAAAAAGGGTATCAGTCGTTTTTAATTTGCAACACGAATGATACCCAATGGGTCCTATTACTGAAACTTCTTTGCTTTTGTTTTGCTTTACAATTTACATTTTGTCTTAACATATTGCCAAGTCTATTGTCTATCGCTTTGCTTAACTATCACATGAACATCTACTGAACTTAAACCCAGTAATTCATCTCTGAACTTGAGCATAAAGATAATAAAAAAAAATATAACATGATGAATTATAGATAAATATAAATGAATTTATAAAATAAATTAATATTGGGAACGATGAGGATTGTATTGATAGTGCAGTAAAAACATTATTAATAATATAATGGAATAGTTGTTTTAAAGACTGGTAATCCAAAATCAAAATACATTAAAGTATTAGTTTAAAATTTTGCATACATATGATTTCAAATCAAAAACATAGCATTAATAAAATTGTTCTAGAAGTTTATACCAATAGCACTAGCCTTGGCTATGAATTAAAAGATAATCTGCCTGTGTTTTTTAAAGATGATTTCTTGCCCAGTTTAGAAGATTACTTTTCGAGTATAGAGCATTTGCTTCCTCCCAAAATATTCCATATTCCAAAATTAAATTTAGAAATTAATGTGGGTAGTACGAATGGTTTTGAAGCTCTTAAAACAGAAGTTAAAGAAAAGCTTATTTATGAAATAGCAAATATTTTAAAGTCGCCATCGGAGTCTAAAAACCTTATTTTGATTGATACTCAAGAGCGGGAAGTTAATTCATTATTGTTTTTTATTGAGCATGGCTACCTACCATGGTGGCATTCTATAGAGGTAAGTTCACTTTTTACAATTGAAGGATTTAAATACATTGCAACCAATACATCGCTTCAAAACAAGCTAAAAGAACTGCTTAAAAAAGCAAATTCTAAAAAGCGATGCATACTTCAATTTTCAAACAAAGAATTGCAGTTTTTATTACGAGCTGTGTTTAATGAAGACGAAAAAATAAGTGTTGTAAATCAGCAAGTTGTTGGTAAACTAAAACAACTAACTACTCCATCAAGAGCGCTTGTTTGGGTTTTAATTATTGATTACTTACTATCAAAAAATGAATCTGTTTTAATTCAAAAACTTCATAATGAATTGGTGTTAACTTCAGGAAGTAATGATAAAAACAGGCCTGCCTTTGCAGAAATTACCTTAATTATCCTGAAACAATTACTTAGTTTAAGAAAAGCGGATATCAGTAGCGTTTTACAAAATCAATTTAAGGGAAATTCACAAAAAAAGGAAACTATAATTTCAAGTATTTTATCAATTTGTAATCAATTAGGACTTGCTGATACAGCAGATAAATTTGTGAAATCGGTTGGATATGAATTTGCAGACAAAATAAATAAATTAAAGTTTTTTGATACAGATAATTCCAAGGAAAACACATCACATCAAATAAAAAACGAATCCTTCAGTACGTTTAATTTTGAAGAAGAAAAGGAGGTTTTAGAAACAGATGCCTCATATTACATTCAAAATGCAGGACTTGTTATTACGCATCCTTATATACCACGGTTTTTACAGCATTGTGGGCTTCTGGACGATAGTTATGCGTTTACAGATAGAGAAATGGCGGCGCATACATTGCATTATCTGGCCACTAAAGAAGAACAGCAATTGGAAAGTGAAATGGTATTCGAAAAATTTATCTGTGGAATTCCAATAACGCAAAGTATAAATAGGCACATACAATTATCGGATACCATAAAAAACCAAGTAGAAATACTTTTAAAATCAATAATAGAAAATTGGGGTTCTCTAGGAAATGTTTCAACAGATTTGTTACGACACGAATTTTTGAAGCGCGAAGGTAAATTGTGTTTTAAAGACGATAATCCAAAAGTAATTATAGAACGAAAAACGCAGGATATTTTAGTCGATAAACTTCCATGGGGAATCAGTCTATTTAAACTCCCATGGATGGATAAAATAATATACACCAATTGGTAAATAATTAAAATTTAAAATCATGAGAAGACGCTATATTAAACCACCACCAAGCCAAGGAGTAGTTGGCGACCCCTTTATTAAACCTAAAGTTCAAACTAAATTAGAAATTGGGAAATCTGACGACAAATATGAAGCTGAAGCCGATAAAATGGCGGACCAAGTAGTAAATAAAACGGGAGCCGGCGAGGCTGTTCAAAAAACGGAATCTTCTGAAGAAGAAGTTGCAGTTCAAAAAATGGAAGAAGAAGAAGCTTTACAAACTAAGGAAGAAGAGGAGGCAATTCAAAGTAAAGAAGAGGAGGAAGCTGTTCAAATGAAGGAGGATGAAGAATCAATACAAACAAAATTCGATGATAAGCCAGTAAAACAACCTTCAATTGAAAATAACCTAAAGAATAGTTCTACAGGCAGCAAAATGGATGATACTATACAATCTGAAATGCAACAAAAATTCGGAACAGATTTCAGTCATATAAAGATTCATAATGATGGGGCGTCGGCAGCAATGTGTCAGGAATTAGGAGCTCAGGCATTTACTCGGGGCAATAATATCTATTTTAATGAAGGGAAATATAATCCAAATTCAGCGGAAGGAAAACGTTTGTTAGCACATGAGTTAACGCATACCATTCAACAAGGCAAGTAATATTCTAATTAATTATTAATTTAAAAAATCAAAACTATGAAAACACTAAAGAGATCAGTAATACTATGTTTTGTAGCTATCATGCTAAGTAGTTGTATGAGTCTTTACGACCATTATACGTACACCAACACTATAGAGGCTAAAGTAGAGGCCTTAAGTTTAATGGATAACAGTCATGAGGAATATGCGCTATACAAATTAAAAGCCGACGATTTAAGAAATAAAATGCAATCCATGGTTTTATATGAAAAAGGAAAAGCCAAAAATGAAATTACAGTAAAAATGTGGGAGGTTATGGGAAATGAAAATAAACTGATGGGAAGTTACCTTAAACTTTGGGAAAATAAAGGAACCTTAAATCCAGCATTTATTGAGGAAGCAAAGCCACAAATAGAAGAAGCCTTCAATATTTTAATTCAATTTGAAGAGAAGAAAGATAAAAAAAGTGAAAATGTATTAGCAACCTTTATTAATAACCTCTAAAAAAAAATATTATGGATTTCGATAAATTATTTAAAGAATTAAAAGAAGAGATTTTAGCCGAAGCCAAAGCGCAATACGGTACTCAGGGAAAAGATATAATTGCAGACATGGAGGCGTATCTGGCTCATTCTAAAGAAAAATTGAAAAAATGGGCGTTGTTGTTTTCTCAAAGAAAGATTGATAAAGACGAGTTAGCTTGGTTACTACAAAGCCAGAAAGACATTCTTGTATTGAAAAGTTTAGAAAAAGCAGGAGTGAGTAAAATAAGCCTAGGACATTTTAAAAATAAAGTAATAAGTGTGGTCCTTTCAAAAATTCTAATTCTAGTTACTTAACTCCCATTATGTTTGCTGCTAAAAGTAATACACAAGTTTCTAAGGCTTCCCCGTCAATTATTAATAATGGTCGGGACAGCTTTATTCAGCCTAAACTGAATATGGGTAAGCTAGGAGATAGGTATGAAATTGAAGCGGATAAAGCAGCAGACCAAATTGTAGCCAAAGGGAATGAGCCAACACCGTTTTTTTCTTCCAAGGCATCCGTTCAGAAACAATCAGAAGAAGATATACAGCAAAAACCTGTAGTTGATGGTATTTCATCTGGGATTCAACTTAAGGAAAAGCCAGAGAGTCCAACGGTAATACCAATAACCACTATTCAACCCATGTTTGCCGAAGATTTGCAAACAAAAGAAGAAGAGGACGTACAGGAAAAAGAGGAAGAAGATGTTCAAACTTTACAAAAACATTCTGATGGAGGTGAAGGTAATAGTACTGCCTCTATTGAAAGCACTTTAAACAATTCAAAAGGAGGTGGTAGCCCGTTAGATACGAATACCAAAAGTGAAATGGAGTCTGGGTTTGGTACAGATTTTAGCAATGTTAGAGTTCATATTGATAGCAATGCAGTCCAGATGAATCAACAATTAAACTCTCAGGCATTTACCAATGGTAGTGATGTTTATTTTAATGAGGGGAAATACAACCCAGGAAGTGATTCTGGAAGGCATTTGTTGGCGCATGAACTTACTCATACGGTGCAGCAGGGGGCCAGTGTGCAGCCTAAGATGATACAGAAGAATGGAGGTGACGAAGCTGTAATTCCGGAAACAGCTGTAGTAGATCCTCCACAAGGTGTAACTCCATTATCCGAGGATAATAATGAGTTTATTTTTAGCGAAAGTGGTCTCGTTTCTAATTTCAACCAACGTGAAGCAAAAATTACTTTACCAATACTAAGTTTGCCACGATTCAAAGCAAGAAACGAAGCACGAATTAATAATCTTAGAATACGTCTACAAGATGTTCAAAAATTAGAGGAAGCGGGTCAAACAGTTCCAACAACTCAGGTTGACCCAATTAATCCTCAAAAGCAAGAATGGCAAAACAATATCAGGGGTAGTGTTCAAAGACGAGCAGAAGACAAAATAAATGAAGCTAGAGCAAGTGGAGGGTTTAATCGTACAGAAAATGAATCGGACAGAACTTACTTTTTTAAAGGTATCGAAAATCAAAACTTATTGATTTTTGGTGATGAATCTCAATTTCTAGAAAGAGCTGAAATTCCAAGTTGGGATAGTGGAGGCAATCCTACAAATTTTCAAGTTGATCACGTTTTTGAGACGCAATTGGGAGGTCAAAACAGGGTAAGTAATTATGAACTATTAGAGGCTTCGGCAAACGGTAGCTCTGGATCCAAAATCATGTGGGAATTAAACAGAAGAGCCAAAAGATTATATGATGTTCTTGCCCATCCATATTATCAAGATAGAGTTGGAACTGAAAAACCAAATCTTCCAGCAAGACCTGGACTCCCACAACAATATATGAATAAGTTTTTGGGAGATTTGCAATTTAGCTTTGAATTTGCCGAATACGAATTCAATCTTAGTGTGTCTGGAAACCCAGAGCGATTTTGGGATTTTGGTCAAATATCACGTGGTGAGCATCTAAATAAAATTCGAGCTCTAACTGGCACGGAGGTTAGTGCAATGGGAACCGAAGATGACCCTGCTCTTTTTGCGTCTCCTACTGGTGGAAACCGCCTGCCTATACCCGAAGATTATCCAGAAGATAATTGGTTAAATAGGGTTGATTTACTACAAAGACCAGATTTCGATGCAGGAACTTTATTGGTACATGCTTATTACTCAGGTGGAAATACCAGTAACAATATGATTGGTTCAGAAAACCCTGTACTCGAATTAAAGTTAGGTCGAATTCCTGGCACATATGGGTTTTATATCGATTGGGAAAACACACCTAATAAAAATTCACTTATTCAAAGTTTAAGGCTTCCAGGAATGAGTCCTATTCGAATGGATCAAATAGATCTAACAGAAAATGGTTTTTACGGGGTTGGAAAGGTCTTACCCACTGTTCCATTAATTGGAAATGCGGATATCGACATAGTTATTGATGGAGATAGTATAAGGATGAGAAAATTATTTACAGCACAAGAGTTTGATTTTCCATCACCATTTAGCATTGAACAAGCATCGTTAGAAGTATCTTTTGGAACTGATGGATTGGGAATTGTTGGGAGCGTAGATTTTGGAATAAACAATGTAGGAACGGGTTTTATCGGTGCTTCAGCTTCAACAGGAAGTGGTTTCGAACTTGAAGGAGCATTCAATTTCGATTCAGAACTGTTCGATCCTGCCGAGATAAATGTAGAATATAAAGACAATATCTGGACTATTGGCGGAGAAATAGGCATCCCCGAAGGCAAAGTAAGAGGTGTTAAAAATGCTACTATAACGGCCACATATAGCGAAGGTAATTTCGCAGCAACAGGAGAGGCTGAACTAGACATCCCGGGCATTCAAAGGGGAACTATGAGCGTGAATTATGGTGATGAAGGCTTCTCCATAAGCGGTAATTTCGATCTCAGTGATGATATTCCAGGAATCCAGGGTGGAAATGTGGAAGCTCGAGTTTCAAAAGCTGAAGGCGCAGAGAACTATGATGTATTTGTTTCAGGTACAGCAATTCCAGATATTCCTGGAATTAGCACATCATTAACCGTAACTTACCATAATGGAGCGCTAACAATAGAGGGCTCCGCTGCCTATAGTAGAGGTATGTTAAGTGGCTCCATTGAAGTTGGCGCTACAAACAGAACTATAGACGAGGATGGGCAACCAACAGGCGAACCCGACGATACTATGCGGGTTTATGGTGGTGGAACTTTGACTTTACAACTTACTCCATGGTTAGCTGCTACAGCAGGGGTTAAACTCTTACCAAATGGAGAAATTGAAGTAACGGCACGATTGGCAACAGATACTTACGATGTGTTTGCGAGAAGAGAGTTTAATAGAAACCTATTCACGGTACCCACTATTGAGATTCCATTGTTTGCCATTCCTTTAGGGCCTAGGAGTCTTGGATTGGTAGCTCAAATTGGTGGAGGATTAGATTTTACAGCTGGTTTCGGTCCTGGTCAATTAAGGAACTTATCAGCAGAAATTACATACAATCCAGAAAGAGAAGAGGAGACTACTGTAACAGGTCATGGTGAATTCGGAATTCCTGCGGATGCTGGATTAACATTAAGAGGTGATCTTGGACTTGGTTTAAGTGTTGCTATTGCAAGTCTTTCAGGTGGTATAGAAATAGCAGGTAGTTTAGGCCTTGAAGGAGAGGCATTGGCATCGGTGGATGTTAACTGGAGTCCGCAAACAGGAATTATTTTAGATGCAGAAGGTCGAGTAACCGTTAACCCTAAGTTCATTTTTGATATAAATGCCTTCGCAAGGGCGAGTTTGGGCATCGGATTCCTTTCAATATCAGAAACGTGGAGATACAATCTGGCCTCTTTTTCTTGGGGACCAGATATTCAGTTTGGATTAGTGTTTCCAGTTCATTACCAGGAAGATCAACCTTTTGACATATCGTTTGATGATATTGAAGTTATTTATCCAGAATTAGATGTGGTAGACATGGCTGTAGATCTCGCTAGAGATATAAAAGATGATATTTTTTAAAATTTACGATTATGATAAACCAAGTTGAAAGATTAAACAAGGAAGGCGTAAAATTATTTTTAAATGGAAAATTTGAAGATGCTAAAAATAAATATATGGAAGCATTGGAAATAAATCCTAGTTTTCCAGCTACTTTAAACAATATTGGAATGTGTTTTTTGCAAGAACAAGATTTTATAAAAGCAGAAACTTATTTCAATAATGCCATCAATGAAAAGGAATCTGACTCTTATTTGCTTAATTTAGGACATGCTTTGGCTAATCAAGGATGTTTTGAGAAGGCAGAAAAAAAATATAAAAAGAGTATAGCAATCAACCCAACTTCTTTAATGGCTTATAAAAGCTTAGGGTCATTATATCAGAAACAAAAACGTTTTTCCGAATCAATTAAAGTTTGGGAAACTGTAATTAATAATTATAGTAGAGATCCTTTATTTATTATAGAATTAGCAAAAGATCTTATTCAACTTAGTGAATATTATAGTGCATTAGCAGCACTTTATGAAGCAGAAAAATTTGAGAAAAACAGAGATTTAACATGGTATTATATGTCTCTTATACATTTTCATTTAAAGAATTTTGGCCTTGCCGAAAAGGCAATTAAGAGAAGTGTTGGTATAAAGCCAGATAACCAATCTTTTAGAGCAATGTTAGCTGCAATTTATCTTGGTGTTTCAGATATCAAAAATGCTATTAAACAATGGGACTTTATATTAACATTAGATAAAAATAACACACCTATTAGATTAGACAAAGCAGTTGCATTATTAGCGTTTGGTTATAAAAAAGAGGCATTGGAAATCTTCGAATTTATCTTGAACCAGGATAGTAGTAATGAGAAGGCCAATTATTACAAAGCTTTAACTTTATTAGAAATTAATAAATCAGATAAAAATGCTATTAATACATTAAAAAATATAAGTAGCAACGAGTCATTATTTTCAAAACAAGCAAGCGATATACTTATGAAACTTAATTGTTAAAGTAAATAACACCATCAAAGGTTGTATTTCTTTTTAGAGATTAGTTAAGCAACCATTAGATTGAAATATACTACGCTTATATAAGTTTCATAAATTAATTAAAACCAATTTTAAAATATGCTTTTCAATTACCTTTTTAATCGATTAGATTCTCGACTTTCTTTTGAATTAAGGAATGTATCTAAAGTTGTTGAATTTCCAAAATTGAAAGCTTCAAAATCGGTTTTGGAAAGTTTTATTCTTGAAGAAGCGTTAAATGAAGATGAGGTTTTTGTGTTGTTATTAGCTTTGGTTCCTCACATTCAACCTAATTTTCTTAGTGGGATAATTTCAGATTATTTTCCTGCTGGTGGTGAATTTCCTGAGTTTGGTGGTGTAAAAGGAAAGAATCACAGAGGTGTTTTACCAACTGCTGAAACTGCTGTATTTATTTTAGCGGGTAATAATCCTCAAAAAAGATTAGAGGCCATTAAATGGATTCAGTTTAATAATAAACTCGTACAAAATAATATTGTAGATATAGCACCTGCTCCTTATGGAGAGCCTGTTTTAAGTGGATTGTTAGTCCTCGATAATGAATACATGCAATTATTTACCACAGGCGAAGTTTCAAAACCAAAAATGTCTGCTAATTTTCCAGCAGAATTAATTGATACAGATTTAGAATGGAGCGATTTAATATTAAATTCTAAAACTTTAGACCATATTAAAGAAATAGAAACTTGGTTAAAATACAACGATGTTTTACTGAATGATTGGAAAATGAAAAGCAGAATAAAACCAGGTTACCGAGTTATGTTTCATGGTGCACCTGGAACAGGAAAAACCTTAACGGCTAATTTACTTGGAAAATATACAAATCGGGATGTGTATCGAATTGACCTTTCCTTGGTAGTTTCCAAATATATAGGAGAAACAGAAAAAAACCTTTCTAAACTTTTTGATAAGGCCAAAAGTAAAGATTGGATCTTGTTTTTTGATGAAGCCGATGCTCTTTTTGGAAAACGAACTAATGTAAGAGATGCTCATGATAAATATGCCAATCAAGAAGTTTCTTATTTATTACAACGCATTGAAGCGCATCCAGGTTTAGTTATTTTAGCTTCAAATTTCAAAGGAAATATAGATACTGCTTTTACAAGGCGATTTCAATCTGTAATTGAATTTGAATTGCCAACATCCGAGGAGCGTTTAGCGCTTTGGAAGAACAATTTACCCAAGTCAATTCCCTTAGAAAAATCAATTTCATTGGAAACTTTGGCTAAAAAGCATGAAATAACTGGAGCAAACATTGTTAATATCATTCAACACGCCTGCTTAAAAACCATTGCTGAAAAGCATAGTGATATTCAGCATTCCTACCTTTTAGAGGGCATAAAAAAGGAATATCAAAAGGAAGGAAAATCACTTAATTTGTAATATTTTTCTATTTAATTTTGTGTAACACTTGTTTAAATACTTATTAATCAGTACATTTAGCATTCAATAACTTAATGTCTAAATGTCGCAGATAAATAGCAATGTGCGACTGTTTTTTTTATAGGGTCATGCCTTGTATTAAAGATATAGACTTTAATCTCCCTAAATTTTTATAAATGAAATGCCATTTTAGGGTATCATTATAAGAATCTGTTTTTTATAACATATTTTTTTGAATAGTAATATTTAAAACAAAACTGCTTTATGGGGGGGAATATTGGACATAAAAGTTATATAACTACTGCAAATGACATTTTTTTAGATAAAATTTCTAATTTAATAAATGCCATTAATTGTCTTGATAATTTACAAGTATTAATTTATTGGTTAGAAGAGAAAAAGGTAATTTATATCAATAAGGCATTAAGTAAAATTGTGGGAGCTCATGTAGATAAATTTAAAGAAGAGGGTTGGAGTTATTGGTATTCATTAATAAAGGGAGATGAATTGGAATTAGTAAAAAGTGGTATTAATAATTTGTTATACGAACCGTATTTTCAAGAACCATTTGTTATGAAGTATCGTATTTTAAATGAAAGCGGGGAAAATATTTGTTTAAGACATGAAATGTTGCTTCATAGCATAGAAAATCAAATGCTATCGATTCATTATTTTTTTGATGTTACCTCAAAGGAAAAAATGAATCAATATCTTCATATAGCTAACAATAATAATGTAACATGTGAAGAAAACATAGTTGCCTTAATTTCACCTAGAGAAAAAGAAGTATTGAAATTGGTGGCCGATGGCTTTTCATCTAAACAAATAGCACAAAAACTTTTTATTAGTAACCATACAGCTATTTCTCATAGAAAAAACCTGATTGAAAAATTCAATGTTAAAAACACGGCACAATTGATTAAAAGAGCCTCACGAACAATTGCATTTTGGTAAAACGTGATATTACTTTTTGTAAACCATTATTTAATCTCCTTTTATAAATTGAAATACTTCCAACAAAAATTGGTGTAAAGGCTTATTTCAAAGAGTTTTGGTTATAAATAGAAGCAACTTTGGGTTGTAATTCTGTATAGAATGGTTTATACTTCATGTCGTAAAGACTTATTTCTTAGGACTTTTTTAATTATTAAATCAATAATCCATAATGACTATATGACTTTTACTACGTAAATAAATAGAAATAAATACGATAAAACGATTGTTTTTAACGGTTAATTGCATAAATTTGTATTTTAAAATCCCTAAATCGTAGTTATGAAAACAAAAATTATTCTATTTAGTATTCTTTTATTTTTAATAGCAGGAGTAAGTTTTGCTCAAAAAAAGTATGAACCAAAAAGTATTATTGACGAAAAAGTAGCCATTAAAAAATATCATAAAAAAGAAGAATTAGGCCGAATGCAAAAAGGGGAACTTCTAACGCTGTATAGCGAACGTATTGAAGTTTTAACAAAAACGCTTCCTTATATTGCTTTTGCTACGAAACCTGGAATTACAATGACGACTCTGGGAATTCCTAACGATAGTGATAATAGAAAAATATTGGACAATCAGTTTGATGCTACGGATGATTATTTAAAAGCAACCAGTGAGTTTCATGAACGTATTTTACCTTATTCAGATACAAGTAAATTAATTTCAGCAATTATTTTCTTCGAAGAAATAATGAAGTCTTTGCATGAGTTTAGCGCTTATAATTAAAGTGTTGAGGATGGATTTCATTAAATTCTAAATTTTCAACCAAAAATTTAAAAATCAATCTTAAACTTTATAAGGTTGATTTTTTTCTTTTACAGAATGGATGATTTATAAAAATTTATTTACAGAAGACTTTTTAAAGGAGCAATGTTTAACTAAGTTAAATTGTAGTTCATCGATTTGAAATGATCTAAATATTAAAATTTCATGCATTTAATCGAAATATTCGGTATTTCAAAGGATTTTTTAGTAAATTTGAGCAATGATACGTCGAAAAATCGTATTTATTTTTAAATCAAAAAATTAGAGCTATGAGATATTTTACTAAAATAGCGTTTGTGTGTCTTTTCATGATAGGTAATGTAATGGCACAACAAGAAAAGGGAATTATTGGAGCAAGCAACTGGTTATATAACTGGACTGAGTTTAAACCGAACCAAAAACAATACGATGAGCCTACCCAAATATTAACTGGAAATATTGATAAAGATACGAGGCTGTCAAAAAGAGAAACCTACATGCTTTTAGGAAGTGTGTTTGTTACTAATAATGCGACATTAACAATAGAACCTGGTACGGTTATTTTAGCAGACTACACTTCAAAAGCATCTTTAACCATAACCAAAGGTTCAAAAATTATCGCTAATGGCTTAGAAACCGATCCAATTATTTTTACGTCTAGCAGAGGTGTTAAAAGATCTGGAGATTGGGGCGGTATTATCATTTTAGGGGATGCACCTACCAATAAATTTGGTAATGGTTCGGTTGCTTCTATGTATGAAGATTTACAACAGGCATCTTATGGTTTTACAAATTATGGCGGTACTAATGTTGAAAGTAATTCTGGTGTTTTAAGATATGTAAGAATTGAATTTTCAGGTAGAAGGGTTGTAAATGATAACTATTTTGATGGTTTACTGTTGGCTTGTGTAGGAAACAAAACCGTTTTGGAAAATGTAATGGTTAGTTATTCCGGAGGAAATTCGTTTGAAGTTTTAGGAGGTGAAGTCAATTTAAATAAATTGGTTTCATATAGATCAAATGGTAGCGATTTTAAATTTAATTATGGAGCGCAATGTAAAATAGATAACTCATTGGCAATTCGTTCACCATATATTTCAGGTAGTGATGCTACTAGATGTTTAGAAGTAGCGTCTTATGTAAATAAACAAGAAGTTGATTTCACTAAAAAAGCAACTAATGTAGAGGCTATGAATTTAACTTTTTTAAATGATAGTGAAGCCTTAAAATCAGACATTGACAAAGGTTTGGTAAAAGAGGCGGTGTATGTTGGTCAAAATTCTAAACTGGATATGAATAAAAGTGTTATTTCTGGATTTAATCCAGCCGTTATAATACAAAATACCATTGTTATTAATCAGGAAAATTTAGAGAAAATAAGATTTTCAAATATGTATTTTAACAATTGTAAAGGAAATATTTTTGTTGAAAACGATTCTAATAATGAGGATTTAGAAAACTGGTATGGAAATTCATCCTTCTTTAATGTATATTCAAAAAGTAACAATGCTGAAACTTTTATAGATTTTTCAAATGAAAAACGCCCAGATTTCAGGTTAAGAATTAATAAAATAATAGCATCAAAAGATGCTAGTTATGCACAAGAAGATTTAGGAATAAGTAATTAAATAACGGCTTATAATGTTAAAATAAAATTGGAATAACTCTAGTATATTATCTTGTTTGTAAACTTTAATATTTAAGAATTTCTTTTCTAATTATTTGATTTAGAACGATATAGTTTCTAGAAGTTTTTTTACATAAGAACATAATATCGAATGAGGAATTTTACTTTTATTTACATTTTTGTTTTATTTTTTTTCTGCACAAAAACTGTTGAAGGACAAATAATTATAGGAAAACCAACATTAGGTTTTAGTCAAGCTTGTGCGAGTTCTTCATTCAACACCTATTATACTACGTTTACATTTTCGCCTGAAACTGGATTAAATGTTACAAATCAGTTTGTTATTGAACTTTCAGATGCTTCCGGAAGTTTTACCAGTCCAACAATCGTTTTTACCTCTGTGCCAGGGGCTATTACGGTTTCGCCTGCAACTCTAAACTTTAAATTACCCGAAACTACTAGTGGAGAAGCCTATAAAATAAGAATAAAAAGTACGGCGCCAATAGCTACAAGTGTAGCATCAAATGCATTTGCGGCTTATTATAAAATTCAAGATAAACCTTTTTCAATAAACAATTTGATTCCAACAGGTGTCTTTTGTGCTGGTGGTAGTTATATCTTGGCAATTGATAATCCCGGTTTAACCGATAATGATTCTCCTTTAAACTATCCTTCTCTAACTTATAATTGGTATAAAGAAACAGGAACCACCTCATCTGTTTTGGTAGCTTCAGGAGAAACTTTAACAGTAAATACCCCTGGAACTTATTTTGCTAAAACTAACTATGGTACTTGTACATCCGATTCCTATTCAAATCGTGTTACTATAAGTGAAGCAACTTCAGGTACTACTTCGTCTATTAGTTCGAGTCTTGGTAACCCGTATTGTAGTAGTGAAGGACCAACTACACTAAGCGCTATAAAAGGTAATAGTTATCAATGGTATAGAGATGGTGAAACAATTACAGGCGCTACCAATCAAATGTATGAAACAAATGAAGCTGGCTTATATTCTGTTGTTGTTAATTTAGGAGTTTGTAATGCAAGTGCCTCAATTAATTTAGAGAATAGTGGGTTTGTTAGTAGTATAGATGTGTCTGAATTCAATACGATTGATGAAGGCGAAATTTTGACAGCAACTGTTACAACCGATGCCGTTAGCCCACAATTTGAATGGTATTTAAATGGGACTATTATTCCTTCAGAAACCAATAATAGTTATGATGCTTCACAAATGGGACAGTATAAAGTGGTTATTACCCAAACAGAAGGATGTAGGGCTACAAGTGAATTTGAATTTTCAGTTACCGAACCATTTCCTGATGTTGAAAATATACCAAATTTAATAAGTCCGAATAACGATGGACATAATGATACTTGGGTTATTCCAAAAGAATACATAAACGGCACTAATACCGAAGTAATAATTTTTAGTTCACAAGGAAAAGTTGTCTTTCAAACAACCAATTATCAAAATAACTGGCCTCAAAATGAAATCAATTTTAAGGACACTAATCCTGTTTACTATTATGTTATAACGACTTCTAATAATAAAACAAGAAAAGGCTCCATTACGGTCGTAAAATAACATGACAAAGCGGCTATTATATATAGTTATATTTATCTGTTTAGCGCAGACAATTCATGCTCAAGAGGATGGTGTTGTTGCGTTTTCAATTCCTGTTAGAAATTCATTAAAGTTTAATAAATATGCTATAAATCCGACCTTTAGCTTTGTAAGAGAGCAAAATAAATACCTAAGTTTTACCAATAAGCGGGAGTGGGTGCAGTTCGACAATGCGCCAGAAACCTATTTATTTAGTTTTTCAGGAAGATTAGCCGAAAACACAGGGGCTGGTATTGGCTTGTTTCAACAAAATTATGGAGTTTTAAGCACTTTTGGAGGCATACTTAATTATGCTCAAAATGTTGTTTTGGATAGAGATAGTAACCTAACGTTTGGTTTAAATTTAGCATTTTACAAAAGTGGTATTAACGAGGCTAACGTGATTACTAATTTTTCAGATCCGTCTTTAGAAAATATGCCTTCTAATATGATTGCTACCATTAGCCCAGGGATCAATTACGGAACTACCTTTTTAGATTTCGGTGTTTCATTGAATAATTTAGTGGCCTATAATATAAAAACTTCTAGTATTATTGAAGACAACCCAGAGCAATCTGTACAAGCTCATGTTATGTACACGGGCTACGTGGAAAGCAGAGGTTTTTTTGATAACAGTAAATTTTCTGGGTTGGTATGGTCGGAATTTAAAAGAGAACAAACTGTAATTTCAGGTATTATGATGCTTAATATTCCTAAAGGATTATGGGGGCAAGCAGGATACAATACGCTGTATGGTTTGTCTGCCGGAATTGGTTTAAACATCACAAAACAAATTGCTATTGAGTATAATTTTGAAAAAGAAATGGGTGAAATGGTGGAATTCGGTAATTCTCATGAAGTAACTTTAGCATATAAGTTTAGTAAAAGAGATCGTTATAATTATAGCGATGATGATGAAGAAACGGCACTTTTTGCACCTTCTAAATCCTATAAAAGAAGTTCGGGAAAACGCACAACAACTACCACAGCCAAGGTAGATCGTGCTGCCATAGCAGAAAAGAAAGCCATAGCTAGAGCTGAAGCCATAGCTAGAATAGAGGCTAAAAAAGAAGAGAGGCTGAAAGCCATAGAAGAAGCTAAAGGTAACAGCGCAGCAGAAAATAAAGTAGCAGAATCTACAAGTTCAGAACCTGTAATTAAATCAGAAGAATCAGTAGAACAAAAATTAGCTGAAGAAGCTGAGACAAAAGCAGCAGCCGAAGAAGCAGCGAGACTTAAACTCGTTGAAGAGGCTAAAGCAAAAGCTAAAGCAGCCGCCGATGAAGCAGCAAGACTTAAACTTGTTGAAGAGGCTAAAGCCAAAGCAGAAGCGTTAGCAAAACAAAAATTGGCAGATGAAGCTAAAGCTAAAGCAGCAGCCGAAGAAACCGCCAGACTTAAACTTGTTGAGGAGGCTAAAGCCAAATCTGAAGCATTAGCAAAACAAAAACAAGCGGATGAAGCAAAAGCTAAAGCAGCAGCCGAAGAAGCCGCCAGACTTAAACTTGTAGAGGAGGCTAAAGCCAAATCTGAAGCATTAGCAAAGCAAAAACAAGCGGATGAAGCAAAAGCTAAAGTAGCAGCCGAAGAAGCCACCAGACTTAAACTTGTAGAGGAGGCTAAAGCCAAATCTGAAGCATTAGCAAAACAAAAACAAGCGGATGAAGCCAAGGCTAAAGCAGCAGCCGAAGAAGCCGCCAGACTTAAACTTGTAGAGGAGGCTAAAGCCAAATCTGAAGCATTAGCAAAGCAAAAACAAGCGGATGAAGCCAAG
>NZ_JBFHGK010000039.1:0-37026 GCF_041583155.1 Mariniflexile sp.
AGATAAAAGACAAAAGATAGTAAGTTTAGAAGGAACATTATTTTAGGAGGTCTAAAATCTTAATTCTAACAGCTAAAATCTAACTTCTTTTTATAGATTTGCTCCCGAAAACTTTCGGGATAAAAATTTACTATGATTTCAGTTGATAATTTAGCGGTAGAATTTGGCGGAACAGCTTTATTTAGTGATGTGTCTTTCACTATAAATGAAAATGATAAAATAGCCCTTATGGGAAAAAATGGTGCGGGAAAAAGTACCATGATGAAGATTGTAGCAGGAGAACAAAAAGCAACTCGTGGGCAAGTGCGTTTTCCAAAAGATGCCGTAATTGCTTATTTACCACAGCATTTATTAACTGAAGACGATTGTACCGTTTTTGAGGAGGCTTCTAAAGCTTTTAATCATGTGTTTGAAATGCGTGATGAAATGGATCGCCTTAATAAGGAATTGGAAACTAGAACCGATTATGAGTCTGATGACTACATGAAAATCATTGAAAAAGTATCCGATTTAGGTGAAAAATATTATGCTTTAGAAGATGTGAATTACGATGCGGAAGTTGAAAAAGCATTAACTGGTTTAGGTTTTAAACGTGCCGATTTTACGCGTTTAACAAACGAATTTAGTGGTGGTTACCGTATGCGAATTGAGTTGGCTAAAATCTTACTTCAAAAGCCAGACTTAATTCTATTGGATGAGCCTACCAATCATATTGATATTGAATCTGTAATTTGGTTGGAAGATTTCCTATTGAATAAGGCTAAAGCAGTTATGGTAATCTCGCATGATAAAGCTTTTATAGATAATATTACTAACCGAACCATAGAAGTTACTATGGGCCGTATTTATGATTACAAAGCCAACTACTCGCATTATTTACAATTGCGTGAGGAACGAAGAGCGCACCAGGTTAAAGCCTACCAAGAGCAACAAAAGTTTATAGCCGATAACATGTTGTTCATTGAGCGTTTTAAAGGTACTTACTCTAAAACCAATCAAGTAACATCAAGAGAACGTATGTTGGAAAAATTAGAAATTATTGAAATTGATGAGGTTGATACTTCTGCTTTAAAATTACGTTTTCCTCCTGCACCGCGTTCTGGTGATTATCCGGTAACCGTTAAAGATCTATCAAAATCCTATGACGGACACGTTGTATTTAAAGATGCCAATATGTCTATTTCTCGAGGGGAAAAGGTGTCTTTTGTTGGTAGAAATGGCGAAGGTAAATCTACAATGATAAAAGCGATTATGGGTGAAATCGATTTTGAAGGTAAATGTGCTTTAGGACATAATGTAAAGGTTGGATATTTTGCACAGAATCAAGCTTCATTACTAGACGAAAATTTAACTATTTTTCAAACGGTTGATGAAGTAGCCGAAGGTGATATACGTACCCAAATTAAAACTATTTTAGGTGGTTTTATGTTTAAAGGCGACGATATTGATAAAAAAGTTAGCGTGCTTTCTGGGGGTGAAAAAACCAGATTAGCCATGGTGAAATTACTATTGGAACCGGTTAACTTATTAATTCTGGATGAGCCTACCAACCATTTAGATTTGAAATCGAAAGACGTATTAAAAGAAGCATTAAAGAATTTTGACGGTACTTTAATTTTAGTATCTCACGACCGTGATTTTCTTCAAGGATTATCCCAAAAAGTTTTTGAATTTAAAGACCAACGTGTTATTGAACATTTTGAAACTATTGACGATTTTTTAATTAGAAACCGAATTGAAAACTTAAAACAAATAGATTTAAAAAAATAATTGCGTATTTGTTAATTATATATATTTATACCAAAATTTTCAGGCTATAAAACCCTAAGAGTTTTTAGATTAAATATATTGTTAATATGCTTTTATTTAAAAGGATTGAAACTGGTTTTTGGGGGTTAGCTATAGCTTTACTAGTTATAATTTGCATTGGGGTAATTGATTATCATACGGGAGTTGAATTATCCTTCTCTTTTTTTTACATTATTCCAATAGCACTTTTAGCAATGTATGGTACCGAAAATAAATCATACATTATTATAGTTTCTGTGGCTTCTGCCTTTTGTTGGTTTTTTTCAGATTTTTATAACCGCGATTATTCATTAATTTTTTATCCAATTTGGAATACCTTAGTCCGATTATTTATTTTTTTAATTATTGGATTGTCTCTTTTAAATTTAAAGATAAAAGGGAAAAAGTTGAATCTTATTAACGAAGATTTAAATTTACTAAATAATGAAAAGAATAAGATGATTGGTGTGGCAGCGCATGACTTAACCAACCCCATAAGCGCTATAAATTCATTTTCCAATTTATTAGTTAGTGACAAGGAAAATTCAAAAGAAGATTTTATTGAAGGGTTAACTATTATTGAAAGTCTTAGTACAAATACGCTTGCAGTATTGAAAAATCTGTTAAATGTTTCTACTATTGAATCTGGAAAAGTAGATTTAAAAATAAAGAAACTCAATTATATCCCGTTTGTAAAACAACAATTGGTTTATAACCAAATTTTAGCAAGTAATAAAAAGATTCATATCGATTTTAATACAGAAATCGATGCTATCGATCTTCATTTTGATAATCACTATTTAAGCCAAGTTGTTGATAATCTGTTGTCTAATGCTATAAAATATTCCGAGGCACATAGTGAAATTAAAATTAAAATTTCTAAAGTTAATAATAACCAAATCTTAACTGAGATAATAGATAATGGCAAAGGAATCCGCGAGGAGGAATTAGAAAAATTGTTTAATTATTTTCAGAAAACAACAACGGTACCCACAGACGGAGAGAGCAGTACTGGTTTAGGACTTGCCATAGCTAAAAAAATAGTAACCATGCATCAAGGTGAAATTGGTGTAAAAAGCACATTAAATCGAGGCTCTGTTTTTTACTTCAGCTTACCTATGGTTTACAAGGGAAATGTTAGTTAGTCTGTATAACCTTCTCTATCACGAATAAAAAGTGTTAGGAATTTATCCAATAATCTCAATATTCAGTTTTACTTTTTTAATTTAATTCACTTAAATCTTTATGGAACAATCTTCACCTTGGATCATATTATTAGCTTTTGTACTATTCCTTTTGTTTTTAGATTTTTTTGTACTTCATAAGAAAAACAAACAGCCTACTATGAAGAAGGCGTTATTTGAAACCATCTTTTTTGTATCCAATGCACTGTTATTTTCTTTTTTTATACATTGGGTCTACACCACAGGGTTAGTAGATAATATCAATAATTTAAAACCTGCTGATGCAGTCGTGAAATACTTAACTGGTTATTTTATTGAACTGTCATTAAGTGTGGATAACCTGTTTGTTATTGCTATTATTTTCACCTCGTTTAAGGTGCCATCGCAACATCAACATAAATTACTTTTCTTAGGGATTTTAGGAGCTATAGTTTTTAGAGCTATTTTAATTGGTGTTGGCTTAGTGCTTATTAATAAGATTCATGGCATGAATATTATTTTTGGATTGTTTCTATTGTACACAGCATTTAAAATGCTTAAAAAGGAGGCGGAACATGAAGCGGTTCATGAACCAAAGGGTATTATGAAACTTTTTAGAATCAGCAAGAGTTTTGATGGTGGAAAATTTATAACAAAGGTTAATGGTAAGTGGGTTTTTACAGGGTTATTTGGAGCGCTAATTTCTATTGAATTAGCAGATTTATTATTTGCTTTAGATAGTATTCCCGCCATATTTGCAATAACAACCGATCCGTTTTTGGTTTATAGCTCTAATATTTTTGCTATTTTAGGATTACGGTCTTTATATTTTTTCTTGTCTAATATGCTTGAAAAGTTCATCTATTTAAAGTACAGCGTCTTCTCCATACTGGTGTTTGTTTCCATAAAATTAATATCTGCTAATTATGTGGATATTCCAGAATGGTTTTCATTATTATTTATAGGATTATCTTTAATTATTGGTGTATATGCTTCTTTAATTAACGTAAAAAGAGGCGATTAAAGGATTGAAGTTGTAGACTTATTTATATTCAAAAATTATTATTCCTATTAAGTATATATAATTAGTAGGAATAATATATATTTGCCTGTAATTAATATAAATGGTAAATGATTAAATATAAATTTTACACGATTAACTTATTGTTAGTTATAGTGTTATCAACTAAAATTCATTCTCAAAAGCAAATTGAAACTCAGCAATTATTCTGGATGCGCTATAACTTAAGTCTTAAATTTAATGAAGATTATAAGTTAAGATATGAAGTAGAAGAGCGTCTTTATCATAGTCCATTTCGCCAACATCAATTCGTAAATAAGGTACATTTAGAGAGAGGCATAAATAAAAGCTGGTTTGCGGGTATCGGTTTTAGTCATGTGGTACAATCCCTTCCTCAGAACCCACAATCAGAAGTGACTGAAACTCAAATGGAGCTACGACCACAAATTGAAATTGAAAATAAACAAAAACTCCTGGAAAAGTTGTTCATTAGTCATAGGTATTGGACAGAATTTAGGTTTTTTGAACAGCCCGATAATACATATGATTTTAGTAATGTAAGAATGCGCTATAAACTTGAACTGAATTACAATTTAACAGAAAAAATAACTCTGAAAGCATTTGATGAAATTCATATAAATGTTGGTAATCAGGTTGTTCATAATGTTTTTGATCAAAATCGATACGGGGGAAGTTTTCAATTGATGCCTTCTCGGGATTTAGGCTTCGAACTGGGTTATATAAATTGGTTTCAACAAAAGAAAACAGGAATAGATTTTTACAACCGGAACATTGTTAGATTCACTATTCACCAAAATATAAATATGAAAAAACAAACCAAAACTAGTTAGTTATGTCTGAAATATTCAATTCTTTAACAATTCCTTTTCTATTAGCTATGTTTCTGGCGGTTACTATGGGTGGGAGTGGTACAGCTCCTGCTTTCTCGGCTGCATATGGTGCCAATGTTATTAAAAGAACGATGATTCCTGGTTTGTTTGGTATTATGGTTCTTACAGGTGCCTTAATAGCGGGGAGTGAAGTTTCTCTAACTCTAGGAAAAGGGCTTTTAGAACAGTCATTTTTCACACCATTTAATACCTCTATTATTTTGCTTTCAATAGCTTTGTCTTTGCTATTTGCAAATTTATTGGGAGTTCCTCAATCTGCTAGTCAATCTACGGTTCTAGCAATTGCTGGGGCAGCAACAGCTTTAGAGGGATTGAATTTTCATAAATTGTTTTTTGAAATTATTCCAACCTGGATTATCCTTCCAATCATCTCTTTTTTCATAATGCTTTTCCTTTCTAAATGGATTTTTCCATTAATAAAAAATAAAGTTTTGTCACAAGATTACTCGCATCTTAATGAACATAAGGGTTTAAAAGCACTTCTAATTTTGTCTTCTTTATATGTTGCGTTTTCTATTGGAGCAAATAATGTGGCAAATGCAGCAGCACCAATAGCCTCCTTAACGGCAAACGAAATAGGGCAGGATTCTATTCAAAATTTTCTTCCAATAATTATTCTGTCTGTATTAATTGTGGCGCCTTGTTTTGCGATAGGAAGTTCCTTGTTGGGTCATCAAGTAACTAAAACAACTGGAAAAGAAATTGTAGAAATAACTCCGTTTTATGCAACTATTATTGCTGTTATTGTGGCTAGTTTAATTCTATTAGCTTCGGTTACTAGGGGGATTCCAACTTCTTTGGTGCAGTTGAATGGAGCTGCTTTTATAGCCCTTAGTGTTAGTAAACATGGTTTTAAACCCACATTTAGTAATAAAACTGTAAAACGATTTTTTGTAATTTGGGGAGTTGCTCCAATTTTTTCCTTTTTATTAACCTTATTGCTTATTTGGTTGTTTAAGTAGTTTTAATAGTAATTGTTTTCATCAATCAGTTTTTCAACGGTAACCGTTTGACTTATTGGGTATACCGAAGGCCCGAATTGGTTAAAAAGAGCAACATCTGCGGCATCGTGGCCATAACCAACGGTTACATAACCTCCTTTTGGTCCTATTTGGGTAGCATCAAAGGTGTACCAGCGTCCGCCCACGTAAGCTTCAAACCAAGCGTGCATATCCATAGGTTCTAGCTTATACAAGTAACCTACAGCCATACGAGCAGGAATACTTAGAGCTCGACAAAGTGCAATTCCTAGGTGTGCTAAATCTCTACATACTCCAGATTGTCTGTAATTTACCTCGATGGATGAAATAGGGTAGTCACTACTTCCAGGAATATAGCTAATAGTGTTGCGTAACCAAGTTTCAATTGCAGTTACTTGGTCGTAACCTGGTAGCTGATTGTATGTTATTTCCATGGCTAATTCGTTAAACCTGTCGGATTCGCAGTACCTGCTTGGTAATAAATAACTAAGAATGTTATCTGGTAAATTTTGTATATCAACAAAATGAGCTCCAGGAGCGATGTCTACAAATTCAGCAGTTTTAACATCGGCATTTGTTTGAATTGAAAAGTATCCGGGAGGTGCAATAAGTCGTTGACATAAATTACCATAATCATCAGTAAACTCCAGAACAGGAATATTAGGCTTAATTTTAAATTCGTCTCTGGCTACCCACTGATTTAAGCCACTTTTTGGCCGTAACATTAGTATAAAAGGTGTAGGTACTTCTATTTCAAATAGTAAGTCGCAACCAATTCGTAACCACATAATACTAATAATTTAAATACAAATTAACTATTTATTAATAACTCAAATGTAAGGGTTTGTGTGTAAATGCAGTAAAAATAAATTCTCTAATTTTTTTTAACCTATTAATTTATAAAAAAGCTAATTAGAATTCCTTTGAATTATAAATACCTTAATTAATCTGCCATAAAATGATAGTTTAATAACATTTTATTCTTTGTTTTTTATTAGCATTCAATTATAATACTCAAGATATACCGATTGTTACAAAGGAAATAGGTAGAATACGTTAAGACCTGTCTTCTGGTTTTTTTTGCGATTTATGAAAGCGCTTTTTAATTGTTATTCTTTTGTTTAAGTTAATAGAGGAGTACACTCTTGTTCGATTCAACCAACAAGTACTCTAAGGTTTTAAAATACTTGTTAACGTTTGCATACCAACCGTAGCACTTTCTGCAATAACAGTTAAACCTTTTTTACTAGAAACATTTGGATTTGGGTCAATAAAATAAGTTGGAGTGTTTATAGGCACACAATTCATTAAACCTGCAGCAGGGTAAACTTGCATAGAAGTGCCAATAATTACTAAAATATCGGCAGTTTCACAGATTTTTCTCGCTTTTTTAATTAACGGCACATCTTCACCAAACCAAACAATATGAGGGCGTAATTGGTAACCATTGGGGCAGAGGTCGCCTACCTTAATGTCCGATCGGCAATCAAAAAAGGTTAAGGAATCTGCCACACTTCTCGACTTTATTAATTCGCCATGTAGATGCAAAACATTGGAGCTACCTGCACGTTCATGTAAATCATCTACATTTTGGGTAATGATGTTCACTTCAAAATTAGATTCAAGTTTTGCTATATCGTAATGCGCCTTATTGGGCTCAACTTCAAATAATTGTCTTCTACGTTGGTTGTAAAATTCTAATACCAGTTCCGGATTTTTAGCAAAACCTTCTGGTGTAGCAACTTCCATAACATCGTGACCTTCCCATAAACCATCAGCATCTCTAAAAGTTTTTAGGCCACTTTCAGCACTCATGCCAGCACCTGTAAGTATAACAATGTGTTTTTTCATAGTATAAAAATAGTTTATTTTTTTTCCGTGAAAGCAAAAATCCTAATACTTTCGTTAATTTTATGATATGATTGATATAAAATTATTAGAACACCTAGAAACTTTTTTAACCCATTCACGCAAAGAAAAATTTGATAATGTTTTGGCACAACGCACTAAATATTTTACGGTTGCAACCGAAGATGTGTATCAATTACACAATACCAGTGCTGTAATTAGAAGCTGCGATGTGTTTGGAATACAGGAAGTTAATATTGTTGAAGAACGCAATTCCAAACGTATAGATAGAGAAATTGCTATGGGAGCACAAAAATGGGTAGACTTAAATAGGTTTCATACAGTTAAAGATTGTATCATCGATTTAAAACAAAAAGGCTACCAAATTGTAGCTACTACACCGCATACCAATGATTGTGAATTGCATGATTTTGATTTTACTAAAAAATCTTGTTTTTTCTTTGGAAGAGAAACTGAAGGCTTATCGGATGAAGTTTTAAGAGCAGCTGATTCTTATTTAAAAATACCCATGGTTGGTTTTACAGAAAGCTTGAATATATCGGTTAGTGCGGCCATTATTTTACAACATGTTACTACCAAACTGAGACAAAGTAATATTAATTGGCAATTAACAGAAGCAGAGCTACTTGAAAAGCGGTTGGATTGGATTAAGAAAACCATAAAAAGTTATGATGAAATTGTGGCAAGATATTACACTAAATAAGCTTAATGCTTAATCTGTTCATTTTTATAGTCAGATAAAACCTTTAAAAATTCCTCACTATAGTTAAATAATTTATCTAAAAGTAGAATGTTATTATCTTCCGAAAGGAGTTTGCTATCTATGTTTTTGTTTGCACAATAATCAAAAAATAGAGGAATGTAGATTTCCGGTATTTTAAAATCGTTTTTTAAGAGCTGCTCATTCATCAGTTTGTGGTTCGCAAATAATGAATCTAATTCTTTATAAGTTATGGATGTGTTAGGTGTTTCTTTGGTATTTTCTTTATTCTTAAAAAGTTTTGCAATGAGTCCGGCTATTTTAATAAGATCTAAATTTCCACTTGGTGGTGCACTGTATAAATGTGGATTGTTCTTCATGTCATTTTTTAATTGGAGCCCCATATCAACGGTATATGTTTCTGCATTAAATGGTTTTTTAATTTCTTCGGAGATTAAAACTTCATCAAGATTATTTATAATTTTTTTTATTTCAATAACGATAGTGTTTTCAAAAGAAAGTGCACTGATTAATACTTTCTTTTCCTCATGAAATAAAGACGTTATTTTTAATGTGTCTTGAACAGAAGCTGTAATAGAAAAATCGCCAAATTCATTACTGTAAGTGAAACTGTTTTTGCTAATGTTTGAAATTTTGGCTCCTTTTACAGAAGCTTCATTATCGTATATTTTGCCATGAACTTGTTGCGCTATTACGAAAATTGGAAACAGAGTAAACGCAGTGATTACGATTAATTTAAACATAAAACAAACAAAGTTTTGTGTAACAGATGATTTGTAAATGTAATTAAATGAATAGTTTACGTGTTATTATTTGTGAGATTTTAACACAGATGTTAACTCTAATTTATGATGTAAAAAAAAAAGGAAGCATTTGCTTCCTTTTAAATTTATATAAAGTAAAAACTTTAAATTTTATTTCCTCTACTTCGGTTTAAAACCTTGTACTCCTCATAACATTCGCTAATAGCATCCAGTATTTGAAGATCGTTTGCCGTTTGTATAAAACCCTTAGAATAGTTACACTGACTTACAATTTCATCTAAATCAACACGATCTACTTGTAATAAAGCCAAAAGCATTTCTCTATCAAATCGAGAAGCCAAAAGGTTTCTAATTTCATCATCTTCCTTCATCTTTTTAAGCTTACGCATTTCATTTGGATTTTTACCAAACATGCGATGTAGAAAATCTACAGGATTGAAAAGTGACCCCACAATTTTCGAAATTGTAGAGGTTTTTCCAGCTTCATAACCACTTGTTAAACCAGATATACTATAGCGATAATTATTATTAATTATTGGAACTTGCTTAATATCAACCTCTAAATATCCTGTTAATTTTATGTTGTTTACAACTACTTCTTCAAGTGCTAAAGCTAATTCAGTAAGCTCAATTTTTGAACTTCCAAACTTTAACCAGTCATTGGTTACTCTAACTTTTATAGATTTAAAACCTAAATATGAAAAATGCAACGTATCATTAACCTGTGCTTTAATTTGAAAACTACCTTCTTTACCTGTTGCAGTACCAATAACTTGGTTAAGGTTAACAATATTTACGTTTTCCAGTGATTCTCCGTTTGAAGCATTAACTACAACTCCCATAACACTATTTAATTCTTGAGCCATTGAAATGGAAGAAATAAATAATAAGGTAAAAAGCAGTAGGTAATTTTTCATGAAACTAATAGGTTATCTATATATGGTTATAAAAGTACTAAACAAAAAACTATTTCTTAGGTAGATGTTTTTATTTTGACTTAAAATTAACAAAATGTATTAATTAGCGTCTAGAACGTCTTGGTCTTGAAACATCAGATTCTTTTGGTTTGAAATCGCCACCAGAACGTCTTGCTGCTCTGTTAGATCCAGCGCTTTCAGATTTAAAATCGCCAGAACGTCTTGACCTTGAATCGCTGCCACTACGTCTTTCACTACGGTTTGAATCGCCTCTAGAACTAGAGCGACGATCGCCGCCGCTACGTCTTTCACCGCTTCGGCCTCCGCCACTGCGTCTGTCATTGCGTCTTCCGCCGCCACCACGGTTTTCAGATACTTCAACATTTACAAAGCGACCGTTATGTTTGTAATCCGTAAAGAAGGCTAATATTTTATCTTTTAATTCATTTTCAGTATTGAAAAATGAGAAACTATCTTTTACCTCAACTTTAAAGACGTCATCTCTACCAAGTTCTAAAACTTCTTTTAAGAAATCTTTTAACTGCATCCAATCGAAACCATCTTTGCTACCTACGTTTATAAAATAGCGTGTAGAGTCTGAACTGCCTCCAAAATCGCGTCCTCCATCTCTATCACGAATATCGGCATCCGAAATATTTAGGTTTTTAGATTTCTGGTAATAATTGAAGAAACGTGTAAACTCAACGGAGAAGAATTTTTTAATTAATTCATCCTTTGAAGTGTCTTCGAATAATTCATTAATACTACTTAAATATTTATCAATTTCGTGATTAATTTCTGTATTATGAATTTTATTGGCAAGCGACATTAACTGAACTTCACAAATTTCCATGCCGTTAGGAATGTCTTTTTTCTCAAATTCACGTTTTATGATGCGCTCAATACTTTTAATTTTACGAACTTCACTTTTAGAAACAATAACCATGGAAACGCCCGTTTTTCCAGCTCGACCAGTACGTCCAGAACGGTGTGTATAGGTTTCAATTTCATCAGGAAGTTGGTAATTAATTACGTGTGTAATGTCATCTACATCAATACCACGAGCAGCCACATCTGTAGCTACAAGCATTTGTATTTGGTTGTTTCTGAATGACTTCATTACTAAATCACGTTGATTTTGACTTAAATCCCCGTGTAAAGCTCCAGCACTATAACCATCTTCAATTAATCGTTCCGCAACTTTTTGAGTGTCATTTTTAGTTCTACAAAAAACTACTGAAAAAATATCTGGATTCGCATCAGCCAATCGTTTTAAAGCGTCATATCGATCTCTTGAATTCACCAAATAATATTCGTGAGTAACTTGACTTGTACTTTCGTTTTTATTACCTACAATTATTTCTTGTGGGTTTTCCATGAATTTTTTAGCAATCACAGAAACCTCTTTTGGCATTGTAGCCGAAAATAACCAAGTGCATTTTTCTTCTGGGGTGTTTGATAAAATATCGGTGATGTCTTCATAAAAACCCATGTTTAGCATTTCATCGGCTTCATCTAAAACAGCATATTCAATTTTAGAAATATCAACTAAACCTCGGTTAATCATATCTTTAATTCTACCAGGCGTAGCCACAATAATTTGCGCTCCTTTTTTTACATCGCGTGCTTGGTCTGTAATGCTAGATCCGCCATATACAGCAACCACGTTAAGTCCTTTACAGTATTTACCGTAAAGTTTCATTTCGTTGGTAATTTGTAAACAAAGTTCGCGAGTTGGCGATAAAATTAAGCCTTGGGTTGTGCGGCTATCCACATTTATTTTATGAAGCATTGGAAAACCAAATGCAGCTGTTTTACCAGTTCCTGTTTGGGCAAGGGCCACTAAATCAGTTTCAGATTCTAATAAAATTGGGATTGCCTTACTTTGTACTTCACTAGGTTTTGTAAACCCTAAATCTGTAATGGCTTGTAATAGGTCGTCATTAAGACCTAAATCTTGGAATGTGTTCATTCTTTTGTATAAGTATTCGATTGTATTATGTAGTGTTACACAAGAAGCGAATCGACATACTTAAACCTAACCTTCTAGCAACACATCCTCACTCTGAGGAATTTATTTCAAGCGGCAAAGGTAATTATTTATTTTTAATTTACACTATTTTATGAAATTGTTGCTTAAATGATTGTAAATCAGTATTTTTTGTTGCTTAAATACGGAGATTTAATTTATGAGATTATTGAAAAAGAAACAAAAATTACAAGGTTAGCATCCAAGTGCGTTGCAATTGTTTGAATTTTTTTAGTTCGCTACGAAGAATTGGTAAAAAATCTTTTCCGTTACTATTTGAACGTTCTAAGCGGTATGAATTTTTGTAAAGCATGTTTGTTAAATGTCTTAACGATGCAATATGCTTATATTTTCTGTCCGAATAACGTTCCAGTTCTGCATTTACAATTTCTGGTGCTAATGAAACGGATTGTTGAACAATGTCTCCCGTAAAATAGATATTGCTATCTTCAGATCCATCAGGTTTTAAACCAGACAAATCATGATTAAAGTACATAGAAATACTTTGAGATAAGGTAAATATCTCAATAGCTTTTTTGTAAATCGGTAATTCCGATAGGTATGATGGGGTATTGGGTGACATAATCTTATTTTCTTAGGAGCTTCCTCAAAATTACAGACAAGTAATTATATATAGCTTTAAATTTTAAAGTAAAACCGTATATTTACTTTAAAATTTAATTTATTAATACTTAATTTGTTTAATTATGGAATTAGATATGCTTAACTGGAAGATTTTGAAGTGTTTACAAGAAAATGCTAGACAATCGAACGCTGAAATTGGTAGAAATGTAGGGATTAGCTCGCCTGCAGTGTCTGAGCGTATTAAACGAATGGAAGATGCTGGCATTATTTTAGGCTATAAAACGGTGGTATCTCCATTGGATATGGGATACCAATTAAAGGCTATAATTACGTTGCACGCATTTATTGGAAAATTAAAACCTTTTTTGGAAAAGGTAAAGACCTATGATGAAGTTTTAAATTGTTATCGGATTACCGGAAATGAAAATATTGTTATGGAAGTGTTGCTTAAAAACCAAAAGCATCTAGAGACTTTTATAGACCAACTTATTGTATATGGAGAAACGAAGACTCAAATTGTTCTGTCTCATGTAACACGTTTTAAGGAAGTGAAACCTATAAAATAATTTTTTACTGAATTGAAAATTGTATTTTTGAGTTTTAAACAAAAAATAGAATGAAGCCTTTTATAGTTTTTTTGGTATTATTAATTTCTTTAACGAATTGTGCACAGAAAAAGCAACCTCTTTTAGGTGAAACCGATTTTCAAAAGGAGTTAAACGCTGAGTATAAGGATGCAACCACCTCGCCTTTAACAGATAAAGATAGAAAGCAATTTGAAGGTTTAGATTTTTTTAAATTTGATTCTACCTATATTGTTACTGCAACATTAGAGAGAACACCAAATACAGCGTTCTTTAATATGAAGACTACTACAGATAGAGTTTCAAAAGAACGAATTTATGGTGTATTGTCGTTTGAAATAAAAGGAAAGCCATACAAGCTTAATATTTATCAAGGGCAGGATTTAATGACAAAAGCAGGTTTTGAAGACTATTTATTCTTACCTTTTTTAGATGAAACCAACGGATTGGAAAGCTATGGTGGCGGGCGTTACATTGATGCCAGAATTCCTAATGGTGATACTATGGAAATTGATTTTAACAAAGCCTATAATCCTTATTGCGCATATAACGAGAAATATTCTTGCCCATTAGTTCCAAGAGAAAATTACTTGAAAACCAGAATTGAGGCTGGTGTTAAGGCTTTTAAGAAAAATTAGTTGTTTGTTGTAGTTTTTTGAAGCGCCTTCTAATTCTATTAACCTATGTTTCCACTAACTTAACTAAATACATTCCTAAAAACACGGCTAAAAATCCAACTACAAAACTCGCAATGGTATAAATGGCGAAATTTGAAAAATCTCCAGATTTTATAAACAAATGATTTTCGTAAGCAAAGGTTGAAAATGTTGTAAAGCCTCCACAAAATCCGGTAGCCAATAGCAAGGTTTGATTTTGAGATAATGTGTTGTTTTTAGCAGCTAACCCCAATATAAACCCAATTAAAAGACTTCCTAGAATATTGGCAGTAAAAGTACCGAAAGGAATACCTGTTCCGGTATTGTTTAAATATTTTCCAATAATATACCGTAGAACACTACCAAAACCACCTCCTAAAAAAACCAATACCAGTTGCTTCATCTATTGTAAAGTATCCTTTTCTTTAATTGCAATATAAATTTCCGTAATTAAATTGGCTGGGTTAACGGTGTTCTCGGGGTTATTCAAATAGGTTTCAAGCATCGGCCCATTTTCAGCAAACTCATATCCATTTTTAGGAACGTACTTTCTGGTAGTTTCCCAAGCTTCTTTTAAGTGGCTATAATTGCCTTTTAAGGTTGTTTTTACGGCTTTAAAACTTTCAAATTTACCAGTAATGATATCGTCTCCCTCAGCAGTTATAACTTGCTCAACTGTAGGGATTCCACAAGAAAATATGGTGGCATTGTTGGCTTCATCCCAAGTATGATAATTTACAAATGGCATGCCAGCCATGGTAACTTTGTTTTTTTTAGCATAATTAATTACTTTGGGTAACATATCTTGAATTTTACTTTCAAGTTCACTGATTTTGCATGATGTAGTAGTGTATAAAAAGTAACCGCCACTATGGTTGGTAATGCCATTTACGGTAATACTATATTTTTTCATTTCTTCTAAAACGGCACTTTCAAGTTTCTCAAGACTTCGTTCGTAATACGGGCCTATTTGTTTATCCATACCACCAGTGAAAATGGTGTATGCTTTAAATCCAAATGGTAAATCTTTACCGGCAATCGTCCAAGTAACATCGGTTGTGCCATTTTTATTTTTCTTGAAAGTCCAATTAATTTCGGATGCAGGGTAATCTGCAAATTGCATTTTTTGAACGATAAGTGCATTTTCAATCGTTTCGGTTGTTTCCATCGTGCCAACCCCATCCTTATCTTCCCAAGAATACGAACCTCCTACACCTTCAGTTTTATTAGGTAACGTAATTTTCATTTCAGGATTTTTCTCAACCCAAGCCGACCAATAGGCCCAATTTTTAAAGTCAATTACATTGTCATAAATCACTTCCGCAGGAGCATTTATGGTTCGGGTTCTTGTTACCTCAAACGTGTTTGGTTGAACTGAAATATAAATAGAAGTTCCTATTATGGCAATTAATAATAAAAAGGCTAGGTACTTGAAAACTTTCATTTTAAATCTTTTAAATGGGAATGTAATTCAAAGATAAACAATTTTAAATTCTCGTTAATAAATTATTACATTTGTACTTTAAAAAATAGATATTCGATAATCAAAACAGCTTAAACGAAAAAAATCAATAATTAAGAATGATTATTTAAATATTTTCACAACAAATTAAATAAATATGAAGATTAAAGCGCTATTAACTGTTGTTTTTGTAGGTACCCTATTACTATCTTGCGGTCAAGACAAATCAAAAGAAAGCCAACAAACATCAAAAATTGAACAGACCACGTTCGATTACAATGTAGAACAATTTGCAGATATTAAGGTACTGCGGTACCAAATTCCGGGTTGGGATGATTTAACCTTAAAGGAGAAAAAGTTAGTATATTATTTAACACAAGCTGGTTTATCAGGTCGAGATATTATTTGGGATCAGAATTATAAACACAACCTTAAAATTAGAAAAGCTTTAGAAACTGTTTATACCAACTATACAGGAGATAAAACAACAAAAGATTGGAATGCGTTTGAAACTTATTTAAAGCGCGTTTGGTTTAGTAACGGTATTCATCATCATTATTCAAATGATAAAATTAAACCAGAGTTTTCATCAGATTATTTAAAGGAACTGTTTGCAGCTACTAACGTAAAATTGGAAGAGGATGCTTTCAATGTTATTTTTAATGATGAAGATTTAAAGAAAGTAAATCAGGCCAAAGGTGTTGATAATGTTGCTTTATCGGCTGTTAATTTTTATGGTGAAGGTGTAACAAACAAAGATGTAGAAACATTTTATGCGTCTAAAAAATCCCCAGATCCTACAAAACCCTTATCATTTGGGTTGAATTCTCAATTGGTAAAAGAAAATGGTGTTTTGAAGGAACGGGTATATAAATCTGGAGGGTTATATGGTTCTGCTATTGATGAAATCATAAAATGGTTGGAGCTAGCAAAAGGTGTCGCAGAAAATGAAAAGCAAGCTAACGCTTTAGGGTTGTTAATTTCTTATTATAAAACGGGGGATTTACAAACTTGGGATGATTATAATGTTGCTTGGACAGCTGCCACCGAAGGGAATATAGATTATATAAATAGTTTTATTGAAGTGTATAACGATCCATTAGGTTATAGAGGTTCCTACGAAACTATCGTGCAAATTAAAGATTTTGATATGTCTAAAAAGATGGCAGTATTATCAGATAATGCACAATGGTTTGAAGATAATTCGCCTTTAATGGATGCACATAAAAAGAAAAATGTTGTTGGTGTGTCTTATAAAACGGTGAATGTAGCAGGTGAAGCAGGTGATGCTTCCCCAAGTACCCCAATAGGTGTTAACTTGCCAAATGCAAACTGGATTCGTGCAGCTGTTGGTAGCAAATCAGTGTCTTTAGGAAATATTGTTGACGCTTATAATAATGCAGGGGGATCTGAACGATTAAAAGAGTTTGCTAATGATGCTGAAGAATTAGAACTTGAAGAGAAATACAGTAAACTAGCAGATAAATTACATACAGCTTTACATGAAGTTGTAGGACATGCTTCAGGTCAATTAAACCCTGGTGTAGGTGAAACTAAAGAAACTTTAAAAAATTATGCATCTACATTAGAGGAAGGTCGTGCCGATTTAGTAGCCCTTTATTATTTGTATGATAGTAAAATTCAAGAATTAGGTTTGGTTGATGATTGGGAAAAAACTGGTAAAGCGGCCTATAATGATTATATTCGAAATGGATTGTTGATGCAATTAATTCGTTTAAACTTGGGTGACGACGTTGAAGAAGCGCACATGAGAAACAGACAATGGGTTTCTGCTTGGGTTTTTGAAAAAGGAAAAGCGGATAACGTCATTGAAAAGATAACAAGAGGTGGAAAAACTTATTACAACATTACTGATTATGTAAAATTACGTAAGCTTTTTGGAGATTTATTAAGAGAAACTCAACGTATTAAATCTGAAGGTGATTTTAAGGCTGTTGAGGCTCTGGTAGAAGGATACGGTGTGAAAGTAGACCAAAAACTTCATGCGGAAGTATTGGAACGTAATAAGCAATTTAAATCTGCACCATATTCAGGATTTGTAAATCCAGTTTTAGAAGCTAAAATGAATGAGGCAGGAGATATTATTGATGTTAAGGTAGTTCAACCAAAAACATTTGCCGGTCAAATGCTTGATTATAGCAAACGCTATAATTTTTTACCGGAAGTAAATTAATTAATACGATTTGAAAAAAATAAAAAAACAGAATCTTTATTAAGGTTCTGTTTTTTTATTTACACTAAAAACTAATAGGATGAGATTGATAACAATTAGGGCGCTAATGATAATTAGAATTTTCATGCGGTCTTTTTTTTGATTAGTTATTTATTAGATACCACATTATAAAAATGGTTGCGTTAAAATATTAATAATATTTAACTGAAAATGAAATCTGTAAGTATGTTGTTGTAAATGAGGTTTTTAAAGAAGGAATTTAATTGCAGCAATAAATAGAATAAAACCTATAAAAGCAATTAAAACCCAAATACTACCAGAATAAAATCGTTTATGTAACTTTAAATCCTTTCGGTAGGTGTAAGCTATAATAATGGAGAAAACTATAAAAAATAAAACTCCGAAAATGATTTGACCTTTACTAAACATATGTTTATTTTTATGCAAATTTAATTAATAATCATGAGATTCTTTCTTGCAGGGAATTGGGATTTCAAGAATAATAAACAGATTTCTTTCTGCAAGAAAACGGCAAAAATATAATTATTTATGAAAAATAAGTTAGAAGCGGTAAAAGCATTTCATTCTGCATTTAAATTAGGACACAGCGAAACACTTAAAGCTAATTTAGGAACAGATAAAAATACGCTTCGTTATAATTTAATGAAAGAGGAGAATGAGGAATATCTAGAAGCGGCTAATAATAACGATTTGGTTGAAGTGGCAGATGCTTTAGGAGATATGTTATACATTTTATGTGGCACGATTATAGAGCATGGCATGCAATATAAAATAGAAGAAGTATTTGAAGAAATACAGCGCAGTAATATGAGTAAATTAGGCGAAGATGGCAACCCGATTTATAGAGAAGATGGAAAAGTGCTAAAAGGACCAAATTATTTTAAACCAAATATTCAATCCATACTAGATAAATAAGTTCTGTACTCATTTTCAGAATCGTAATAATTGGCTAAGATTGTTTAAATAGAAACAAAAAAAAGAGAAGTATTGAGCTTCTCTTTTTTTTAAGTCCTAATGTAATTAGGTATGATATTTATAATTTATACCTCCATCCAAATGGATCTTCAGATTTGTTAGTTTGTATATCGGTAATAATTTTCTTTAATTTATCTGCGTAGGTGTCAGTTAATTCAGGTAATTCATAATCAGTATCTTTATAGCCAAAACCTGAAATAGGGGAGATAACCGCTGCAGTTCCAGCACCAAACATCTCTTTTAAGCTACCATTTTTAGCTGCTTCAACCACTTCCTTTACAGATATTTTTCTAACTTCAACAGGAATGCCTTCGGCCTTAGCAATATCAATAATACTTTTACGCGTTATACCATCTAAAATTCTATCGCTCGTAGGCCCAGTCACTAAAGTGTCATTAATACGTACAAAAATATTCATGGCGCCAGCCTCTTCAATATACTCATGGTTGGTGTCATCCGTCCAGATTACTTGTTGGTAGCCTTTTTCAACAGCCAATTGTGTTGGGTAAAATTGCCCAGCATAGTTTCCGCCAGCTTTGGCATAACCAACACCGCCATTAGCAGATCGTGAATACGTTTCTTCAATTAATACTTTTACTTTGCCTGAAAAATAAGATCCAGATGGAGCTGTACAAATAATGAATTTATAAGCATCGGCTGGCGATGCATGAAAGCCATTTCCAGAAGCAAAAATAAATGGACGAATGTATAATGAACTACCTTCCTTTTTAGGAATCCAGTCTTTATCAACTTCTAACAAGGCCTTTAATCCTTCCATGAAATAATTTTCTGGTAATTCAGGAATAGCTAATCGTTTTGAAGAAATATTTAAGCGTTTGAAATTTTCTAACGGACGAAATAACCAGACATCTTCATTGGCATCTTTATATGCTTTCATACCTTCAAAAACCGATTGCCCGTAGTGAAAAATCTTAGCCGAAGGATCTAAACTAATAGCATGGTAAGGCACTACTTTAGGAGTTTGCCATGCGCCGTCTTTAAAATCGCATTCAAGCATATGGTCTGAAAATACTTTTCCAAATGTTAAGTTGTCAAAATCTACCTCGTTAATCTTAGTAGTTTTCGTTTTTATAATCTCTATATCATTGATTATTGCGCTCATAAATTTCTTTATTTTATGTCACAAATTTAAGTAAAATCGTTTTTAAAAAAGCCCTATATTTACAACAAATCGTTTAAAAATCTAAAATTTAACTATGAAGAATGTATTATTTGTATGTGTTTGTTTATTTATGTTTATTTCTAGCAAACAAAAATTAGGGGCTCAAACAGATGAGACTGTTAACAAGTCTTTTGGTAAAGAAATAATATCTGATGATGCTGTGAATGTTTCAACCTTAGCGTCAAAATACAAAATAATACAAGTTGGTGATACAATTACTACCAAAGTTATGGCTAAAGTTAATAGTGTTTGTCAAGCTAAAGGTTGTTGGATGCGTTTAGATTTAGAAGATGGGAATGAAGTTATGGTAAAATTTAAAGACTATGCTTTTTTTATGCCCAAGGATATTGCTGGAAACTATGTTATTATAAATGGTAGCGCTTTTGTTGAAGAAGTTTCAGTGGAAGAACAACGTCACTACGCAGAAGATGCGGGGAAATCTGCAGAAGAAATAGCGAGTATAACCGTGCCGAAAAGAACTTTGTCTTTTGAAGCAGATGGCGTATTATTAGTACAATAAGTTTGGAAAGAGAAGTTGTAATTACTGCCGATGGATCTTCAACGATTCATTTACCAGAATGGGATGAGCAATACCATTCCAAGCACGGGGCTATTCAAGAAGCGTATCATGTGTTTATAAAACATGGGTTACATCATTTTTGTAATGGTTCAGAGGCATCTAAAAATATGACTTCCACCGCAGTTCAGAAGACTGAGGGTTTTTCCAAAAGTGAAGTATCTATTTTAGAAATAGGGTTTGGTACTGGTTTAAATGCCTTCATAACTTTATTGGAAGCTGAAAAACTAAGCATACTCGTTAATTATTTTGGTGTTGAGGGTTATCCTGTAGCGATGAATGAAGTGTTACAACTTAATTATCCAACACAATTAGAAGCAAATAAAAAGGAGTTGCTTTTTAAAAGAATGCATGAAGTTTCTTGGGATGAACAGCATGAAATATCCAAATATTTTTCATTAACAAAGCAAAAACGATTCTTTTCAGAAATAAATGAAGTAGAGGTTTTTAATATCATCTATTTCGATGCCTTTGGAGCTCGTGTTCAACCCGAATTATGGACAGAACCTGTATTTCAAAAAATGTACAATGCCTTGCAGGAACATGGCGTTTTGGTTACCTATGCAGCAAAAGGAAGTGTACGTAGAGCCATGCAAGCTGTTGGTTTTCTAGTAGAAAAACTTCCGGGACCACCAGGAAAACGTGAAATGCTGAGAGCAACTAAACAGTTTTAGTTGTCTTTTAATGGTTAACAATTGAAGGCTGGGGGCATTCATTGGTTTTTTTTAGAATAACATTGATTTGTTAAACCTTCCATAAATTGAAAGGAAACCGTGGTTTCATTTCGTAACTTTAATTAAAAATTAAGTATGAAAGTTTTAATTACAGGTGCGACAGGATTGGTAGGCAATGAGATTGTAAAACTTTGTTTAAAGAATAACATTGAAGTAAATTACTTAACAACAAGTAAATCCAAAATTAAAAACAAGCAGAATTACCAAGGATTTTATTGGAATCCTAAAAAACATGATATTGATGTTCGTTGTTTTGATGGTGTAAATGCTGTTATTCATTTAGCAGGTGCTACAGTTGCGAAGCGTTGGACGACTGCATATAAAGCCGAAATTTTATCAAGCCGAATAAATCCAACCCAATTATTAGTTAATACGTTGTTAAACATAAAACACAATGTAAAACAGGTTGTCTCTGCAAGCGCTATTGGGGTTTATCCAGATTCGAATACGAATTATTATGATGAAACTTTTAAAACCTCAAACACTTCATTTTTAAGTGAAGTAGTTCATGTTTGGGAACAGGAAGTGGATGCCTTTGCTAAGCAAAATATAATAGTATCAAAGGTTAGAATTGGTTTGGTGTTATCAAATAAAGGTGGTGCACTTGTTGAAATGATGAAACCTATTAAATTAGGTTTGGGGGCTGCTTTTGGAACAGGGAAACAATGGCAATCATGGATTCATATAAATGATTTATCAAAACTATTTGTATACATTTTAAACAATCGTTTGGAGGGTGTTTATAATGCTGTGTCTCCAAATCCTGTAACTAATCAGGAGTTAACAAAAACCATTGCTACGGTTTTAGATAAACCATTATTTTTGCCTAATATTCCAAAATTCGTAATGAAATTAGTATTAGGAGAAATGCATACCGTTCTGTTTGAGAGTCAGCGTGTAAGTTCTAAAAAAATTGAAGATGAAGGCTTTAACTTTAAACATCATCATTTACAACCCTGCCTGGAACATTTACTAAAGTAATATTGATTTTTTTCAGCTTCACTATGGGTTTTGTAATACCCTTTTTTGAGTAAAGTATTACTTCAAATGGAAATTCTATAACTTAAATTGAAATTCTTGTAATTTTAAATCTGTTACTTGATTGTATCTTGCACTTATATTAATCAAACAATTAATAAGATGAAGAAAAGCATATTGAAAACCGGGAATATTTTAAGTTTGAGCATTTTAGTTTTAATGTTATTTTTAGCTTTTACCAGTTGTAGGGAAGATAAAGCTAAAACGGAAACAGTTGTAATTGAAAAACCGGTTGAAGCTCCTAAAACTGAGGAAACCAATGGAACATCCCTTAAAGTTGATGGTGATGGCGTGGAGTTCTCAACCAAAAACGGAAAGAAAAAAACAGAAATAACTATTAAAGATTAGGTTTAGTTATATATTGGATTTGGGAAAAGAAACCGACATGATTGTCGGTTTTTTTGCTTTTTGTTTAATTAAAGATATGGCTTTTGTTCAATTCACTCTTTAAATTTTGAATTTCATCATAATTAGTTATTCCTAATAACTCAATCAAATGTAAAAAGTGAATTTTTCCTTTTAAATGATAGTTTTTTAAATATTCTGCGGATTCTTGAAATTCGTTTTTGTAAGATTGAAGAAAATTTACTGATAAGGCTTCACCAGAATTTAATTCAATTTTTATAGAATTTTTTACCCCTTGCTGTAATTTGGGTTTTAAAGTACTCCGATACTACAAGCTCATTCCTTTGTAATCACTTATAAAGACATGAATTTTTTTAATATTAGAAATAGGATAGATATTTTTTCCTAAAATAATAGCGTCTGAGTTGAAAGTGATTTCTCCATCAAATTCGCCGTTTAATGGAATGTAAAGGAAATTGCTAATCAGTTGAATTATAATAATTGTTATTAAGAGAAGAATTAAAAAGCCAGTAGTAATTGCAGATATTTTATCAGGTAATAATTTTTCAAAATAGTCAACTAAAAAAACAGACAAAAGCGATATGACAAATGATAGGGAAATAATCCAATCAATATTAAAAATGGAATTGTTTTTTTTTGGTTTAAAAATTTTGAATGTATTCATTTCATTAATGCTAGAAATCACTTAACTCTATCGGTCGGTAAACGAAGCTAATTAATTTTTCAAACAAAACAAAGTTGCTAAAAAATAAAATCCCGATAGAAACCTATCGGGATTTTGGTATTGCTAGATTTTCGCTTTCGCAGAAATTTGGTTAATCTTCAACTAAAACCCAATCGCCTTTAGCTAATAATGGTTCTGCTTGTTTGTATTTAAGGGTTTTATTTTCGGCAGTAATAACGTTTTTGATAGTAACTTGGTCGTTACGCCCAATTTTTGGTTTATCACGCACAATGGTTTCAACTACATGTTGTTGTTGCTGGGTTTGTCCTGCAGCTCTATTTTGAGCAGAACGTTCATCCAAATTAGGAATTTCCTCTTTCTCCACATTCAGCTTTTCTTGTTTACGTTCTCTGGCTTCCTGAATAGTGTTTTGAGTTTCCTGAGGTAATTCTCCTTTAAATAAGAATGAAATTACATCTTTATTCACCTCATCAATCATGGCTTTAAACAATTCAAATGCTTCAAACTTATAAATAAGTAGCGGGTCTTTTTGTTCGTGAACAGCTAATTGTACCGATTGTTTTAACTCATCCATTTTACGTAAATGCGTTTTCCAAGCATCATCTATAATGGCTAAGGTGATATTTTTTTCAAAATCGGTAATTAATTGTTTACCATTGGTTTCATAAGCTTTTTCAAGATCGGTAACAACATTTAATGTTTTGATACCATCAGTAAAAGGTACTACGATACGTTTGAATTTATCTCGTTGTGTTTCGTATACATTTTTAATAACAGGGAAAGCCAAATCGGCATTTCTAGTCATTTTTTCTTTATAATGATCGAAAGCGGCACGGTAAATTTTTCCTGTGATATCTTGATTAGATAATTTTCCAAATTCAGCTTCAGTAATTGGCGAACTCATTGAAAAATAGCGAATCAATTCAAACTCAAAATTTTTAAAATCGTTTGCGGCTTTATTAGTATCAACAATACCTTCCGTAGTATCGAATATCATGTTAGCTAAATCCACTCTCAAGCGTTCCCCGAATAGGGCGTGGTGACGACGTTTGTAAACCACCTCACGTTGCGCATTCATAACATCATCATATTCCAACAAACGCTTACGAACTCCAAAGTTGTTTTCTTCAACTTTTTTCTGTGCGCGTTCAATAGATTTTGAAATCATAGAATGTTGAATTACTTCACCTTCTTTCAACCCCATTCTATCCATCATTTTTGCAATTCGCTCGCTACCAAATAGACGCATTAAGTTATCTTCTAAAGACACATAAAATTGTGAACTTCCCGGATCTCCTTGTCGACCAGCACGACCACGTAATTGTCTATCTACACGACGCGAATCGTGACGCTCGGTACCTACAATGGCTAAACCTCCAGCTTTTTTAACTTCATCGGTTAGCTTAATGTCGGTACCACGACCAGCCATATTGGTTGCGATTGTTACTTGCCCAGGTTGACCTGCTTCTGCAACAATATCGGCTTCTTTTTTATGAAGTTTAGCGTTTAATACGTTGTGCGGAATTTTTCTGATGGTAAGCATTTTACCAAGTAATTCACTTATTTCTACCGATGTTGTTCCAATTAAAACCGGACGACCTGCTAATGATAGTTTCGTTACTTCTTCAATAACAGCGTTGTATTTTTCACGTTTTGTTTTATAAACTAAATCTTCCTGATCGTTACGTGCTATAGGTCGGTTGGTTGGAATTTCAACAACATCCAATTTGTAAATTTCCCAAAACTCACCAGCTTCAGTAACCGCAGTACCTGTCATACCCGAAAGTTTGCGGTACATTCTAAAGTAATTTTGAAGGGTTACTGTTGCAAATGTTTGGGTAGCGTCTTCAATTTTTACGTTTTCTTTCGCTTCAATAGCTTGGTGTAAGCCGTCAGAATAACGACGACCATCCATAATACGGCCCGTTTGCTCATCAACAATCATTACTTTATTGTCAATTACAACATACTGAATGTCTTTTTCAAATAAAGCGTACGCTTTAAGTAGTTGATTAAGTGTGTGTATGCGTTCCGATTTTACACCAAAATCTTTGTATAATTCTTCTTTTAGCTTCGCTTCTTCAGCTAAAGGTAAATTCTTGTTCTCAATTTTAGCAATCTCTAATCCAATTTCAGGAAGTATGAAAAAGTCTGGGTTATCTTTTCCAGAGATGTATTCAACACCTTTATCTGTTAATTCAATTTGATTATTTTTTTCTTCAATAACATAGTACAATTCTGCATCAACCAATGGCATTTCACGGTTGTTGTCCTGCATATAATGGTTTTCAGTTTTTTGAAGTAGTTGTTTTACACCTTCCTCACTTAAAAATTTAATAAGTGCTTTGTTTTTAGGCATACCACGGTACGCACGTAGTAATAGAAAACCACCTTCTTTGGTATCGCCGGCAGTAATTAATTTTTTAGCTTCTGCTAAAACACCAGTTAAATACTTGCGTTGTACTGCAACAATATCATCAACTTTTGGTTTTAATTCATTAAATTCATGACGTTCACCCTGTGGAATCGGTCCAGAAATAATTAAAGGTGTACGGGCATCATCAACTAATACCGAATCCACCTCATCCACAATAGCATAATGGTGTGGACGTTGTACTAAATCGTTTGGTGAATGCGCCATGTTATCACGTAAATAATCGAAACCAAATTCGTTATTTGTACCATATGTAATATCGGCATTGTAAGCTTTTTTACGTGCTTCAGAGTTTGGTTGGTGGTAATCAATACAATCAACCGTTAACCCATGAAACTGAAAAATAGGCGCCATCCAAGCACTATCACGTTTTGCTAAGTAATCATTTACAGTTACTAAATGCACACCTTTTCCAGCAAGTGCATTTAAGTACATTGGCAATGTAGCCACTAAAGTTTTACCCTCACCAGTTTGCATCTCTGCAATTTTACCTTGGTGCATGGCTATACCACCTATAAGTTGCACATCGTAGTGTACCATATCCCAAGTAATGGGTTTGCCTGCGGCATCCCAAGAGTTTGCCCAAATAGCTTTGTCGTCATCTAAAGTGATATAATCTTTGGTACCCGATAATTCTCTATCATAAGAACTTGCAGTAACCGTAAGCGATGTGTTGTTGGCAAAACGCTTTGCAGTTTCTTTAACCACCGCAAAAGCTTCAGGTAAAATATCGTTTAAAACAGTTTCTGTTTTTTGGTAAGCTTCATCTTTAAGTTTGTCTATATCTAGATAAATATCTTCACGTCTGTCAATATCTTCCGTGTTTTCAGATTCTTCAAGAAGTTTTGCTATTTGGTCGTTTATCGGTTTTATAGCTTCGGCAATAAGAGCCTTGAATTGGGCTGTTTTAGCTCTTAATTCATCGTTGGACAAGCCTTCCAAGCTTGCTTCAAAAGCTCTAATTTTATTTACAATAGGGGTGATGGCTTTAACGTCTTGTTTAGATTTGTCGCCAACAAATACTTTAAGTACAGAATTTAAAAAACTCATGCGTGTTTATATGTTATGTGTTAACTAGGAAACATCCTAGTGGTTATATTGTTTTTATTTTGATACTTGAAATAAGCAATCAAAGATACATTTTGTTATATGTTTTATAAAGATTTAGGACAAAAAAAAAGCCTCAACCCGAGACTTTTTAACTTTTCTTTATGCTTTATTAATATTCATCCTCATTCCAAAGGTAATCTTCATCTGTTGGATAATCAGACCAAATTTCTTCTATAGAGTCGTAAGCATCACCTTCGTCTTCAATAGACTGTAAATTTTCAACAACTTCCAAAGGTGTACCAGTTCTAATAGCGTAATCTATCAACTCGTCCTTTGTGGCTGGCCAAGGCGCATCACTTAAATACGATGCTAATTCTAAAGTCCAATACATTTCTTGTGTGTTTTAATTTTGTGCAAAAATAAATTTTTAGTTTAAACACGCAAGGAAAAAATGAATTATTTAATTATTATTTTTATGAACGTACAGTTTTACTAAGCAAATAGCTGATATTAAGTATTTTGTTTGGGCGTTACCACAAGGGTCGGGCTTTCGGCAGTCGCTCTCTGCGAGGAGCTCCTACAATGCCTCAATCCCTAACGCAAACTCAACAAACATTATTACTTTGTTTCTCGCAATAAGGCTTTTTCTTGTTTTGAGCTTTTACTCCTTTTCAGGAATCCACTTAACTTCGTCAGCTTTCAAGTCATGAGTCAACTTTCGTGCCAACACAAAAAGATAGTCAGAAAGGCGGTTTAGGTACATAATAGTGCGGTCGTCTATAACTTCAATGTCACTTAAAGCAACGGTTAAACGCTCGGCTCTGCGGCAAACACAACGAGCAATGTGACAGAATGACACCGTTTGATGCCCACCAGGAAGTACAAAATGAGTCATTGGAGGTAAAGCATCGTTCATACAATCTATTTCTTTTTCTAAGAGTTCAATATCTTCCGAAGAAATTTTAGGAATATTCAAACGTTCCTTACCATTTTTTAAAATTGCTTTGTCGGCAGGAGTAGCTAAAATAGCCCCTACAGTAAACAACTTGTCCTGTATGTTAATTAGAACGTCTTTGTAATGCGTATCTATATCCTGATCTCGAATTAACCCTAAATGGGAGTTTAACTCGTCAATAGTACCATAGCTTTCAATTCTAATATGGTGTTTGGGTACACGTGTGCCACCAAATAATGCAGTGGTTCCTTTATCGCCCGTCTTAGTATAAATTTTCATTTAATTTTTATAAATATTTTGAGCTTGATTGTAATTTGTTATTGAATGTGTTAGTTAATTTACACAAATCTACAATCCTCAATTCATGTTACGAAGTTAAAAAGTTAAAAGTAAAAAGTTGAAAGTTTGTAAAGAAATTATTGTTCTTTTTCTTTTTCAATTTCTTTCTTCCGTTCATAATAATTAGCTCTATAGCTTTTTCTGTTTTTGCTTCGTTTTTTTAGTTTTTCTCTGTTTCTGTTATTATTCCAGATAACAATAGCAAACAGTACCAATATAATAATTAAATAAAGAAACATTACAAGTTTATTGAATCTTATAAAAATAAAAAATTAAAAACAAGAAATGAATTTAAAACAAAACAAAGATTAATGTTGTTAGTGAATTCTGAAAATAAATAAGGTTTTACTGAAAAGTAAATATAATATAAAGCTCTTTGTCTAATAGTAGCGGTTTATTTGTTTGTTGTATAAGAAAAAAAATACATTTGTATTATGTGAAATATAAACCAAATCAATAATTATGAAAAAAATTACATTCTCATTAATTTTAATTGTGAGTTCTGTTTACTTACAAGCTCAGTCTTACGTGGGTTTTCTTACGGACAATTACAGTGGTGTTAATAGTGTTATTTCCAATCCTGCCAATATTACAGATTCTCGTTTTAAAACGGATATTAATATTATGGGTGCTAGTGCATTTGCGGGAAACGATTATTATGGACTTAACGTTATGGATGCCTTAAAAGAGGATTATGACTTTGATTTAGATGCAAATAAATATCCTTCTACCGATAATAATGTAGCCTTAAATTCTGATATTATGGGGCCTGCATTCATGTTTAATTTAAATAAAAAAAGTTCCTTAGCCATTTTTGTTAGAGGGCGTTCTATGGTTAATGTTAATGAGGTAAATGGAAATACAATTGATGCCATTGACGATGATACTTCAGATGATTTTAACATAAACGAAGGTGATTTTAGTATGTTTGGTCAAGGTTGGGCCGAATTTGGATTAACCTATGCTAGAGTATTAATGAATAAAGAGCAGCACTTTTTAAAAGGAGGTCTTACGTTAAAATATTTAAAAGGAGCAGGAAGTGGTTACGTTCATGGCAAAAATGTTACTGTAGATTATGATGCTGATGGCGTTATTTTGTTACCAAGCGGAGAGACTACAGGTCGTTTAATATCCACAGGAACATTGTCTTATGGGCGTTTTGCAGAATTTGATAATGATAATTATGATTATGAACTTCCTGACGCAAGTGGTTTTGGCGCCGATTTAGGTTTTGTTTACGAATGGAGACCAAATTACGCTAATTATACAGAAACGAATGCGGATGGTAATTCTTATACGAGGAAAGATAAGAATAAATACAAATTAAAATTAGGGGTATCTATTACCGATATAGGCTCAATTAATTATAAAGAAGGTTTAGAAGAAACTTTTGATATTACAAACGATGTAAGCGAACAAGATATTGAAGATGAGGAAGATTTAAATAATGTTTTAAATAACTTATATACACTTACAAACTCTCAAATTGGGTACAAAACTAAATTGCCAACAGCGCTTCATGTTAATGCCGATTGGAGTTTTACAAGTAAATTGTATGTTAATTTAAACACAGATTTTTCACTTATTGCTAAAGGCAAAGAAAATGCAAGCCGTATTTCAAATATTGTTTCCTTAACGCCTCGTTTTGAAAGCAAATGGTTTAGTTTTTACGTGCCACTTAGTATGGTAGAAAATAACGGATTTCAAGCTGGTGCTGGTTTAAGAGCAGGACCATTATATATTGGTTCAGGTTCGGTGCTTACTGTGTTAGGTGGAGATGATAGTAAAGGCGCTGATGTGTATGCTGGTATAAAAATACCTGTTTACCAAGGAAGAACTAAAGATAAAGATGGTGATGGGGTTATTGATAAATTAGATGGATGCCCTAAAGTAGCTGGTCCTATTGAAAATAATGGATGCCCTTGGGGAGACAAGGATCAGGACGGTGTATTAGATAATGAAGACGTTTGCCCTGAAATAGCTGGCCCTAAAGAAAATAAAGGATGTCCTTGGGGAGATAAAGACTCCGATGGTGTTTTAGATAATGAAGATGCATGTCCTCAGGTTGCGGGTCCTAAAGAAAACAACGGGTGTCCTTGTGTAAGCTTCTGATAATGATGGTGTGTTCGATAAGGACGATAATTGTATTGATGTTCCAGGAACAGTTGCAAACAATGGTTGCCCTGAAGTTATCACTCCTGAAGTGACTGTTGAAATTCAAAAATCTCTAAATGCTTATGCGAAAACTATTTTGTTTGATTCAGGAAAATCGACTATTAAGTCGGTTTCAAATGGTGTTTTAAATGAAATTGTGGCAATTCTTGGGCAATATCCGAATGCTAAATTTTCAATAGAGGGACATACTGATAGTGTTGGCAATGATGCTTCAAATCAAAAACTTTCAGAAGAAAGAGCAAGTGCTGTTATGAATTATTTAATTGAAAAAGGTGTTTCGTCAAGTAGATTAACTTCCAAGGGATTTGGTGAAAGCAAACCAATGGCAGATAATGCAACAAAAGCAGGTCAGGCAGAAAACCGACGAGTTGAAATCAATTTAGTTAAGTAATAAGAACTTAAATTTATAAAATTAAAATCCTAGAGTTAACGCTCTGGGATTTTTTTTTGCATTTCCGTGAAGATGAAGATTTGAAAATTTATTATTATTAAAATCTCAAATATTTAGAAATCAAGTAGTTTAAAATTAACCATGTTCAGGTTCTGATAAATTTTTTGAATGAGGCGGGTTAGGGATGTATTACAGCAAACTAGAGAATTACTCTTAATGATTTATGATTAGTATTTTAGGAAAGAGAAAACTTCTAAATAAATTACTGACTGCGCAAGAAATACAGACTAAACCCTAATGGTGAAATGTTCTTTAACCTGTTCTCTTCTAAAAAAAACAAATCCCCAGAAAAAAGTATCAATAGTCACCGTAACTTTTGGATGTTGTTTAATGATTTTCCAAGCTTCCGTCATGCCTTCCGACCAATAAATATCATCAAAAATAAAAACAGAATCGTTGTGAGTTGTTTTTAATAAAGTTTCAAAATAATTTAAAGTCGCTTCCTTTTTGTGGTTTCCGTCAAAGAAAATAAGGTCGTAGGTATTGGATGTTAGGTTTTTTATTACTTCAGAAATATCTCCAGTAACAAGATTTATATTTTTTGATAAATTATTTTCAAGATTAGCTTTTGTAAACCCCGAAATATTTGGGCAGCCTTCAATAGTAGTAATAGAGGCGTTGGGATTTCCTAAGTGCATTGCATGGGTGCTAATACCTAATGAGGTGCCTAACTCTAATATGCTTGTAAAATTAAAATAGGAGGTAAGTCTATATAAAAGTTTTGATCTTTTTTTAGTTGTACCAGCGTTTTTAGCAATTTCAGAAATAAGACGTTGCTTTTCTTTAGAAATTAAGGAACCTGCGCCTAAATCGGTGAACGTAATTTTGGTATTGTTTTTACGCAGATTTTTTTTGTAAACAAATATGTTATTATAGGCTGTGTGGACTGTTTTGTCGTAAAAACACTTGGTAACTAAATTGTAAACAAAAGGTGAATGCACACCGTGTTGGTTGGTGGATTTTAGAATGAATTTTATGTATTGAATTGTTTGATAGAACATTTAACCAAGTAACTTTTCTTGTAATTCCATCCAGCGTTCTTCTTTTGCGTCCATATCATCAATTATTTTCTGTAATGCTTCTGAAAGTTTTGTGATTTCATCGGGCGTTAAATCGGGATTATGAAATTTAGCTTCCAACTCTTTTTTATCGTATGCTAATGAATTTAATTTACTTTCAATGTTTTTAAGTTCCTTTTCTTCATTAAATGATAGTTTTTTTTCTTCCGTTTTCTTCCAGGCATTTTTTTCTTTTTTCTCTTCTGTAGTATTAGAAATTGTTGGTTGACTATCGTCGTAAATTCTGAAATCGGTATAATTTCCAGGGAAATCTTCAATAACACCATCGCCTCTAAACACAAAAAGATGATCGACTACTTTATCCATAAAATAACGGTCGTGCGACACCACAATTACGCATCCGGGAAAATCCATTAAGAAGCTTTCTAAAACATTCAGGGTTACAATGTCTAAATCGTTGGTAGGTTCATCTAGAATTAAAAAATTAGGATTCTGAATCAAAACGGTGCATAAATACAAACGTTTACGCTCTCCACCACTTAATTTTTCAACAAAATCGTATTGCTTTTTTCTGCTGAAAAGAAAACGTTCTAATAATTGTTGAGCGGAAATTTGACGACCTTTTTTTAATGGAATATAATCACCAAATTCTCGAATTACGTCAATAACTTTTTGTTCTGGTTTTATGTCTATACCATTTTGAGTGTAATAACCAAACTTTACGGTTTCACCTAAAATAACTTTTCCAGAATCTGGTTGGGTGGTTTGGGTTAACAAATTTAAAAACGTGGTTTTTCCAGTACCGTTTTTCCCAATAATGCCAACGCGTTCCCCGTTTTTAAATAGGTATTCAAATCCATCAAGAATAACCTTATCTTTAAATGCTTTTGATACTTTATGAAATTCGACGACTTTACTGCCTAAACGTTCCATATTAAGTTCTAGTTGCACTTCATGGTCGTTTCTGCGTTGGCTCGCACGGTGTTTTATATCATGAAAATCGTCAATTCTCGATTTCGATTTGGTGGTTCTCGCTTTAGGTTGTCGGCGCATCCATTCCAATTCCTTTTTAAAAAGTTGTTTGGCTTTGCCGGTTTCTACTTCGGTTTGTTCAATTCGGGCATCACGTTTTTCAAGGTAATAGGAGTAATTACCTTTGTAGCTATACAGTTGACCTTCATCTAACTCTATAATTTCATTACACACACGTTCTAAGAAGTAGCGGTCGTGTGTTACCATAAAAAGGGTGATGTTTTCTTTAGCAAAAAAGGCTTCCAGCCATTCAATCATTTCTAAATCTAAATGGTTGGTTGGCTCATCAAGGATTAATAAATCGGGTTTGTTAATTAGGGCATTGGCCAACGATAGGCGTTTTTTTTGTCCACCAGAAAGCGACCCTACTTTTTGGTTTAAATTTTCAAGTTTTAATTTGAAAAGAATTTGTTTGTACTGCGTTTCAAAATCCCAAGCTTGATATTGCTCCATTTGTTCAAACGCTTTTTGGTAAGCCTCAGAGTTCTCTGGGTTTAAAAGCGCATGCTCGTAATCTAGGATAACTTTTAAAATGGGATTGTCGCTCGCAAATATGGTTTCTTCAACCGTTAAAGCTTCATCAAACTTTGGGTCTTGGGATAAAAAGGATACAACAATTCCATTTCTGTACGTTATAGTACCAGAATCGGCTTCATCTTCACCAGAAATAATGTTTAGAATAGAGGTTTTTCCTGTGCCGTTTTTGGCAACGAAAGCTATTTTCTGGTCTTTATGGATGCTAAATGAAATGTTTTCGAAAAGGGTTAGCTCTCCGTAAGATTTCGATATATTTTCAACAGTTAAATAATTCAAAAGGCTATTTTTTATGCAAAGAACGGATAAAAAACCAAAAATTCGGTTATAAGTTTTATTGTTCATTATGAAAAGTTATATTTGTGCTAAATCAATTACCCCTATGATGAAACTGAAGTTTCTGCTTATTTGCTTGTTTATAAGTGTTTTATGTTCTTCCTGTATTACCAATAAAGATGTTGTTTATTTGCAAGATAAAGGTACGGTTAACCTTGACTCTCTGTCTATTAAGGAGCTTTATAAACCATATCGTGTTCAAGTTAATGATGTTTTAAATATTAGTGTCAAGGCTTTGGATAATGAGCTTACGGCAATTTTTAACCCGGTGGGTGATGCGAGTTCTAATCTTAATGGATTTACTGTGGATTTACACGGAAATATTAAATTTCCAATTTTAGGTGTTATTAATGTTTTGGGATTTACCGTTTCAGAAATTGAAGAGCGTGTTAAAAAAGAATTATTGGCACAGTATTTTAAGGAATCGGCGGAACTGTTTGTTACCGTAAAATTAGCAGGATTACGATATACTACCATTGGAGAGGTTGGTACAGGTGTAAATACTTTGAATCAAGAAAGAGTTAATATTATTGAAGCTTTAGCGAATGCCGGGGATATTGATTTAACTGGAGACAGGAAAGATGTTTTAATAATACGACAGTATCCTGATGGCCAAAAAATACATCACATTGATCTGACAGATATTACAGCTATGAATTCGCCCTATTATTATATTCAACCTAATGATATAATTTTGGTTAAACCTTTGAAGCGAAAAGTACTTGGTGCAGGACAAACTGCTATCCAAAATGTAACCGTTATTTCTTCTATTCTTTCAGTTATGGTTTCCACTTATTTTTTAGTTAAAAATTTATAAGCTTTTATGATGAATGATGAATTTGAAGTATCGGAATCGCAATTTCAACCTGCTTTTGATTTTAAAGCATTTCTATATAGAGCTTTAAGTTATTGGAAGTTATACATACTTTTTATTGGTATAGGTGTTTTTATAGTATATCAACAAAACATAAGGAAACAACAGTCATATCGATTAAGTACTCAAATTTCTATTGAAGAAGAATCGAACCCATTATTTACATCAACTACCAGTTTAACATTTAATTGGGGTGGTGTGTCTGGAAAGGTTCAAACATTAATGACTTCGCTAAGTTCGCGTTCTATACACGAAAAAGTAGTTGACAATCTTCAATTTTATATTTCATATTTAAAACAAGCACGTTTTAGAAAGGATGATGTTTACAAAGACGCTCCTTTTAGGGTTAAACTTATTCCTAATACCAATCAGGTAATAAACCTACCTGTAAAAATTGTGTTCTTAGATAAAGACACCTACGAACTAACTTTTAATTTTGAGAACAGTGTTGTAAATGCGCAAAATTTTACAACAAAAGAAAGGCTTCAAATAGATGTTCCCATTCAAGAAGTAAAAGTAACATACAGCTTTGGAGATACTGTAATTCTACCTTATTTTAATGGAACTATTGAACTTGCAGAAAAAAGAACAGCAATTCCTGGTGATGAGTTTTTTATTCAATTTAGTGATTTTGATGCCATCGTTGCCAATTATAAAAACCGATTGTCTATCGATAATCCAAGAAATTCAGCTATATTGAATTTAAGTATGGTAGATGTTAATAAGGGTAAAATTGTAGATTATTTAAATGAAACCGTTCAAGTTTTAAGTGAAGACCAATTAAATAGAAAAAATCAATTTGTTACCAATACCATTAACTTTATTGATGCACAGTTAGAACGGGTAAGAACACAACTTACCTTGAATGCCGATTCTTTAAATAATTATCGAGAACAAAATAAAATTTATAGTTTAGAAGGTGAAGGTACAGCAGTAAATAGTAAACTTACAAGTTTAGAATTAGAAAAAGATAACATGAATAGAAAACTGGCATATTATGCTAGTTTAAAAAACTATTTAGAAACCAGTAATAGTTTTACAGAAGTTCCTGCGCCATCTGTTGCAGGTATAGACGAAGGTAACATACTAGGGAATATAGCAAAGATTAATCAGCTTTCGGTACAAAAATCGAAATATGAATCAACTGTTAGAAAGGATGCTTTGATTTTTGATGATTTAAATAGGCAGATAGAAGGTATAAAGTCTGTTTTGTTAGAAAATATTAGTTCGGCTACTAATGAGATTAAAAGAGAGCAAAGACTTATAAATTCTAAAATAGCAGAAGCAGAATCTGAAATTAGAAGGTTACCAAAGGCTCAGCAAAAATTATTAGGTATAAAGCGCCAATATGCTTTAAGTGAGCAAACTTATAATGTGTTTTTAGCGAAACGAGGGGAAGCCGACATTATAAAATCGGCAAGTGTTTCGGATGTTGTCATCATAGATACTGCCAAAGATACAGGTGCGATTCCTATAGACTTAAAATTGAGCTCAAGATATTTATTTGCGGTTGTAGGAGGTTTGTTTATACCTTTATTAGCAGCTTTTTTAATTACTTTTTTTGATAAGAAGATTCATAGCCCTCAGATTTTAGAAAGTTTGTCTAAAATACCCCTTTTAGGAGTGGTGGGTAAAAGCAGTTTAGAGGAAACAAATTTGGTGGTTCATTTAAAGCCAAAGTCGGTTGTGGCCGAGTCATTTAGAGGTGTTAGGTCTAGTTTACAATATATGTACAGTAAACGCAATTCAGACGAGTCAAAAACAGTTATGGTTACCTCTTCGGTAAGTGGAGAAGGGAAAACCTTTTGTTCCATAAACATTGCTACAGTATTTGCTTTAAGTGGAAAGAAAACTGTATTGGTCGGACTCGATTTAAGAAAACCAAAAATTTTTGGTGATTTCGAAATCAAAAATGACATAGGTGCTGTAAATTACTTAATTGGGCAAAAGGGTGTTAAAGAAATTGTACAATCAACCAATGTACCTAATCTAGATGTTATAACATCGGGACCAATACCTCCCAATCCCTCAGAGTTGTTAATTGGCGAAAAAACAGATACTTTAATGGCTACTCTAAAGGAAACCTATGATTTTATAGTGTTAGATACGCCTCCAATTGGTTTGGTGGCAGATGCTTTTGAATTATTAAAGTATACAGATGCTACTATTTATGTAGTTAGACAAGATTATACCGAAAAGGGTATGTTAAACCTTATTAATGATAAGTATGAGAAGGGTGAAGTTAAAAATATGAGCTTCTTATATAATTATTTCAACCAAAAAGGGAAATATGGTTATGGCTACGGCTATGGTTATGGCTATGGTTATGGTCATTATGCTAATGGGTATCATGAAGATGATCATTCTAAAAAAGGATTGATGGTTAAATTAAAAAAGATATTTAAAAATAAGTAAATAACTCAAAAATAGATTTTGGGGATAGAAGTAATTTAGAAACTTAACAATGCAACTTGAAACCAGAGTATATCAAAAAGAAAGCAACTTAAAAATAGGCAAGTTATTAAAAGAGACAGCTAAAGATTTTTTTGGTTCTCATTTTTTAGCAAAACAGTTAGCAACTAGAGATATAAAATCGCAGTATAG
>NZ_JBFHGK010000040.1:0-36717 GCF_041583155.1 Mariniflexile sp.
ATCAATTACAATCAACGGATCTCAAAGAGAAAGCGTGGGCAAAAAAGCAACAAAAGCCTTACGTAATGCTGGTCAGGTTCCTTGCGTATTATACGGAGGAGATAAGCCAGTTCATTTCAGTGCAGAAGAATTAGCGTTCTCTCATCTTGTATACACACCTAATGCGCACACAGTTGTGATTGCTTTAGAAAATGGCGAAAAATACAACGCTATTCTACAAGATATTCAATTTCACCCAGTAACCGATAAAATTCTACACATCGATTTCTATCAGTTATTCGAAGACAAAGAAATTACTATGGAAATCCCAGTAGTATTTGTTGGAAACTCTCGTGGTGTTAAAAATGGTGGTGTTTTACGTAAAAACCGTCGTAGCTTACGTGTTAAAGCGTTACCAGCTAACTTGCCAGATTTTATTACTGCAGACATTACGCCTCTTAAAATTGGAAGCAAATTGTACATTACTACACTAGAAAACGATGCATACAAATTCATGCACCCAGACAATACAGTAGTATGTCTTGTAAGACGTTCTAGAGCTGCAATTACAGAAGATGACGATGAAGAAGAAGGAGCAGAAGGAGCAGAAGAAACAGCAGCTGAAGCAACTCAAGAATAAATAATATTCTATATTAAATATTAAAAGCATCCTGATTAATTCAGGATGCTTTTTTATTTTTACACCAATAAACATTTGGGCGTTACCACAAGGGTCGGGCTATTCGTTACAAGTCCTCGCTATCGCTGCGGGCTTTCCACTGCTATCCCTAACGCGCGCATCAGTAATCATAAATAAAGCCATGTGGCAATTTTTATCAAAACTGTTTAAAAAGAAACCTCAAACTGAAGAACAAAATCCAATGAAAAAATATTTAATTGTTGGGCTAGGAAATATTGGAACAGAATATGCCAACACCCGCCACAACATAGGATTCAAAATATTAGACCATTTTGCTAAACAAGAAAACCTGAGCTTTGAAACGCAAAAGCTTGGTGATGTTGCCACCTACAAATTAAAAGGAAGAACCTTTATCTTCCTTAAACCTAGTACCTACATGAATTTAAGCGGCAAAGCCATCGTGTATTGGTTAACAAAAGAAAATATTCCGTTAGAAAATTTACTAGTAATAACCGACGATTTAAACCTGCCTTTTGGAAGCATCCGCGTAAAAACAAAAGGGAGTGATGGTGGACATAACGGTTTAAAAGACACACAAGCAAAACTAAATACTACTAACTACAACCGCTTTAGGTTCGGTATAAGTGATGCCTTCAATAAAGGGCAGCAAGTAGACTATGTATTGGGAGAATGGACCGATGAAGAAAATGAAAAACTAAAGGAGCGCCTCGATAAATCTGTCGAGCTTATCAAATCCTTTGGGTTAGCGGGTACCAATATTACCATGAACACGTTTAATGGTAAATAATACTTGCAACCATCTGGCTATCGCAGACGGTTGCTAAATATTAAAACAAAAGGTGTTATTCTATAATAATTTTCTTCGATGATTTCCTAATACCATCGGTCGCAATTAATATATATATGCCCGATTGTACGTTGTTTAATTTTATTTCTTCATAAAAATCTCCTGCATTTTGGTACGACTTATTATAAATATGTCTGCCTCTTATGTCAAATACATCCATATTAATACTGCGTTCTAAAGAACCGTTTAGTTGCACGCTAAACGTGCCTTGGTTTGGGTTTGGGAATATTTTAAAATTCTCAAAACCAAATTCTTCAATGGCAAGTGTAGGAGATACATTGATGGAGTAGTCTTCAACCTCGCCATCAAATCCGTTATCACAGGCAGTTGGTAAACCATCATCTCTAAATTTTGTAGAAATTCGCATAATGGTACTACCTAAAACAGCGGTAGCTGGAACTGTTATAGAAAGTGGTGAATCTCCGGTTGTTCCGTTGCTAACATTTCTAATGTTTCCTAAATCGTATTCTTCACCCGAATCATCAAAACTACAGTTTTGGTTCCAATCAATCCAGACCTTAGTGGTTGTTGTGAAATCACCATCCGTATCAACTCTTACCGTTAAATCGTAAGTGCCCTCTCTATTAACATTGGTACTTATTGCTTTATAATTACTATATCCAGATGGTTTTCCGGTATTTAAATTATTAATGGTATTAAATGTTACTCCAGTGGTACTGGTTGAAAATTCAGTATTTCCTACAGATTCACAAACGCTATTGTTAAAAGATAAGTTTACCTCTTTGTTTTTTGTTTTTGAAGTGGAATTACCTGTTATAGTTATAGGGTAATCACCCAAAGGAATATCTGTTAAGTCACTTATAGTCATAGTAACACTTCCAGAAGTACTTAAATTAGTAGGGGAGAAAGTTACGGTAGAATTTCCAGGGTTACCTGATGCGCTGAATACTGTGTTTTCAGAAAAACCATTGGCGGTAACATATTCAAAATGAAAAGTTACTGAAGTGCCATTGCAAGCAATTGGATCCAACGTTTCTTCAACTATAAAAAAGTCTTGTTCTGTTGAAATTGAAAAATCAAAATCTGATACATCATAAAAAATATTATTGGCAGCTTCAATTAATATTCTAGCAGTTGTTGTATCGGGTATTGAAGGAACCGTAATGGTATGAATACCGTCATTAGGTGTGTTTGAAGCGATAATAGTAGGGAAGGTTGCTCCACCATCTGTTGATAGTTTAATATTTACATTTTGGCAATTAATAGTGCTATTTGTGGTTTGGCCTACTACCCAATTAATAGTAACGTTACTGCCTTGTGCCCAACTTACCGGATTTGAAACTGTAAATGGTGTTACCGCTTCTACCGTTATCATCATAGTATCAAAACTACTTTGCGCCCCACTTGGATTTGAAGGGTTTCTATCCCTTACAGTTAAGGCCCAATTTAAATTTCTTGCTACCGTTGAAACAGTTTCCCAATCGCTATCTATTGTTGGGTTGGTTTGAGTGGTTTTACCTGCTAATACACTCGTTAATTTGGGAATGTATCTGTTGGAATCACTGCTTGGTGGTAACGACCTATTTGTTGAGCCTGCTGTTAAATCGGGTCCGAAATTTAAATAGTTAACCAAGCCACTATCAATTTGTTCCCAGCAATAAGTTAAATTATCGGCACTGTCCGCATCGGTTGCCGATCCTTTTAAAACATAAGCAGTACCCGCTGGTATATAATAATTGGGGCCAGCATTTGCAACTGGTGAGTTATTAGTAATTGTTTCGGTGGTATAGCAACTTTTATTGGCCAAAGTATTTAATATTTGCCTGATGCTATGATAATGAAAATAAGCATCGCTATTTAAAGTAACGTTGTTAAGACCTTCAATTCCAGCATATGCCATAATGGTAGAGCCACCACCTGGTTCGGAGTTAACGCCACTACCTTCAGTGTTAAAGGCAAAGGTGTGGTTAGCTCCCATTTGATGCCCTATTTCATGAATAACAAAATCAATATCAAAAGTGTCGCCTTCTGGAATGCCATTAGAAGGTGATGTAAAAGCGCTTCCTTTATTGTGATCCGTAGTACTTGCTGTATCATTAGTACAAACACAGCCAATACATCCTGCAATGCCTCCGCCTCCAGTGGCTCCAAATAAATGACCAATATCGTATGCATCGTTTCCAATTACATTGGTCAAGTTGTTTTGGAGTTGAAGGCTCCAGCCGTTGGTGTTATTAAAATTATCTTCATTTGCACCTATATTAGCATTAGAATATGGGTCGGTTGCTGCATTTGTGTAAATTAGTTCTGTGGCGTCTATCAACTCGAAGGTAACAGCCATGTCGGTTTCAAATACTTCATTTACTCTAGAAAGCGTGGCATTAATGGCGGCCAAAGCATCGGCAACGGCATCTCCATTTAAATCGTTATTGTCATTATGATATGCTGTGTATTCCCCAGTTACGGAAATGGCGATTCTAAACTTTTTAAGTTCCTGGTTATTGGCGCCACCTTCGTTTAGGCTGGTTTTAGAGATGGTACTGTTTTTATTAAAAGCATCAGATGTATCTTCAAAGGTTTTACAATAGAAACTGTTCGATTTATTCGTTTTGGAAGTTCTTTTATATAAAACATACTCATTTGCACCTTTGGAAGTAGGCTGCATAAAAACGTCTGGTTTATCGGTGTAGGTTATCATGGTTTGCACACCTTGAGGTGATACACTCATACGTAATCTGGCACCAGGATTATCGGTACTAATACCAACATACGATTTTATATTTGGATATTTTTCAGCTAGTTCTGGAGAAAAAACCGACGCTTCATAGATTTTAAAAGTTTCAAATGATGATTCATCCGAAGGTATTGAAATGAGTGTCGATTTTTCTTTAGATTTAGAATTTCTAGAAATAGTAGATCGTAGCGTCGACTTAAAGGAAGCCATATCCAATTCAAAACTATGTGTTTTGTTTTTTTCCAAATTTAGTTTTGAAAGCGCTTTTGTATCTTTAACGCTTTCGTTTTTTCTCCAATAAGAATTTTGAGAAGTTACCGAAAAGACAATTAAAAACATTGCTATTGAAAAAACATAATGTAGTTTTGCTTTCATAAGTAGATAATATTGTTTTTCAAAGGTTATATTGTATCGTCTTTTTTAAAAACATCTATTTTTTTAAATGTAAATTAAAGGCGATTTTATAAAATATATTTGGGGCAATTTTATTAAACAGTTGTAACAAAATTAACTTTTTTTAATCAAATTGCCAATTAAACGCTTGTTATGAGCAAAATTAAAAACATAAGCGCCTATAAATCGTCGGAACCTACAATTGTTACCATTGGTACTTTTGATGGGGTGCATGTTGGACATCAAAAAATTGTTAATCGTCTTATTAATTTCGGGAAACAAGCCCAATTAAAATCGGTTATACTTACGTTTTTTCCACATCCGCGTATGGTATTGCAAAAAGACTCTGGTATTAAATTAATAAATACTATAAACGAGCGTGGTGCTATTTTAGATGCGCTTGGCTTAGATTACTTGCTCATAAAAAAATTTACTAAGGCATTTTCTCGACTTTCAGCTGAAGATTTTGTAAAAACCATACTTATTGAAAAGCTAAATGCCAAAAAAGTGATAATAGGTTATGATCATCGTTTTGGTAGAAATAGAAATGCTGATATAAACGACCTTAAAAAGTTTGGAGAATTATATGGGTTTGAAGTTGAAGAAATTTCGGCTCAAGATATTAATGATGTGGCAGTAAGTTCTACAAAAATTAGAAAAGCGTTGGAGGAAGGCGATATTACTAAAGCCAATGCTTTTTTGGGTTATCCTTTTATGCTTACAGGTAAAGTGGTTGAAGGAAAAGCTTTAGGTAGACAAATTGATTACCCCACTGCAAACATTTACATTGAAGAAAATTATAAATTAATACCAAAACATGGTTCTTATATTGTTAGTTCTATAATTAACAAAAAGATAGTTTACGGTATGATGAATATTGGCTGTAACCCAACGGTTGATGGAGACGATGTAACCATTGAAGTGCATTTTTTCAATTTCAATAAAAATATTTATAATAAAACCATTCAAATTGATTTATTGCACCGACTTCGCGACGAACAAAAATTTGATTCGGTTGAAGCCTTAAAGGCTCAGTTATTACAAGATAAAGAAGCGTCACTTCAATATATAAAATCACATTTTAATTAATTTGATTTTACTTTCAAAACACAACCAATTATAGTCCCAATTCATTAAATTTGCACCTTAAATTTTTCAAGACATGTTACAAGTCCCTTTTATTAGAGAAAACAAAGATTTAGTAATAACACGATTAGCAAAACGAAATATTGATGCTACTCAAATGATTAATGATGTTATCTCGTTTGATCAAGACCGTCGTCGTATTCAAACCGAGTTAGATAATACCTTGGCAGAATCCAATGCTATTTCCAAAGAAATAGGGAATTTATACAAGTCGGGCGAGGCACAAAAAGCAAATCTTTTAAAAGAGAAAACAAGTCAGTTAAAAGAAATTTCAAAGCAGTTAAGCGACGATTTAAATGCTAAAACCGAAGCTTTAAACCAATTACTTTATAAAATTCCTAACGTTCCAAATGAGATTGTTCCTGTTGGAAAATTAGATACTGATAATGTAGAAGTGTATAAAGAAGGTGATATTCCTGTTTTACACGAAGGCGCTTTACCGCACTGGGAATTAGCCAAAAAATACGACATCATCGATTTTGAATTAGGAAACAAAATTACGGGAGCAGGGTTTCCTGTTTATAAAGGAAAAGGAGCCAGATTACAACGTGCATTAATTGCCTATTTCTTAGATAAAAATACAGCAGCTGGTTATACGGAATACCAATTACCGCATTTAGTAAATGAAGCTTCAGGATTTGGAACGGGGCAATTGCCAGATAAAGAAGGACAAATGTACCACGTAACCGAAGATAATTTATACTTAATTCCAACGGCTGAAGTTCCTGGAACTAATATTTTTAGAGATGTGGTGTTGAATGAAAGTGAATTGCCCATTGGTATTACTGGTTACACACCATGTTTTCGACGTGAGGCAGGAAGTTACGGCGCACACGTTCGTGGATTAAACAGATTACACCAGTTTGATAAAGTGGAGATTTTAAGAGTAGAGCATCCAAGTAAATCTTACGAAGCTTTAGATGCTATGGTGGAACATGTAAAAACCATTTTACAAGAGTTAAAATTGCCTTATAGAATTTTGAGACTTTGCGGTGGCGATTTAGGGTTTACATCAGCTTTAACCTATGATTTTGAAGTGTTTTCTACAGCGCAAGACCGTTGGTTGGAAATTTCGTCGGTTTCAAACTTTGAAACGTTTCAGGCAAATCGATTAAAATTACGTTTTAAAAATAGCGATGGTAAAAATGAATTAGCACATACCTTAAATGGAAGCTCGTTAGCATTACCTCGTGTTTTAGCTGGTATTTTAGAAAATTATCAAACAAAAGACGGTATCGTAATTCCAGAAATACTACAGCCATATACTGGTTTTAAAATTATAGATTAAAGACCTTATTAAAAACTTAAAAAAAACACCTGTTTGCATTAATTTCAAATGGGTGTTTTTTTTATTTAAGAATTTCGGCTAAAGACCAAACGTTTGTTTTGAATTAATATTCTTACTTAAATCTTGTTATTTATTAAAAATAACCGACAAAATGTATTTTTAATACGTTTTTAAACGATTTTCTTCTAATTTTCTTTGTGAAACAGTAAATTTTTTAGAAGTTAGAGTATCCAAATCTATTAAACCTACTAACCATGAAAAATATTAAGCGCTTCGTCATTTTAATTGCACTTGTTTTTATTGCTAGTATAGTGTTCTTTTCAGATTTTCAAATTTCTAATTCTGAAAACAATACTGCTGTAATAGTAAGCAAATAAGGGATTTATTTCTGTTATAAGAAGACTGTCCCCAATCAGTGTTACATCGTTTTTTATATTAACGGTAGTTAATGGAACTTTTATTTTGGTTGGTTAGTGCCCGAATTTTTATTCGGGCATTTTTTTATAATTATATTAGTAGAAGCTACAAACCGTATTTGTTATCTTTACAACATGAAGCATCTGTAACAATATTTAGATTCATTACGGTAAAAGAATATGGATTCTCCATGTCTTAATAAAACAAGAAGTACAAGCACATGAAAATTCTTTTTATTTTATGTTTTTTAGTTAGTTCCTATATGGCAGCACAGGAGGATGCATTGGCGCGCGATTATTTTAAAAATGGTGATTTTGAAAAAGCCTTACATGAATATAAAAAGCTAAACGAAAGATCACCGTCCGATATTAATCATATTTTGCAAATAGTTAGTACGTATCAAGAATTAGAGCAGTACAACGAAGCAGAGTCATTTTTATTAAAGGCAATGCAGCGTATAAAGTATCCAGCATTTCTCGTGGAGTTAGGCTATAATTATCAACTAAAAAACGATATGGAGAATGCCAATTTGAACTATCAAAAAGCGTTGGCAAGTATCGATTCCAATCTAAGCTATGTATATTCTGTTGTTAGGAGTTTGGAAAGTCACGCACTATCAAATGAGGCTATAATAGCTTATGAAAAAGCCATGGCGCTTAGCACCAATTATAATTTTAGTTTACAACTGGCAAAATTATATGGGGAACAAGGAAATATAGAAAAAATGTTTACCCACTATTTGGATTTTGTTAAGGTTAGTCCCTTCAATTTAGGAATTATTAAATTAGCCATAGGAGATTTTATAAGTGAAGATGCTGAAAATGAAAGTAATATTATTTTTAGAAAAATTTTGCTTAGAAAGGCACAACAAGAACCAGACGTTTTATGGAACGATTTATTAAGTTGGTTGTTCGTTCAACAAAACGATTTTAAAAAAGCATTTGCCCAAGAAAAAGCTATTTTTAGTAGGCAGCCGGAAAGTTTATACAGAATTGAAGAATTGGCAGACATAGCAGCTAATAAAAACGAAATAGAAATTGCCAAGGAAATTTATACCTATATCACTACGACATCGCAAGATTTAGATTTATTACTGGAAGCACACTACAATATATTACAGTTAGAAACCAAGCAAAGCGCATCTAATAATCACAATATTATTGATGCTGCTTATCAAGAATTATTCAAGAAGTATGGTTTGTTTTCACAAACATTAAAGCTGCAAATAGCCTATGCCCATTTTTTAGCTTTCACTAAAAATGAAACAAAAAAGGCAACTGATTTTTTGGAGCAAACCTTAAAGCAAACTCTTAGCGATATGCAACAAGCAGAAGTTAAGATGGAATTGGGCGATATTTTAGTGCTACAGGAAAAATTTAATGAAGCGTTAATTTATTATACGCAAATTCAACGAAATTTAAAGAACAGCACTTTATCGCAAATGGCACGTTTTAAAGTTGCTAAAGCGAGTTATTATAAAGGCGATTTTAAGTGGGCAGAATCACAACTTAAAATTTTAAAGGCTTCAACCTCACAATTAATTGCCAATGATGCTTTAGATTTAAAGCTCCTAATTACCGATAATAAATATGAAGATTCCCTTCAAACGGCATTAAAACGATATGCCAAAGCAGATTTGTTAGCATTTCAAAATAAAAATGATGAAGCCATAACCTTGTTAGATACTATTTTGAACAAGCATAAAACGGAACCTATTATTCCGCAAGCGCTTTATAAACAAGCTCAGTTGTTTGAAGCCAAAGGTCAGTTTGAAAAGGCACGAGCCAATTATGAAGTCATGATTGAAAATTATAGGGAAGGTATTTTGGTTGACGATGCTTATTTTAAGTTAGCCGAACTTCATGAATATAAATTAAACCAGCCGGAGAAAGCAAAACCATTGTACGAAAAAATTATTTTTAATCACTCGGATAGTATTTATTTTGTGGAAGCTAGAAAAAGATATAGAGCCTTACGGGGTGATGCTATAAATTAGTTTTTAGTTGCAGCCGCAGTTTTCAGTATATTTGCAATCTAGCTTTACACTTTTTAGAAAGTAAACAAAACCTCTGTTAATCTCTGTGAAATAATAAGTTTTCAAAGAGCAACAAACAATCAAAAACAAATGATAATATACAACGTAACATCAAATATAGACGAAAGTATCCATGAGGAATGGTTAAAATGGATGAAAGAAGAGCATATTCCACAAGTTTTAGGAACTGGAAAGTTTGAAAAAGCCACCTTAGTAAAAGTGTTGGTAGAAGAAGATATGGGAGGCGTTACGTATTCGGTGCAATACAAAATCCCATCTCACGAAGCTTTAGATGCTTATTACAAAGAAGATGCACCAAAATTAAGAGGTGAAACTCTAAAAAAGTTTGCCGATAAAGTATTATCCTTTAGAACGGAACTTGAAATTATAGACGAATACTCGGTAACATTTAATTAGAATAAGACCGAAAACCAAAACCTTTGAAACCTTGTTTCTTAGCGCCCTTGCAAGAAAATGTTTTTATATTCGGGCATTTGTGGCAATACCCAACACCTAAAACCTAAAAATCCAATGACAGTTAAAGCAAAAAAGCACTTAGGACAACATTTTTTAAATGATGAAACTATTGCGCAAAAAATTGCCGATACGCTTACATTAAAAAATTACAAATCGGTTTTAGAAATTGGCCCAGGCATGGGAGTGCTTACCAAATATTTATTGCAAAAAGATATTACCACCTATGTTATTGAAATAGATACCGAATCTGTGGAATATTTGCAAGCAAACTACCTTAACCTGGCACCAAGAATTATTGAAAAAGATTTTTTAAAGTACGATTTAAATCAAGTGTTTAAAGGAGAATCATTTGCTATTATAGGCAATTTTCCCTATAATATCTCAACGCAAATTGTTTTTAAAACCTTAGAAATGCGCGATCAAATCCCTGAGTTTTCGGGGATGTTTCAAAAGGAAGTTGCCGAGCGGATTTGCTCTAAAGAAGGCAGTAAAGTGTATGGTATTTTATCAGTTTTAGCACAAGCTTATTACGATGCAGAATATCTATTTACGGTACCTCCTTCTGTGTTTAATCCACCTCCAAAAGTAGAATCTGGAGTGTTACGTTTAACTAGAAAAGCTAATTATGCCTTGCCATGTGATGATGCCCTTTTCTTTAAAGTCGTAAAAACGGCCTTTCAGCAACGCAGAAAAACCATTCGTAACAGTTTAAAAACATTCAATTTAAGCAATAATTTAAGAGAAGATAGTATATTTGACAAACGTCCGGAACAATTAAATGTGCAACAGTTTATAGAGCTTACACAATTAATAGAAAAAGACATATAAACATCGCATTTTGTCTGAAGAACTAGAAAACATACAATTTGAATTAACCGATGAATTAATCAGTCAGGTAGAAGGTCTTATTGAAGCTAAAAAAGACAAGGCGCTTCAAAAACTACTTAAAGATTTTCACTACGCTGATATTGCCGAAATTCTAGATGAATTAGATTTAGAGGAGGCCATATATATCATCAAACTTTTAGATTCCGAAACAACGGCGGATATCTTAATGGAGCTTGATGAAGACAATCGAGAAAAAGTTTTAAGAAACCTGTCTTCAAAGGAAATTGCCGATGAAATTGGGGAACTAGATACGGATGATGCTGCCGATATTATTTCGGAACTACCTGAAGATCGTAAACGCGAAGTCTTCTCTCATATTGAAGATTTAGAGCACAAAGCAGAAATTCAAGAACTACTAGCTTACCATGAAGATACTGCAGGTGGACTTATGGCTAAAGAGTTGGTTAAGGTTTACGAAACCTGGACTGTTGCCGGTTGTTTACGCCGTATACGTGGTCAGGCAAAAGAAGTAACTCGGGTGCACTCAATTTATGTAGTTGATAAAAAAAACAGACTCGTAGGTCGCTTGTCTTTAAAAGATTTAATTGTTGCTAAAAGTGATCAAAAAATCGCGGAAATATCCAATTCAAGCGTTGATTATGTGAATGTGCGCGACGAGGCGGAAGATGTGGTTAGAATAATGCAGAAGTACGATTTGGAGGCTATTCCTGTGGTAGATGATAATCAAATACTTTTAGGAAGAATTACCATTGATGACATTGTAGATGTTATGAAGGAAGAGGCTGAAAAAGATTATCAATTAGCTGCCGGTATTACCGCCGATGTAGAGGCCGATGATAGTATTTGGGAACTAACTAAAGCCCGTTTGCCTTGGCTTTTAATAGGTATGTTTGGAGGGATTGGTGCTGCAAGTATTATTGAAAAATTCACAGGTAACATGGGTGATTTTTTAATTCTTTTAAGTTTTGTACCGTTAATTCAGGCAACAGCAGGAAATGTTGGGGTACAATCTTCTGCTATTGTGGTGCAAGGTCTTGCTAATGATAGCATTGATGGGAATGTTATAAAACGCCTTTTTAAAGAGTTTTTACTTGGCTTAGTAAATGGGGTTGCCATAGCCTTAATCGCTATAATTATCAGTCATTTTTTATTTAAAACGCCTTATAATGTATCCATAACAATAGGTTTGGCGCTCATAGCAGTTATTATTATGGCTGCCATAATTGGTACCTTTGTGCCAATTTTTCTAGATAAACGCGGTATAGATCCTGCAGTAGCAACAGGTCCATTTATTACCACGAGCAATGATGTTTTTGGCATTTTAATTTACTTTTTAATAGCCAAATTCATATTAGGGTTTTAAGTGGTTTAAGGCTGCTTCAAAACGGTATTGCTTTTCAATTTGAATTGGAGTTATTATCAACTTCAGTTTTTAGGAAAATTAAATCCTAAGCGTAATCACTGTGCTACAAACCATCTAATTTTGTGATTTTTACACGAACTTTTGTAAAACTTTAACGAACTTGCGTTGTAATTAAAATACGAACCAATTATCTTCGTTATATTGTTTTGCGTTAGGGATAGTAGTGGAAATCCTTTTGCCTTAAAGCAAAAGATTGTAACGTATAGCCCGACCCTTAAGGGTAACGCTATAATTTAAATAAAATTAATGCCAGATCAAAAACAACTTAAATACGATAAAGCCTATTTAAGAATCGCGCAAGAATGGGGAAAACTTTCATATTGCAAACGCCGCCAAGTTGGGGCACTTATAGTAAAGGACCGTATGATTATTTCGGATGGGTATAATGGTACACCTTCTGGTTTTGAGAATTTTTGTGAAGATGATGAGGGTTATACTAAATGGTATGTGCTTCATGCTGAAGCGAATGCTATATTAAAAGTAGCATCGTCCACACAATCTTGTAAAGGAGCAACTCTTTATATTACTATGTCGCCGTGTAAAGAGTGTAGTAAGTTAATACATCAGGCAGGTATTGTAAAAGTGGTGTATCATCAGGCCTACAAAGATGACTCTGGTTTAAAATTCTTGGAGAAAGCAGGAATAGAACTTAAAAATATAACTGATTTAACAGCCTAATGCCTTATAGAAAAAAATATTTGCCTTTAATTTTAGGTGTTGCAGTAGCGGCAGGTATTTTAATTGGTGCTAAGTTAAATTTTAGCGATTCGTCTGACAAACTATTTTCTAAGAATAGTAAAAAGGATAAATTAAACCGACTTATAGATTATATTGACTACGATTATGTGGATGATATTAATACCGATAGTATTGTAGATGTTACTGTAAATGGTATTTTAGAAAATTTGGATCCACATTCGGTTTACATTCCAAAATCGGAAATGCAAAACGTAGCCGAAAACATGAAAGGCGATTTTGTGGGTATTGGAGTTAGTTTTTATCCGTATAAAGATTCCATTGCGGTTATTAGAGCTATAGAAGATGGGCCAAGCGACAGAGCCGGTATTCGGGGAGGAGATAGGATTCTTATGGCCGATGGCGATACTCTTTTTGGCAATAAGTTTAAAGACGGGGATTTGGTGAAAAAGCTAAAAGGCCCTTTAAACAGCAAAGTAAATTTAAAAATTTTCAGAAAAGGCGAGCCGAAGCTATTAAATATTACGGTGAAGCGCTCTAACATTCCTATAAAAAGTGTAGATGCTTCTTATATGCTTACCAAGAAACTCGGTTATATAAAAGTAAATCGGTTTGCTGAATCTACTTACAAAGAATTTAAGAAAGGTTTGGATAAACTTTTAGGTGAAGGTGCTAAGGAATTAGTATTGGATTTACGCGATAACCCAGGTGGATTTTTAGGTATTGCAGAGGAAATTGTTGACGAGTTTTTAGAAGATGATAAACTTATTTTATTCACCAAAAATAAACGTGGTGCTATTGAAAAAAGCTTTGCCACAAGTAAAGGTGATTTTGAAAAAGGAAAAATTTACGTTTTAATAAACGAAAATTCAGCTTCGGCAAGTGAAATTGTTGCAGGGGCCTTACAAGATAATGATAGAGGTACCATTGTTGGGCGTAGGTCTTATGGTAAAGGATTGGTACAACGTGAAATGGATTTAGGTGATGGTAGTGCGGTACGTTTAACGGTGTCTCGATATTATACACCTACAGGACGTTCCATTCAGCGCCCGTACAAAAATGGTCATAAAGACTATTACGATGAGTATTTCGAGCGATTAGATAGTGGTGAGTTATTAGATCCAGAGAAGATACAAGTGGCGGATTCTCTTAAATATAAAACGCCAAAGGGTAAAATAGTTTATGGAGGTGGTGGCATCATTCCAGATGTGTTTGTGCCGATAGACAGCGGTATGTTTAATGAAACACTTACCTTTTTACAACGTCGTGGGTTTATAGGCTATTTTGTGTTTGAAACTTTAGAGAAGGATAGAAAGTTATACAACGGTATAACCAGAAAGGATTTTATTGATTCTTTTGAAGTGTCTGAAAAAATGGTTTATGAATTTCAAGACTACTTAAACTTGCGTACAGAATCTAAAATTACATTTGTAGCTTACCATCAAGAAATAAAACAATACTTAAAAGCTACTTTAGCCGATCAGCTTTTTGGTAATGGTGCTTTTGAAGAGGTATTCAATCATCATGATATCATGATTGAAGAAGTTATTGAGTTGAGTAATGGAAAAAAATAGTTTTATTTAAACTTAAAAACTTAAAAATTCACAAGAGAAATTATAACAGTTTATCGTGTACCTTCACATGGTTTCCGTTATTCCAAAGTGTTAAGATGTCGGTCGCAACTTGTGCACCACTACCTGCACAAATAGCAAATTGACTCCTCCAACCAGCTAAAGATCCAGCAACATATAGGTTTTCGTCAACTAAATGATCAACATTTTTTAACCAAATACGGTCTTTTTCAATAGCCGCTCTTGGGTGTGGTTCAATATATGTTTCTAAACCTTTAATAGTCATTAAGTTGGTGTAGCCCACGGCAACTACAACTATCTTTGATTTATAAGTTTGTTTATTCGTTTTTATAAGGAATAGGTTTTCTGTTTTTATACATTCTAAAACCTTTTCATTTTCAATCTGTTCAACGTTGGGGTAAAGGGTTTTTAATTGTGTTTTCCCATTTGTTAATATGGATTTGCCAGTGGTGCCAGGTGCTAACCCAAGTACATTATTAAATAAGGCTGTTTGTAAATGCGACGTTTTTTGGTGCGCAATAATACCAACTTGCTTGTTAGCAGCAAAAGGCTTTTGGTTTGCAGAGCCCAAAACTAAAGCGCATTGTAATCCTGCTGCACCCCCACCTATTATAAGTGCATCGAATAGCATTAGTCGCGACCTTTTACTTTGTCTTCAATACGCTTAGAAATTCTTAAGATAAGCATCAAAGCGATGGCACAAAGCGCCGATAAAATTGTTATTAAAGCAATAATGCTATCGTCCTTAAATGGCGCGCTAAAATTTACTTTTGTTAAGTTAAAAGCTATTAGAATAACAGCAAGAATACTTATTATAACGGTTAAAAATTTCATTAGTTTAAATTTATAATTTTTAAAATGCAAAAGCTATTCACTAAGCATTATTTTTTTTAGTAAGAAGCTTTTTAGAGTGCTTGTTTCTTCACTATATAAGTTAAACAAGTTCAAATAGTGCTTTAATGTTGTGCGCAAATAATTTTACAGCAATCGCTAATAACACAACGCCAAAAACTTTTCGAACAATACTAATACCATTTTGGCCTAAAAATCGTTCGATGGTTTTAGATGTTTTTAGAACTATAAATATAACAATTACGTTTAGTATAATTGCAACTATAATATTTTCAGTTTTAAATTCGGCACGTAAGGATAAAAGTGTGGTTAAACTTCCTGGTCCTGCTATAAGTGGAAAAGCTAATGGAAATACCGAAGCAGTGTCCGAAGTATATTCCTCATGCTTGTAAAGTGTAATACCTAAAATCATTTCTAAAGCAATAAAAAATAAAATAAATGAACCTGCTACAGCAAATGAGTTAACATCAATACCAATAAGATTTAAAATACTGGTTCCTAAAAACAAAAAGGCGATCATGATGACACCTGAAATAATAGCGGCTTTTCTGCTATTAATGTTGCCAACCTTTTTTCGTAAATCGATAATAATGGGGATGTTACCCACAATATCCACTACCGCAAATAACACCATAAAGGCAGTAAAAATTTCTTTAAAATTAAGATGCATTTATAAGTTTTTTAATAATTGTTGCAAAAGTAGGCATTGTAGTTAATATCTATGGCAGCTAAAAGCTAAAGTTTAGTTATTTTTGCCAATTACACACAATAGAGATATGTTTCAAATAGGTAAAACAATTGTTTCCGAGGAGATTATAGAAAAAGATTTTTTATGCAACCTTTCTGCTTGTAAAGGTGCGTGTTGCATTGATGGTGATGCGGGTGCGCCATTAGATGCTGAAGAAGCTGAAATTTTGAAGTCTATTTACCCAAAGGTTAAACCCTTTTTACGTAAGGAAGGGATTAAAGCTATAGAAGAGCAAGGGGTTTTTATAACAACAGAAGAGGGTTTTCTTGAAACGCCGTTAATTAATGGAGCCGATTGTGCTTATGTTATTTTTGACAAGAAAAAAGTAGCGCTTTGTGCTATTGAGGAAGCCTATAATCAAGGAGAAATTTCTTGGAAAAAACCAGTTTCGTGCCATTTATACCCAATTAGAATACAAGAATACAGTGAGTTCTCTGCAGTCAATTATAATAAATGGGACATCTGCGATGATGCTTGTGCGTTAGGGAAAGAGCTTCAAGTTCCGGTATATAAATTTGTAAAAGAAGCGTTAATTAGGAAGTTCGGTGCCGATTGGTATACCGAGTTGGAAAAGGTTGCTAACAAGTTGTAGTAACTGAAAAAAACTGACCAAAACACCTTTAAAATAAGGGTTTTAAAAGTAAAAAACTATATTTTTTCTGTTAACTTTTCAATTTTAAAAAAATGTTAAATTATTGTAAATCATAATTTTAACATTATTAATTTGTAAACTTCTCATACTAAGTTGTTTTTGTAATTGTTAAAAACTTTTTGACAATGTTTATAACTATGCCTTTCATTTTTGACATCATTTTTCAATCTTTGTTGTTCCCAAAATTGGAAAATTTTTTCGTCTAACTTTAATTTAAAACACAAACAACAATGTCTCAGGCTATCGAACCTATTTTACAAGAAAACAAAGATCGTTTTGTTATTTTTCCTATACAACATCATGATATTTGGGAATGGTATAAAAAGTCGGAGGCAAGTTTTTGGACCGCAGAAGAAATTGATTTACATCAGGATCTTTCAGACTGGAAAGATAAATTAAATGACGATGAGCGCTATTTTATAAAACACATATTAGCGTTTTTCGCGGCTAGTGATGGAATTGTAAATGAAAATTTAGCTGAGAACTTTGTTAACGAAGTTCAGTATAGTGAAGCGAAATTCTTCTATGGATTTCAAATTATGATGGAGAATATTCATAGTGAAACCTATTCGCTTTTAATAGATACTTACGTTAAAGACGAAAAAGAGAAGGATTTATTATTCAATGCTATTGAAAATTTCCCTGCAATTAAGAAAAAAGCAGATTGGGCATTAAAATGGATTGAGTCTCCAAGTTTTGCCGAACGTTTAATTGCGTTTGCAGCAGTGGAAGGTATTTTCTTTTCTGGGGCTTTTTGTTCTATATTTTGGTTGAAAAAACGAGGATTAATGCCAGGTTTAACATTTTCGAACGAGTTAATTTCTCGAGACGAAGGTGTGCATGCTGATTTTGCTGTGCATTTACATAATAAACACCTAATTAATAAGGTGCCTAAATCTAGAATCAGAGAAATTCTTGTTGATGCTTTAAATATTGAGCGTGAGTTTATTACCGAATCATTGCCGGCTAGTTTAATTGGAATGAACGCTAAGTTAATGTCGCAATACCTGGAGTTTGTAACCGATAGGTTATTAACGGAATTAGATTGTGAAAAAGAATATAATACTGCCAATCCATTCGATTTTATGGATATGATTTCGCTTCAAGGAAAAACTAATTTCTTTGAGAAGCGTGTGTCTGAATACCAAAAAGCTGGTGTTCTTAATAAGGAAGAAGAAAAGGATAAATTTTCCTTTGATGCCGATTTCTAAATAGGAATTGCATCATTATTAAAATACTAATCCTATAGTTCTGAAATAAATGTTTTTCATGGGTGTTTGCTGATGGTTTTCAGTGATATACGTGGATAATTCAATTAAATATAACCAACTAAACCAACTAAGTATTAAACTAATTATTAATTAGATTAATATTTGGAATAATCAACTAACCGTTTTTCTGAAGGTGTGTCAGAAAAATTAAAAATCGTGTAAAAATTATGTATGTAGTAAAAAGAGACGGCAGAAGAGAACAAGTCATGTTCGATAAAATCACCGCAAGGGTACGAAAATTGTGTTACGGACTTAATGAATTAGTAGATCCATTAAAAGTAACCATGCGTGTAATTGAAGGTTTATACGACGGTGTAACGACTAGCGAGCTTGATAATTTAGCTGCTGAAATTGCTGCAACCATGACTACAGCGCACCCTGATTACGCCCGTTTAGCTGCGCGTATTTCGGTTTCTAATTTGCATAAAAACACTAAAAAGACATTTAGTGATGTTATGCATGATTTGTATACGTATGTAAATCCTAGAACAGGTAAAGAAGCACCACTTTTAGCTGATGATGTTTATGATGTTATCATTAAAAATAAAGAGCGTTTAGACTCTACCATCATATATAATCGCGATTTTGGCTATGATTATTTTGGGTTCAAAACCTTAGAGCGTTCTTATCTGTTAAAAATTAACGGAGCAATAGCCGAGCGTCCGCAACACATGTTAATGCGTGTAGCTGTGGGTATCCATTTAAACGATTTAGATGCGGTTATCGAGACTTATGAGTTAATGTCTAAAAAGTATTTTACACACGCAACACCAACACTATTCAACGCAGGAACACCAAAACCGCAAATGTCGTCTTGTTTCTTATTAACAATGAAGGACGATAGTATTGATGGTATTTACGATACCTTAAAACAAACGGCTAAAATTTCGCAATCTGCGGGAGGAATTGGTTTAGCTATACATAATGTTCGTGCTACAGGGAGTTATATTGCAGGTACAAACGGAACAAGTAACGGTATTGTACCAATGCTAAAAGTATTTAATGATACAGCCCGTTATGTAGATCAGGGTGGCGGAAAACGTAAAGGAAGTTTTGCTATTTATATTGAAACATGGCATGCCGACATTATGGATTTCTTAGATTTGAAAAAGAATCATGGTAAAGAAGAAATGCGTGCTCGCGATTTATTTTATGCCATGTGGATTTCCGATTTATTTATGAAACGTGTTGAAGAAAATGGCCCTTGGACCTTAATGTGCCCAAATGAATGCCCAGGGTTAGATGAGGTTCATAGCGAGGCTTTTGAAGCATTATATTTAAAATATGAAGCCGAAGGAAAAGGTAGGAAAACCATTAAAGCACGCGAACTTTGGGAGAAAATATTAGAATCTCAAATTGAAACCGGTACACCTTACATGTTGTATAAAGATGCGGCAAACCGTAAATCGAACCAACAAAATTTAGGAACCATTCGTTCTTCAAATTTATGTACTGAAATTATGGAGTACACATCACCAGATGAGGTGGCGGTGTGTAATTTAGCATCAATTGCGTTGCCAATGTTTGTTAAAAATGGTGAATTTGACCATAAAGAACTATTTCGCATTACAAAACGCGTTACTAAAAATTTAAATAAAGTAATTGATAGAAATTATTATCCAGTAATTGAAGCTGAAAACTCAAATATGCGTCACCGTCCAATTGGTCTTGGAGTGCAAGGATTGGCAGATACGTTTATTCAATTACGTATGCCTTTCACCAGTGATGAAGCTAAAAAATTAAATCAAGATATTTTTGAAACTCTATATTTTGCTGCAGTAACGGCAAGTATGGAAGAAGCTAAAGTAGATGGTCCTTACCAAACTTATGAAGGGTCTCCTATAAGTAAAGGTGATTTTCAGCATAATCTTTGGGGGTTAAAGGATGAAGAATTAAGCGGCCTTTGGGAATGGGATAAATTACGTAAACAAGTGCTAAAATACGGTGTTCGTAATTCGCTTTTAGTGGCGCCTATGCCAACAGCTTCAACATCTCAAATTTTAGGGAATAACGAATGTTTTGAACCTTATACATCTAATATTTATACGCGTCGCGTATTGTCGGGTGAGTTTATTGTAGTAAATAAACATTTGTTAGAAGATTTAGTGGAGCTTGGTTTATGGAACGATAGCCTAAAACAAGAAATAATGAGAGCAAACGGTTCGGTACAAGGAATTGATATAATCCCTCAAAATATTAAAGACTTGTACAAAACTGTTTGGGAATTAAGCATGAAAGATATAATTGATATGTCTCGCCAACGCGGATACTTTATCGATCAGTCACAATCGCTTAACTTGTTTATGGAAGGTGCAACCATGGCAAAATTAACATCTATGCACTTTTACGCTTGGAAAAGTGGTCTAAAAACAGGTATGTATTATTTACGTACTAAGAGTGCCGTTGATGCTATTAAGTTCACTTTACAATCTACAAAAAAGGAAGAGCCAGTTGCTAAAGAAGCTGCGGTAAACCAAGAAGTTACGCAAGAGCAAAGAAAACACCTTGCAGAAGCTAATGCCGCTAAATTTGCAAAACAACCACAAACTGTTGAAGTTGAGCCTATGAGTGCCGAGGAAATGAAAGCCTTAATAGCACAAGCAAAGGAAGCTGAAGGTGATGATTGCCTAATGTGTGGATCTTAATACTATTTAATTTGCCCATAATAAAAAAGCACCTCAATAGAGGTGTTTTTTTATTATAATCCATTGGGTATTGTGATGAAATGTGAATCAATTCTATTAACTTTAAAACAAGATTAAATTATTTCATAAAGTTTTCATTTTATGTTATATTAACTTATTATTCCACCAATAGCTGTAAAGAATACCGAGATGATTAGAAGATTGTTTTTTATTGGATTTTTAATTGTTCTTGCTTTCTTGTTGTATTTCAACCCAAACTTTAAAACCATTATTGCAGGCGTTGCTATTTTGCTTTTTGGAATGATTATGCTGGAAGAAGGCTTTAAAGTGTTCACCAAAGGTCGTCTTCAAAATATTTTAAAAAAAGCTACTAATAAGCTTTATAAAAGTATTTCTATTGGTGCATTAGTTACTGCTTTAATTCAATCTAGCTCATTGGTATCCGTTATAACAATTTCTTTTATCAGTGCTGGTTTAATTGATTTAGTTGGCGGTATGGGGCTTATTTTTGGTGCTAATCTAGGTACAACGGCAACTACTTGGTTAGTCGCTAGTTTCGGACTCAAAATTAAAATCTCAGCACTTGCCTTACCTATGCTGGTATTCGGAATTGTGTTTTCATTTCAAGAAAAAATTGAATTAAAAGGTATTGGAAATATTTTGGCGGGTTTGGGCTTCTTCTTTTTAGGGATTCATTATATGAAAGAAGGCTTTGATGTTTTTAAACAATATATTGACCTTACGGAGTATGCCATTCCTGGATTTTTTGGAGCATTAGTGTATACGGTTGTTGGTATTGTAATTACTACAATTTTACAATCTAGTAGTGCCACTTTAGCTTTAATTTTAACGGCACTATCTGTCGGGCAAATTGAATATGAAAATGCATTAGCAATTTCTATAGGTGCCAATGTTGGGAGTACGGTTACGGCTATTTTAGGATCCTTAAGTGCAAACATTGCAGGGAAGCGATTAGCAGGAGCGCATTTAATATTTAACCTTGTTACCGCCATTGTAACTTTAATTTTCATTTATCCTTTAACTCATTTAGTTAGTTTCATAGCGGAACTTTTAAACATACTGGCTTCTGATTATACGTTGAAATTGGCGCTTTTTCACACCATATTCAATATTTTAGGAGTTATTTTAATGATTCCTTTCATAAAAAAAATAGAAACCCTTCTATTGAAATTGTTTAAAGAACGAACGGATAAAGATATTGATGAACCTAAGTACTTAAACCAATCAGTTTTGGAGTTTCCAAGTGCTGTAATAAGGTCGTTAATAATGGAGTCTCAATACCTTTACAAGAATGCTGTTTTTGAAATTGTAGCACATGCTTTAAATATTCATAGAGATGATGTTATTTCAGATAAAAAAATTAAAGCAATTGTAAAGAATTCTAAAGCAGATTTTAATATTAATGTGGATGATGTTTATTATAAAAAAGTTAAAACTATTTATGGTGAAATAATTCGCTATGCTACCACGGCACAAAGTGAATTAAAACTTACTAAAGCACAACACGAAACAATTTCTGAAATTAAGGTTGCTAATAGAAAGATGATTGAAATAATTAAAACGGTTAAAGAACTTAATAGAAATATAAAGACCTCATTAAATCATGATAATAAAGATGTTATGAAAGAATATGATGGATTTAGGAATAAATTAACGAGGGTATTACGTACTATTTATTTGTTTAGAACAGAGGAAGATAGCCTGAAATATGCTGAAATTTTAACTCGCTTGAAACTAGATGCGAAACGTAATATTAGAAACAGTAATAAATCAATTGATAGATTGATAAGGGAAGAATTAATATCGGCTGAAACGGCATCTTCACTATTCAATGATTTTACTAACGTAAATCAGATCACCAAACAATTAATTGAAGTGGCCGAATTACTTTATGGACATAAAGATGTTTTACTAGAAGAAAACATTAAAATAGAGGATAAATAAAAGTGTAACTTTTTGTGGTAAGTGTTTAATTTGGATGATGAAGTGACTAGTTATAGTCTCTTCATCATCCAATATTAACGTGTTTTATTTATATTGACACAAGTAAGAAGTCTGTGTGTCTACTTTAACTTGAAATGTTTTATTAGCATCAATTTCATAAGCCTCTCCAGCGTTATAAGTAACCCATTCTGTAGCACCTGGTAGCAATACAGTCATAGCACCTTCAATTACACGCATGGTTTCGTGTTTAGATGTCCCAAATTCATACTGGCCAGGGTTCATAACACCCAAAGTAGAATTTCCGGCAGCTGTAGTATAGCCTAAAGATTTTACATTACTATCAAAATACTCGTTTGCTGTAATCATTTTATTTTTTTTAAGTTTTAACAAAAGTAAAGAATTTATAGAAACAACAAAGCCATCTTGTATGAAGATGGCTTTGTTTTAGATATATAGCACAAGAATTTTAAGATTGTTCTCCGCTTTCCGAACTAGTAGAATCTGTAGATTTTATCGATTTCGAAGTGCTCGTTACAACAGTTGCTGGTTTTACCGAACTATCATGTGCATTATGGTATTCCTCCAAAAGATTCATAGAAGCGTTCAATAAATCTTTAGTTTCTAATAATAAACTAAAATATAACGTAGTGTTTTTTGGACTTGATTCCTCAGAGCGCGTACGTTCTACTTGTTTTTGAATTTTAGAAGTTACTAAACTTAAAATCTCTTGTTTTCTTCCTAAAATAATGCCTATTTCTTCAAACGATCTGGAGTCGAATGCTTTTTGGGTGTTATTAAAGAAAGTATCAAAACGTTCATCAACCTCTTTTAATTCTTTAATTTGATTGAATTTTAATTTTTTATGGTTGTTGTTAACGTGTTTGTAACTCACTTTTGTAATATATTCTAAAGACTGAACCATATCTTGAAGATAACCTAGAATATGTATGTAAAAATTACTTGCACCGATACTAGAATCATCTAAGTTTTTAATAAAATAGAAGATATTGTCACGTAATTCGTCAACCTCACTAGATAATTTTACAATTTGTCTTTTGTTCTTTTTAAGTAATGCAAGGTCTTGTTTTGCCAATCCGTTTATGGCATTGGTGTATATTTTATTTCCTCGTTTAACAACGCTAGCAATATTGTTAGCACTTTCATGGATGACACCTTGAATAGAACTGCTTTCAGATTTTGTTAAGCTATCTTCAGCTTTAATTTCTTTTGATTTTTCTCTGTGCGCAATAAAGTTTCTAACTAATAATAAAATAGCTATTAAAAGTAAAACTGGCACCATTACAGCTACATTCCAATTTAATAAATAAGCTATTAATGCAGCTGCTACAAAGGCTATAATTGCAGTAAAAAACCAGCCGCCAATTACATTTAAAACACCGGCAACTCTATAAACAGCGCTTTCAGCACCCCAAGCTCTATCCGCTAAGGAAGACCCCATGGCCACCATAAAGGTTACATATGTTGTAGATAATGGCAGTTTCATAGAGGTTGCTAATGATATAAGAATGGCAGCAACCATAAGGTTTACAGCGGCTCTTACCATATCAAAAGCAGGCAGTTCGTGTTTTTTAGACTGCGCCAAAGTTATTACGGGTTTTTCAAATTGCTTATCAATTTTAGCTTGCCAAGATTCTGGTAGTACATATGAAGCCATTTGAGAAATTGCCATAGCTAATCTTACAAAGCCACGAGACAAAAAGTTAGGCTCAAAACGTTCTTTACCGTCACCTTCTCTAGATAAGTTAATTTCCGTCTCTGTTACCGATTTTGCTTTTTTAGATAACCATAACGTTATTACCATTATGAAACCGGCAATAATTAATAAGAATGTAGGCGTTGGTACTTTATCTGAAAGAAAGCCCATGCTAAAAGCTTCAGGAGCAACTCCAGAGCCAGCCCAAGCGGTGTATGATTGCCAACCAGCAATTGGAACACCTATGAAGTTAACCAAATCGTTACCAGAAAAGGCTAATGCTAAAGCAAAAGTGCCAATCATGATAACTATTTTGTAAATATTTAATTTAGCAAAACTTATAAGTGCGTATGAGATAGACGACCAAACCACAAAGCTTCCTAATATGATGTATAGGGCTTGGTTACTTAAAAATTCTTTAATTGTTGAGCCACCAATAATGTCATAACTCTGTTTGGCATAAGTAGTACCTCCAATACCTTTCATAAAAATGAAATAAGTAATAGCTGTTATGGCAAAACCACCAAATACGGCACCAACCCAATTGGACTGCTTTTCGTAGTTGTAAGACAATAATAGCCTAGATACCCATTGTACAGCAGCACCTACTGTAAAGGCTATGGCAACCGATAGTAATATACCAAAAATGATTTCGGTGGCTTTAGAGGTGTTTATATAGTTTACTACATCAACAAAGTTTCCTCCTTTTTGCCCAATCTTAATAAGCGCAATGGCTACAGATGCTCCTAAAAGTTCGAAAACGATAGAAACGGTTGTAGATGTTGGCATACCAACAGTATTAAAAAAGTCTAATAACAGGATGTCTGTTATCATAACTGCCATAAAAATAATCATGATTTCATTAAACATGAATTCATGCGGATTGAATATCCCAGATCTTGCAACCTCCATCATGCCACTAGAAAAAACAGCTCCTAAACCTACACCTACACTGGCAACAATCATGATTGTTTTAAATGGAATAGCCTTAGAGCCAATAGCTGAATTAAGGAAATTTACAGCATCATTACTTACACCTACAACCAAGTCGGCTACGGCTAGTAATGCAAGGGCCACTATCATTAATAAATAAATATTATCCATAATATTATAAAAAATAAGTTTGCAAATATCTAATGATTTATACTTTGCTAAGTTAAGTAATTGTTATGTTTTTTTGGTTTTTGAAGGGAATATGTTCAATATTACATTCAATTCAAACTTTGGATTTTTATCGTAAGAAAGTGCGACTTTTTTCATTTAAAAGTTAACCTGTAATTGTATTCTTAGTAAGCTTCCTGATTGATTGTTGTCTTGGTTTATGAAGTCTTCGTATGTTCTGTCTGAAAAAGTATACATTGCAACTAATTCGAAGTTTTTATACGGTTGCCATTCTACACCTAATTCTAGTTCTTTTACTTCGTAGCTTCTTGCGTCTAATTCATGCTTTTTTCCGCCATTATAATATTGTAAACGTGTAAAAGGATAAATTAATTGGTCTTTTATAGAGCACTTGGCATTTAAAAGCAAATAACCACCATGTAATTTTTCAACGCTAATAGCCTGAGTGTCTTTGTTAAACTCTGGTCCTCTACCAAAATTGTATTCTGCTTGGAAACCAAACGGTTTCGGGTATAAAACTGCTGTGAAAGCGACACGCTGGTCAATGTAAGTGTTGTCTTCATTGGTTTGAACGCCGTCTGAAATATCATCCGGGTCAATAGTATGTTGTCCTGTATAAGCTTGGATACCTGGTTCAAAAATTTGAGACCCTATTGCAAAAGGGTAAGTTAACCTAGCAACCACGTGCTTTTTATCATTTAAATCGGCTGTGTTCGCTGTTTGCCCGTTATAAACACCTAAACCCAGAACACCATAGTCTCCAGTGCCTTTATAGCCTTCTCTGGTAAGCATTGAAAAACGTTTTCTTATTTCTTCTGGAGCCCAATAGAAGAATATTCCTAAATCACGCTCATTTTTTACGGCACTGTTTAAACCGTCATTACGGTCTAGAGGCAACCTGTTTTGGCTAGATTGCATATTTTCAAAACCAAAAGGTATTTTGCTTTGTCCAATTCTGAAGCGATACTCGTTTTTTGAGTCGAGCCCCACATCGAAATAGGCATCTCTAATTTGTCCGAATTGTTGACTACCACCAGTTGTGTTAGCAAAATCGGGTTGAATATAAAAGTAAACTCTTGGATGAATTTGACCGTAAAATACAAGTCGTATACGTCTTAAGAAAAATTGGCTATCGCCTCCCCAAGATTTATCGCATTGCTCGCAGGTTAAATCGGGATTGGTTTGGAAAAGACCATTATACCTTAATTGAGCATAACCTCTTATTTTAAAAGATTCAAACCATTCTTTTTTGGTAATTTCAGTAACGGGAGTAATTTCTTGTTTTGGGGTGATTTCTTGTGCACTTAATTGTAATACTGCTGCAAAGGCAATAAATACAATTGCTTTTAAGTTTTTCATTTGTAGTTATTAGTTTTTGTCACTGCAAAGAACTAAAACCAATGTTAACTGAATGTTTCCTAATAATTAAGTTTATAACAAAAAAGCTGCCTCGGCCAAAGGCAGCTTATTAGAAATCATGATAATGTAGTCGACAAAAACTAATAGATTATATGAAAAACTAATTGTTATGTCTTAAGACAATGCGAATATCATGCTTTTTCTTTAGTTTATTGTAATATTAATATTAAGTAATTATTAATTCCAATGTTAAATTTAATATTGCTATTTAATTTAAAAACAACTGTTTACAAATGCAATGTTAAATTAATGTTACGTAAACATTGTTTAAATGTTATGGATTTTGTATATTTGAGGTATAATGTTAAAAACCCCCATAATTATGAAAAAGTTAGTTTTATTTTTCGCCTTTTTAATAACTGTATCGTCTTTTGGACAACAAAAGAGGGATTTAAAACTTAACAAAGACACGAATCTAATTGAGGTAGTTTATTATCATGACAATGGTGTTGTAAGTCAAACAGGATTTTACACAACAGATGGTAAGTTACAAGGTGAGTGGTTAAGCTTTAGCGCAGAAGGCAAAAAAACGGTTTCAGGTAATTATGATAATGGTAAAAAAGTCGGCAAATGGTTTTATTATATTGATGAAACTGTAAAAGAAGTAGATTATAAAGACAATGTAATTTCTAGTCTAAAAGAATCGGAAATTCAATAATCTGAAATTTTAGTTCTAGTTTTTAATTTAAAAAGGGGTTTCAATTCTAAGTTGAGACCCCTTTTTTTATGTGTGTTATTTTAGTTTAATTAAAAACTCATGCTATAACCTATAGAAAATGAAGTGCCTGGTTGCCTTAATGAAAAAGGTACCTTTTCTGCACCAAATGATTCATATAAGCTTTGTCTTTTTTCATCTAAAATGTTATCCACTTTTAAACTAATTGTTGAATTTTTTGATTCACCTATTGTTTTTGAGAAATTTAAATTTAAACTGTTAAACGGTTGAACAAATACATCCGGGTTTTTTCCAAAACCAACAACTTCAAGTGTTTTTCCTTGTACATTAAAAGACACTGCAGATTCAAGTCCGATACTTGGGTTCTCGTAGCTTAAACCTGTGTTTATTAGAAATGGTGACTGCCCTTGTAACGCTCTAGTGTCTTCAATGATTTCATTGTCTCGGGCAAAAATTTGTCTAGATTCGTATTCTTGACCTGCACCTTTAGCCATTTCAATTTCAGATTCAATTATCGAAACATTTAAATTCAATTTTAAATTTTTAAGACCTTCTGATATAAATCCAAAATGTTTTCTAGCTTCAAATTCCAAGCCTAAAACCGAAGCAGAAGGTGAGTTTCTTGGTGTGAATTGATTAGGTGCTGTTACAGAGAATGCCACTAACTCAATTGGATCTTTAAATTTCTTATAAAAACTACTTATTGCAAACATTTGAGAGTCTTCACCAAAAATTTCCATTCTAAAATCAAAATTATCAATATACGATGGTTGAAGATCAATGTTTCCAAGGAAGATGGTTCCAGTTAATAAATCGGTAATTTGTACTAATGATTTTTCTTTAAAACTTGGTCTAGCAGTGGTTTTAGAATAAGATCCTCTAAAATTTAAATTGTCATTTATAGCGTAAATTAAATTTGCTGATGGGAAAAAATCTAATTCGTCAAGTAGTTGGGAGTTATTAAATACAACACTTCCACTATTGTTTTGGCCTGTAAAATAAGAAGCGAAATACTCAGTTCTCAAACCTAAAATCGTTCTTAATTTCTCTCCAATTTTAAATTCGTTTGAAATATAGCCAGATGCTGTGTTTTGATTAGCATCAAATGAGTTGGCAGGTTCATAATTACCACGGATATATGAGCCACTATTGCTAGCGCGTGTCCAGATGTTTTCACTAGATAATATGGCATCTGGATTACCATTAAATTCTGATGGACTTATATTTATGAATCCTACGTCGTAATTGTAAATAGAATATTCTCTTTGCTTGTAGCTGTAAAGCCCACCAAATTTTAGAGATGCTTTTTTATTAAATAGTGTATATTTCTTAGTAAAGTCTAATTTTCCAACAGCGTTAATTTCTTCTAAATCTCTCCAGATACGTGCAGGGAAGCCAGCATCCGAACTAATTGTATAATTTCCAAAATCGTCTTCAATAAAGGTTGTTAAACGTACGTCTTTGTCATATACTCTAGATAGTGATGGCGATAAATTCCATTCTGTAGTGAATGAAGCATCTTCACTTGTATGTAAACCAGAAAGTAAAATGTTTGAGATAGAACGTTCTGTATATTCCAAGTTATCTTTAACCACATCGATGGCATTAGAAATTTCTGTTGTTTGATCAAATAAAGCAGCACGACTTTCACCATTTTGGATATGCAACAAATTTAATCTGTATTTAGAATTTTGAGTTTTATAGGTTAACCCAGTTAAAATCGAAGCTAAAACATTGTTGGTTCCTAAATCACCTTGTTGGCGTCTGTCAAAACGTAACTCATACGTATCGTTTTCTTCTGGTTTTTGATAAATACCATTTTCAAAACCTTCGTAAAAGCTAGTTGTATTTTTGTAATCAAGTGAAGCAATAAGCCCTAACTTGTTACCACCAATTTCAAATTGATTTCCATAGCTAAACCCAATACTAAAATCTGGAGAACTTGTACTTGTAGTTGTTGCTAATTGTGAATTAAAAGCACGTGTAATTGGTTCTAATGATCCATTATTTGAAGCAGCAGGGTTCGGTATTTTTTGTAATCTATTTATTGGCAGTGCTCTAGTACCATCATCAAAACCTAAAAAATCTGTATTACCACCTTTATAGTTTACATAGTTGTTTTTAAAGTGCATACTTGGATTAAAACCGCCAGAAACCGAAAATTGCATTTGCTTTTTTGAAGGGATGTCTTTAGTGATAATATCTACAACACCTCCAGTGAAATCGGCAGGTAATTCAGCTGAAGCGGATTTTACTATTATAATATTTTCTAGAATATTAGTTGGAAAAATATCCATTTGAATCGTGTTTTTATCTGGATCTAAACCTGGAATGTCCATGCCGTTTAAGATAGATTTTGTGTAACGATCCCCTAAACCACGAACATAAACAAATTTACCTTCTTGAACAGAAACACCTGGTACGCTTTTTATGGCAGATGCAATACTGCTAGCACCTGTTTTTTTGATACTTTCAATGGATAAGCCATCCATAAGAGTTGCAGAATTTTTTTGTAAATTCAATACAGATTGTTCTGTGTTTCTTCTTGCTGTAGTTGTAATTACAACTTCACTTAATAAAGCTGATGATGGGGCTAACGAAACGTTTAAGTCGGTTACCTGTCCGCTTTTTACAACTACATCTGTAAGTTGTTTAGCGTCATAACCAATGAATGAAAATATGATAGTGTGAGTTCCTGGGGCTAACTCTAAGGAGTAGTTTCCATCAAAATCTGAGGTGGTTCCTTTTGTGGTTCCCTTAACTAATACATTGGCAAAAGCTAATACATCATTAAATTCACTATCAATAATTTTACCTGTAATCTTACCAGTTTGGGCCTGCATTAATTGTAAAGAAAATAAACAGACGATAAGAAGAATTCCTTTGTTTAACATGTGTGAAAATTAGTTTATAAAAATATTATAAAAGTATAAAATGCCCACTGCTTGTAGCAAGTGGACATTTTTATTTATTAAGGTTTAATTATAGTTAAAATGCATTTACCGATTTTGCATAGGTCCAGCTAAATACAGATGTATCAGCACCTACTGTTGCAGCGCTTAAAGCAGTAATAGCTGTAGCATTGCTAGTAAATTTTGTTTCATCACCAGCATTAGCTCCCGTAATTACACTTACTAATGTTACGCCAGTTGGTAATACAATTTCCCAGTTGGAGAATGTAATTCTATTGTTAGCTAATTCAGTAACAGAGTCAGCACCATTTACTCTAATTTTAGCATCAGCACCAAAATCATAAGCTAAAATATTTTCTAAGTTAGCAATTAATCCATCTCTTAAATCGGCATATCTACTTGCTGTTCCGGCACCTTTTAAAGTTACATTTTTAATAGTGTATCCAGCTTCTGTAGCAGCCGATCCAGCAGGACCATCTAATTCTAAAGCAGAATCAGAATCAGCTCCCATAATAACTAATGCATTATCTAAAGAACCAGACCAAGCTTCATCAGCATCAATAGCGTCGTCACCTTGAGCATACGTAATCACATTTGTTACATTTACGGTACCACCAAACCATTCTACAGCGTCATCTTGGTTTGCAACAACTTCGATATGATCTATAGTAGTTCCTGAACCAACACCACCAAGTGTTAATCCGTTAATTTCATTATCATTACCTATAGTGATTCCACCATGTCTAATAGAGATATATTTCAATACACCAGAATTATCAGCAGGCTCATTTCCACCATATTGTCCAAAAGAATCTGTTGCAGGTATTCCTTCTATTTGGTTTGTAACAACATCACCACTTACAGAGATAGGTGCTTTTCCTAAAACAATTATACCACCCCATAAACCAACATTAGCAATAGTAAGGTTAGAACCTTTTTTTTGTCCAACAGTAATATTATCTAAAACAGAAGTAAAAATAATAGGCTCATCAGCAGTTCCTTCAGCCATTAATTTACCTCCTTGATCAATAATTAACGCAGAAGCCAATGAACCTTGACCTTCAGCTCCTTTAATAATTGTTCCTTTTTCGATGGTTAATACTACATCTTCATTCACAACAACTTTTCCAGATAAAACATAAATGTTATCAGCTGTCCAAGTTTCATTTGCAGTAATTAATCCAGTTTTAGTAATAGTTGTTCCACTATTATCATCACCATCATCAATTATAGCTGGGTCGCTAGTACAACTAGTTACAAGACCTAAAGATAAAATAGTTATTAATAGATAATTTAATTTTTTCATCGTTTTTGAATTTAAATGTTTCGTTTTTTTTTGTTTTTTAAACTTCCACAAAGAAACTGCTACTATGTAAAGTCGAGGTTACCTAAAGGTTAAACGTAGTTCAAAAAACAGTTACCTAAATGTTATGAGATTGGAGTTTTTTTTTGGGGCTCGAAACATTAAATTAACACTGGAAAAGTGATGTTAACGCAGAGTTTTTAATGAAATCAGAAGGCGTGAAAGTTAAAATTTAAAACGTCTTGAAGAAAAACTTAAAAGCCTATTAATATAAAATGGCTTATGATGTATTAGCTTTTCGCCAACAGTTATTTTGAGGCAGTATAAGGAATATCACTTCTTTCTGCAACACTAGTAAGCGATGTTAATTCGCCTAAAGAAATAGTGCTTGCAACTAAAGATAATGTTACTTCGGAAGGGTTGTAAGAATCAACATGCACGTTAATTTCTTTGGTATCATAACCTGCAAAACTACATACAAGAGTGTAATCTCCCGCTTCTAGGTTTTCAATAACAAATAAGCCACTAATATCGGTATTAACTTCAGTAGTACTTCCTTTTACAGAAACATTAGCAAATACTAATGGTGCGTCATTCACCTCGTTATCTAATACTTTACCAACTATGAAGCCTGTATTTTGTCCAAAAGAAAATGCAGTAAAAAGAAAAATAGCTGTGTAAAATAATTGTTTCATCTAACGGTTTATTATTATAATGCAAAATAAAGGGTTTAACTTTAGATGTATGTTACCTAAACTTTAAGCAACAGTCATTATAATGTTACCGTAATGTTACCAAATTTTCAATTTTAGTTTTGTTGAATTTAAGTATCTTGCCACAGCTTAAAATTATATGATGAACTGGGAACAACTTTTATCCTTAAAACGCTACGGCGATACTAATAAACGAATTAGAAAAGAACAAGATGAAACTCGATTAGGGTTTGAAGTAGATTACGATCGTGTTATTTTTTCATCAGAATTTAGAAGTTTACAAGATAAAACCCAGGTGATTCCCCTTTCGGAAACCGATTTTGTCCACACTCGCTTAACCCACAGTTTAGAGGTAAGTGTTGTGGGGCGTTCTTTGGGGCGTTTGGTTGGTAAAAAATTGCTGGAAAAACATCCGCATTTACAAAATGTACACGGGTACCAAGTCAACGATTTTGGTGCTATCGTGGCCGCAGCAGCTTTGGCGCACGATATTGGCAATCCGCCTTTTGGGCACTCAGGTGAAAAAGCCATTGGCGAATTTTTTAAAACCGGCGCAGGCAGTCAATATAAAAGTCAGTTAACCGAAAAAGAATACCAAGATTTATGCGATTTTGAAGGCAATGCCAACGGTTTTAAAATTTTAACCGAAAGTAGAGCAGGGCGCATTGGCGGTTTACGTTTAAGTTACGCCACCTTAGGGGCATTCACCAAATACCCAAAAGAATCGTTGCCCAAAAAACCAACCAGCCATATAGCTGATAAAAAATACGGGTTTTTCCAAAGTGAAAAAGAAGCCTATGAAGATATTGCTAACGAACTGGGTTTACTAAAACGCAGCGATAAACACCTAAGTTACGCACGCCATCCTCTCGCTTTTTTAGTAGAAGCGGCCGATGATATTTGTTATACCATCATCGATTTTGAAGATGGCATCAACCTAGGTCTCATTCAAGAGGAATTTGCTTTAGAGTACCTCTCTAAAATAATACGCCACAACATCAAGCCCGAAAATTATTATGCCCTTTCCACCAAAGAAGACCGCATAGGCTATTTGCGTGCCTTGGCCATAGGCAGCCTAATTAATGAGGCGGTCGATATTTTTATGACCCACGAAGAAGCCATTTTAAGTGGCCATTTCGATTGTGCCTTGCTAGATAAAAGCAAATACGATGCACAAATAAAGGACATCATTAAAATAAGTGTCGAAAACATTTACCAATCTACCGAAGTCATAGATAAAGAAATTGCGGGTTATGGCGTTATCAACACGCTATTAAATACCTATACCAACGCCGTTAACAATAGTTTTGAAGGCGTTGCATCCAACTACGACAAACTTATTTTAAAAGGTTTACCAAAAACCATTTTAACCGATGCAGGTTTGTATAATCGTTTATCCAGCGTTTGTTATTATGTGTCCTTACTATCCGATAGTAAAGCAATATTGGAATATAAAAAGATACAAGGTATTTCATTTTAGTCTATTTTTTAGGTATCAATAAATGTTAAAACAACTTAGTCTATTATCCAGCTTTTATAACTTTGAAAGAAAAAAAACATATATGAAACTTCTTAAAATTCTAGTGCTTTTTATAGCCATTCAAATGTCGGCGCAACAAGGTGGTATGTGGATACCATCGTTATTGCAGGGTATGAATGAAAATGAAATGCAAAGCTTAGGCAGCAAACTATCGGCTTCCGATATTTACGATGTTAATAATTCCAGTTTAAAAGATGCTATTGGGCATTTTAATGGTGGCTGTACCAGTGAAGTAATCTCACCAAAAGGACTTTTATTAACAAATCATCATTGTGGATTTAGTCAAATTCAGTCACATTCTTCTTTGCGAAATGACTATTTAAAGGATGGTTTTTGGGCTATGACTTTAGCTGAAGAGTTACCCAATAATGGATTGTATGTAGAATTTATAGTGAGGATTGAAGATGTAACAGAGAAAGTTTTAGAAGGTGTTACAAAAACAATGACAGATAAAGAAAGGCAATCTAAAATTGGAGCCAATAGCGGAATTGTTGAAAGAACAGCTGCAAAAGAAAGCTGGCAAGACACGAAAATAAAAGCATTTTATAAAGGGAATCAATATTTTCTTTTTGTAACCGAGCGCTATGATGATATTAGATTGGTTGGAGCACCACCATCAAGCATCGGGAAATTTGGAAGTGATACCGATAACTGGGTTTGGCCACGACATACAGGCGACTTTTCTCTTTTTAGAATTTATGCTGATAAGAATAATCGTCCTGCAAAATATTCAAAAGATAATGTGCCATTTAAACCAAAACACTTTTTGCCTGTAGCCATTGATGGTGTAAAGGAAAACGATTTTACAATGGTATTTGGTTTCCCTGGAACAACGGATGAGTATTTGCCAGCTGTAGCCATAAAACAAACGGTTGAGAAAATTAATCCGAAAGCAATTGCTGTTAGAGAAGCTGCTTTAAAGGTTATTGATGCTAATATGAAAGCAGATGATGGTATTCGTATTCAATACGCATCAAAGCAGGCAAGAATTGCCAATGCCTGGAAAAAATGGATAGGAGAAAACCAGGGGATTAAAAAAAGTGGTGCTATTGCTAAAAGACAAAATTTAGAAATTGAATTTAAAAAAGCACTTAAGGTTAAAAAATTAGAATCTAATTACGGACATATATTGCCTGAGTTAGAGCGTTTGTATCATCAAATTGAAGAAACTGCTGTGAAGCGCCGCATCTTTATTGAAGCCTTTACCAGTACGAGTGAACTCATGCAATTAATGTTTCGATTAACGCAAATTGAAAATGCAGCGATGAGTAGTGAAGCTGATTTTGAGCGTGTTCGAACAGGTGTTTTAAATTCATTAGTAGGGATTTATAAAAACATAAATATAAACGTTGATAACGATATTTATCTTGCAGTGATGCCATTTTATACCAACAATGTAGATGCTACAATTTATGAAAAATCAGCTTTTAGGACGAAAGAAACGGCAGAGTATATTTTAAAAGGTAATAGTAAGGACGTTGTGGAGAAGCTAAACAACGATTCGGCTTATAAATATGCCAAAGTATTGGTAAGCGATTTTTATAGTAATATTGAGCCTGTTTACAGAGATATTAATCCCAAAATAAACGCCTTGGAGCAGGAATATATGAAAGCTTTAATGGAGGTACTGCCTAATCAGCGTTACTTTCCCGATGCTAATGGAACCTTACGTGTTACCTACGGAAAAGTTAAAGGCTACAAACCAAAGGATGCTGTTTTTTATGAGCCAATAACGTATTTAGATGGTGTTATGGAGAAATATGTGCCAGGTGATTATGAGTTTGATGTACCGCAAAAACTACAAGAATTATATGCTAAAAAAGATTTCGGACCTTATGCTGATGAAACAGGGAAATTACCTGTGTGCTTTATAGGAACCAACCATACAACAGGTGGAAATTCGGGTAGTCCGGCCATAGATGCTAAAGGAAATCTAGTTGGTTTAAACTTTGATAGAGTGTGGGAAGGTACCATGAGTGATATGTATTATGATCCTGAAATTTGCAGAAATATTATGGTTGATATGCGCTATGTGTTGTTTATAATTGATAAATATGCTGGTGCTAAACACCTAATTAAAGAAATGACCTTGGTTAATACAAAAACTAAGAAATAGGTTTTTGTTTAATTTCTAGGATGTTAAAGATAATTACAATAGGTGGACTAACGAACCTTCGCTACAAGTGCAATAGCGATTGCAGTGTATAGCTTTTGCAAAACTTCCATGTATGGTTTTGCAAAACTAGAAACGGAAAGCGCGGTGCTTTAGCAATTGCCAGAAATAAAAAAATCCCAAACGTAATTGCTTGGGATTTTTTATTTATGAGGTTCCTTTTGAAAAAGGAATTTAGTATCTGTAATATTCTGGTTTGTAAGGACCTTCAACGGATACGCCGATGTATGAAGCTTGGTCTGGTTTTAACTCGGTAAGTTCTACACCAATTTTAGCTAAATGTAATTTTGCTACTTTTTCATCTAAATGTTTAGGTAACATATACACATCATTTTCGTAAGCTTCGCTATTGGTCCAAAGTTCAATTTGAGCCAAGGTTTGGTTTGTAAACGAGTTACTCATTACAAAACTTGGGTGGCCTGTAGCACATCCTAAGTTTACCAAACGACCTTCGGCAAGTATGATAATGTCTTTTCCGTTTACGGTATATTTATCTACTTGAGGTTTGATGGTG
>NZ_JBFHGK010000041.1:0-33440 GCF_041583155.1 Mariniflexile sp.
ATCCAATTATATGTTGACTCCCAATCAAATGCACAAACAAAATAGTATCAAAAGAAAAAAATATAAAACTAAAAAAGGCAGTGACATAAAATCACTACCTTTAAATTATTAATTCTGTATCGCTATTTCAGGACGTCACATTATGATATTAAAATAAAGTTTAGTCTGCTAAAACGATCACTTTATTATCTTTCATTTCAATAGTACCAGATTCAATTTTTAACAAAGTTGTGTTTTTATCACCTTTGGTAAATTTATTTTGAACGGCTTCATCTAATTCAATATTACCAGTAATTTTAACAAAACCTTCTTTTAATATTGATACAATAGGAGCGTGGTTATTTAACATTTCAAAATTACCATTAACTCCTGGAACAGCAACGCTAGTTACTTCTCCGCTAAATAAAGTGGCTTCTGGTGATACAATTTCTAAATACATTTCTCTTTTAGTTATGAGTTATGAGTTGTAAGTTGTGAGTTTCAATTCTGAGGAACTCTGAACTCTGAACTTGATTACGCTTCCGCAAGCATTTTATCTCCAGCTTCAATAGCTTCTTCAATAGTACCTTTAAGGTTGAAAGCTGCTTCTGGAAGGTGGTCTAATTTACCATCCATAATCATATTAAATCCTTTAATGGTTTCTTTAATATCAACTAAAACACCTGGGATACCTGTAAACTGCTCTGCAACGTGGAATGGCTGAGATAAGAAACGTTGAACACGTCTTGCACGTCCTACCGCTAATTTATCATCTTCAGAAAGCTCTTCCATACCAAGGATAGCAATAATATCTTGTAACTCTTTGTAACGTTGTAATAACTCTTTTACGCGTTGTGCACAAGCATAATGATCTTTACCTAAAATATCAGCAGTTAAAATTCTAGAAGTAGAATCTAGCGGGTCTACCGCAGGATAAATACCTAACTCAGCAATTTTACGAGATAATACCGTAGTAGCATCTAAATGCGCGAATGTTGTAGCAGGCGCAGGATCCGTTAAATCATCCGCAGGTACGTAAACCGCTTGTACAGATGTAATAGAACCTCTTTTTGTTGAAGTAATACGCTCTTGCATCGCACCCATCTCGGTTGCTAATGTTGGTTGGTAACCTACCGCAGAAGGCATACGGCCTAATAATGCAGATACCTCAGAACCAGCTTGTGTAAAACGGAAAATGTTATCTACGAAGAAAAGTACATCTTTTCCTTGGCCATCACCAGCACCATCACGGAAATACTCAGCAATAGTTAAACCAGATAAAGCAACACGTGCACGTGCTCCTGGTGGCTCATTCATTTGTCCGAATACGAACGTAGCTTTAGATTCTTTCATTTTTGATTTATCAACTTTAGATAAATCCCATCCGCCTTCTTCCATAGAATGCATGAAATCATCACCATAACGGATAATTCCAGACTCTAACATCTCTCTTAAAAGGTCATTCCCTTCACGAGTTCTTTCACCTACACCAGCAAATACTGATAAACCACCGTGACCTTTTGCTATATTGTTAATCAACTCTTGGATTAATACTGTTTTACCTACACCGGCACCACCAAATAAACCAATTTTACCACCTTTAGCATAAGGCTCAATTAAATCGATTACTTTAATACCTGTAAATAATACTTCTGTAGAAGTTGATAAATCTTCAAATTTAGGTGCTTGACGGTGAATTGGTAACCCAGCATCACCTGCTTTAGGTAAATCTCCAAGACCATCAATAGCATCACCAATTACATTAAATAAACGTCCGTATACAGCATCGCCAATAGGCATTTGTATAGGCGCACCAGTTGCAACAACTTCTGTTCCTCTGCTTAAACCATCTGAGGAATCCATTGCAATAGTACGTACAGTATCTTCACCAATGTGAGATTGTACTTCTAGTACTAATAAAGAACCATCAGGTCTTTTAATTTCTAATGAATCATAAATTCTTGGAAGTTCAGCACCAGCACCGAATTCAACATCGATAACCGGACCTACTATTTGTGCAACCTTACCTGTAACTTTAGCCATTACTTATGTGTTTAATATTATGCGTTTTAATTGAATGAAAACACTTTTAGTTTCCGCGTGCAAAGATAATTTTTTTAATTTAAAATGAAAGTTGTTTTTTAAGCTTTTTTACAATATTAAAACGCCTTGAATTACAAGGCGTTTTTTAAGAGTGTTTCTAATTAATTTAATAATGGTGAATAATTTGTAGGATAATCACCTGCTTTAACAACATTCCCTGAAGCAATAAAGTTAGAGCCAAATTTAGCATCAATGGCTTCTAAAAATTTATTTGCCATGTAGGCATACCCTCTTGCGGTTAAGTGAATACCATCCAAACCAATGGCACCTCCTGTAACTAAGTTGGCATTCATGGTAAAGGCATCAAAAGAGATGCCTGTGGAAGCTAATTCTTGTAAAATAGTATTTAAATTTACTAAAGCAATGTTGGCATTCGAGGTTGCAATACTAGCAATGGTTGTGTTATAGGCATCGGTAGCTGCTGCAATTTCGGCTTGTTCACTAGGAATTAATACCCACTTGTCTTCTAATGGGTAAGTAACACCATTTATGTTAACCGGAGAAGGGGCTCCGGAAATAGTTTTTCCTATTTCAGTTGAAAGTGGGAGTACTAGCAAATCGGCAGCTGTTGCTTGTCTTGCTTTTCCAAAAATTGCACCAAATGCAGTGGCTGTTTGAGCTCCTAAAGTTGGTGTTAATGCAGCGGTTATTTCAGCAGATCTGTTTGTAGCGTTTTCATCATTTATTAATAATGGATTTGGAGCTGTTGCAGAAAGTAATTTTACACGGTTTGGTTCGCCATATGCTGAAAAAATATTATTTAAAGGACCATATAATTGGGCGTTTAATGCGCTAATGTTAGCCGATCCGCCAATTAAAGCTGGGGCAAGTGCATTATAAGGAACGGTTGTAAAGTGTGGTAAATCTGTAATATATGGTACATTGGTAACAACTCCTTTAGCCCCGTTAGAAGTCAATTGCGTTACCAGATAACTGAAGGTCGCATCGAAACCTACTCCTACAGGACCCGAACTAGGGGTTATTACATCGGTTCCATCTCCGCCAGAAAGAGCATATCCCAAAACATCATTACCTCCAATCTCAGATAATGTAAAGAATGTTGGGTTTTTAGCCATGGCATCACCTAGCATGGTTGCAGTAGGACTAGATGCCATTCTTATAAAATAAGGATTAGCTGTTTTTGTGCTTAAATTTTCAATGTTGCCATAGCCATTAAATAATAAATGATAACTTTTTGCACCAGGAACTCCCATGTTGTTAAAAGGGCCTTTTAGATTGTTTACAGCCAAATCTGTAGTAGAGGTAACAGGACCAATTATTGTAGATAAAGCTACAGGACCCGAACCACCAAACACCAATCTAGGACCTAAAGTTGACCCTGCTAATTGGACGCCACCATAGGCAATACCTCCAATATTGTCGTTCATTAAAGGTTGTGTAAATGTACCGCCTCCAATTTTTGAAAATTGTTGCGACAACATATTTGGGAATGAATTTGTTTGAGATGATATAAATAAAGCGCTATCGGTAAAACCGGCACTAAAAGATGCACCTAATGCAACGTAAGATGAAAAATCCACTGTACCAGCTGATAATTCTGGAGTTACTTCAATTTCGTAACGGCTTACATCTTCAATATCATTACAGGCTGCAAACCCTAAAAAGATTACTAACAGCCATATATATTTTGTATTTGTCATTGTCTTCATTTTTATAAGTTGTTAATAGTCCAAGAAGCATAATACATAGAGCCTATAAACCCTGTTCCATAAGCGGTGTAGTATTCTTTACCTGTAAGATTAGTGGCACCAATTTTGAAAATGGATTTTATACTTGGTACGGTTAAGTTAATTTGTGCATCAACTACATGAAATTCAGGTACTACACCATTAGCAAAGGTGGCTTCCCAAAAATAATCGTCACTAAACCTATAGGATACATTAAACCCAAAGTTTTCAAACAATTCAGTATTTCCAAATGACGCTTTAAATTTATGTTCTGGGGTATTGAAATTGGTGGTAAAGTCTGGATATTTACTTTGGTCGAAATCTAACTTTGCAAAAGTGTAGCTTCCGCTTAAATCATAATTTCCAAAAACTTTGGTTGATAAGCCAATGGAAGCCCCAAAAGAATTAACATCGGCAGGTGAATTTGTATACGTGCTATAGGCTTGGTAGTCTCCATTAGCAATCGCTGCAACTGAAGCCCCTCCATCACCAACTGTACCATAATAAGGCGAAATCACTACGGCTTGCGAAATAAAGTCTTTGTATTTATTGTAATAGGCACTAAAGTCGACTATCACACCATTAAATTTCCCTCGATAACCAATTTCTGCGGAAGTAACTTGTTCTGGTTTTATTAAATCTGGATTTGCAATTTCTAAAACTCCAGGGTTTCCTGTAGCAGCAAGTGCTTGTACAGAAGTTGCGGTATATGAATTTTCATAAGCCACACGTCCTGTTTGGGTATATGCGCCATCTGTATGAATATATCTATCTAAATTGCTAGGAGCGGCACCAATTAAAATGGCCCTACCAGCATTTAAACCTATAAATAAATCTTGGGTGGTGGGATTTCTAAAGCCGGTTTGTACAGAAGCTCTAATATTATGATCGTTGTTTACAGTTAAACCTGCAGAAATTCTTGGCGAGAAGAAACCATTAAAAAATTCAGATTTGTCATATCTAATGGAACCTGTTAATTTCAATTTTAAAAGGTCATTAAGTTCTAAATCTTTCTGAAGTTGTGTGTAAACACCAAATTCTGAATATTGAATAGGACTATCTTTGTCGGTATAAATGGTTCCAGAAGAGTTTAGATTGTATTTTCTGTAGGAACCACCGACTTGAATTTCAGCAAAATCAATTAAATGGCTGAAATTATAATTACCATCGGCGTGGTAATATTTTGAAGCATCTTGAAATTTGGAACCAGTTGATAAATCTGGATCGTTGATACTTTTGTTAAAAGCAGCATTAAAATCGTCGGAACCAGGAAGAAAGCGACCAGTGTCCGCTTGATTTCTTGCGGCTGCATGCGCCTCAGTATCATTAGCTCCAGCAAGTGTTGCACTAATATAAGCGCCCGTGTATTCGCCAAACCAAGTGTTATCATCTTTCCAGGCTCTATTAATATTAATTCCGGTGAATACCATATCGTAAGAATCTCCAGCTTTATCAGCTACTATATATCCTCTTAAGAAGAAATTCTCATTTTTCAACTCTAATTTATGTTGCTCTTGGAAGAAATTATCAATAGTATAGCGATTTGTTCCTTGATAAATGGTTGTTCCAGTTCCTACTTTTCCAACATATGATATTTCAAAAGCATCTTCAAATGGTCTATAATATAAGCCCCAATCCGCTTTTACACTTTCTGCATTGTAATCTGTAAGTGCAGCTTCATTATAACCTGTTCTACTAACAACAACATCAGGAACTAAATTAACAAGAGCGGGGTTTGGTAGTTGTGCTAAAAATGTTGGACTTTCTTTTACAGCTTTAAGATTTGTAGAAACTTCATCACCATAAATATTTACACCATCATAATCAGTATTAGCACGTGTGCCACTAATATTGGTTTTGTCCACTTCGCTATTAGCAGCCCAGTCGGTTCCTTTAAGGAATCCAAAGTTTATTTTTCCAGCAAACTTATTGCTAAATTTATGTGCTGCACGAAAACTCACATCGGTATATGGGTTGTCGCCTGATGCTTTTTGGGATGTAATTCCCCTTTTAATGGAGGTGCTAATACCTTGGTGATCAAATGGGTTTTTACTTCGCATGAATAATATACCATTAAATGCATTGGCACCATATAATGCCGAGGAAGCTCCTGGTAAAAGTTCAACGCTTAAAACATCTGTTTCGGTCATGCCTACCAAATTACCTATTGGAAAATTTAAGGCAGGAGTTGAATTGTCCATGCCATCCACAAGTTGCATAAACCGATTGTTAGCAAAAGTTGAAAATCCTCTAGTATTAACGGATTTAAAGGTTAAACTGTTTGTGTTCACATCAACACCTTTTAAGTTTTCCAAACCATCGTAAAAATCGGCAGAAGCGGTGTTTTTAATTTCTTTCAAGCCTAAACGTTCTACTGTTACAGGAGACTCAAAAATACGCTCCGGTGTTCTGGAAGCAGAAATAACAACTTCGTCTAACGAGGTTCCCTCTTTAAGAATGAAATTTAATTTTTGGTTATTTGAAGTTACTTGAATAGTAACAGTTTCAAAACCAACACTACTTGAACGTACGTTGAAGGGAGGACTTTGGTTAACGGTTAATGTAAATAAGCCATCAAAATTAGTAACTGTGCCGGTTGAAGTTCCAACAATGATAATATTTGCACCTGGAATGGGCTGATTATTATCGTCGGTTACCGTACCGGTAATTGTTGTTTGTGAGTAGATTATGCCACAAAAAAACAACATGAAATAGGGGAGGATTGTTTTCATTTATAAGAATTAGTTTTAGTTTAGTTAAACCAATATAGATATATTAATCCTGATTTTAAAGAAATTGACATTAAATTATGCGCGCATAGTATAAAATTAACAAAAAAGTGCTTATAAAAACACTTTATTAGCAACAATAACGTCTAAAAATGAGAAATCCCTATAAATAATATTAAATTTATAGGGATTTATTTTTTGGAGATAAACTTCAGTTATTCTACTGTAACAGATTTTGCTAGGTTACGAGGCTGATCTACATTTTTGCCTAATAACACAGCTATGTGATAAGATAAAAGTTGTAAAGGAATGGTTGTTAACAATGGAGATAGAGATTCCATGGTGTCAGGTACTTCAATTACGTGGTCGGCTAATTCTCTAACCTGAGTATCACCTTCGGTAACAATTCCTATAATTTTTCCTTTTCTAGATTTTATTTCCTGAATGTTACTTACTACTTTTTCATAATGTCCTTTTTTTGTAGCAATTACTACAATAGGCATATTTTCATCAATTAAAGCAATAGGGCCGTGTTTCATTTCGGCTGCTGGATAACCTTCTGCATGAATATACGAAATCTCTTTTAGTTTTAAAGCGCCTTCAAGTGCAACGGGGAAATTGTAGCCTCGGCCTAGGTATAAACAATTGCGTGAATCTTTATAAATATTAGCAATGTTTTTTATATGTTCATCTAATGTTAACGCTTTTTCAACTTTTTTAGGGATTAACTCTAATTCTAATAAATGCTGACGGAAGTCTGAACTACTTATTGTGCCTTTGGCTCTAGCCAAGCGTAAGGCAATTAACGTTAAAACTGTAATTTGAGTAGTAAATGCTTTAGTTGAAGCCACGCCAATTTCTGGGCCGGCATGCGTATATGCACCAGCATTGGATTCTCTTGCTATTGATGAGCCTACAACATTACAAACTCCAAAAACAAAAGCGCCTTTAGATTTTGCTAATTTGATGGCTGCTAAAGTATCGGCAGTCTCGCCAGATTGCGAAATAGCGATAACTACGTCTTTTTCTGTAATTACAGGGTTTCTATATCTGAACTCAGAGGCGTATTCTACTTCTACAGGAATTCTTGCTAAATCTTCAAAAATATATTCAGCAACTAATCCTGCGTGCCAAGAGGTTCCACAGGCTACAATGATTATACGATCGGCGTTCAAGAATTTTTTCATGTTATCTTCAACACCAGCCATTTTTATTATAGCTTCGTTTCTTAAAAGTCGACCTCTATAAGTGTCTGTAATCGCTTTTGGTTGTTCATGTATTTCTTTTAGCATAAAATGATCATAGCCGCCTTTTTCAATTTGCTCAAGGTTCATTTGAAGTTCTTGAACGTAAGCAGGTACGATAGAATCATCTTTTATCTTTCTAACCTTAATACCTTTATGAAATCTAATGATGGCCATTTCTTCATCTTCAAGATAAATGGCATTTTTTGTATATTCTAAAAATGGGGACGCATCACTTGCAATAAAAAATTCATCTTCGCCAACACCAACAGCTAAAGGGCTCCCTAAACGGGCAATAACAACTTCTTCTGGCTTGTTTTTATCAAAAACGGCAATGGCATACGCGCCAATCACTTGGTTTAGTGCGATTTGAACGGCTTGACCAAGTTTTACATTTTCTTGTTTTTTTACGTCTTCAATTAAATTTATTAAAACCTCGGTATCCGTATCCGACTTGAAAGTGTAACCTCTAGAGATTAATTCTTGTTTTAAGGAATCGTAATTTTCTATAATCCCGTTATGAATAATCACTAAGTCGCCAGAATTGGAAATATGTGGATGGGAGTTTACATCGTTAGGTACACCATGGGTAGCCCATCGGGTATGACCTATTCCAACATTACCATGCTTGGTAATTTCTTTATCGGCAAGAGTTTCAAGGTCGGAAACCTTCCCTTTGGTTTTACAAACTTTTAAATCTGTACCATCAAATAATGCAATACCAGCACTATCGTAACCTCTGTATTCTAAGCGCTTAAGTCCTTCTATTATAATTGGGTAAGCTTCTCTTGTTCCTAAATATCCTACAATTCCACACATAATTTAATAATTTGATTTAGGGCTTTTATATTAAAAGCAAATATGTAAAATAAATACTAAAAATAGATAATTATTATTTCAAGTCCTTATTTTTTACGATAAAGTACAATTTAAAGACTTAAAAAAGAATAATTAGCAATTACAGGAACTATTTTGTTTCTGTATAAAATATTTTTAATTTCATTTTTCGATTTTCTGGAACAGTGGGTTTTGTTCCGTATAACTTTGTTCCTCTTGGAGTTATTATGCTTACTGTTGGAACTGCGGTTACTTCATCTGTACTATTTAAAATTTTAGCAGTACCAGTATAGTTTACATTACTAGATAAGGTTAGCCCAATTTTAGTGTTGGTTGAATCTCTTAGCAAAATATTATTAAAATGCTCAGTTAAATGAATTTTGTATTTTGAAACATTAGCATCTGTATTTCGTAATCCTAAATGAAAATAGGTAGAATAGTATGGTTTGGAGTTGTTGGTGCCAATAGGGTCGGCTAAATAATCGTTTAAATAAATGTTGTTTTTTATGTCGTATGCATAAAGCCTATCGTATTTATGGTAATCAGAATCGCCATTGGTTTCAAGCGTTTCATCTTCATAAACTATTAATTGCACATCGTTTATTAAACGTTTTAGAATATAATTACCATCTTCATCCTTTTTATACTCATTATTTCCAAGTGGAACTCTATAAGTATTTTTAAAATCTTCTAAAGCTGTTGTACCACTAAATAAATCTACAACAGCCATAGATCCTTCGGCGCCTTTTAAATATAGAGTTTCATCGCCTTCGGTTCTATCTCCGTCTTGTAAAGGTACTGCGCTATAGTCGTTAGAAAAGGTATTAAGGATGTTGCCAGAAAACCTTAAAACATAGCTATCTTGTACTCTTTCGTCTTCTACAGTTGAATCTTTTGAATAATGAATTGTAATATTAGCATTGGTTGATGCTAAATTTAGTAACACCATACTGCCAGTGCCATCTATAGGTTCTGCTTTAAAATAGAGTCCTCTGAAATAATTAATAAAGTCGCTGTACTTACTTAAAACGGCGTTACCTTCTTGGTCTATAATGGTTGTTTTCCAGAAATTAATGTCTAAATTTTCTCTTAAAGCAGGAACCGATTGTGTTTTAACTTCATCTTCGCCCTCACCAACACTTGTTACGGTTGCTTTGCTAGAAGGCGTAATGTTTTTGCTTAAAATTTCCGAGCCTTTTAGGTTATCAAAATTTATTGTTGAATAGCCATTTGTAACAGTTCCGTCCGCATTAGAAAAATAATTTTGTCTTTCGTTAGTGTTCGAGTTTGGGTCGAAATCCCGTAGGTAATAATTATTTTGATAAATACTTAATTTAAAAGGTTTTATATCCTCGTTAGGTCTGCCATATAAAGAATCTAGAATGGTATAGATTGTGTTACCAGATTCATCTGTACCTGTAACTCTATTGAAATATGGAATAGTTAAAACTACAGAATCAATAACTGTGTTTTCACCAAAATCAGTTATGTAACTAGCTGGTATTACCTGAGCCACGATACTCGCAACGGTTTGTCCGTAAGCAGGATCATTATAAACTCCCAAAAGGTTAGAAGACAAACCATTTATTTGAAGTTTTTCTAGTTTTTTATTGTAGGCAGCTATTTGTATGCTGGTACTATCTGTAATGAAATTTGAATTTTCATCTCCAAGAACATCACTTTCAATTACAGAAAAATCTTTATCACAAGCCAAAAACGAGGCTAAAACTAGAGAAAATAATAAGGAAAATTTAAGGGCTTTAATGGTCTTCTTCATATAGTATTGAAATGATGTAATAGGTTAGCCTAAAACGCTAGTGTTAAAAAATGTTTTATAAGCTTCGCCAAATTCATCTTTGCTTTGGTATTCTAAAACTGGTTTTTTTGAGGCTTTTAAATAGGCTTCTAATTCTTTTGGTATATCCTCGGAACCTACTATTAGTGCATCTGAATAATCAATAGCAACTTTCATTAAGTTAATGTATGACGGTTCTTCTAGCACCTTAATAGCGTCTTCTTTTATGTTGTCAAATTTAATTTTATTGTGCATATCTTTATTTAACGTATTGTTAAAACTTTGATTGTACACAGAAGTCACTATTTTACTTTCATTAAATAAAGGTTCGTCTTTGTAATATTCTTTTAAGTAAACAGGTAATAAGGATGCCAACCAACCATGAACATGAATTATATCTGGAGACCAGTTTAATTTTTTAACAGTTTCAATGACACCTTTAGCAAAGAAAATAGCACGTTCATCATTGTCTGGAAATAGTTTCCCCTCTTCATCGGTTAATGTAGCTTTTCTTTTAAAGTATTCATCGTTATCAATAAAATAAACCTGAATGCGCTCTTTAGGTATGGATGCTACTTTAATAATGAGTGGCATATCTAAATCGTTTATCACTAGATTTATCCCGGAAAGTCTGATAACTTCATGCAGTTGGTGTCTACGTTCGTTAATATTGCCATACCTTGGCATAAAAATCCTTATTTGACCACCTTGTTGATTTACCAATCTTGGTGCCTCAAACGACATTGAAGAAATTTCGGTTTCTGGCAAATAGGGTACTACTTCAGATGATACGTATAATATCCTCTTATCTTTCATATGTTTGTTTTTGTTGTCTTTTGCGGTTATGCGCCTTTAGTTTTTAGCATTTCTACCAAGAGAAATGTTAAAAAGCTTAACCCATAATCGCGTTTCTTATTGAGATTCGAAATAAAAAACACGCAAAATTACAAAAATTTATGCAGATTGCTTGTAAAAATCTTAAGTTTGCACCCGTTAATTTTATATTGAAACGTGAAGGTTTACACAGAAAAACAACAAATTGTAGCTGCAATAGACAAATTTAAAGCTGAAAACAAAATTTTAGGGTTAGTTCCTACAATGGGAGCATTGCATGAAGGACATTTAGCTTTAGTACAAAAAGCATTAGAAAACAATGATTATGTTGTGGTTAGCATCTTTGTAAATCCAACACAATTTGATAATAAAGAAGATCTCGTAAAATATCCGAGAAATTTAGAACGCGATCTAGAATTACTAAAAACGCTAGACGAAAACAAAATATTGGTGTATGCTCCAACGGTTGACGATATTTATTGTGGTAAAACAGAATCGGAAAAATTTAATTTTGATGGCTTAGAGTTTGAAATGGAGGGTAAATTTAGACCTGGACATTTTGACGGGGTTGGTACAATTGTAAAGCGTTTTTTTGATATTATAAAACCGGATAATGCTTATTTTGGAGAAAAAGATTTTCAGCAATTACAAATTATTAAAAAACTGGTTGAAAAATATCATATCCCAGTAAACATCATTCCTTGCCCGATACATCGTGAAGAATCGGGATTAGCAATGAGTTCTCGAAATACACGTTTAAAACCGGAGTATTTAGAAGCGGCACCTTTCATATATAACACATTAAATTCTGCCAAAGTGCATTTTGGCACAAAAAGTGCTGATATAGTTACGCAATGGGTTGAAAGCCAGTTTGAAAGTCATGATTTATTAAAATTAGAATATTTTATTATCGCTGATACTACAACCCTAAAAACAGTAAAACATAAAACAAACAATAAAGAATATAGAGCATTTATTGCAGTTTATGCTGATGATATTAGACTAATTGATAATATCGCTCTAAATTAATTATCTTTGCCACATGCAAATACAAGTAGTAAAATCTAAAATTCACAGAGTAAAATGTACCGGTGCAGAACTTAACTACATTGGCAGTATTACTATTGATGAAGATTTAATGGAAGCCGCGAACATGATTCAAGGCGAAAAAGTGCAAATAGTAAATAACGATAATGGCGAACGTTTAGAAACCTATTGCATTCCAGGACCAAGAAATACTGGTGAAATTACCCTAAACGGTGCGGCAGCCAGAAAAGTTTCGGTGGGTGATACCCTCATTCTTATAACTTATGCTTTTATGGATATAGAAGAAGCTAAAGTATTTAAACCCTCACTAGTTTTTCCAGACGAAGCTACAAACTTGTTAAAATAACCGTTTGACGCAAAAAATATTAAAATCACTAAAAATTATACTCCCATTATTACTGGGAGTTTTTTTAGTGTGGTACTCGCTATCTAAAGTTTCTATTCAGGAAATTCTAGTTTATTTGCGAAAGTCCAATTATTGGTGGCTAGTGTTCGGTATGTTTTTAGGCCTTTTAAGTCATTTATCAAGGGCATACCGTTGGCGTTTTCAGTTGGAACCAATGGGTTATACCGTAAAATTTCCAAATAGTGTAATGGCGGTTTTTGCAACCTATTTAATAAATTATACCATACCACGAGCGGGCGAAGTTGCCAGAGCTTCCATCCTTACAAATTATGAAAATGTTCCTTTTGAAAAAGGTTTTGGCACCATTGTGGCCGAACGTATTGCCGATTTATTGGTAATGTTGGGAATAATCATCGTCACACTCTTTCTTCAATTCGATTTTATTTACAGTTTTTTTGTTGAAAAATTCAATCCATCTAAAATTGCTATAGTTATAGTTACCTTTATTTTAATTGTTTTCGTTTTTATCAGGTTCATTAAACGAGGTAAATCGAACTTTGCCATTAAAATAAGAAACTTTGTAAATGGCCTGATTGAAGGAGCTTTAAGTGTGTTTAAAATGAAAAAAAAGTGGGCCTTCATTTTTCACACTCTTTTTATTTGGACCATGTATGTGCTAATGTTTTATGTAACTTCATTGGCTATTGAAGATTTAGAAGGTATTTCAACAGGTGCCATTTTAATTGGATTTATTTCGGCAAGTTTTAGTATTGCAGCTACTAATGGTGGTATAGGTTCGTATCCTTTAGCGGTTTATGCGGCTTTTTCCATTTTTGGAATTGCACAAGAAACAAGTATAGCCTTTGGCTGGATTATGTGGGCATCGCAAACAGTTATGATTATTGTTTGTGGTGGGTTGTCGTTAATCTATTTGCCAATTTATAATAGGAATAAAAGACTAAAATAAAAGCAAGAAACAAACGACAAAACCTTACAACGTATTCTCTTTTTTTTTTGTTTTAAGTAATTTCATACCTTGCATTACAAATCTCAAATCATTGTATAAAATGAAGTACATGTTTTCTCTTATTTTAGTTTTATGTTTCGTGGGGAGTTTTAATGCCCAGGTAAAATACGAAACCTTCGAGTCGCAAAGGTTAGGACAAACCAGAGAATTAAAAATTCAATTACCAAGAAGTTACAGTGCAAGTGATTCCAAAAAATATCCGCTTTTTGTGGTGTTAGATGGTGATTATATGTTCGAGGCTGTTGCGGGTAATGTAGATTATTATACTTATTGGGAAGATATGCCTGAGGCTATTGTAGTTGGTATAAATCAATATGATAAGCGTTATGATGATTGTTTGTATTCTGAACAAAACTCGTTGCCTTTTGAAACAGGCTCTCTTTTTTTCGAGTTTATTGGAGCAGAACTTCTTCCGTATATAGAGAAAAAATATAAAGCATCTAATTTTAGAGTAGCCGTAGGCCATGGTGAAACAGCAAACTTTATTAATTATTATTTATTGAAATCTGATCCTATTTTTAAAGGGTATATTAGTATTAGTCCAGAATTGGCTCCAAAAATGATTGACTACCTTCCTGTTTCATTAGGGAAGACTCAAACAAAAACGTTCTATTATTTAGCAAACACTAACAACGATGCGCCAACTGTGAAGCAGATGAGTGATGCTTTAAATGTCGATATTTCAGCATTAAATAATAAAAACCTGTTTTACACATTCAATAATTTTGAAAAACCATCGCATTACTCAGTGCCTACACATGCAATTCCAAATGCTATCGAGTCTATATTTAAGGTGTTTCAGCCTATAAGTAAAGAAGAATACAATAATGTTATTTTGAAATTAGACGGTTCACCAGTTGATTACCTTGAAGAGAAGTATAAAACTATTTATGAGTTATTTGGGATTAAAAAACCAATTTTAGTGAATGATTTTAAAGCCATAGCCGCCTCCATAGAAAAAACCGAAAGGTATGAATATTATGAAGCCTTAAGCAAAATAGCCAGAGACGAATACCCCAAAACGATGTTGAGTAATTATTATCAAGCCAGAGCATATGAGGAGGCAGGTGATACAAAAAAAGCCATGCGAGCCTATCAATCTGCTTTTTCTCAAGAAGAAATTGCGGGGCTTACTAAAGACTTAATGCTTCAGAAATCGGACGCAATTAAAGCCGATTTTGGCTATTAAATAGAACTCATTACCAAACATAATACTTAACCCCGAATAATTAATGGCTAAAGTAAAAACAACTTTTTTTTGTCAAAACTGTGGTTCGCAATATGCTAAATGGCAAGGACAGTGTAATGCTTGCAAAGAGTGGAATACGATTGTTGAAGAAGTAATTCAAACACCAGAAAAAAGCGATTGGAAATCGCCAACAGCGGCAGTAAAAAAAGCAGCTGTGCCATTACGAATTCAGGAAATAGATGTTTCTAATGAAGCCCGTTTGGATACGTTTGATGGCGAATTTAATCGCGTGCTTGGTGGTGGAATCGTACCAGGGTCCTTAACACTTTTAGGAGGCGAACCAGGAATAGGGAAAAGTACCTTATTGCTTCAAATTTCATTAAAATTACCTTATAAAACCTTGTATGTTTCGGGTGAAGAAAGTCAGAAACAAATAAAAATGCGTGCGGAACGTATTAACCCTAAAAACAATAATTGTTACATTCTTACAGAAACTAAAACGCAAAATATTTTCAAACAAATTGAAGCTTTAGAACCAGATATTGTAATTATCGATTCGATACAAACGCTTCATAGTGATTATATTGAATCCTCTTCAGGAAGTATTTCTCAAATTAAAGAATGTACTACCGAACTAATAAAATTTGCTAAAGAAACTGCAACACCTGTGTTATTAATTGGTCACATAACCAAGGATGGTAATATTGCAGGACCAAAAATATTGGAGCATATGGTAGATACGGTTTTGCAGTTTGAAGGAGACCGTAACCATGTGTTTAGAATTTTACGTGCTCATAAAAACCGTTTTGGTTCTACAAACGAATTGGGAATTTACGAAATGCAAGGCTCGGGTTTAAGAGAAGTAACTAACCCTTCCGAGATATTAATTTCTAAGAAAGACGAAGAATTATCAGGAAATGCTATCGCTGCAACTCTAGAGGGCATGCGTCCATTAATGATAGAGGTTCAAGCATTAGTTAGTACAGCAGTATATGGTACACCACAGCGCAGTGCCACGGGTTTTAACGCCAAACGCTTAAATATGCTTTTGGCAGTGTTAGAAAAACGGGCAGGTTTCAGGTTGGGTGCTAAAGATGTGTTTTTAAATATTACAGGAGGTATAAATGTAGATGATCCTGCTATCGATTTAGCAGTTGTGGCTTCTATTTTGTCTTCAAATGAAGATGTTGCATTACAGAAAGATATTTGTTTTGCCGCAGAGGTAGGGCTTTCTGGTGAAATCCGACCTGTTCAACGTGTAGAACAACGTATATTAGAAGCTGAAAAATTAGGTTTTTCAATCATTTTTGTATCTAAGTACAATAAAATTTCTCTTAAGAAAACAGCAATTAAGATTCAACTAATATCTAAAATTGAAGATTTAGTTGGTTTTTTGGTGTAAGTTACCTTCAATTTTATACATTCTTGATTGCTAATTTTTTTACACTTTAACACTGTTTAACGATAAAAATAGTCTTTTTATCTGATTTTTTTTAGGTTTTTTCAAATTTTTAATCTAATATTGTAAACTATTTAATCAAAAAATAAGGTTTTGGTTAAATGTAAAACGAATATTACTTCCCTCAGTTTTATTTCAAACGTGCTATTAAACCAGTTATTCAACTGATTTATTCTTATCATGCATTTAAGAAATAATTATCTAAAGTGCTGATTAATAGTTTATAATAAATTAATTTTTGGTTTCCTCCGAATCTATTAATTATGAAGATAAAATTATTATTTTGCTTGTTTACTGTTTGTTATTTAGCTGGTTGCAATGTATTGTCAGCTCAAACTAATGCCTCAAGTATTCGAACTGGGGTGACTTTTCAATGGAATGATACGCAAACTAATTCGAACCAGCCTGCAACAATTAAAAGTGTTACCATTAATAGTGTTGTTTATGACCATTACGGTTTGCCAGCAAGTTATGAATTAACACAGTTAGGCCCAAACGGACATAGCTCAAATCAAATAAGAAAGAATGGAGCTACTATAGAAACAACTAGTGCAAGTGCCACATGGAATGCGTCTGCCTTAGCTTCTTTTCAAGATTTAAATTTAAACCATTATTTTGAATCGAGTTCCAACGGGCGAAATATTTGCAATAATTATACCTCAGAACAAACAACCGATTCACAGCGACAAACGTTAACCTATGGTACTGGTATTTTTGCAAGTTCAAGTGGTGTTATTGCCATTACCGAACGAAATGCCAATAATTGTTATCATGTAGAACTTTTTGGAATTCCTGCAGGTGGTGGCCCTGTACAATCTCTAGGAGAAACTTTTGTAAAGGAAACAACCACACAGTGGGGTTTTGGTGGAACAGGCTCTTCAGGTAGTATGGGGACTCCAGGTACAGTGAAACCGCCAGCATCTGGTACGGATTATTGGTTAAGCGATCGTGTTTTAGAAAATAAAGGAACCATAGGAATAGCATTGTTTTATTTGGACGATATTGCGCCAAAAGGTTCGATTATTACCAAGGCGCAATTAACAGCATCTACAAGCGACCACGCCGATGGCAAATTATTTATTTTCACCTTGCCAGATCAGGATAAAGATGGCTTCAGTAATATTGATGATTTAGATGATGATAATGATGGAATTTTGGATGTAGATGAATGTTCCGATTTAGGTAAGCTACCATTGCTAAATCCCGATTTTGAAGTTACAGACATTCTGGCTTTAGATGGAGGGCCTACAGATGTAACGCCTACAACTGGACTTTGGAAAGGAGATGCCATAAACATTGCAAATTGGAAAAGCTCGGATGTTACAAATAATCATTTGGAAATTTGGCATAATTCGCAAACGGCATCTAATGATTCTGGAGGAAGAGCCTTCTCAGGTTCGCAATGGGCGGAAGTTAATGCTACAACAAATGATGGCTTATATCAAGATATTGCAACAACACCAGGAGATGTGTTACGTTGGTCGTTTGCACATAGAAAACGAACGGGTTATGCGGGAAGTGCACTACAGGATGTGGTTAGGTTACTTATTGGCGACCCATCAGGCACGTTGAGCAGTATGGGAGACTTTAGCTCCGCTGGAGATTCCTCATGGACAGAGCATTCAGGAATCTATGTGGTGCCAGCAGGTCAAACAACAACTAGACTAACATTTACTGCTATTTCAGTTGCAGCCGGTGGTTCTGCAACAACTTCTGGCAATTTTGTTGATAAGGTTCAATTATACGTACTTCCTAATTGTGAAGACACCGATGGGGATGGATTGCCTGATTATTTAGATATTGATAGTGATAATGATGGTATTCCAGATAACGTGGAAGCGCAACCAACTGTAGGCTATATAGCACCGAGTGGTATGGGATATGGTATTTTAGATACCGACCAAAATGGTGTTGATGATAATTACGGAATAGGTTTCACATCGTTAGTAGATACAGATGGAGATGGTATACCTGATTTTAGAGATTCAGATAGTGATAACGATGGGTTATTGGATATAGAGGAAAATGGTATGGCAGATGCCATCGTGTCCTTTTCTGATTTTGATAACGATGGTTTAGATGATATTTTTGAGGGTTCAAGTACAGATGACTCCATTGATGTAAATGATGATATAAATATCCCAGCCGAATCCGTTTTACCGGATACGGATAATGATAGACTTTTGCCAGGAGGCGATTTAGATTACCGCGATTATTTTAATGTGAACCCACCCGATTCTGCAACTATAGATTTTGATGGTGTTGATGATTATTTAAGCAGTAGTCTTAATTTAAGTGGTTACGATCAAGCAACTGTAATGGCATGGTTCCGGATAGATCCTACATTTTCTAGTTTGGGAACCGTAATAAGCCAGGGGACTTTTGAGATTCAAGTAAATTCATCAAAAATACCAGTTGTGAAATTAAATGGTTCTTCGGTTACCTTACCAGTATCGGCAACTTTAGTTGCTAATCGTTGGGCACATATAGCAGTTGTTTTTGATAAAACTGAAGCAACTAATAAACTAAAAATTTATTTTAATGGTAACTTATTAGGAACTGCAAATGATGCTGGTCTGGCATCTAGTATTTCTGCTTCATCAAGTGCCTTCACTATCGGAAAAAAATCAAGTTCAGATACAGCATACTTTAATGGTGATATTGATGAGGTGCGTGTGTTTAATAGTGCTGTTACAATAAGTCAATTACATAAAATGATTAATCAAGAAATTGTGAATATTTCAGGGATTGTTTCGGGTGCTGTAATTTCAAAATCCATTTCAGATGATACTACATCATTAACCATTCCTTGGACTAATCTACAGGCTTATTACCCAATGACTAGCATCCTTAATTCCACAACCACCGATTATTCATCTAACGGCTACACGGCTCAATTGAATTATATTAAAACCATTCAAAAGCAAACTGCACCTATGCCTTTTGTTACTAAAAGTGATGGCGATTGGCACGATACAGCTACGTGGCTTCATGGCAATGCTTGGGATATTGCTAATGTTAGTAATACCAACATAAGTAATATTGTTAAAGTTTCAAATGATATTAGTGCCAGTAGCACCATTAATACGTTAGGTTTAATTATTGATTCTGGCGGAAAACTATCAATGCAAGGTGATAATCTTATTCAAAACACCTGGTATTTAAAGCTGCATGGTACATTGGATTTATTTGAGGATTCCCAATTAATACAAACCATAAACAGCGATTTGGTAACCTCTGCCTCAGGAAAACTATTAAGAAGACAAGAAGGTACCTCAAACAAATACCGATACAACTATTGGTCATCACCAGTGGGGGCGTTAGGTGCAACAAGTTTAACTAATAATAATGCAGCAACCAACAATAACAACAACTCGGCTTTTAAGTTAAATATGCTGAAAGATGGAACCGGTACTAATTTTCAGTTTACCCCAGCATATGATGAAATAGGAAAAATTAGCACTTACTGGTTATATACTTATAAAAATGGACTAACCTATTGGGATTGGGCCGCTATTACGCCGAGTACCAACCTAGCCCCTGGAGTTGGTTACACGCAAAAAGGTACGGGCAGCGTGGAGACACAACAGCAATATCTGTTTGAAGGCAAACCAAATAACGGAACCATTTTGATAAATGTGACTGATAAAGGTGGCAACGGTTCCGTAACCTCGGTATCAAAAACAGAATATCTTTTAGGAAACCCATATCCTTCAGCATTGGATGTTTATAAATTTATAGATGATAATGCCGGAATTATAGATGGCACTTTGCAAGTTTGGCAGCAATGGGCAGGCAACTCTCATAATTTAACTGAATACCAAGGGGGATACGCTCAGGTTAATAAAACGGGATCTTGTAAGGCTTATCAATTTGTTGGTTTAGAGGGTGAAACTAATGGCGTACTATCGGGTACATTGCTACCAACTAGGTATCTTCCGGTAGGGCAAGGATTCATTACGGAAATTATTAAAAGCGGAACGGTTGTTTTTAAGAACAGTCAACGTGTGTTTATTAAGGAAGTGGATGCTATGGGCGACCATAATACAGGTTCAACCTTCTTTAAATCGACAACTTCAAAATCAAAAAACACAGCAGCATTAGAAGAAACAGGAACCAACCAAATGCAGAAAATGCGTTTGGAGTTCAACGCAATTGTTGGTCCGCAAACCAGAAGAGAGGTGTTGTTAGGATTTAGTGAACTTACTACCGATGGTTACGATTATGGTTACGATGCCGAATGTGATGAAAATAGTAACAATGATTTAAACCTGAATTTGGAGGGTAAAAATATGAACATACAGGCCTATAGCCCTATAACAAGTGATAAAGTTATTCCATTAAACTTTAAATCATCTGGTAATAATACCTTTGAAATTAAAGCAACCGAGTTTATAAACATGTCCGAAAATCAGGAAATCTATTTAAGAGACCATGTTACAGATATGTATTTTGATTTAAGGCAGCAAACGGCTTATCGTTTTACGGCAACTCAAGGTAAGTTTAATGGCAGGTTTGAGATTGTTTTTCAATCAAAACAGCAAAGTTTAAGTGCTGAAGAATCACAAGTTTCAGAAAACTTTATTTACTATCAAAATACGGATAATGTATTATATGGTAAGAAGTTAAATGCTTCTATTGATAAATTGTCAATAGTAAACATGCGCGGTCAAATAATACAGGAATTTAATAATGTTTCGCAGGAAACTCTGTCCAATGGTTTACAAATTAACAAGGTAGCTTCAGGGGTTTATATGGCATGGTTTAAAGCGGAAACCGGACAGGTATTTACTAAAAAAATAATAGTGAATTAAGAAGTGTAATATGTTCAGTTATAGATTGAACTATTTTTTGAATGAGTCATAAATCCTAAGAAAGGACGTAGTTCGTCGATGCTTAAAAGAGGCAATAGCAGTTTATAGGATAATTTGATATTTTGACGATTATAATATGTAACTAATTGTAAATTAGTTAATTTACAAGTCCCAAATCTATTGCATCATGAAAACAAAACTACTATACAGTCTTTCTGTGGCTTTTTTTGTGCTTACATTTTCTTTTGCGCAAAGTTCAGATATTAATATAAGAGTTAAGTGGCCTAGTAATTCGTATCAAAATAAAGTTGAGGTTTATAATACAACTAACGATTTATTACTAACCATTTGCGACAACTCCCAATGTTATACGGCCACTCAAACCGCATCTAATAATACTTATGCGGGTAAGTACGATCTTGGTTGTGTTACTAATGGAGCAAATTATTACATTAAAATTTATAATAGAGCTAATGTTAATTGGTCCAGTGGTAGTTTTGTTTCTGTAAAAGTAGGTGGCGTTGAGGTTATTAACGATAACGGTGTTGGCGCTAATGCTACTGGGAAAATTGTTTATTTTAATGTTTCTGGAGGTGATGCTACATGTAATGCGATGTTGGATACTGATGGAGATGGAATACCAGATTATTTAGATTACGATGATGATGGAGATGGAATAACCGACGCTCAGGAAAATTTAGGTCAGGAACGGTTTAATTGTACACTGCCTGCTCTAGACTTTTATAATGGTGCTTATGATGCATCTGCAAGTGCCGGAGTTCCAGCTGGTGCTGTTGGTTCGGTATATAGGTTTGGTAATGCGTTAACAGGCTATGACGTTTTAATGAAAGTAATGGAGCTAACTAATACCTCCATTACTAATATCGATAATGATTTAGTAGACAATCCAAACTATTTGCAAACCGAACTCACTTTTACTGGAACAGGTACTCCAGGAGCTACCTTTCAGTTTACTATTGTTAATGCAGGAACTACAACGCCATCTACCGAAATTTTTAGGGTCAATGGTATTACCTGGGATTGTGATGGAACAGCAAGCTTAAAAGAATCTGTAATCTATTATAATGCGGCAGCATATGGTGTTGAAAATCCAACAGATTTAAGTGTTGTTAATCTTGGTGGAAATAATATAGAAATGACATCGGGTGAAACAACTGTGAATGGTTTTTCAACCTTACCTTGGTTACGTGCCTATTATCAGTTTATTGGTAATTCTTTTTCCATGCGTATGCAAGCTGTAAAACCAGTTGCCGGGTCAGCAATGAGACAGTTTGGAATGTCCTTTACACAATGTGAATTTTTAAATTTTAACGCCAACTCTTTAATCATTGTTAATGGTGAAGATTTTGATGGCGATGGTAAATACAATTACTTAGATTTAGATAGTGACAATGATGGTATTCCGGATAATGTAGAAGGACAAACCACCTTAGGTTATATTTCTCCTTCGGGCATAGTTAATAAGCAAACCGGTATCGATTTGGTGTATGGAACAGGTATTGCTGTGGTTAATACAGATTACGATAAGTACCCCGATGTTTTAGATTTAGATAGCGATAACGACGGTTTATTAGATATCGAAGAAAACGGTATGGCCAATGCCATTACCACTTTTACAGATACGGATAATGATGGAATCGACGATTTATTTGAAGGTTCTAATGCTAATGACCCCTTAGATGTAAATGATGAGATAAATACCCCTTCTGCATCTATTTTACCAGATACGGATGGCGACAGGTTTTTACCAGGTGGCGATTTGGATTATCGCGATTTGTTAAATGTAAATCCACCAGCTTCTGCTACCATAGATTTTGATGGTGTAGATGATTATTTAGATAGTGAATTAAACTTAAGTGGCTACAATCAGGCAAGTGTGATGGCATGGTTGCGTATAGATCCTGCTTTTTCAAGCAAAGGTACTATCATAAGTCAAGGAAATTGCGAGATTCAAATAAATGCATCCAAACTACCAGTTGTAAAGCTAAACGGATCTGCCGTTACTTTGCCAGGATCGGCCACGTTAGTTCATAATCGTTGGGCGCATATTGCCTTTGTTTTTGATGCCACAGCAGCAACCAACAAATTAAAAGTATATTATAATGGTAAATTATTAGCAACTGCTAATGATGCTGGTTTAGCTTCAAGCATTGCTACATCATCAATGGCGTTTACTATTGGGAAAAGTTCAAATTCAGACAGTGATTATTTTAAAGGTGATATTGATGAAATGCGTGTATTTGATGTGGCTTTAACCGAGAGTCAATTACATAAAATGATTAATCAGGAAATTACAAATGTATCTGGCAATGTATCAGGAGTTGTAATTGAAAAGGCTATTACGGATAATACTTCAGGTCTAGCTATACCTTGGGCTAATTTGCAGGCCTATTATCCAATGACGGATATTATTAACTCCACAACAACAGATTATTCTTCAAAAGGGAAAACAGTAAAATTATACAATATAGCAACCATACAAGAGCAAACAGCTCCTATGCCATTTGTTACTAAAAGTAATGGTGACTGGTGTTCAGCGGCCACGTGGCAGCATGGCGACGTATGGGATATCGCCGATATTAGCAACACCAATTTAAGTAATATTATAAAAATTACGAATGATATAACCGCAAATCAATCAATTAATACATTGGGATTAATCATTGACACTACGGGTAAACTTATAATGAATGCTGATAATCTGCTAGAAAACACTTGGTATTTAGGTTTAAAAGGCACTTTGGATTTAAAAGGGGACTCCCAATTAATTCAAACCATGACGAGCGATTTAGTAACTTCAGCCACCGGGAAACTACTACGTAGGCAAGAAGGTACTTCAAATAAATACAGATATAACTACTGGTCATCGTCAGTGGGAGCATTAGGCGCTACCAGCTTAACAAATAACAATGCCGCCAGTAATAATACAAATAACACCGCATTTAAGTTAAGTATGCTTAAAGATGGTGCTGGTGGTGCTATGCAATTCACTTCTGCATACGATCAAATAGGGAAAATAAGTACATATTGGTTGTATACTTATAAAAACGGGCTAACCTATTGGGATTGGGCACCTTTAACATCCATTACCGATATAACTCCTGGAATAGGTTATACCCAAAAAGGGACTGGCAATTCAGGAGCACAACAACAGTATCTGTTTGAAGGTAAGCCAAATAACGGAACTATTTTAGTGAATGTTATTGATAAAGGTGGCGACGGTTCCGTAACTTCAGTATCAAAAACAGAATATCTTTTGGGAAATCCATATCCTTCAGCATTAGACGTTTATAAGTTTATAGATGATAATGAAGGTGTTATAGATGGTACTCTTTTAGTATGGCAACAATGGGCAGGTAACTCCCATAATTTAAGTGAATACGAAGGTGGTTATGCTCAGGTAAATAAAACAGGTTCCTGTAAAGCCTATCAGTTTGTGGGTTTTGAAGATGCCACAACTGGCGAACAATTGGGAACATTATTGCCAACACGATATCTTCCGGTAGGACAAGGGTTTATGACAGAAATTGTAAATAGTGGTACAGTTGTGTTTAAGAACAGTCAACGTGTGTTTATTAAGGAAGTGGATGCTATGGATGACCATAATATAGGTTCAATCTTCTTTAAATCGACAAATTCAAAATCAAAAAGCACAACGTCTGTTGAAGAACAAGAAATAGATCAGATGCAAAAAATCCGTATAGAGTTTAAATCTATTGTAGGCCCACAAACCAGAAGAGAAATACTTTTGGGGTTTAGTGAAATTACTACCGATGGTTATGATTATGGTTACGATGCCGAATGTGATGAGGCCAGTATTAACGATTTCAATCTGAATTTAGAAGGCAAAAATATGAACATACAAGCCTATAGCCCCATAGCAAATGATAAAGTAATTCCATTAAATTTTAAATCATCGGGTAATAATACATTTGAAATTAAGGCCACCTCCTTTGAAAATATAGCTGAAAATCAGTCGGTTTATTTAAGAGATAATTTAACAGACACCTATTTTGATTTAAAACAGGAAACCGCCTACAGGTTTACCTCCACACTAGGCAAGTTTAATAAGAGATTTGAAATTGTTTTTCAATCCAAACAACAAAGTTTAAGCACGGAAGAGACGCAATTATCAGAAAACTTTATTTATTACCAAAGTAGCTCAAGCACCTTATATGGTAAAAATCTAAACAAGGCTATCGATAAATTATCTGTTGTAAATATGCGCGGACAAATTGTACAGGAGTTTAACAATGTGTCTCAGGAATCCTTAAAAAACGGGATAAAATTACAAAATATGGCCGCAGGTACCTATGTGGCTTGGTTTAAAGGGAATAGGGGTCAGGTTGTTACAAAAAAAATAATTATTAATTAGTGTGTTAACTTTTAAAATAAATTTACTGTTACATAGGTAATTTTTTAAGTTACATTTTTAAAGATTAATAGGATAAAGTGTTTTTTAACGATAAAATTAATCGTTTAAACGGATTTTATCTTGCATTAGTCATATTTTTAATTTAATATTGTTTTTGGATTTGAATAATACAAGTAATTGTTTGTGTAGACAATTTCGTGAACTTCCCTCAGGTTTAAATTCATCAACGTTTATACACATTAAGTTTAAAAAGGTGTGTTTCATCTATTTCTTTACAGAAGAGATAACTTTTTGTAGAGTAATTTGATGTTACAACGATTAAAATAGGTAACTAGTTGAATATAAGTTAATTTAGCCGTACCCAAATCTATTTAAAATGAAAACAGTTTACTTTAAAGGTATAACCATCGTGTTATTGCTATTATTCTCTCAAGTAATAGGCGGTCAAACATGTAGTGGTGTGCCATATAATTCTCCAGGTTCTCCTTCTAGTTGTACCTATACGTTTACGTCTTCAGGATGGGTTAACGCTTCAGGTTCCCCAATAGCAGCACCTACAACCAACAATTCTTCCGAATCTATATGTATTCGTGCAAATAATACTAATAATTTTTCTTTAATAAAAGGTACATTTTATGTAGCGCCAGGTGTTACATATTCAGGTAGTATTAATGGTTTTAATAATGGTTCGAAATTGATAATAGAAGGAACCATGAGTTTACCTACGAGTACATCTTTTAGCTCAACTGAAATATATATCGAGTCCACTGGCACGTTTACATACCCAGCTTCTTTCGCACCGAGTGGTTCTACAACGGTTAAAAATAAGGGCGTTGTTACTATCATGGGGGCATTGAGTACTTCGGGTTCGGCTCTAATTGTTAATTATCAAAGTGCCAGAATTAATATAAAAGGTGATGCGTCTATAAACAGTCCAATAAAAAATTGTGGTATTCTTGATATATTCGGATCTATTTCTGGTACGGGAGGAAGTGGGCTTGAAAATTATTGTTCTGTTTATGCGAGAGGCAATATAAGTTTTAATTCCGATTTTACTAATAATGGTTTAATAATTCTTGATGGTAACCTTACCGTAAATAGTTCTACATTGTTTAATTATGGTACATTGGTTGCTACTAATTTAGTTCTTACTAATGATAAAATTGTTGGTAACAATAATAGCTCTTTATTAATTGTTAGGCAAAATGCGCAACTTTTAAATGGCGCAAGTATAACAGGTAATTTGTTTTACGATGTAGATGATGGTGGCGGATTCGATTCGGTTTGTGCTAGTTGTACACAAGATGTAGATATTGTTACTAGTATTGTGATTCCATCTACTAATGAGGAAATTTTAGCCAATTGCGGTGCCGATATTATTGTTAACCCATATCTTGAAGAATCTAAATTGGATTTTGATGGGATAGACGACTATGTAACAACCCCAAGTTTTATAAATGGATTAAGCAATGTAACTATTATGGCCTGGGTATTATCAGATACCGGAAATACTGCTAATATGACCATTGCTGGCGAAGATGTTGGCTGCCGATTATGGCTTCAAAATGGAAATAAGCCTTCGTTTACCATCAAAACAGCGGCAGTAGCAGCGCAAACCATAAATGCCCCTTCTGTTATCAAGCATAATGAATGGCATCATATTACAGGAACTTTTTCGGGTGCTACCGGAATTATGACTTTGTATATTGATGGCGTGTTTTCAACCAGTTTATACGTTGGTGCCATGGGCTCTCCAATAACTAATACAGCTGCTTCCAATGGTAATTTTTCTATTGGAAGAAGGTCATCCGGAACGGGTAGTGAATATTTTAAAGGCGATTTGGATGAAGTTAGGGTGTTTAATACCGTACTTACTGCTAGCCAGATTCAGCGTATGGTTTACCAGGAAATTGAAAATAACTCAGGTGTTGTAAAAGGTAAAGTAATTAACAAGAATATTGTGGATGCTACAACTAATGCTTCCGTTGCATGGTCTAGTTTGTTAGCCTATTATCCGTTAAGCAATATTATTTCATTTTCTAGAACTAAAGATTTTTCATCTAATAACAGAATTACTAAGGTTAAAAATGTCACCTCTTTTCAGGATGAAACGGCCCCATTGCCATATGTTACTAAGGCAGGTGGCGCATGGACTAGCCAAAGTACCTGGCTGAATGGTGATGTTTGGGATATTGAAGATATTACAAACATGAAGGAATGGAGTATTGTGAAAATTCTAAATGAGGTTACAGCTAGTAATACCGTTAAAACATTGGGACTTATAATAGATACTAATGGGAAGTTAACCATTAATGGTGATAATTTAGTAAGTAATAGCTGGTATTTGGAATTGAATGGTACTTTGGATTTATTGGGCGATTCGCAATTAATACAAACTACAACAAGCGACTTGGTTACGTCGGCAGTTGGTAAAATTTTACGTCGTCAAGAAGGCACATCAAATGCGTATAGTTATAATTATTGGTCGTCGCCAGTTGGTTTGCCAGCGGCTGGCGGATTAATAAATAATAACGCAGCTACTAACAATACTAATAACACTTCTTTTAAATTAAACACATTAAAAGATCAGTTTGGTGCTACCATGCAGTTCACTACTTCTTATAATCAAGTTAATAGGATAAGTACATCTTGGTTATATACTTTTAAGAATGGTAGAACTTACTACGACTGGGCCTATTTAAGCCCGAGTCAATCACTGTCACCAGGTGTTGGTTATACCCAAAAAGGTACAGGTAATGGAGGTACAGAACAACAATATATCTTTGAAGGTAAGCCAAATAATGGAACAATATTAATAAATGTAACCGATACGGGCGGGCCAGGTTCGGTAACCAACGTATCTAAAACGGAATATTTGTTAGGTAACCCATATCCTTCTGCTTTAGATATTCATAAGTTTATTGATGATAATGTAGATGTAATTAAGGGTCCTTTATTGCTATGGCAACAATGGGCTGGTAATTCACATAATTTGAATGAATACCAGGGCGGTTATGCGCATGTAAACAAAACGGGAGCTTGTAGAGCTTATCAATTTGTTGGACGCTCTGGCGATAATAACGGTTCGCAAGACGGAACAATAATTCCAACGCGTTATTTGCCAGTTGGGCAAGGCTTTATTGTTGAAATTAAAGAAAGTGGTATGGTTAAGTTTAATAACAGCCAGCGTGTATTCATTAAGGAGTCGGATGCGGATGGTGGTTATGAAAATGGATCTGCATTTTTTAAATCTTCAAATACAAAATCGAAAATTAATGAAGAGACCGAGCAAGTACAGGTATCAAATCCTATGCAAAAAATAAGACTGGAGTTTAATTCGGTGGCAGGTGCTACTATTAGAAAAGAGTTGCTCCTCGGGTTTAGTGAAATAACCACCGATGGTTATGATGATGGCTATGATGCTGAAAATTATGAGGTAAAAAATAATGATTTAAACCTTAGCTTGGAGGGTCAAAATATGAGTATACAAGCATATGGCCCAATTGCAAAGGATAAGGTTATTCCCTTAAATTTTATATCTTCAGGTAATAATACCTTTGAAATAGAAGCTACCGCGTTTGAGTATTTTGACGAAAACCAAAGTGTCTATTTAAAAGATAATTTCACCGATACTTATTTCGATTTAAGGCAAGATGTAGCCTACAGGTTTACAACTACACAAGGCAAATTTAACAGCAGATTTGAAATTGTTTTTCAATCCAAAGAAGAACGTTTAAGTGCTGAAGAAAGCCAATTTACAGAAAATATAATTTATTATCATAATGATTCAAATACCTTGTATGCTAAAAAACTGAGTACGGATTTAATTAAATTATCTGTTGTAAATATGCGTGGACAAATAGTACAAGAGTTTAAAAATCTATCGCAGGATGAATTAAACAATGGTCTGGAATTAGCTAATGTGTTATCTGGAGCTTATGTAGTCTGGTTTAAAACACAATCGGGTCAGGTGGGAAGCAGAAAGTTTTTGGTAGATTAATAAGTTAAAGTTAGTAATGATAGTTTACTTTTATTTCCGCTTTTTAAATCACTTTAATTATTGCTGTAATCAATTTCTTTTGAAAATTTCAAACACAAATAATAATCCTACAAAAATTAACGTAATAACGAATAAAAATGCTTTTTAACGAGTAAAAATTATAAAATCCTTTGTGAATTCATAATAATATTATAATATTGCCTTAATAATCCATTACTAGAGCTGTTTATTGGTCTCTCGAAGATTACTACCCCCAAGGTGTCTTCAAAAATAATAATCTTTTTCTCTCAAAGAAGGGATACTATAAAGTCTTAACCTATGAAAGTAAATTGCGCGAGTTCGTGTTATGGTGTTTTTCTATTGTTCGTTTTGTTTTTAACAACTGGTCTACACGCCCAATATTGTACCCCAAATAATATTGGAAATTTTAATACCAATTATATCTCCAAGGTAAGTTTTGGAAGTATTAACAAGAGTAGTTCTGGCACTACCGGAGGTTATAGTAATTATACAAATACATCATCAACAGATATTCAAGCAGGAGAAACTATTAATGGTACTATTGAAGTTACTTTAGATGGTTGGAATCGTAATGAAAACACTATTGCGGTTTGGATGAATTTTAATAATTCAGATCAAGATTTTGATGATAGTGGCGAGCAATTTCTTTTTACATTTAAAGACAATAAAAATAAATCGGATTTAAAAACCGTTGAGGTATCAATAAGTATTCCAGTACCAGAAACTGCATTAGCTGGGGCATCCGTAATGCGTATTGCGTTTAGAACAGGTGTTTCAACCGACTTCACATCCTGTGATTTTAAATACCAGTCAGGAGAATTAGAGGACTACAAAATTAATATTCTTTCAGATTATAGTTCAATTGGGGGTGGAAATGAGTATCCTATGTTTTGTACACCAACGAATATTGGGTCATTTAATATTAACTACATTTCAAAGGTTAGTTTAGGGTCCATAAATAATAGTAGTTCGGGAACAACAGGTGGTTATACTTATTTTTCTTCATTAGAAAGTGCTAATGTTACTGTTGGTAAAACGCTTGAAGGCACTGTTAGTGTTACCTTAAATGGATGGAATACAAGTAAAAATACGGTTGTTGTATGGATGAATTTTAATGAAGATGTAGATGATGATTTTGAAGATAGTAATGAACAATTTTTGTTTACTTTTCAAGATAAAACAAACCCATCTGGAAATAAAATAGTAGAAGTACCTATAAGTATTCCAATTCCGGAATCGGCAGGTTTAAGAAAATCGGTCATAAGAATTGCTATAAGAACAGGTAATAAAACCAATTTTACGTCCTGTGATTTTAATTATGAGGCAGGAGAAATAGAAGATTATAAAATTGAATATACATCTGAAACAACCGATTTGCCAATAGCGGACGTGCCTACAAACGCCATGTTAAGGTTTAATGGAAAGGACAACTACCTTACTGGATCTTCCATGATAGATGGGTTAAGTGAAGTTACCATAATGGCTTGGGTTAAATCCGATGAAGGTAATACTTCGAGTATGACCATTGTAGGCGAGGATGTAGCGTGTAAATTATGGTTGAAAAATGGAAACATACCAATGTTTAGCATTAGTACAGATAAGAATAGTACTAAATCGGCAGGCGATTGTTCCAATTGTACCATTAATTATAATGAATGGCATCATTTGGCAGGAAGCTTTTCTAGCGAAAAAGGAATATTAAAATTGTATTTAGATGGTGTTTTAATAGATTCTTATAGTACTAAAAAAGATAATAAAATTAGTGTAAGTTCTAATGCTAATAAAACCTTTGAAATTGGGAGGTATTCTAATAAAAATAAAGATGAAGACTATTTCAAGGGTGATATTGATGAGGTGAGAGTGTTTGATATAGCGTTAACCGATAGTCAAATTCAGCAAATGGTTTGTCAAGAAATTGAAAATAATGAAGGCTATTTAAAGGGAAAAGTACTTGAAAAGGATATTTTGGATACAGAAACAAAAGATAAAATTTCGTGGGATAATCTTTTGGCTTATTATCCAATGACTGGGATAAGCAGCAATATAATAACTGATTACTCTTCAAATGATTATAATTTAACCTATACAAAAATAAGCACCATACTAGAGCAAACTGCTCCTATGCCTTACGTTACAGGTTCTGATGGGGGGTTGGAAAGTAAAGAAACTTGGTTACATGGTGAAGTTTGGTCTATTGAAGAGGCTTTAAATCAAACGGATAATGGCATCTTAAGAATTTCAAATAACGTTACTATTAATGAATCTTTAAAAACTTTGGCGTTAATTGTTGATGAAGACAAAACCCTTACCGTAAATGGTGATAATGAATTGCTAAATACGTGGTATTTAGAGTTAAATGGAACTATAGATTTAAAAAATGATTCGCAATTAGTACAAACCAATACTAGTGATTTAGTAACATCAGAATCAGGACAATTATTAAGACGTCAGGAAGGCACATCAAACGTCTTTTGGTATAATTACTGGTCTTCTCCCGTAGGTATAAAAGGAAAAACGAATTTAATTGATAACAATACGGCTGTTAATAATATTAATAATTCATCGTACACTCTAAACATGTTAAAAGATGAATCGGGTGTAAATATGCAATTTACTTCTGCATATAACCAGGCAGGGAAGATAAGTACGTATTGGCTATATGCTTTTAAAAATGGTGTAACCTATTGGGATTGGACATCGGTAAAATCAAACACGCAACTAGAGCCAGGTGTTGGCTATACTCAAAAGGGTACTGGCAATGCGGGTTTACAACAACAATATATTTTTCAGGGTAAACCAAATAATGGTACTATAGTGGTAAAAGTGACAGACAAAGGAGGTCCGGGCTCGGTGGCCAATAAATCTAAAACAGAATATTTATTAGGAAATCCGTATCCATCTGCATTGGACATATATCAGTTTATTGATGATAATAAGGATGTGATAGGTGGTACCATCCAATTATGGCAACAATGGGGAGGTACTTCTCATAACCTGAGTGAATACCAGGGCGGATACGCTCAAGTAAATAAACTAGGAGCTATTAGAGCCTCGCAGTTTTCAGGAATTTATGGAGCTACAACAGGTTCTGTTAATGGTACGCTTCCACCTGAAAGATATTTTCCTGTAGGTCAAGGCTTTATTGTAGAGGTTATAGCAAGTGGCGACGTTGTGTTTAAGAATAGTCAGCGTGCCTTTGTAAAGGAAACAGATGCTTTGGGTATAATTGACGGTGTTACTTCCATTTTAAAATCTAGTGGAAAACAGTCAAAAAGTACCACAGACACTACTGGTAGCCAAACTGGCGATATTCAAAAAATAAGATTGGAATTTAATACAGTTAGTGGTCCTGCCACTAAAAGAGAATTACTTTTAGGCTTTAGTGAAACCACCACGGATGGATACGATTATGGATACGATGCCGAAAATTTTGAGGAAAATAATAATGATTTTAACTTAAGTTTAGATGGTAAAAACATGTATATGCAAGCCTATGGTCCTATATCGAGCGATAAGGTGGTGCCTCTAAATTTTAAATCTTCTGGAAGTAACACTTTTGAAATTAAAGCAACGGAATTTACAAATTTTGATGAATCACAAACAGTGTACTTAAAAGATAATTTAACCGATACCTATTTTGATTTAAAACAAAATACCTCTTATAAGTTTTCTTCTACCATAGGTAAATTTAATACCAGGTTTGAAATTGTGTTCCAATCAAAACAGGAAAGTTTAAGTACTCAGGAAGAATTAATCTCAGAGCATCTTATATACTATCATAACGATTCAAAGATGCTGTTTGGTAAAAAGTTGAATACGGATATAGATAAAATATCTATAGTGGATATGCGCGGACAAATAGTGCAAGAATTTAATAATATTTCAGAACAGACCTTAACCAGTGGTTTAAGAATAAACAGTGTGGCCACCGG
>NZ_JBFHGK010000042.1:0-33026 GCF_041583155.1 Mariniflexile sp.
CTCAATACGGTTTTTACGGTTGACATAGTTTTAGAATTAATCAGTACAACATCTGTACAACAAATTGCCTTTTAAAGGTAAATTATATGCAAATAAAAACAAAGCAAAAAATCATAAATAATTGATAATGAGAACATAAGGGGTTAAATATTGCTAGATGAAAACTAAAATAATCCGTCTCATAATCAGGTGGTCCCTGGTTCGAGCCCAGGTGGGACCACTAGGAAACACCACAAAAACCCTTGATTTTCCAAGGGTTTTTGTTTTTTTATTTATTCTAAGTGTTCCAAAATACATTTCATTTTTCAGGGATAATTCTTATTTTTAGCTAGTTAGAACAACTAAATTGAACTGATTTATATTGAAGTTTTTTTAGCAATTGAAAATGTTATTCATTTTTTATGCCAGTTAAAAAGTGTTTAGGTTTTTGCTATTTTGAAAAACAACGCAAGTATAAAAACTAATACTTTCCAATTTTGCCACTTTCAAAAAAACTGTAAAAATAGAATTGATTCGTGTAAAAAAGTAAGATTATGTTTATATTTAGGTTTCAAAACATTTAGCGTAAAAAATTAATAGGGTAAATTCAATTCTTACCTGCGGCCATATTTCAGGAAGAATCTTTAAAACAGAACTATGGGAAAATTAACTTTAAAAAATCTGATTGCATTTTTAATTTGTTGTTTAATAACCCAATCCGAAGCACAAGAATCTTGGATTGATAAATCTATTCATAAGGGATTGATAGAGCTAAATACAGATTATGCCTTCAAAACTTTGGTTTCAAATGATTCAATAAAAACGACTAAGGAGACACTGAAAAACCTGAACAATGCGCGATTGTATTTTAACAATATTTTTGAAACGCAACTAGATTTTGCCGTATTATTCATTGATAATAAAGCGTGGAATAAACACGCGTACTTTCCTCCTCCAGGTTTACCTCAGGCAGGAAAAGGAAACGTTATACTTGGATTAGATAAATCAGTAGTTTCCACAGAGGCTGAAATAATAATTTCACAGTTACCGGAACACTATAGCGCCTCATTAAAACCTGTTTATGGCGAGGATGTAAATTTAGATTTATTTTATCGAGAGGTGTTATCTATTCATGAATTAGCTCATCTTTATCATTTTAAAGAAGGTACTAAACCGCAAAGAAATTGGTTGCAAGAGTTGTTTGCTACAATGAGTATGTATGCTTTCGTTAAAGAAAAGTCAAAGACTTTATATCAATTGATGGACACCTATCCGGAGTTTGTAATACAATCTGGAGATAGAATGGCTGAATATAGAACTCTCAAAGATTTTGAAGATAAATATGTACAACAGCTTACGCCTCAAAATTATGAATGGTTTCAAATGAAATTTTATCAAAATGCGAAAGCAATTATTGATTCTGATAAAAGTGATGTTTTAATTAGGCTTCAAAAGTTTTTGATAAATACAGACTTGAGTAGCACGGAACCATTTAGCGACCAGGAGTTATTAATTCGCTTGCAAAAAGATGTTGGAAAAGAAGTAGCCGATATTTTAGCAACTTGGAAATATAAATAACTGGTTTTGTAATTTTTAAAAAACTATCTTCTATAATCACCTTTTATTTTAATCGGTAATCTTAACAAAGTAAAGTTTTATTTGTACTATTTTATATATATTTGCTATTGTAGTAAAAAGTAAGAGGATTTTTTAGCTGTCAGATACTTTTTTGAAAGACAAATCGTTTTTATTAAAAGTAAAGCACAAAGAAAAAAACATGTAATTCATCGATGATTTAACACCGTTTAAAGATGTTTTTTTATTAATAAATGTTTATTTTTTTTGTCCACTTATTTTTTTTAATACATTTGCTCCAAATGATAGTACAAAACAAAAGAATATTTGCCTCAATCTTATTTGTATTAATAAGTGTTATGAGTTTCTCGCAAGTGGGCGGTGGGCCACCACCACCAATGGCTCCTCCTCCTGTTGGGTTGCCAATTGATGGCGGAGTTTTTGTTGCGCTATGCGTTGGGTTATTTTACGGTGCTAAAAAGCTGTTCCCAAAAAGTAATAATAGTTAATTAGTATCTTTTAATTCTAATAGCCTAGAAACATACTTTCCTAAAACATCAAATTCTAAGTTTACAACTGTTCCGATTTCAAACGTATTAAAATTAGTGTTCTCATACGTATAAGGTATAATAGCAACACTAAAACTGTCTTTTTTGGAATTTACAACTGTTAAGCTTGTGCCGTTAATAGTAATTGACCCTTTTTCAATTGTAATATTGTTAAAAGCGGTATCATAATTAAAAGTAAATACCCAGCTACCGTTTGCTTCTTCTATATTGGTACAAACTGCAGTTTGGTCAACATGGCCTTGTACAATATGTCCATCAAGCCTTTCGCCTAATTTCATAGCGCGTTCCAAATTCACCTTGCTACCAATTTTTAATGTGCCAAGATTTGTTTTATCTAGGGTTTCTTTTATAGCGGTAACCGTATATTCATTATTATTTATAGCAACAACAGTAAGGCAAACACCATTGTGAGCAACACTTTGGTCTATTTTAAGTTCGGGGGTTATTGTACTATTTAAAGTAATATGAAGATTGTTTAATTCTGTTTTTAAATTTGAAACAGTAGCTATAGATTCAATTATTCCGGTAAACATGATATTGTTTGTTTATTTGACTAAATTTGCAACATCAAAATTACAAACAAAAGTTGTCATTCTTAATGAAGAAAGCAGAAAATATAGTAGTTGGCATATCAATAGGTGATTTAAATGGCATTGGAGGAGAAATTGTTTTAAAAACATTCGAAGATGCTAGAATGCTGGAGTTTTGCACCCCGGTTATATTTGCATCGGCTAAAACCATGAACTTTTTTAAAACACATTTTAATTCTGAAATTAATTTCAACAATATAAATAATGCGAACCAAATAGTTTTTGGTAGAGTAAATGTATTTAATTGTTGGAATGAGCCAGTTACAATTACCTTTGGAAAAGAAGATCTTAAAATAGGTGAATATGCCATTAAATCGTTAGAAGCAGCAACTAAAGCTTTAAAAAATAATGAAATTGATGTTTTAGTTACAGCGCCAATAAATAAGCATAACATTCAATCGGAAGCATTTAAATTCCCGGGTCATACCGATTATTTAGCACAAGAATTAGAGGGTGAAAGTCTGATGTTTATGGTAACCGATACACTAAGGGTGGGCTTACTAACGGATCACGTTCCTGTAAAAGATATCGTAGAAAATCTTACGGAAGCTTTAATAGTTAAAAAAATAAACACTGTTTATAACTCTTTACTAAAGGATTTTAATATTGTAAGACCAAAAATTGCTGTTTTAGGAATCAATCCGCATACTGGTGATAATGGTGTAATTGGAAAGGAAGATGATACTATTTTAAGACCAACACTGCAAAAACTAAAAGGAGAAGGCAAATTAGTTTATGGTCCTTACGCTGCCGATAGTTTTTTTGGCTCTAATAATTATAAAAATTTTGATGCCATTATTGCAACTTATCACGATCAGGGGTTAATTCCTTTTAAAACCTTATCTTTTGGACAAGGTGTAAATTTTACTGCGGGATTAAATAAAGTAAGAACATCTCCAGACCATGGAACAGCCTATGAAATTGCAGGAAAAGGAGTAGCCGATGAGAACTCATTTAAGGAAGCAGTTTTTGCTGCTATTCAAATATTTAAAAACAGATTTGAGTATGAGATACTTACCTCAAATCCATTAAAAAAAGCGAATCAAAAGATATAAACAAAAAAATGTTTATAAGTAACGCTGCTTAAATAAAAATTTATATATTTGCAGGCTCAAAATAGATGTGATAATGAAAGTAGCATGTTCAAAATTTTATTTCACAACGAATTGAATAATAGCGAACTGCATGTGTCCATTTAATAATAATAAAAAAAACACATGAAACCATTAAAAGAATTTACAATTCCATTTGTAGGGTTAAAGCTAGGAAAACATGATTTTGAGTATAAAATTGAACAAGCGTTCTTTGAGTATTTTGAGTATGAAGAGTTTAATAAACCTAATATAGATGTTAAAGTTGTATTTGACAAAAAAACAACCTTATTAGAATTAAACTTTAAAATTTCAGGATTTGTTAATGTTAATTGTGATGTAACTAACGAACCTTATGATCAAATTATAGAAAATGAATTTGATTTAGTGGTTAAGTTTGGAGAAGAGTACAATGATGAGTTTGAAGATATACTTATTGTACCGCACGGTACATACGAAATTAATATTCAACAATATATATATGAGTTAATTGTGCTTTCGGTTCCGATTAAATGTATTCACCCTGGGATTGAAGATGGCACATTAAAGTCGGATATACTTGAAAAATTAGAAGAATTAAGCCCAAAGCTTAAAGAAGAAAAAGAAACTGAAGAGGAAATTGATCCTCGTTGGAATACATTAAAGAAACTATTAACGGATAAATAAATATAAAAAATGGCACATCCTAAGAGAAAAATCTCAAAAACAAGAAGAGATAAAAGAAGAACACATTATAAAGCAACTGCGCCACAGATTGCAACTTGCCCAACAACTGGTGAAGCTCACCTATACCACAGAGCACACTGGTATGAAGGAAAATTATATTACAGAGGTCAGGTTTTAATTGATAATTCTGAGGCTGTAGATAACGTAGCATAAGTATTATGCACGCATATAATAAAACGCTCACATGTGAGCGTTTTTTTTATGAAATGCTTTTAATAAAGCACAAAAACGGATAAAAACCTTTATTTTTACTAAAAACCGCGTGTTTTTTAGTAAATTAGGCTGTTTTTGTTCAATTTTAATGATTTTTTTGTCAAATTAACTATAAAGTTATGAGGAAATTCTCAGCAGCCATCACCGGTGTCGGTGCTTATGTGCCGGAATACGTGTTAACTAATCAGATTCTTGAGACATTAGTTGATACGAATGATGAATGGATAACTTCTAGAACAGGAATTAAAGAGCGTCGAATTCTTAAAGACGAAGGCAAAGGAACTTCCTACTTAGCTATAAAGGCAGCACAGGACCTTATCAATAAAAAAGGTATAGATCCAAAAACTATTGAACTTGTAATTGTTGCAACTGCAACTCCAGATATGAAAGCGGCTTCCACAGCCTCGTATACTGCCACCGAAATTGGTGCAGTTAATGCATTTTCCTTTGATATGGACGCTGCTTGCTCTAGTTTTTTATATGGTATGTCTGTAGCAGCTAGTTATATCGAATCCGGCCGTTATAAAAATGTATTATTAATTGGAGCCGATAAAATGTCTTCCATTATTAATTATAAAGATAGAGCTACTTGTATTATCTTTGGCGATGGTGCAGGTGCGGTATTGTTTGAACCTAATGAAGAAGGTTTAGGGCTTCAAGATGAATATTTAAGAAGTGACGGTACCGGTAGAAGCTTTTTACAAGCAACTTACGGAGGTTCATCTTATAAGATAACACCCGAAGTTTTGGAAAAAGGAGGGCAATATGCCTTTCAAGAAGGAAAAACAGTGTTTAAAAATGCTGTATCTAATATGGCAGATGCTGCGGTTAAAATATTAGAACGAAATAATTTAAAAAATAGCGATGTGGATTGGTTGGCAGCGCATCAAGCTAATAAGCGCATCATTGATGCCACAGCGCAACGCATCGAATTAGAAGATGATAAAGTGATGATTAACATTCATAAATATGGTAATACCACCTCGGCAACCTTACCATTATTATTGAATGATTATGAATCACAACTAAAAAAAGGAGATAATGTAATTTTTGCCGCTTTTGGTGGCGGATTCAGTTGGGGTGCCATTTACTTAAAATGGGCATATAATTCAGTAAACTAACCATTAACTAATTAGTACAATTATGGATATTAAAGAAATTCAAAACTTAATCAAGTTTGTTGCAAAATCAGGAGCAAGTGAGGTTAAATTAGAAATGGATGATATTAAAATCACCATAAAAACAGGCTCAGAATCAGAAACAACGGCTGTACAATACGCACCAGTTGCTACACACATGCCACAAATGCATGCACCAGTTGCCGAAGTAAAACCGGTTGCTGAAGCTGCGGCACCAGCTGCACCAGCCGCTGCGGAAAATTCAAAATACATTACTATTAAATCACCAATTATTGGAACTTTCTATAGAAAACCATCACCAGAAAAACCATTATTTGTTGAGGTTGGACAAACCATTTCAGAAGGTGATGTGCTTTGTGTTATAGAAGCTATGAAACTTTTCAACGAAATTGAATCTGAAGTTTCTGGTAAAATTGTTAAAATACTAGTTGACGATTCTTCTCCAGTAGAATTCGACCAACCATTATTTTTAGTAGATCCATCTTAATTAATTCAGAATTCAGAATTCTGAATTCATAATTTTTATAAAATTATGTTTAAAAAAATATTAATAGCCAATAGAGGAGAAATAGCACTTCGTGTTATTAGAACTTGTAAAGAAATGGGCATTAAAACAGTTGCTGTTTACTCAACAGCAGATTCAGAAAGCTTACATGTTAAGTTTGCTGATGAGGCTGTTTGTATAGGGCCAGCATCTAGTACGCTGTCTTATTTAAAAATGTCTAATATCATAGCGGCTGCAGAAATTACAAATGCAGATGCTATCCATCCTGGTTACGGATTTTTATCTGAAAATGCTAAATTTTCAAAAATTTGTGAAGAGCACGGAATTAAATTCATTGGTGCATCTCCAGAAATGATAGACCGTATGGGTGATAAAGCTAATGCTAAAGCCACTATGAAAGCCGCAGGTGTGCCTTGCGTACCAGGTAGTGATGGTGTTATCTCAACTTTTGAAGAGTGCGAAAAAATAGCCAAAGAAATCGGCTACCCTGTTATGCTTAAAGCATCAGCCGGTGGTGGTGGAAAAGGTATGCGCGGTGTTTTTAAACCAGAAAACTTAAAAGACGCATGGGATTCTGCGCGTCAAGAAAGTAAAGCTGCTTTTGGAAACGACGATATGTACATGGAAAAACTTATTGAAGAACCAAGACATATTGAAATTCAAGTTGTAGGAGATTCCACAGGAAAGGCATGTCATTTATCAGAACGCGATTGCTCCATTCAGCGTCGTCACCAAAAATTAACCGAAGAAACACCGTCACCATTTATGACCGATGAACTTCGTACAAAAATGGGTGAAGCTGCAGTAAAAGCTGCTCAATATATTAAGTATGAAGGTGCGGGTACTATCGAGTTTTTGGTAGATAAACATCGTAACTTTTACTTCATGGAAATGAATACCCGTATACAGGTAGAGCATCCAATTACAGAACAAGTTATCGATTTCGATTTAATTCGTGAGCAGATTCTAGTTGCTGCAGGTGTGCCAATTTCAGGAAAAAATTACTTGCCAAAACTACATTCTATAGAGTGTCGTATTAACGCTGAAGACCCTTTTAATGGCTTCCGTCCATCACCAGGAACAATCACAACATTACACGCTCCAGGTGGTCATGGTGTGCGTCTGGATACTCATGTGTATGCAGGATATACAATTCCGCCAAACTACGATTCTATGATTGCTAAGTTAATAACAACAGCGCAAACTAGAGAAGAGGCAATAAACAAAATGAAACGTGCTTTAGACGAGTTTGTTATTGAAGGCGTTAAAACAACCATTCCATTTCATAGACAACTAATGGATCATCCAGATTATTTAGCTGGTAATTATACCACTAAATTTATGGAAGACTTTGTAATGGAGAAACAAGTTGAAGAATAAATAATAAATTAAGTCCTGATGTAAATCGGGACTTTTTTTTGGGGTGTTCCGGTTGCTTTTTTTAGGGGAAAGCAACCGTCAGGCTTTCACTGCTCGCTTCCCGAAAAATCGGGAGAGCTCAAACAAAAACCGTTCAATCCTTAACACAACAACCTAAGCGCATTTTTACTATTTTTATACCCACAAAACAGCAATGTTTTTTAAATACAAATAGTGAAAATTTAGATTTCATCCTTAAGGAGGCATAGAAACGTGTTTTATATATCATATTAACATCGCGTTATTTTTCCTTAAAAAGGACTTAAAGTTCTGAACACAGTTTATCATTGAATAAAGGAATTAGAATATTAATATGATTAGAAAAATATTTAGGTTTTTGTATAAAAGCCTGCTTTGGTTTTTTGCAATTTCAATAGGGTTGGTTGTAATATTTAAGTGGGTACCGATACCTGTAACGCCTTTAATGGTAATACGCACCGTGCAACAAATTGCAAATGGCGAAGATGTAGTTTGGAAACACGATTGGGAGCCCATAGAAAATATTTCAAAAAATTTACAACTAGCCGTTATTTGTAGTGAAGATCAAAACTTCTTAAACCATCATGGGTTTGATATGGAAGCCATTGAAAAGGCACTTGAATTCAATAAAAAAGGAAAGAAAACCAGAGGAGCAAGCACAATAAGCCAGCAAACTGCTAAAAACGTTTTCTTATGGCCACACCGCAGTTGGCTACGTAAAGGCTTAGAAGCCTATTTTACTTTTTTAATAGAGATTGTTTGGTCCAAAGAACGCATTATGGAAGTCTATTTAAATAGTATAGAAATGGGAAATGGTATTTATGGAGCCGAAGCTGCCGCTCAGCATTGGTTTAATAGGTCGGCATCTAATTTACGTGTAAATCAGGCCACCGCTATTGCGGCTATTTTGCCAAATCCGTTGCGTTACAGAGCTAATCCAGCGACAAATTATATTCAAGGACGAAAGAATTGGATAGCACGCCAAATGGGCTTTTTTGGGCCATTAAACTACGATTAGTAGTATGACTTCAAGTTTAAAAATCAAAGAAAGTTTGTATTTACAATGTTTAGAATTTGTAGAAAATAGATTTGATACAATTCAGAATACAATTAACGAAATACAAGAATCTCTAACATCGGAAACTAAAAGTTCAGCGGGTGATAAGCACGAAACAGGTCGTGCCATGTTGCAATTGGAACGTGAAAAAGCAGGAAACCAATTAGCCGAAATTCAAAAAATAAAGGAAAGTTTGTTAAAGGTTAATGCCTCTAAAACTTCTGAGATTATTGGTTTAGGTTCTGTGGTTTATACCAATAAAAGTAACTATTTTATTGCTATTAGTGCTGGTGAATTAAAAGTTGCAGACAAACTGTTTTATGCCATTTCACCTGGTACGCCTATTGGACAATTGTTAATGGGTAAAAAAGCAGGAGACGAAGTGGGTTTTAGAGGGCAGCTGTTTATTGTTCAAGAAGTGGTTTAGAGCCAAGTTCTCCACTATTAAAAAGCTCTATAAATAATGCCGTAAAAATTAGCTTTACGAGATAGTAGTAATGTAACTTATTGTATTCGGCACATTTATGTGTTATTTGTACAAAGCTTTAGTGTGTAACATACAGGCAGAAAAAAAAGACTAACTTCAATTAAAAATAGAATGAAGAAAATTGACCTTTATGAAATTGCTTTAAAAATATTAGGACTCTATTTGTTGGTTTTAGTTATAAGTCAACTTCGAGACGTAATGGTTTATTTTACAGTTTGGGCACAACAAAGGGATAATCCCGAAATATTTGGTAATTTTAATCAAGCTCCTGCACTTTATGCAACAATTTTCGGGTTTTTAGCATTAACTCTTTTATCAAGTGTTTTAATTTTTTGGACAAAACAAATTGCGAAACTCATTTGTAAAAAAACGGACCTTGATGAAGATGTAAGATTATTTGCTGACCGAAAAACTATTTATGAGATATGTTTAGTTCTGTTAGGTTTAGTAACAATTGTTCAAACTTTACCTGACTTTATATATAAATTAAAAAATCATATCAATTACGTTCAAGCTAATTTACCAATAAAGGATTATGATAAAGCTTTTTTGATAACTTCAGGAATAAAAATTGGAATTGGACTCATTGCAATTATATACTCTAATGAGTTCTCAAACATATTTACAAAAAAAATAAAAGCAAAAGAACCAATTGAATAGGAGAAGAAAATGGCTGCAGCTAACAAGAACTGAGCTAAAAACATTCCCATTTATGCGAGCTTTTAGTTTCTACTTTAAAATTGTTAGGCAAATAGCTTCTCCTTTTTCTAAAGCAGTTTCATGTTCAAAGAACACCTTATTTCCTTCTATATCAACTTCAATTAAGTAAAAATGTCCTTTAAAATACGAGTGGTTTACTGTCGCTTTTAAGTTTGAATTAGTCACTTTTTTTAACTGGTGAGCATATATAATTCCTAAACTTTCAATCGTATTAAATTCTCCAAAAAAGGAGGCAATCAATTCGTTTTTTGGATTATTAAAAATGTATTGCGGTGTGCCTTCCTCCATAATTTTGGCATCGTGTAATACAATCATGTTTTCAGAAAAGGATAATACATCATCTTTATCATGCGTGGCAACAATGCAAGTAATATGTTTTTCTTTAAGATATTTAAATAAACTTCGGCGTAACGATTGTTTTTTAAAATTATCAATATGGCTAAACGGCTCATCTAATAAGATAATTTCCGGTTGTTTAGCAATAGCTCTGGCAATAGCAACACGTTGTTTTTGGCCGCCACTTAGTTCCTTAACTTTTATATGCGCATAAGCTTGTAGTTCAACAACGTTCAAAAGCTCATTTATACGTTCTTGTTTTTCTTCCGGATAAAAATTAGACAGGAAGGCGCCTATATTTTCAGAAACCGTAATAAAAGGCATTAAATCGAATTCCTGCGATACATATTTCATGTATTCCGGACCAATAATTAAGTTGTGCTTGGGTCCTAAAATTTGATTTTCTTTCCAAAAAATGGTACCTTCATTTAAATTGTATGTTCCGTAAAGCAGCTTTAGTAAGGTGCTTTTTCCTGAACCACTTTCTCCTATTATTGAAAAATGTTCGCCAGCTTTAACTGAAAAACTGATGTTTTCTAAAATCGCTTGTTTTTTGTATTTGAAGCTTAAGTTTTTTACTTGTAACATACATATTATGTTGTCTCGTCGAGCGCAGAACGATAGGTGTTAATTAGTTAACTGAAAACTTCACTCGAACGGACAAAATTGTTTTTTTTAAACTAAGGTTTTTTATTTGGCAATTCAGTAAATCCCATATTATAAAGGGTAAACCCAAAAATATCAGCATATTGTTCTATTGTTTTACTAACAGGTGTACCTGCACCATGCCCAGCATCGGTTTCAATACGAATTAGTGTTGGGTTCGTTCCTGTTTGTTTGCTTTGTAATTCGGCTGCAAATTTAAAACTGTGTGCTGGCACTACACGATCGTCATGATCGCCAGTTGTAATTAATGTTGCTGGATATTTAACACCAGTTTTTACATTATGTACTGGTGAATAATTCTTTAAATAATCAAACATTTCTTTGGAATCTTCCGCCGTTCCATAATCATATGCCCACCCAGCACCTGCGGTAAACGTATGATAGCGTAACATATCTAAAACACCAACAGCTGGAAGTGCTACTTTAGCTAATTCAGGACGTTGCGTCATGGTTGCACCAACCAATAAACCACCGTTTGAGCCCCCACGAATTGCTAAATAATTTGAAGAGGTATAGTTTTTTGAGATTAAATATTCCGCAGCTGCGATAAAATCATCAAACACATTTTGCTTTTTTAGCTGAGTGCCGGCATCGTGCCATTTTCTACCATATTCACCACCACCGCGTAAATTTGGAATGGCTAAAATTCCGCCTTGCTCCATCCAAACAGCATTGGTAATGCTAAAAGCCGGCGTTAAACTAATATTGAATCCACCATAACCGTAAAGAATGGTTGGATTTTTTCCGTCTAATTTTAAACCTTTTTTATGAGTAATCATCATCGGAACCTTAGTGCCATCTTTTGAAGTGTAAAATACCTGATGACTTTCATAATCTTCACTCTTGAAATCTATTTTCGGTTGCCAATATAAATTGGTTTCACCTGTATTTGGTTTTAATTTGTAGAGGTTTGAAGGTGTATTGTAGTTTGTAAAGGAATAATATAACAGATCATCATCTTTTTTTCCACTAAAACCTGAAGCGGTTCCCAAACCAGGAAGTTTAATTTCTCTAATTAATTGCCCTTCGTAATTGTATTGTTTAACTTTTGAAATAGCATCTACCATATAATTGGCAAATAAATAACCACTGCCTTTTGATGGGTTTAATACATGCTCTGTTTCTGGAATTATATCTACCCAATTTTCTGGTGTTGGACTTGAGGCATCAACCGAAACAATTTTTTTGTTCGGTGCATTTAAATTTGTTACTAGAAACAGTTTACTCCCTATGTTATCTATAACTGAGGTATTACTATCAGTATGATCTAAGATTGTGATGAATTTACTGTTTTTGTTTGTTAAATCTTTAATATATAGTTTGTTGCCTGATGTTGAAATGCGTGGTGTAAGTATTAAATAGCGATGGTCTTCGGTAACATTGGCATATATATAGCGGTGTTTCTCTTCGGTAGTACCTCCATAAATTAAGGCGTCCTCTTTTTGAGAAGTTCCTAGCTTATGATAATATACCTTGTGTTGGTCTGTTTTTGCAGACAGTTCACTTCCTTCTGGTTTATCGTAACTGGAATAGTAAAAACCTTCATTTTTATACCAAGAAATTTGGGTGAATTTTACATCAATTAAGGTGTCGGCAACTTGTTTTTTTGTTTCTGTATCTATCACAATTATTTTACGCCAATCACTGCCTCCTTCTGATATAGAATAGGCTAAAAGCGTCCCGTCTTTTGTGAAACTAAGTCCGTCTAAAGAAGTTGTGCCATCTTTTGAAAACGTGTTCGGATCTAAAAACACCTCTGCATCGTTTTCACCTTGTTTTCTGTAAATAACATCTTGGTTTTGTAAACCGTTATTTTTTGAAAAATAGGTGTATTTCCCTTCCTTGAAAGGGGCTCCTATTTTTTCGTAGTTCCAAATTTTTGAAAGTCTGTTCTTAAGGTCTGTGATATATGGAATTTGTTTTAAATAAGAAGAAGTGGTTTTATTTTGTTGCATTACCCAAGCTTCGGTTTCTTTACTTCTATCATCCTCAAGCCAACGATAAGGGTCTTTTACATCAACACCAAAATAGGTGTCTACGCTATCTACTGTTTTTGTTTCAGGGTAATTCAAAACGATATTGTTTTTTTCTGAGGTTTCTTTTTTGCAACCAACTAAAAGCATGCAGGCAAGGCAACCAATTAATGTTTTTTTCATTTATTTAAGTTTGCTAATTTTCAATCACATTTAAAACCAATCAGTATTTATTTTATTAGATGTAAAATATAACAATGGTTTATTTTATAATTCAAAAATAAGATCCTTTCAAAAATAAACAAAAAAGCTCCTGTAATAAATACAAGAGCTTAAATAATAGGATTTTATTAACAACTACACTAAGTTATTTTCTATCAAATATTCGCTAATTTGTATGGCGTTTGTTGCAGCACCTTTGCGTAAATTGTCGGCAACAATCCACATGTTTAACGTGTTTGGTTGCGATTCATCTCTTCTTAAACGTCCCACAAAAACCTCGTCTTTATCATGAGCCAATATTGGCATTGGGTACGAGTTTGTAGCTGGGTCGTCTTGTAAAACAACGCCTGGAGTATCTCTAAGTAATTGTCTTACATCAGCTAAATCAAAATCATTTTCAAATTGTACATTTACAGCTTCAGAATGTCCACCAGCGGTAGGGACACGAACAGCTGTAGCAGTTACAGAAAAGGTTTTATCATTAAATATTTTTTGAGGCTCTCTAGCCAATTTCATTTCTTCTTTGGTGTAACCGTTTTCTAAAAACACATCGCAATGTGGCAATACGTTTCTGTTAATTGGGTACGGATATGCCATATCGCCTTCAATACCAGCCATTTCATTTTCTAATTGTTTTACAGCTTTAACACCTGTTCCAGAAACGGATTGGTAGGTTGAAACGACTACACGTTTCATTTTGTATTTTTTATGAAGTTGTGACAATGCTAACACCATTTGAATGGTAGAACAGTTTGGGTTAGCAATAATTTTATCGTCTTTAGTTAGTTCGTGTGCATTAATTTCTGGAACTACCAATTTTTTGGTAGGATCCATACGCCATGCAGAAGAATTATCTACCACTGTAGTACCAGCTTCGGCAAACTTTGGAGCCCACTCTAAAGAAGTATCACCTCCTGCAGAAAAAATAGCAATTTGAGGTTTTGCAGCCACAGCATCGGCTAAACCAATTACTGTATATTCTTTATTATTATAAGTTAACTTTTTTCCAACAGAACGTTCAGATGCTACTAATAGCAATTCAGTTACAGGAAAATTACGTTCTGCAAGAACTTTTAGCATCACTTCGCCTACCATACCAGTGGCACCAACAACAGCTACTTTCATTATATTATGATTTAAGATTCATTAAAAATTTCAGGCAAAACTAATTATTTATTCTATTTTAAATCGAAAAAAAAGCCCTTGTTTTCTGAAAACAAAGGCTTTTTAACAACAAATAACACGATGTTATTTATTTAACAATTTGTTATTTTTTTAATAAATCTCTAATTTGGATCAATAATTCTTCTTGAGTTGGTCCTGCTGGTGCAGCTGGAGCTGGCTCTTCTTTCTTCTTAGTTTTATTGATTCCTTTAATAATCATAAACATAACAAATGCCACAATTATAAAGTCAATTAAACTAGTAATGAATGTACCGTAAAGTACAGCAATTTCTCCAGTTACTTCACCTGCCTCATTTGCAACACCTGGTGTAATAACATATTTTAAGTCATTGAAGTCCGAATTAAATAATAAGCCAACTAATGGCGATACAATTCCTGCGGTAAACGAAGTTACTACTTTGTTAAAAGCAGCACCCATAACAAAAGCAACGGCAATATCTACCAAGTTGCCTTTCATGGCAAAATCTTTAAATTCTTTAAGCATAAATATTAATTTTAGCGGTTATCGTTGTATGGTACTAAGGTATATAAAAAACTTTTATTTGTGTGCGATTTTATATTAAAAACCTACAAAAACACGCTTTACGCGTTGAGAAATTCCTGTAATAAGTTCGTAGGAAATGGTATTTGCAGTTTCTGCTAAATTTTCGGCAGTTGTATTTGGTCCAAAAACAATAACTTCATCGCCTTCTTTACAATCAATATCGGTTACATTTACCATAATCATGTCCATACACACGTTTCCTAAAATATGGGCACGTTTGCCATTTATCACCACATATCCTTTGCCTTTGCCATACTGTCTGCCAATACCATCGGCATGTCCAATAGGAAGTGTTGCCGATTTTAATAGTTTTTCTGTTTTATAAGCGCGATTATAACCAATGGATTCTCCTTTATTGATGGTGTGAATTTGAGAAATAATGGTTTTTAAACTACCTATAGGTGTGAAGTTTTTATTTTCTTTTTCTGAATTTCCAAAACCATATAGGCCAATTCCACTTCTAACCATATCGAAATGTGCTTCCGGATAATTTAAAATTCCCGAAGTATTACATATATGAAGCAGTGGTTTGTACCCTAATGTTCTAGTTGTGTTTTCAGCAATTTTAATGAATTTTTCAATTTGGTTTAAAGTAAATGCCTGTTCATTTAAATCTTCACTGGCTGCTAAATGTGAAAAGATAGATTTTACTTTTATCGCATTGGTTTGTTCTAGTTTCTCGCCAATGTATGCTATATCATTTTCTGAAAAACCCAAACGATTTAACCCTGTATTAAACTTAATGTGTACCGGATAATGGGTTTGTTGTTTTGCGGAAGCGATATTTATAAATTCATTTAAAATTTTAGCATTATATAAATTAGGTTCTAAGCAATTTTCAATTAATAGGTTGAAATTTGCTGCTTGCGGATGCAAAACCAAAATAGGTTTTGTAATGCCGGCTTTTCTAAGCGCTACACCTTCGTGTACAAAGGCTACTGCGAAGTAATCCACATTTAATTTTTGTAAATAACTAGCAATTTCGCAGGCATCACTTCCATAAGCAAATGCTTTTACCACAGCCATAAAATGTGTGCCGTTAGTAATTCTCGATTTTAAATGCTCGAAGTTTTGTTTTAAGGCGTTTAAATCGATTTCAAGTATGGTTTCTTGTGCTTTAGGCATCAGGGTTCTCTGGTTTTTGTATCAATTCTTCGGCATCGTTCACTTTCAAATTTCGAACTTTATCGCGGGTCATGGCTTTGTAGTATGCAGCCCTGCTTAATGGCTCGTATTCATCAACTTCGCCCAACATGACTAGGTTGTCGTTTTTTGCCTTTCGATAACTGTATTGTGCTAAATTACCTGTTCTTGTACAAACGGCGTGTACTTTGGTAACATATTCGGCAGTTGCCATTAAACTAGGCATGGGGCCAAAAGGGTTTCCTTTAAAATCCATATCCAACCCAGCCACAATTACGCGAATACCTTTGTTGGCTAAATCGTTACAAACACGTACAATTTCATCATCAAAGAATTGAGCTTCATCAATACCTACCACATCACAGCCATCGGCTAAAATTGGAATATTGGCTGCTGCTGGAACAGGTGTAGAACGAATTTCGTTAGAATCGTGGGATACAACCATGTCTTCATGATAGCGTACATCAATAGAAGGTTTGAAAATTTCTACTTTTTGCCGTGCAAATTGCGCACGCTTAAGTCGGCGAATCAATTCTTCGGTTTTGCCGGAAAACATTGAGCCACAGATAACTTCAATCCATCCAAATTGTTCTTTATGATTTACGGTATTTTCAAGAAACATTTTGTAATTTTAACACTAAAATAAAGCGATTATTCGTTTGTATAAAGGTGGCGCAAATTTATTAAAAATCAAAAGCCTAAATTGCATTAATTTTAAAAATTATAATAATGAAGAAGAAGTTAGAGTCGGAGTTGGTAAGTATTGCTCACAGAATTCTCAAACTGAAAGGAAGGGAAGATGTTGTAAAAATGCACGCAGAAGTGGCTGTGCTTTTTGAAAAACTATCTGTATTAAAGTTTTTAAATGAACAAGTTGAAGAAGAATCGCCTTCAGCAGGCATTAATTCTGCATTTTTAGATACGTTAGAAAGTGGTTTTAATAACAAGAAAGATGCTGCCTATGAGGCTGAGAATAAGGTGTTTGTTAATACTGGCGACCAAGAAGAGCAGGAAGATATAATGGTGCCCGGTATTGAAACTATAAAAAAAATGGTAGAACAGATGCCTGATGAAACTGAACCTGTTGATGAGGTTTTAAAAGAATTACTTCCGGAAAAAGAGATTCTAAAAAAGGAAGTCGCTAAACCTAGCCTAGAAGATATCATGGCGGATTTTACGGCGATGCCCATTTTTGATCCGGTTTCAAAAATCCAAAATGGAGTTTCGAACGAAAAAAAATCTTTAAATGATAGGATAAAAAATGGCGGCCTTAATATTGGATTAAATGATAAATTAGCCTTTATTAAGCATTTATTTGAAGGAAATAATGAAGATTATGAACGTGTTATGACACAATTGAAATCTATTGACACCTATGAAAATGCTCAACAATTTATTGTGGAAATTGTAAAACTAGATTACAATAATTGGGTGGGTAAAGAAGATGTAGAGGCAAGATTTCTTCAAATTATAGAAAGCAAATACAATTAATGAGTAAACTATACATCGTTCCAACACCTATTGGAAATTTAAAAGACATGACTTTTAGAGCTGTTGAGGTTTTAAAGGAAGTCGATTTAATACTCGCAGAAGATACACGTACCTCGGGCAAACTTTTAAAACATTTTGAAATTTCAACACACATGCAATCGCATCATATGCATAACGAGCATAAAACGGTTGAAAATTTAATCCAGAAATTAAAAGCTGGTACCACCGTGGCATTGATAAGTGATGCTGGAACACCGGCAATTTCCGATCCCGGTTTTTTACTTACACGCGCTTGTATAGAAAACGGTATTGAAGTTGATTGTTTGCCTGGTGCTACCGCTTTTGTGCCCGCATTGGTAAATTCTGGTTTGCCAAATGACAAGTTTGTTTTTGAAGGGTTTTTACCTGTTAAAAAAGGCAGACAAACACGACTATTACTTCTTGCCGAAGAAACAAGAACCATTATTTTTTATGAAAGTCCGCATAAATTGATTAAAACTTTGGGTCATTTTTGTGAATATTTCGGAGAAGATAGAGAGGTTTCGGTTTCCAGAGAACTAACCAAATTATATGAAGAAACTATCCGCGGAACCGCCAAAGCGGTTTTAGATTATTACACTAATAAACCACCTAAAGGAGAAATAGTAATTGTGGTTGCCGGAAAAAATTAACATATAAATAATTCTGAATAAGTAAAAATGACACTTGAAGCTTTCAAACAAAAATTAAAAGACACGCCTACTTCTATCGAATTTTCTGAAACCATAGCTGTAATAGAAGCTAATTATAACTTCATACCAACCGCTTTTAAAAATGGTGAATTGCAAAACAAGGCTGGAGAAAATTCAGGTTCATGTAAATTGTTTGCATTTGCCCAATTGCAAGGGTTTACAAAGAAGGAAACCTTAGCTTGTTTTGGGAAATTTTATTCTGAAGATGTATTAAAAGATCCAAATGGCACAGGGCATCAAAATATTAGAAACTTTATGAAAACGGGGTTTGATGGGCTGACTTTTGAAGGAGAACCTTTGAAAAATAAATAGTTTTTTGTTTTAGATGCAAGATTTGTTATTGACTATAAAACAATGTGCCATCTGCGAAAAACACTTGCCTTTAGGACCACGACCCATAGTTGTGGCGCATCCCAGTGCTAAAATTACTATTATTGGTCAAGCACCCGGAACCAAAGTGCATAAAACAGGTATTCCTTGGAATGATGCCAGTGGAACCAATTAAGAAACTGGTTGGGGGTTACTGAAGCGGAATTTTACGATGCTACAAAATTTGCCATCATGCCCATGGGTTTTTGTTATCCGGGAAAAGGAACAACGGGCGATTTGCCACCACGACCCGAATGTGCCCCACAATGGCATAAACCATTGTTGGAACAGTTGCCCAATGTGGAGTTAGTAATTTTAATTGGTATGTACGCGCAAAACTATTATTTAGGAAAGCAAGCTAAGAAAACACTCACCGATACGGTTGCTAATTTTAAAGACTATTTACCAAAGTTTTTGCCATTACCGCATCCATCACCACGCAATCGGTTTTGGTTGACAAAGAATCCTTGGTTTGAGGTTGAGGTGTTGCCGGAGTTGAGGAGTATGATTGGAAAGTTATTATAAGTGTTATTCTTCTATATCAAACAAGTATTCAACCGTAACGTTAAAGAAACGAGCCATTTTAATAGCTAATGTTACCGATGGGTTGAATTTATTGGTTTCTATGGCATGTATAGTTTGTCTAGAAACTTGTAATTTATTTGCCAAATCAGCCTGTGTTAAATTGTGTCGTGCTCGTTCTACTTTTATCAAATTCTTCATTAATACACTCTTTTTTTTATGAAAAAGACTAGAAGGTATAATATAATAAATAAATTAATGAAATAGCTTAAAGTCCAATTCAAATCTCCGTACAATGCAAATAATATTATGGTTGTAATCAGAAACATTAAAGTTGTAAGTTGATAAGATTCCAAGCGCAGTTTTATTATATAATCGTCTTCAATTTTTTCCTTTGAAATCATATAGATAATCATGCCTAAAATGCATGTTATTTCAAATAAATGCATTAATGGTTTTCCAAAATAGTTTAAAAACAAAGTGTCGTTATCATTTGAAGCCAAATTTGTTTTATTTTTTGAAACTGAAGTGTTATCATATGAATAATCAGAATCTTTATGTGCATCCTTAAAACCCCGTACAAAATCATCTCGACCTATAAGTATTGAAAAAATAATAAAAACTATTAAGCCTAATTTTTTACACCAATTTGGTAATATTTGTATATTCATAATCTATAATAGTTTTAAAAAAGTATATAATACTTTACTTTGAGTCAAATATAATAGAAAATTTTTAAATTAAATTAATTGTTTTGAAAAAAAAATAATTCGGGTATTTGTGGCAAAAAAACATCACCAATAAACCTCTTCAAAACCCATATTTTAGTAACTTTCATCATTATTTAAAAACTGTTTATGGAGTTAATTCTTAGTTCATTCAATTTAAAATTAAAACATACTTTTTCAATTTCTAGAGAGTCTTACGATGTACAACCAACATTAATTGTTGAGTTGAAAGATGGTGATTTTTCTGGTTTTGGTGAGGCGACTTCAAATCCCTATTATCAAATCACCATCCCTAAAATGATTGATGATTTAACAAAATTAAAATCACTAATTGAAGCATCAAACCATTTAACCCCTGAAGCATTTTGGCAACAAATGTATCCGCATTTAAAACATAATATGTTTGCGCTGTGTGCTTTAGATTTAGCTTACAATGATTTATATGCGCGAAAACAAGGCAGAAAACTATACGAACTTTGGGGTTATGATATCTCAAACAATCCTTTAACTAATTATACCATTGGCATTGATACTGTTGAAAAAATGGTTTTTAAAATGAAGGAGATGCCTTGGCCTATTTATAAGATAAAATTAGGAACTAAAGAAGACATTAAAATTGTTACCGAATTACGAAAACATACCGATGCTGTTTTTAGAATTGATGCCAATTGTGGTTGGACAGTAGATGAAACCATAGCTAACGCAAAAGTTTTGAAAACGCTTGGAGTTGAATTTTTAGAACAACCTTTAAAAGCTGATGATTGGGATGCGCATAAATTAGTGTTTCAAAAATCGGTATTACCCGTTATTGCCGATGAAAGTTGCCAAGTAGAAGCAGATGTTGCAAAATGCCACAATCATTTTCATGGAATTAATGTGAAACTGGTAAAATGTGGTGGATTAACTTCAGCTAAGCGCATGCTTTTACAGGCAAAAAATCTAAACATGAAAACGATGGTTGGTTGCATGACGGAATCTTCGGTTGGTATTTCAGCAATTGCTCATTTATTACCACTTTTAGATTATGTGGATATGGATGGAGCTATTTTATTATCGGAAGATATTGCAACGGGTGTATCAATAAAAAATGGGGTTACTACCTACTGTAGTTTAAATGGTACGGGCGTGTCTTTAATTTAGTTTTGTATGATTATTGAAAGTTTTCCCGATCGGGAAATTACAGTAGAAGGAAAGTCTTTTTTGTATTTTGGAGGTACTGCTTATTTAGGTTTGTCTACACATGCTGAGTTTCAAAACAACCTCATAACAGGAATTAAAAAGTGGGGCACTTGCTATGGAAGTTCGCGTAATGCCAATATTAAACTATCCATTTTTAAGAAAGCCGAAGAAGCATTTGCTAATTTAATTGGAACAGAAACTGCGTTAACATGTTCTTCGGGAACTTTTGCCGGCAAGTTAGTTTTGGAATGTTTATCGAAGTCAGTAAATGCGTTTTATCATTATCCAAAAACACATCCAGCCATTTTATATCAAAAAAGTTTACCGGTTTTTGTTGATGGCAAAGTGCATCCAAACTTGCTGAATAATACTCCTGAAACGGTTGTTATTGCGGCTGATGCTTTTTTGGGTTTGGAAGTTGAACCGACTCCGTTTGATTTTTTAAGTTCCATTTCGCCACAAAAACAGATAATCTTGCTGCTTGATGAATCACATAGTTTAGGTATTGTAGGTAACCATTTAGAAGGTGTTTTTAATTCAATTCCCAACAAAGTTGTTAATCAAAAAATAATGGTGTCTTCTTTAGGTAAGGCATTGGGAATGGCTGGAGGCATTATAGCAGGAGATGCTGGTTTTATAAATGTTTTAAGAAACGAGCCAGACTTTATTTCTTCTTCAAGTATCAGCCCTGCTTACCTAGAAGCTTTTATGGTTTCTCAAGATATTATAAAAAATCAAAGAGGAAAATTAGAATTCAATTTAGAGTTTTTATTTGAAGGTTTAAAGTTGAAACCAATTTTCAAATTCAATAAAAAATATCCCGTTATTTATTGTGAGGATGATACTATTTTTAAAAAGTTCTTCCATCAAGGAATCATAATTGCTAATTTTAAATACCCCACTTATAAAGCGGCTATGAACAGAATTGTTATCACTGCAAACCATACCAAAACAGATTTAAATAAGCTAAAAGAAGTATTGTTAAGTTTCTGATTATTTAAGTAAAAGCTCAATAAATGTAAAATAAAAAGAGAGGCTGATTTTAATTTGGAAATAAGCCTCTCTTTTTTTATATCACTTAATTATTGGAATAGCCATATGCTATTTACGCAAGTGGTTTCATCATAAGGTATGTTGGGATTGGAGTCGGTTTCTGAGGTTGGATAAACTGCTCTAACAAACCATTTTCCTAAATATTCATCTTCTGGTTGTTGTATTCTTAGAGCCAATCCTTTAAATACATTTGCTGAAAAATTATACCTACGAAAATCACTAAACGTTTCTGTATTGTGAATGTTTGCAATATATTTTTCTTTCATGATGTGGTTTAGCTGCAAATTCGCCTGTCCCACATTTACTGCGGTATCTGCTAAATAAGCAGTGCCATTAACACCTAATTTTGCAATGTTAGCTTCTATTCCAGCTAAGTAAGCACTATAGCCACTTGCCGTTGTGCCAGTACTAGTTGTTGTGCCGCCATTTGCCAAAAATTCTGCTTCCGCCTTTATAAACATGGCTTCAGCATATGTCATCAGTATTAATGGTGAGGTGCTTGAGGTGTGAAACCCCCCATCCTTGTAGTAAACATTGCCAGATTGCCCATCAGATGAAAGTCCAGTTCCGCCATTTAAAAAACCGCGCCATGGGTCTGTTGATGGCGATGCGACTCCAACACTAGTTTCTTTCACAAACATGGCTGTAAGACGTGGATCTTCGGTAATTGTACCATTAAATGGATATTGAGAACCATTCATTAGGCTTATTAATTGGTCGTTAAGTGCGTAAAAAAAGTTGGAAGTACTTCTTTGAGTGACGTTAGTAGCATAATACGGATTCGTTTTATCGCTAGGATAATCTAGTTGAAAATCATCATCATTAGAAGTAAAACCTTTGGAAATAGATGCTAAAACATCTGCGGCAGTTGTGCCTCCATTTTTCATCATTTTTAATTGCATTCTAGCTTTATAAGTGTAAGCTGCTCTCAGCCATTTAGCATATGCCCCTGTACCACCACCATAAATAATATCTTCACTACCCAATAAAATACCAGAGGCATCGGGAGCTTCTAAGGTTTCTATGGCATTATTTAATAGTTCGAATGCTTGATTGTATACAGTTTTACCATCGTCTAAACTTGGGTATTGATAGATGTTTGGTTCCGTAGCTTGAGAATACACAACGTCTCCCCAGCATTCTACGGCAAAACTAATGTTAATGGCTTCAAGAATATCGGCTACAGCTGCATAATGAAGCGCTCCTGTTTCGGCAGTTTTTGTTTTTAGGGTTTTAATATTAGGTAAAATGTCAGTGTAAATCACATTCCATGTTGATGCGTTTGTTGTAAAGCCACTGGCTCCAAAACCATAACTACCAAAATATTGAACATAGTTTCCAAATGTTATCGCTGCATAATAATTAGCGGTTACTGTATTTCTCATTATTGGTCCCATAAGGTCTTTAGCTCCTAAGGCGGATTCATCTTGAACTCCCGAAGGTGTGTTCACATCTAAGTATCCATCACACCCAACAGCAATAAAAAACGTAGAAACGATTAATGTTAATTGAATTATATGTTTTTTCATGTTTTTTTGGTTTAAAATTTAAATGAAACACTAAATGAATAAAATTCGGCTAAAGGTATGCTTCTACCTGTAAACCCGTTAATATTACTGCCTGCACTATAATCGCTTCCTTCAGGGTCGTAGCCGTCAAAAGGTGTCCAGATTAAAATATTATTGGCATTGGCACTTAGTGTTATATTATCAATAGATTTACTGATAAGATTTCCTTCTAATGTATAGGAAAGACCAATGTTTCTTAGCTTAACCCAAGAAGCGTCTTGTAATAATACTTCGGCATTTCTTCTCCAATAAGCTGTCGTATTAAATAGATTGTATAGGGCAGATGAGGTTGGTGATGTATCAACCACAGTTGTGTTTGTAACATAGTTTCCAGGATTAGCCGGGTCTGCCATAACGCCATCAAACACATAGGTATCGGTTTCTCTAAATTGCATTGTGTATTGAGAGCTACCCATTCTGTTATTAATGTAGCTTGTCCAAGAGTATTTATCGCCACCTTTTTTCCATTCAAACAAGAAGTTAAAGTTAAAGCCTTTATATTTTAATGAATTACCAAAGCCCATTGTAAAATCGGCAGTAGAGTTTCCAACAATTACCTTGTTATTAAAATCTGTGGTAGGTAAGCCATTGGTCCCAAGAATTAGTTCGCCGTCTTCTGTTCTGTTTGATAGATATCCATAAATAGCGCCAATACGATCGCCCTCTCTAGGTTGTAGGTATAAATTGGCTCCAGTTGGGTCTGGATCTGGTGTTATAAAATCAATGTACGGTACATCGTCAGGTAAATCGGTAACTTTACCATCATTAGTGGAATAGGTATAATTAATAGTATATGTGAAATCTTTTGATTTAATGATATCACCACTCAATAAAAACTCATGACCAAAGGTTGTATAAGTACCTGCATTTCTTAATAAAGAAGTAAATCCAGATGTAGGTGGCGTATTTACAGGAAAGATGGCATCGGTTACCTTATTTTTAAAATAAGCATAATCTAGACGGATGCGATTGCTGAAAAAGCGAAAATCGGCACCAATTTCTATACCTTTAGTTCTTTCTGGTAATAAATTTTCGTCGCTTGAACTATCATCCAGGTCATATCCGCCCACGCCTCCCCACGGGAAATTAGCAGCAGAAGAAAAATAAGGGCGTCCGCTTAAACCAAATCCAGTTCCGTTTCCTGCTTCGGCGTAGGCAAATCTTAGCTTTCCAAAAGAGAAGGCTTTATTGTCTTTTGAAAACAAACTGTGAACATCATATGCGATACTTGCACTAGGATAGAAAACAGAGTTGTTTTTTAACGGTAAGGTAGATAACCAATCGTTTCTCCCTGTGAAGGTAAAAAATAGTTTGTTGTATAAATCGACTTTTAATTCGCCAAAAACACCTATTTCTCTTAATGTGGTTACGTTATTAGAAACTGTAAAACCACCTTGAGCATTACTGATATGATTTACGTGTGGAAACAATAGGTCTTCACCATATTGTCGGTTAGAATGCCATTTTTTGTCCGAAATTTGATTTCCTAACAATAATGATGTACCAATATTATCTGTTAATTTATGAGTAAAATTGACTAAAAAATTAGATTCTAAACCCATAAAATCGAGGTTTTGATTAACGATGAAACCATTTTCACCAGAGCCTTCATCTAAATCGGGGGCTACAAAACGACTGTATATTGAACTAAAGTTATCTACCTGTGCGGAATAACTAACGCTTACCCATTCTTTTGGAACCCAAGTTAAATTGGTATTTGCTATCCAACGATTGGAATCCTCGGTTAAAGAACTAAATTCAGCATTATATAAAGGGTTGTCTATAAACCCTGGATATGGATTTCGTCTTGTTCCATCTGGGTTCAGATAATCTGAAATAGGGAAGCTGCCAGTCCAATATCCAACAGCACTCATAATAGATTTGTCTCCACCTGTGGGTTTTCGGGAGTCTGAATTTGAATAACTTATGGAAGCGTCTATTTTGAAAGTTTCTGTGGCTTGATACCCAGAATTTAATCTAAAAGTTGTTTTGCCATAATCGGTTCCTGGAATGATGCCTTCTTCTTGGGTGTTTGAAACAGATGCAAAATAATTAAACTTATCTGAAGCGCCAGAAATATTAAAGTTTACATTTTTATCAATACCCGTTTTAAAGGTTTCATCAAAAGGGTTATAAAATTTATCGTCTGATAAATCTACAGTAATACCATTATAAGTAAAGCTATCATCGGTATACCTAACACCCCAAGAATAAGGGCCATTACCACTACCAATGCCTGTTACCGTATAGCCCGTGTCGGTTTCTGGGGTATAAAGGCTAAATGGTCTGCCATAACGACCTTCTCTAAATACCGTCTGTAACTCGGGTGTTTTTGTTACCTTACTTGTTGATAAGGAGCTAGATAAATTAATGGTTGCTTTTCCTGCTTTACCCTTTTTGGTAGTTATAATTATAGCACCATTGGCAGCCCGTGTACCATAAAGCGCCGTAGCTGCAGCACCTTTTAAAATGGTGTAGGATTCTATATCATCTGGATTTAAATCGTTTGATTTTGAGGTGGCTGAATATTTTTCACTACTAGATACAAATGAGTTTTCACTATTACCAGTTAAGCTTGGTACGAAGTTATCGTTATTTATAGCTACACCATCAACAACAATTAATGGTTGGCTACTAACCGAAGGGTTCATAGAAGACAATCCTCTAATATTAATATCAAATCCAGAACCTACTGAACCTGAAGTTTTAGATATTTGTAAGCCGGCAACTTGACCCTGCAATGAAGAAATTGCATTACTTCTTCCAGCAGTACTCACATCTTCCGACTTAATTGTGGTGGCAGAATATCCTAGTTCTTTTTCACTCCGTTTTATACCAAAAGATGTTATTACAACTTCGTCTAAAGATTCTGTATTTTCTTTTAAACTAATGTTTAAGGTAGCACCTTTTACAATAACCTCTTTGGTGTTAAAGCCAACAAAAGAAAATATTAAAACATCATTCTTTTTTGCGGAAATCTTATATTTTCCATCAAAATCTGTTGAGGTGCCAAAATTAGAATTTTTTACTTGAATATTTACACCAGGAAGCGGTATGCTAGAAGCATCGGTTACGGTTCCACTAACTGTTATGTTTTGTGAAAACACAACACTACATGTTGCGGCAAAAAAAACAAGAAAAAAGAGATTAGGATTTTTTTTCATGTGAAGTAAATTAGATTGTTATTTTCTCAAATATATAAATAATTTAAAGTGAATTTTTAGTGTATATTGGGGTTTTGCTTAAAAAGCTTGCGTTTTTATTAAAAAATCATTTTTAATTAATAAATATGTCAATGAGTTAAAATTGGAATTTATTTAATACTAAAAAATTAGATATTAATGATTCGTTTAATTAAGGTTTTGTAGTATTTATAGGGTTTTCCGTGCAACCTTAACGCAATGAACATAGAATATTGACTGAAAAGTTATTGAAAATTTATATACGGTTTGTTTGAAATTAAACCTCACCGTTTATTGTTTTATAACTAGAAATGATGGATCCATTTTTAAAATTTTTTAGAGCAAGGAGACAAGGAGGCAAACCATACAGAAATAGATTTATAGTAATTGAAGCAAGCTTTAATTACTTTCAACGACTCTATGTTAAATTATTAATATTGTTTCAATTTTATTAATAGATTTTAAAGTTTTAGTTGAAGATTTTCAGCGAGTTAGCCAAATAACTGTATTTTCTATATAAGTGTGTAACTAATTGGTTTGAAAGTTTTTTTTGTATAATTAATATGTATTTTTGAAAAAAATACAACAAAAAAAGTTTTAGAATATGACAAATGTTATCACCACAACTTGGTTAGGAAACATGAAGTTTGAAAGTACCAACCCATCCGGCCACAATTTATTTATTGATGCAGGACCGGAGAATGATGGTAACGGTGAAGGGTATAGACCAAAGGCCTTAATGCTTTCAGCTTTGGCAGGATGTTCTGGCTTAGACGTAGCGTCGCTTATTAAAAAAATGAAATTAGAAGTTGCCGATTTTAAAATAGACATTGAAGCCAATCTTACCGAAGAGCATCCTAAATTTTACGATAAGGTAGCTATGCATTTTCATTTTTATGGTAATAACTTAAATGAAAAAAAACTTCAGAAAGCAGTGGATTTATCCATAGAAAAATATTGCGGTGTTATGGAAATGTTTCGTCAGTTCGCAGCGTTAACTATTGAAACCCATTTTCATAAAAAGTAAAGTTACAAGGTTGAAATTTCAATGTTGTTAATTTTCTAACTTTTAATTTTTAAAATGCGCTGGACACTTAAACCCAAACCCGATGCTAAAAAACGTGAAGCATTGCAAAACGCCCTGCAGGTTGATCCTGTAGTAGCAACTTTGTTATTACAACGAGGTATTGAAACCTTTGAAGAGGCTAAAGCATTTTTTAGACCGAGTTTAGATGATTTACACGATCCATATTTAATGAAAGATATGGACAAAGCAGTGGCTAGAATTGAGCTAGCTATGGCAAATAAAGAAAATATTTTAGTGTATGGCGATTATGATGTGGATGGTACAACCTCCGTTGCACTGATGGCGTCTTATCTAAAATCGAAATATAATTTGGTTTATACCTACATTCCTAATAGGTATGATGAAGGTTATGGTGTTTCATTTAAGGGAGTTAATTTTGCTTTAGAAAATAATTTCACACTTATTATTGCACTGGATTGTGGTATAAAATCGGTTGATAAAGTTGCTCATGCAAAATCCTTAGGTATCGATTTTATTATTTGTGATCACCACCGACCAGGAGATGAAATTCCAGATGCAGTAGCAGTTTTGGACCCCAAGCAGGAAGACTGTACTTACCCTTACAAAGAGTTATGTGGTTGCGGTGTAGGTTTTAAACTTATACAGGCATTAGCGCAAAAAGATGGTAAAACAGCCGAAGATTTAATAGACTATTTAGATTTGGTTGCAACGGCTATTGGTGCCGATATAGTCCCGATTAATGGTGAAAATAGGATTTTGGCCTATTATGGTCTAATGGTAATTAACTCCAACCCAAGACCAGGAATTAAAGCTATTTTAAATCAAATTGACAAAACCGAATTAACCATAACCGATGTGGTTTTTGTAGTTGCGCCACGAATTAATGCAGCTGGTAGAATGGAACATGGCAATTTTGCTGTGCGATTATTGGTTGAAGAAGATGCTGATTTAGCAGCCAAATATGCTTCCGAAATAAATGAGTATAATCAGGAAAGACGTGAAACAGATAAGCAAATTACCCAAGAGGCGCTTAAGCAGATAGAAGGGAATGGAGAAGAAAACAGACTTACTACAGTGGTTTACGACCCTGAATGGCACAAAGGTGTTATTGGTATTGTGGCCTCCAGATTAACCGAAACTTATTACAGACCAACCCTAGTGTTCACTAGAAGTGGCGATAGGTTGGCAGCTTCCGCACGATCTGTTCGCGATTTTGATGTTTATAATGCCTTGGAGGCTTGTAGTGAATATATTGAGCAATTTGGGGGGCATAAATATGCTGCAGGTTTAACGCTTTTAGAAGAAAACTACGAAGCATTTAAACAGGCTTTTGAAGATGAGGTTTCTAAAACAATTGACAGAAGTCTTCTTACACCTGAAATAAAAATTGATGCAGAGATTAATTTGGAAGATATTACGCCTAAATTTTATAGAATTTTAAAACAGTTTGCACCTTACGGCCCTAATAATATGACACCGGTTTTTATGACCAATAATTTAACCGATACAGGCTTTGGTAAACAGGTGGGTGAGGATAAAACTCATTTAAGATTAACAGTAACACAGCCAAAATCCAATAGTTTTGTTTGCATTGGTTTCGGTATGGGAGATAAACTAGATGTTGTTTCAGATAAAAAACCATTTAAAGCCGTTTATTCCATAGATGAAAATGAATGGCAAGGGAATGTGTCTCTTCAGCTTAAATTAAGAGATATTCAGGAGTAGTGTTTTTAATCCAAATTTCTATAAAAATTTAAGGTAGTTGTCTGCATTATTCTAAATTTGTTTGGAAATTAAATGGATTCCTGCCCTTACAGGAAGTTACAATGGCAAAGACAGACCCTTACGCTGCGCTTCGAATTAATGAATTCAACATTTTTTTACTAGTACGTTTTGTACTTGTTTTTGGTTGGTCTATGCAATTTATTGTAATAGAATGGGAAGTGTATAGCTTAACCAAAGATCCTTTATCTTTAGGTGTTATTGGTTTAATGGAAATAATCCCAGCATTTACTATGGCTTTATTTGCAGGTCATATTGTAGATCAAAAAGAAAAACGGAATCTTTTAGCTTTATGTATTGCTGCATTTTCCATAATTAGTTTGGGTTTGTTTTTATTAACCTGGCCTAAGGTTGTTTCGGGCTGGTCCACACAAACCATTTTGTATGGTATTTATGCTTTAGTGTTTTTTGGAGGCTTTTTGCGTTCCTTTTTTGGGCCAACAATTTTCTCGTTGGTTGCTTTAATTGTACCTAAAAAAATATATCCTAATGCAGCTACCTGGAATAGTTCTACTTGGCAAATGGCTTCAGTTTTAGGGCCTGCAACTGGTGGTTTTTTAATTGGATGGATAGGCGTACATTGGTCACTATGTATCATTTTCGCCTTGGTAATGTTGTCGTTTACCATCTTATTACAAATAAAACAAAAACCAATCTTAAATCCTAAAATTGGAGAACCGGTAATTGAAAGTTTGAAAGAAGGTGTGCGGTTTGTATTTAAAACAAAGGCTATTTTGGGTGCCATGACCTTGGATATGATTGCGGTTTTGTTTGGAGGAGCCATTGCTTTGTTGCCTGTTTTTGCTCAAGACATTTTAAAAGTTGGCAGCGAAGGTTTTGGTGTTTTGCGTGCTGCTCCTGCTGTTGGTGCGTTTTTAACGATGCTAATTACGGCCTACTTGCCTATAAGTAAAAATGCAGGCATGAAACTATTGGTTGCTGTGTTCGGTTTTGGGGTTTCTATTATTGTTTTTGGTTTGTCTTCTATATTTTGGATTTCCGTATTGGCCTTGTTTTTTAGTGGTGTAACTGATGGGGTTTCTATGGTGGTGCGGCAAACTATTTTACAACTAAAAACACCAGACCATATGCGTGGACGCGTATCGTCGGTAAACTCGATGTTTGTAGGCTCTTCTAATGAATTGGGAGCTTTTGAAAGTGGTGTAACTGCAAAGCTTATGGGAACGGTTACTGCGGTTGTTTTTGGAGGAACAATGACCTTGATAACCGTGGTGGCTACAGGAATTGTGTCGCCTTCGTTTAGAAAATTAGATTTAACGAAGGATTTGGAAGCCCATAATAGAGATTAATAGGTTGCCAATTCAAAATGCTCACCATCAAATACACCATAGGTGTAATAATTAATCCAATCGCCTAAGTTAATGTATTTTGATTGGCTGTTTAATTCAATTTTTAGAGGTAAATGACGGTGACCAAAAACAAAATAATCGTAATGCTTTTCGTTTAGTTTTTCTTTTGAGAATTGCACCAACCATTCGTTGTCTTCACCTAAAAATTTAGCATCTTCATCACCCGAAATTAATTTGTTTTTTACAGATAAGTATTGGGCAATTTTTACGCCAATATCGGGGTGTATCCACCTGAAAAGCCATTTAAAAAATGGGTTGGTAAATACTTTTTTCATGCGTTTATAGCCTTTATCGTGAGGACCTAAACCATCGCCATGACCAATAAAAAACGTTTTGTTATTAAAGGTGAATTCTTTAGGTTGGTGGAATACGGGGATGTTTAATTCGTCTTTAAAATACCCATTCATCCATAGATCGTGGTTGCCAACAAAAAAGTATATAGGAATTCCGGAATCGGATATTTCGGCTAGTTTACCAAGCGTTCTTGTAAATCCTTTTGGAACTACGGTTTTGTATTCAAACCAAAAGTCGAATAAATCGCCTACTAAAAATATAGCTGCAGCGTCTTGTTTAACGATGTCTAACCAAGCAACAAATTTCTTTTCGCGTGGGCGAGAAGCTTCGGGTGTTGGTGCTCCTAAGTGATTATCGGAGGCAAAATATATCTTTTTTCCTTTTGGAATATTCATGCGGTAAATATATGTAATTTAGTCACTATTGCACGAATAATGTTTTTATTACTGGACATGGAGGCTGGGTGCGTTAGGGATTGAGCAATTGTTGGAGCACCTCGCAGAGTGCGACTTGCGAAAGCCCGACCCTTGAGGTAACGCCTTAAATATTATCGTAATCGTACCATTCTGCAAATGAACTGTCGGTTTCCTGAAGTTTTAAAGAGTGCAACGATATGTGTTCTGGCAACCTTTTTTTAATTTTCTTAGCGAAATCTATAACCATCATTTCACTAGTTGGTTGATAATCTACTAATAATACATTATGGCCTCTATCTTCCAGTTCTTTAGCAAGTTCTACGTGTGGCGTGTTTTTGTTAAAAACGGTGGCATGATCGAATACGTTTACAATTTCTTCTTTTACTATTTTTTTTAAATCACCAAAATCTATAACCATACCGTACTTAACATTAGAGGTGTCGGTTATGGGTTTTCCAATTACGGTAACCGATAGTTTATAGCTGTGGCCGTGTACATTTTTGCACATACCATCGTAGCCGTAAAGGGCGTGACCGGTTTCGAAAGAAAATTGTTTTGTGATACGAATTAAACTCATTAGGAATATATTTAAAGTACAAAGATAGGAGTTTTGTAAAAGCAATTCGATTTTAGATTACATTTGGCCAATAATTGGCCTTTTTTTAAAAAAATAGCTAATGAGATAATTAGTTATGAGTCATCTTTTTGAAGCAATTGATTTTGTTGAAAATGCACTTTATGAGCAGATAATTTCTGATATTGGAAGCAATCAATTTAGTATTATTGAAAATTTTTTTACTGAAGCAGAGGTCACTGTATTAAGGCAATCCCTTATGGAGAAGTATGAGGAAGATGCTTTTAAGAAAGCAGCCATAGGAAATAGGTTTGAAGAGACTATTGAAAAATCCATTCGTGGGGATGTTATTTTGTGGATGGATGAATCTAAAGCTAATGCTTCTGAATCATTGTTTTTTAATAAAATTGGCGATTTGGTTAGCTACTTAAATAAAACTTGCTTTATGGGTATTTTGCATAAAGAATTTCATTACGCCATTTATCCGAAAGATACTTTTTATAAGAGGCATATTGATACCTTTCAGAATGATGATAGGCGCAAATTATCGTTTGTTTGTTATTTAAATGAAGACGGTTGGTTACCGGAAAATGGCGGTGAA
>NZ_JBFHGK010000043.1:0-31203 GCF_041583155.1 Mariniflexile sp.
CAGCATCCAAAATAAAAGCGACTCTTTCATATGCTGCATTACCACCTTGTAAGGCATGATGTGCTCTGGTAATAGCTTTTGCGGGAGTTAAAATTTGGTACGCTAAGCCCATATAAGCCATAAAAGCCCCGCCACTTAATGATTTATCTATTAATACTAAAGAGCCTCCGTAAATGAGTAGAATGGAGATAACAAAAATTCCTAAAAACTCACTTGTTGGAGCAGATAGGCTCATAACCTTACTTATTGAATTATTAAGATCATTTATTTGCTTCGTAGAGTCGTTAAACTTTTTAGAAAAATAACTTTCGGCGGTAAAGTTTTTAATAATTTTTATACCTCCTAAGGTTTCTTCGATGTTTGAAAGTAAATGACCTTCTAAAGCAAAAATATCGCCAGATTGACTTTTTATTCCTTTGCTTAGTTTAGAAATTAAAAATCCGGAAATAGGAATAAAAAATATTACAAAAGCTGTTAACTTCCAACTGATTGCAATCATGGCAGCTAGTGTAAAAAGAATGGTTAAAGGCTCCCGAATCATCATTAAAATGCTCATAAATGATACTTTTATGGTGTTAATATCCGAGGTCATTCTAGCAATAAGATCTCCTTTTCTTTCATTGGAAAAAAATCCCACATTTAAACTTACAACCTTATTATAAACATCTTGCCTAAGGTCTTTTAAAATACCATTATTCAAATAGGTCATGTATAGAATGGAGAGGTAACTAAACAAATTTTTCAAAAAGAAAGTGCTTATTACAAACCCAACGATGCTTATTAATGTGGTTAAAGGTCCTTTGGTTTCATTCATGTGGGTTATGAAATAATTCAAGTAATCTTCAATGTAATTAAGGTCAAAATCCTTTATGCCATTAAAAACCGGTTTCTCCTTTAACTTTTCACCTTCATCAAAAAGTACTTTTATCATAGGTAATAAAGAAAGCATGGATATTGAAGAGAACAAGGCATACAACACGTTATAAAGTATGCTTAGTATTTGATATTTTCTATAAGGAACAAGATATTTTAAAAATCTTTTAAAATTTTTCATTAAATGCGTATGTAGTAATTAATATTAGGGTGTTAATTTTCTAAAATGTTTTTATAAATATTTATATAGTCTTTTGCTGCTTTTTCCCAGGTAAACTGTTGGGAGCGATTAATGTAAGCCGATTCAAACATAGCTTTATTGCCTTGAAATGTGTTCATGCCTGTTTCAAAAACAGTTGCCATGTCTTTTGCATCAAAATTATCCCAATAAAAGGAATGAGTTCCACCAATTTCAGGTAACGAAGTTTTGTTAGAAAGGAAAACGGGTTTACCAAAAGTCATTGCCTCTAAAACAGGAAGTCCAAAACCTTCTCTTAATGAAGGAAATGCGAAGGCAAGACAATTTTTATAATAGAAAATTTTATCTGACTCTGTTATGTTTCCTAATAAAAAAACTCTATTCTCTAACTTATATTGTTGTATTTTTTCCTTAAGCAGTTCGGCATAAGCTGTCTTTAATTCGCCTGCAATAACCAAAACAATATCAGCTAAAAGTCTCAACATTTCTATTAACGTATGGAAATTCTTTTTTTCCACTACCTGGCCAATCGAGAAAATGTAAGGTTTATTTGGAACATACTTAATCTGGTAATTTTCCATGTAATTGGAAGCATTAACGTTGAAATTATTCCCATTATAAATCACATATTCTGGAATATCCGGAATGTTAAAATTGGCATGCGTATTTTGTTTTGCAAACTCAGAAACATATACAATCGCAGAACTTCTATTAATCTTATTTTTTAATTGATTAATTCTGAAATCTAATTGTTTTCCAGACTCTTCTTCTAAAAAGTTTACATCATGTATGGTTAACAAATAAGGAACATTTTTTGAAGCTGGTTCAATTTTGGTATTTTGGTTAACAGAATGCCATAAACTAAATTTTTTCCTCATCCTAAAAAGTGGATATCTTGTTATCGGCCTGTATTTATTAAATGAAATAGTACTCTGCAACTCTTCTTTTACACTTTTATTGTTGCAATTAAGAATCACTTCATGCTCATTTAGAAATTCGGTTTCTTTACTTAAGGCTCTAGCCAAATTAAAATTGAATTGTCCAAAACCACTATGCAAGTTTTTTACGTTATGTGTTTCTAGAAAAATTTGTTTGTTTGGATGTGCTTTTTTCATAAATATGATTTGTAGACTTTTAAATGAACTATTACTGTTTTTTTTTGTTTGACATTAAGCTTACAACTAAACCATTAAAGGAATAATTGTTATGAAGAATAGATGTAGTAAATAAGAAAAGGTTGCTTTTGTGTAACGAAAAATTTTACTTTTTTTAATATTAGTTTTGTAAAAAGTCTATGTTTTTTTGAATATGTTTTTAAAAAAAGCTTGGATGAGATAAGAATTACCGACAAACAGCTATTATGTATTTCATGGCTGATAATTCAAAATCTTCATAATGAATTATTGCTTTAAAAAAAATGGAGTTTCCATAATATGAAACCCCATTTCTAACTAAAACTAAAATTAAACTTCTACAATTTGAACAACACAGATACTTGAAAGCTACTATTCTTAACACTTCCTCTGTCTACAGAGTCTTCATCAAAACTGGCTTCAGTATCGTTTATATTCGATAAGCCTAAATGGTACCTGCCTTGAATAATCATCTTGTTACTTAATTCATATCCCAAACCAAAGTTTAAACCAAAATCCAAAGATTTTACTTGATCTTTAATGTCCTCAGAACCTGAATCTGTAATGCTTTCTCCGTCAAAATTCATTGTAACGTCGTAATCACTTTTTCCACTTAATAAATAACCAATTTGTGGGCCAATTTCCAAATTCAACTTATTTACAATTTGATATTTAGCCATAACTGGCAATTGTAAATAAGCTAGTTTAACGTCTTCTTTATATTTTGTATTGAAGGTTGTGCCTTCATCGTCAAAACTAAAAGAATCTTCAATTTTCCCACCTAGCAATGAGTAAAGTAATTCTGGTTGCAATAAAAATTTTTCATTGATTTTGATTTCTGCCAGACCTCCTAAGTGGTATCCAAGTAAATACTTTTCCTGGTTTAAATCGGTTTTTAAAGTGGACATGTTCACTCCTGCTTTTACACCCCAATTAACTTCTTGAGCGCTTGCTATTTTACAAGCTAATAAAGTTAGGCCTGTAATAACATAAATTCTAAATTTCATAATGTTTGTTTTTTGATTATTGATGATTTTTTATAATAGAAACCTTTCTATTACGAAGCAAATATATGCTGACATTGATTGTTTAATAATTCAGAATGTAATGAAAGTAAGAAATCTTGTTATGAAAGACTAATATGTGAAGTTTACCAATTTTACAGTACGAAATTGCTATGCTAGTAAGATAAATTTTATCTATTTAGCCATTTTTTGAAATCACCAGATTTATCAATGCTTACAATTACATCAAAATCGGTTACAGGGTTTAATTCTAACTTCACACGACTTTTGGACCAAATTACCATCTGTTGAATGCTATTGAAACTCACTATAGCTTGCCTGTTTACACGATAGAAACAATGAGGGTTCAACTTTTTTTCGAGGTTCTCCAACGATTGGTCTAAAAGATATTTTTCATTGTTATTAGTAACTAATTTCACATAACGTCCTTCAGACAAAAAATACGCTACCTGATCAATAAGAATACTTTTTATTTTAGATCCGCTAACAACCATAAATCGTTCCTGATAATCTTCTTTATGCTGCATAATCGCCATAAGTTTCTGAATATCAAATGCATTAGAATCAGACATTCTTCCTTTCCATTTATCTATTGAAGCCCTCAATTCGTCCTCATCAATTGGTTTTAGTAAATAATCAATACTATTCAGTTTAAATGCTTTTATCGCGTATTCATTATAGGCTGTGGTAAAAATGATAGGCGTATTAATCTGTAATTTGTCAAAAATTGAAAAACTAGTATCATCCCCTAAGTGGATGTCTAGGAAGATGATATCTACGGTGTTTTGTGAAAGCCATTGAATGGCATCTTTAACATTATCAATGATTTTCACAACATCAATGTTTAAACCATCTTTTTGAAGTAAGTTTTCTAAATAATCTGATGCTAATTTTTCATCTTCAATGATTACTGCTTTCATAATTCTTCTTTTATAAGTGGAAGTTTTACATAGAAAAGATTGTTTTTAATTTCGAATGTTGGTACCAACTCCGAAATGTATTTGTAACGTGAAATAATATTTTTTACACCTGTTTTGGTAGAATCTTCGGAAACATGTCTTGTTTGAAGATTGTTAGTTACAACCAAAAAGGAGTCTTGGGTAAATACCTTAATATTTAATGGAGATTCTATGGTTATAATGTTATGTTTAATAGCATTTTCTATGACCATTTGTAAAGAAAAAGGAGGTAAATAATCATTAAAAAACACAGAATCAATATTAATACTTATGATTAAATTAGAGTCAAATCTCATTTTTTGGAGGTATAAATAAGAATTTACATGTTCCAGTTCTTCTCTTAAAGTAATGAGGTTTTTCCTTTTCAATTCTAGAGTGTTTCTAAAAATTTTAGAAAATTCTTTGGTAAACCGCAATGCTTTATCTCTATCTGTTTTTATTAATGACGTTAGTGCGTTTAAAGAATTAAATAAAAAATGAGGACTAACCTGGGTCCTTAAAGTTTCAAATTGCACCAAAATGTTTTCTGTCTCCAGGAGTTGATTCCTTTCGGCTAGCTGTACTTTTTCTAATCTTAATAATTCATTGGTTTTTTTATTTCCTATGTAATTTTGATATAACACAACAATGGCAGCCATACATAAAATGGTTACCAAGATTAAAATTAGTGCCCAAAATCTGTTTTTCTCTATTTGAGCTGTAGCTAATTCTTTTTGTGTTTTTAATAATTTAATCTCATTAGTTTTTAGTTCATTTTGAAATTTTTCTTCAATTTCGCTATTAGTCTTTTCGGTTTCCAAAGAATAAATAGAATCCTTAATAATTGAGTATTTTTTGTAATATTCTAATGCGTTTTTGTAATCATTCTTAAGTTGATACCACCTAGCCATATTTTCATAATAATTTTCTTTATGATATGGATAATTAATTTTTTTTGAAGCCTGGCCTCCAATATCTAAATATTTTTTTGCCGAATCCAATTTGCCTTGCTCAAGATATATATCACTTAAATTTAAAGCAATCATTGAAAGTGCGTAATCGGAATTGGATTTCTTTTGATAAGCCAATGCAAGTAGCCCATATTTTTCAGCAAGAATATTGTCCTGAAGTTTTCTAAAGGCTATAGAAATTCCATGGTATGAGATAGATGTGCCATAATAGTTTTCAATTTTATTGAAATGAGTTAATGCCATTTGATAATACTTTATCCCTTCAGTATATTGCTCTAAATCTACTGCCGAACCAGCTAAATTTGCATAAATGTTTGTTAATAGCCTGCTATTGTCTTTATCCGTAATTGCCAATGCTTGAAGTAAATAATCTTGTGCCTTAACTGGTTTTTTAAGATGCATCTGGACATAAGAAATATTAAGTAAACTTAAAGCCTTTCCAGTAACGTCATTTATAGAATCAAAAATAGCATACGCTCTCATTTCTATTTCGAGAGCCTCTGTATTATTTCCTATGAAAGAAAGCGCTGCTCCTTTTGCAAGCATGCTAATAGCATAATTATTTATATCCTTTGCTTTTTTTGAAATAGTGATGAGTGAATCAGCTATTTTTAACCCCCTTTCTGGATTATTTGTTGTTTCTCTAATCAACGAACTTAATTTTTCCTGATAATCGGATTCTTTTGCAGTCTGAGCAAAGATGTGTTTTGATGCTATCATCAAAAAAACCAATATAAAACAACCTTTTAAAGGTGAATTTAGGAGTCTTCGTTTCATTTTGTAATCATTGATGAAGGAACATTTCAATAATTGATTGAGCTTTTGTATCAAATTTAATTTTAAAATTTAAATAAAAAATATGTTTTGGTAATGAAAGTGAATTAATTAGTAATACTTGGTTTGTAATAGACAAATATCTTATAAAATTTTTATTTAAAAACTTTTCTTACGAAATTATAAAATAAAAATCACCTACAAACACCTTAATATCAATTAAATACAAAACACCTATTAAATTAATTATTGTAAATTATTTTTTGAGCATAAGAAACCCAATCTTGGTTTTCTGGTACTTTATATTTTGGCTCAATTCCTATATATTCGAATTTGGACTTTTCAAAGTACATTGTTGTAGTACTTAGAAGTGTAAATTTACCACATGGTGTTGGGTGTGGCATGACATTGCCGTAACCAGTATACCCACCAGAATTTTCTCCTATAGTAATAACCTTATCGCTTTGCACAAAATAAGTAATCATGCCTTCAGCTGCACTTGCGGTACCGCGATTATAAATTAATGCAATTTTTCTAGGATGTCGTAATGTACTATCAAGCGTCCAGGTATTGTCTGCGTTTAAAGCATAAGGTATAAATGTAAATGGTTTTGCTGCTTTCATCCGGAGTATCAATTCACTATCTTTTTCCACTGAAGCCTCTTCGTAGCGCAATATGTTTTCCGGAGAAACCCAAACCAACGCCGGATCTATTTTAAGTGGGTTTGTATAAGCATATTTAAGCAGATTTACATATGATCTTTCAGAACCACCTCCATTATTTCTAATATCAATAATTAAATAAGGCCTGCTTGAGATTTCAGAATTTATAGAATCATAAAAAGAATTTAGCTGATTGGTTAACGTTCCTTCAAATGAACTTATACGCACGTAGTTCGTTGAATCGTTTAATATTTTAAATTCATATTCTTTATCCTCTGAAATTGGACTTGTTTTTGAAAAACCCAAACTAGGTATTAGTCCATTTTCTATTTTTTGAATTTTTATTAATTTTTGAAAATTAAATCCCATTAATCCTACATTATAGATAATTTCAAATGTATTACCTTGTTTTCGATTAAGTTCTAAAAGCACATGCCCAAACTCCAGTAATTTATTGTTTTTCAACACTATACCCTTAAAACTATCTGTCTTATTTTCATTTTTTACAATTCCTATAACAATACTAGATCCATTACTATATATCCCCTCTATATCCGAAATTTCTTTATTTTTTAGCATGGATGTAATCTTCAAGCTATCTAGTTTAACTTTTTCAAATTGCTTAAAGTTCGCAGAGTTCTTAAAATCTGCAATTAATTCGGGAGTACTTAAATCCATTCTTTCCAAATTAAAACCAATCTCACTATGATGGTCTTTTAATAAAGCAACATACTCGTCCAGTTGTATAATGCAATAATCGATTATATTTTGAGCATTGGCCGCTATTTTTATTTTTTTTACAGCTTTTTTATAATTACTATAGGATTTAGGATTTGATTTAATTTTTTGAAATGCAGGATTATTTTTTTCATAAAATTGAATTGTGAAATCGAGTTGAGATGCACAGTCACAACTTTGCCCAAATAATTTAAAAACAAAGAAGCACATCAAAAGGGTGTTAAATAATTTCATTTTATAAGGTCAATTTGTTGGATGTAATTTCTCATTTCTTGGTGAGATATCATTAAACTATTATTTTCTTTCAATACTCACCAAAGCAACTGAATATAAACAACTTAAAAAAAATTTATATTATTAGTTTGAAGTGAAAACCATTAAATAATTATGAAAAAATAAAAACTTCTACCTTTTTCTTAGCTTATTAAAGACATAAGGTTGAAGTTTTTACTTCTTCGCTGTTTTAGCTATTAAAAACTAATATCATGGCTGTACTTCTGAGGTAGAAGGGTACCCCAATCTCCAGCAATTCCTGTAATAGATAATGTTCCTTGAGGTAGCACTATGTGACTAAAATCGGCTGTTGCATACGTTAATACGGCAGCCATATCTGCCTCAAACCGTATAATTTTACTTCCATAAAAGGTTTCTTTGTTATCAGCATTCATAAAATAAACGTTTTCAATTTTCACTTTTTTTCCTTCATAATTTCCTGAGCGAAATTGAGCCATTGTTATGGTTTCAGCTTCTACAAATACGTTTTCAGAATATTTAGCGAAACCATTTAAATTTACTTGATTTATAGCCTTTTGACCGTTAATGGAAGTTCCTGTTGCACTTCGAAGATTAAGCCTTACTCTATCTCCTAAATTGAATATGTTTGGCGTGCTAAACCGAATTAAAATGCCTCCCGTTTCATCTTGAATATATACAGATTTATTATCAGCTGTATTTCCATTCGATGTTATAACACCTTCAATTAAATAATCTTCCGGCAAATACCAATTATTTTGATTATCATTAAATTTAGATCTTAACTGGGCTATGGTATTTATAATTGATGTTGTATTATCATTCTCCAGAATAGTTGCTGTAAATGCATTATTTGTTCCTATTTCAATTCCACCAACAGCTTCAAATAACTCAAAACCTATTAAATAGTTACCTAAAACTTTGTTATCATCTATTGGTATAAGTTTAATGCTTGTACTTTGAGAATTTTGTTCAAATTCTAGAGGTATTACATTTAATACTGCCGCAGGAACCGTGTAAAAATGAGTGCCATATACAATCCCTTCTGGTAATGTTAGCTTTACTCTGGCAAAACTTCCATCCGATACCATTGAAGTAGTATTTAATCCAATTTCAATTCCTTCTGAATTACTTTCAGAAACGGAACCAATCGAGCTGTTAAAATTCAACTTATTAATTACGGTAGTTTGTGCAGTTAGCTTTACTTCAGTATTATTTCTAGTTCCTAATGTAAAGCCTTCGGTTGCACTACTTAACTTTAAAGTAATCAATTTTTCAGCTGATAAAGAATTTTTACGCAGCACTACAAAACTAGTGTCTTGCGTATTTTTTAATAGTTGAAAGTCCAATTTATTGTTAACTGCTTCAGGTATGGTTGTGAAATCATTTCCATAAACAGCATTACCTGCCAGCTCAATGGTTATTTGTCCATTAGTAACAGCTTTGAGTTCAAGTTTTAAAGGAATAGAAATAGCTTCCATCTCTTGGGTAATTGTTTGTGATTGATTAACAAACGACACCTTGTTAGTAGTGTTTGGATAATTAACTTCGTCTTCACTACAACTTATGATTAAAAGTGTTGAAATGACGAATAAAATTAGTCGTGAAAATTTGAAAGTTTGCATTTTTCTCATTTTTTAGGTTGATTTTTAAGAGTATTTTCTAATCTGAATTTATACTCCCTTGTTTGATTGTTCGTTTTTTGATTGATAATATTATAGCTTCTATTTGTTCTATATCTAAAGCAAAAATAGATTGGCATTTTCGTTTAAGCTTTACTAAGTGTAATGAAAGGGAATAAAATTGTAATGAAAGTAGTCTCTCTGCCAAAAACACCATAAACAACTGAAAAACAAATTTTTAAAATTTTCCTTAATTATAAATTCGGCATCATGTTGGATGGAGTTTGCCATCCATTGCATTTTCCAAAATTCTCCAAAAACTACAAAGAGAAACGAACTTAATGATTTTGCTAAATGATTAAGTTCGTTCATTACAAATGTTACATTGGAAGCAGTTTAGCTTCAAATATTCCTTAAGTCTTTATATCAACTTAGTTCTTTAAAAGTTTACAGATGGTGTTTTCAATTTTAATGTGGTACATGCCTGCTGCAAGTTGTGAAACATCTATACTTTGCAACGTATCAAGCACACCTGACATAACGGATTTTCCAGATATGTCAAAAACATGATATTCTTTTTCTTTTAGAGATGTCTTGCTTACAATCATTATTTTATCATTGGTTGGATTTGGATAGAAACTCCATGTGCTGCGTTTTGAGAGATCTGGAACCGATAATATATTATCATTTAATTTTAATAAATAACTATCAACCATGTCGATTGCTGTTTTCTGAAGATGTTGTTCTGGTAAAGGATTTACATCAATTGTATTTTGAAACCCAGAAGATAGATAGATGTGCCCATTTTCATCAATTTTAATGGCGCAGCTATGAACCATTTGTGTACCTCCAAATTTCAATCCGGTTTTTGTAATTCCATCATTTGAAATTTTTAGTAGATAATTCTCTGCACTATTATTTAAAGCTGCTTCGGAAAGTGTTACTTGATCGCTAGTAAAATTCCCTGCGTAAAAGCCATAAATTAAGGCCTCATCTTTAGCATTTATGCCAACTGCCATTGCAGTGTTGTACCCCAAACTACTACTTAATATTTTAGCCCATTCATTTTGTCCATTCGAATTAACTTTTACCACAAATGAATTATAATACATTTTTAATATGCTTGAAGTTACAGTGTTGTTTGGAACTTCAAACTGAATTTGTCCACTAAAATATCCAGTCATGATTACCGCTCCTTGACTATCAAAATCTAACCCCATTGTAAAACATTGAAAATCGGTTGTAGCAATCGTGTTCGCTTTTATAAAGTTACCATTGTTATCTAACTGCAATAGATACATGCCATAGTGATTTTTGGGAACAGTTAATAAGAAATCTTCGTTTTCATCAGGATTAAAATCGGCATTTTCGTCAAACAATCCTGAAATATAGATGTTCCCATTGCTTAGCACTTTCATGGCAGTTACAATTCCAGGGCTACCATATTGTTTAGCCCAAGTAAAATCGCCATTTGTACTTAACTTAACTAAAAAGCCAGCGACGTTATTTTTAGGAGTTATTGAAAATATAGACGCACTAGGATCAAAATCTACAGTGTTATAGAAAAATCCAGCGATATAGATGTTTCCAGCAAAATCTAATCCAATGCCTGCCGTTTGTTCATTAGCATCTCCTTCAAAACTTTTAGCCCATATAAAGTTACCATCTTTGTCAAGTTTTAAAACAAACACATCGGCTTCATTAAAAGAAGTAAGTATCAATGTACCGGCTCCGGGATCAAAATCTACCATTTCTTCAAATGTTCCTGTAATATAAACGTTTCCTTCTGTATCCAAAGTAATATCCTTTCCCTCGTCATTGGCAATACCACCAATGCTTTTTGCCCATACTAGTTCCCCATTCTTGTTTATTTTGGAAACAAAAATGTCAGTATCAGAATCATGTTGAAGAATGTAGGAGCCTTCAGTAGGGTCAAAGTCACAATCCTTCTCGTAAAAACCTGTAGAATAGATGTTTCCTTCATTATCAATATGAATTTTGGACACAACGTCATTGGCTTGTCCACCGTAAGTTCCAGCCCAATTAAAAGTTTGAGCATTGGCATTTGTGTACAAAAAAAGCAAAGTAAAACAGTTAAGTGTGTTTGTAATTATTCTCATTTCTAGTTCGTTTTTAATACAATGCGGAGATATGGCTTCTGTTAAAAGCTGTTATCTTAGCATTGAATTATTAGCAATTATTTTTTTTTTGAATTAGTTTTCGGCCAAAATCTAACAATTCAAAAGTAATCGAGGATTTATTCTATTAAGAATTGAAATGAATGAAAGCGCAGAAAACGGTATTGAACCCGATTATTTTTTAGATAAATGTTTTACAAAAAATATATATTCAATAAATAAATGGAAGAAGTAAAAAGTTGGATTTAATGTTTTGAACATGAAATTTAATTAAACAAGTTCTTATAGATCTAAAACCATTTCATAATGAGAAAACACCTTATTAAGTCCATAATTTTCAAGAAACTTTATGGTTGACGAACTGGTGCTTTCAATATTAACTATATAAAAGTTGGAACTGTAATTATAGCTTAGGTAATCAAATAAGAGTGAGGCAATTCCATTACGGCGCTTTGTGTTTTTTACAGCAAATTGTTTAATTATATTGTTTTTTGGATTAAAACATACATAGCCTAAAAGTGTGTCTTTTTCAAAAACACCTAGTGATATGTTAGTGTTTTTGCCTTTTTCAATGGCTTGAATGTTGTTTTGCCACGAGGGTTCAAAATCCCAAAAGGATTTTATCTCCTTCCAATCAGTAATTTCAAATTGCTTTATAATATATTTTGATTCTCGTGGTTGATTGGTTATAATTCCTTTATAAGAATAAAATTTTCTCTGAGTTTTAAAACCTATAATTTCATATACTTTTAATGCACTTTTATTGGCTGTAATAACTTCCAGAATTATACGAGACATGTTTGCTTCTTCAAATTTAGGAAACATAAAATTGTATAATTGGGTGGTTAATCGCTGGCCTCTTTTGTTTGGGATAACCCCGGTTCCTGCATTGTATAATATTTTTTTATGATGACAAATTTCTAAACCATGGAGAATGAAAGCAATTAATTTTCCATTTTCAAATGCGCCAACTGAATAGTTGAGGTTAATTCTATCATTGGTTAATTTATATTTAAAAGTTTCACTTGTAAATTCTAACGGAATGATATAATCTGAAAAGGCGGTATTAAGAGCCTCTAGAATAATATTTAAATCTGTTTTTTCAAGAGTTTTAAATGTTATCATAACTTTACTTTTTTAGACTGGTTTTTTTTAATATCACGAGTAACTAGTGTTGAACATGAATTGAGAAAAGCTTACTGGATAGAAAAAGTCAAAAAAAAAAAAATGAAGTTCAGAAAACAAAAATTAATACGATTGTCTTGGAAACTTTTCTTTCAGGTACTTATTACGAGTAAACATTCTTATAATTATACCTGCATTTTCATTCCATTCTAATAAAATTACATTGTTATATTCGGACTTTGTTTCTGCAGTTTTCCAATCCATAACATAGCACCCACTACTTTTTGTCTCAGATAATTTGTTGGTAATTGAAGTAATTGTTTTGATCGTTGTTGGTGTAACCAGATTATTTTTCCTACTACTCAGTACCATAATTAAAGAATCATTTAGTCTCGAGTTATATTCATAGTACCCTAGATTCTTTAAAGAATCGATGACTTTTGATTGACTCTTTTCATAATAATAACTTGTTTTTGCTTCACAACTTGACAAAAGCATTGTACCAATTAAGCAGAAGAAAAAGCTAATTTTACTCAAATCACATTTTTTTATGATTTTCATAAATTCTTTTAAATTTTATTTTATGAAACTTGAATGCACGGTTTACTAAACGTGTTCAAGCATTCCTGAAATAGAAAAGCTATGGATGGAGGAAACGCATTTACTTTTGATAGTTCTATTTGAGCGATCAAAAATAATTTATTGCACTATTACTTTCTTAACTACTGATTTATCTTGACTTTTTATTTTCACCAAATAGACTCCTTTGGTTGGAATCATTATATCTTCTTGTTTGGTTTTACATTCTTTTATTGAAGCAATTGTTCTTCCATTAAAGTCAATTATCTCAACTTTATCAATTATGTCTTCACATAAAACAGTGAATGATCCGTTTGTAGAAGGAGAAGGAAATAAATTGGTTTTAAAAGGAATTTTGTTTGAATCGTCCGTACCAAGTACATTATTCAATTTAACGTATAACCCAAGATTAGAAGCAACATATAACTTTTGATTAAACGCTATCATCTCATAAAAAAGAAAAGGTAAAGTTCCGGCATAATCCCAAGCAGTTTGAGGTTTGGCATTGTTGCTTCTTCTATGAAGTATGGTTGAATTATAATCACTTGGTATCGTTGCAGTGTAGTTAAAAGAATCTCCTTTAAACAAGAAGCGATAAGCACCATTTGTAAGTTGGCTATTATCATTAATCCAACTTGCGCCGCCATCATCAGTTCGTAGTAAACGATTGCCGTTTGATAAAAGTATTGTATTGTTGGACATTATGGCATCATTTATAGTTAATCCAGGAGCGTAAGTTGAGCCATATAAATACTCATCCCACTTATTTGCATTAGGATTCAATTTATAAAATGTTCCATTTGAACCAGCAAAAGCAAAAAGAATTCCATCTATAGATTTTATTTTACTCACATTATAAGAATACGTAGCTAAGTTAAAGGTTACATTGTTCCAAGTACCTAATACATTTTTCCAAACTCCTGAGCCCAAACTTGAAATATAAAGAAATCCATCATGCATTTCAAATGAACTTATGTGAAGTCCTAACAAAGCATGATTCCAAGAAGAACCGGTTGCCAGTGTTTTGTAGTAAACCCCATTTTCCATAGTCCCTATATACAGCACATTATCGACTATAGTCATACATGTGGGTAAAATAGAAATAGGATGAATTTGTTGTACTTGCCAATTTACTTCGTCACTACTGACGTATAAATTATTCGCGCTTGCTGCATATATTTTACCTCCAAAACTTATGATAGATGAAAATTCAATCTCTGGAAGTCCTTCAACTAATTTCCATTCTTGCGCATTGCTATTTGAATAAAAAAATAAAATAAGTACAGATACTAATTTGATTAACACGTTCATAACAGATTCATTTATTAATACAAAATTGCGGCACTTTTTATCAAATAAATAGGGAATTGTAATGAAGGTAGATATTTTTGTATTGAATGAGTACATTGATGGTTTTAGTGAAATTTGTTGTTTTCTATCGGAATAATTTAAGTTTCACTGTTAGTCCTTAAAACAAAAAGCCTGCTAATTAATTAACAGGCTTTTTATAGATTTTATTTGTTAAAGTGAGAGGACATTCCTAAAACCATAACATATTTATTATCATTAATTGAAATACTTTAAATTCAGTACATTTCACCGAATTGCAAACTAAATTTAAATTGAATTATTTATGAGTAAAATTCATTCAACTTTAAAATCATAAAAAATTATAATGACTTATTATAACAAACTTATACTAATGTACAATTTTTCTTAAATCCAGATTTCTTTCGTGAAATTTAAATTTTTAATTCCAAAATAATGCATACAAAACAACTAAAATGAGCATGATTGCAAATGCACCTATATTAAATAAAGGACTCGTTTTAAATAAGTCTTTGGTGATTTCAATCCCCTTTTCATCATCTTTTCCTTTTAGTTGAACCAAACTAACAACGGCAATAACCACCATAGTTAAAACAGCTGTTAAGCCCATTTGGTCCATCCAAGGCATGGTGGTGGTTTTAAACACTACGGCGATAGGAATTGAAGTTAAAGCACCAACAATTGCAGCTTTATTTGTTGTTTTCTTCCAAAATAAACCTAACATAAATACAGCTAAAATACCCGGAGACACAATACCTGTATACTCTTGAATAAATTGAAAAGCTTGGTCTATACCTCCTAAAAGTGGGGCCATAATACAAGCAACAACTAAAGCAACAAAAGCTGAAATTCTACCTGTATTTACAGTGGCTTTATCACTCGCATTTTTATTAATATATTGCTTATATATATCCATTGTAAATATGGTTGAAGTTGAATTCAACATAGAAGCTAATGAAGATACTATGGCTGCAGCCAATGCTGCAAATGCAATGCCTTTCATTCCTGTTGGCAAAAATTGCAACAACCAAGGATAGGCTTTATCTGCCTGTTCTGCAGTAGGCAAGTTTAATTGACCTGCTTCTCCTAATCTTAGCATTATTTCTGGGTCATTTACCATAACATAAGCTGCAATTCCCGGTACCACGACTATTACTGGAATTACTAATTTTAAAAATGCGGCTAGCAAAATCCCTTTTTGAGATTCTTTTAATGATTTGGCTGCCAAAGTTCTTTGAATAATATACTGATTGAAACCCCAATAATATAAGTTTGCAACCCATAAGCCTCCAACTAAAACGCCTATACCTGGTAAGTTTTTAAATTCTGGGTTAGACTCGTCTAATATCATGGCAAATCTATCAGGAGCTGCATCATAAACCGTTCTCAAACCAGCCAAAACACCCTCACCGCCAGACACGGTATTTAATGCTAAATAAGTTGTAACTAATCCACCAAGTACTAAAAATATCACTTGAATAACATCCGTCCAAGCTACCGCCGAAAGACCGCCGTATAATGAATAAGCCGCCGCAAACAAAGCCAAACCTACTACACCATACATCATGGGAATTCCCATAATGGTTTCCAATGCTAACGACCCCAAATATAATACAGAGGCAAGGTTAACAAAAACGTATAGTGCAATCCAAAATACAGCTAAAATGGTTTTCAAATTTGTAGAAAAACGTTTTTCTACAAACTCAGGTATGGTGTATAATCCTTTTTCAATAAATATGGGTAAAAAGTACTTGCCCACAATAATTAACGTTATAGCCGCCATCCATTCGTAAGATGCAATTGCCAGCCCTAAAGCAAAACCAGAACCAGACATTCCTATAAATTGTTCTGCCGAAATATTTGCTGCTATTAATGAAGCGCCAATAGCCCACCAGGGTAAACTTTTACTTGCCAAAAAATAATCTTCAGCGTTTTTTTCGTGTCCTTTTTTATCTCGGGAAACCCAAAGGCCCACACCTAAAATTAATATGGCGTAAGATATAAATATGATGTAGTCCAGTAATTGGAAATTTGATGTCATTATTTTTTTAGTTAATTAACTTAGAAATGATTTAAAGTGATTTATTCTCGAATAATCCGATGGCTATTTCATCAAATTTTTCTGCGTCATCACCTATATTTTTATGTTTTTATTGATATACCCTAACATAATCTATCTCCATAGTCGATGAATTAAAATTAGTATCGATAGTTCCTCCTAAATTACCACCCATAGCAATATTTAGAATTAGAAATTGATTATTATAAAATGGCCATGTACTATCATTTTTAATTGATGGATTGTAGGTATAATATGCAACATCATCTAACAAAAAGGTAATACTATCTTCCGTCCAAATAACCGAGTACAAATGAAACTCTGTAGTTTCATTTGTAATTGAAGTTGCTTTGTAATTAACGGTTGCACCAGAACTTGATGTTGTATGTAAAGCACTTGATATATGTCCAGGATTATTCCCAACATATTCCATAATATCAATTTCACCACACGCTGGCCAACCTACAGTGCCAAAATTAGCTCCAAGCATCCAAATAGCAGGCCATACACCACCACCTGCTGGCAATTTAGCTCGAACATCAACTCTTCCATAGGTGAACTCAAATTTACCCGCCGTAAGAAGTCTGGCTGAAGTATATGCTGATCCCTGAAAATCTTCTTTTTTTGCAGTAATTTTTAAAAGACCGCCTTCTACTTTTGCATTATCTAACCTATTTGTATAATATTGAGCTTCATTGTTTCCCCAACCATTATCGCCAGTTCCTGTATTGTAACCCCATTTAGAAGCATCAGGTGCTCCATCTTGATTAAACTCATCTTGCCAAATTAAATTGAGTTCTGTTTCTACATAAACTGTTATTGAATACGTAATACTTGTATTTCCTGAAGAATTGTAAGCTGCTGCTATAATTTTATAGTCATTGGTACCTGGTTTTGAAAATGTGTAACTAAATGTATTTTCTTTAAGTTCTAAAGTTTCGTTATTAATTAAAACTTTGTAAGAAGTTGCATCTGTAGCTGTAATTGTAAAGTTAACAACACCACTACCATCTCCATTAGGATTATTTCCATCTGCACCAAATTTAACAGCAGATATTGTTAAATCTGTAGGAATACTAGGCTCATCAACTTTATTATCACTACTACAAGATATGAATGATAGTAGCATAAGGATCACCACAAAAAAGATTCTATTTTTCATTGTTTTTTATATTTATTTTTTAACTTATTTTTTTTAGGAAATTACTCTAAGGTGAATTCACTTGATAGTGTTGTATTGGAACTGCCTCCAACAAACACATTAAATACACCTGACTCCACAACAAACGCCCCTTTATTTGTATAGAATCCTAGTTCTTTTTCTGTAAGTATGAACTCAATTGTTTTAGTCTCATTGGGCTCTAGCACGACCATTTCAAATCCTTTTAATTCTTTTACTGGTCTGGCTATCGAAGCAAACTTATCTTGAATATAAAGTTGTGAAACTTCCTTGCCTTTTATCGTTCCAGTGTTAGTAACATCAACTGAAACTTTAACTTCTCTTCCTGCCAAAGTTTTTATTTCTAAATTTTTATAGGAAAAAGTAGTATAACTTAAACCATACCCAAATGGATATAATGGCTGGTTACTTTCATCACTATAATGCGACCAAAATACAACATCACTATTTTCTCCATATGGTCGTCCCGTATTTTTATAATTGTAGTAAATTGGAATTTGCCCCACACTTCTAGGAAATGTCATTGGAAGTTTGCCACTGGGGTTATAATCGCCATACAAAACTTGAGCAATAGCGTTTCCACTTTGCACACCTAATTGCCACGCCTCTACTATGGCAGGAATATGTTTATCTGCCCAGGTAATTGCTAATGGTCTTCCATTGGTTAATACCAATACAATGTTTTTATTTACTTTATAAATGGCTTCCAAAAGTTCTTGTTGTACTCCTGGAAGATCAATATTAGCTCTACTTCTTGCTTCACCACTTTGGTAGCCATGTTCACCCAACACCATAACTACAACATCGGAAGCTTTTGCAACCTTTATAGCTTCTGGAAACCCTGAAGTATCCGTTTCATTTATTTTAAGTTCGTTTACAAAAGTTACCTTAGAATCTGGAGAAACCACATCCGCACCTTTTGCGTATGTTAAGATATTTCCTTTATACTGTTGTAATCCTTCTACAACAGAAACGGCAGTGCCATCATCACCTGCCAATCTCCAACTACCAAGTGGACTAGTTTTGTCATTTGCCAACGCGCCAATCACTGCTATTTTCTGATGTTCCTTTTTTAAAGGCAATAGGTTATTTTCATTTTTAAGAAGAACGATTGATTTTTTAGCCATATCTAACGCATCCTCATGAAATTCATTTTTTCCTATAACAACTTTTTCGTTTTCTTCGTTACAGTATCTATAAGGGTCATCAAACAGACCTAACTCAAATTTCACTCTTAAAATTCTTTTTACTGCATCATCAATAAGTTTCTCTTCAACTTTACCTTCCTTAACTAGATTTGCCAATTCCATTACATAAGCACTGGATTCCATATCCATATCAGAACCCGCATTGGCAGCTAACTCCGCAGCATGCTTAATATCTTTCGCATACCCATGTGGAATCATTTCTGCAATAGAACCCCAATCTGAAACTACAAAACCATTAAAATTCCACTCATTTTTCAAAACGTCACGTTGCAAAAATTCATTGCCTGTAGCGGGAACATCATTTAGTAAATTGAAAGCATTCATAAAGGTTCTTACACCAGCTTCGGTAACGGCTTTAAAAGGTGGGAATACAACGTTGTAAAGTGTTGAAGTGCCTATATCTGCGGTATTATAATCGCGACCAGCCTCTGCATACCCATAAGCTGCAAAATGTTTTGCACAAGCAGCTATGGTTTTGGGAGATGCTAAATCGTCCCCTTGAAACCCATTTACCCTAGCAACACCAATTTTAGAACCCAAATACGGGTCTTCTCCAGCACCTTCCATGACACGTCCCCAACGGGCGTCTCGAGAAATATCAACCATGGGTGCAAACGTCCAGTTGATTCCAGAAGCCGCAGTTTCTTCGGCTGCATTTTGAGCCGCCTTTTTTATGGCTTCTAAATCCCAACTTGCGGCCTCTGCCAATGGAATGGGACCAATAGTTTTATAGCCATGAATGACATCAAAACCAAAAATTAATGGAATACCTAATCTGGTTTCTTCTACAGCTATTTTTTGAAGCGCTTTAACTTGTTTAACTCCTTTTACATTTAGCATAGAACCAACTAAACCATTTTTTAAATGCTCGTACTTTAATGCGGCTTGATTATCAGACTTTGGTATAGGTCCTGTGGCATCCCAAAACCCGTTGTATTGGTTCATTTGACCTATTTTCTCTTCCAAGGTCATTAGTTTCAATAAACTATCAACACGACGTTCGATATTCAAAGAAGCAACACTTACGTTCGTGTTCTTTTGAGAGGTGTTTAAATAGTTTTTTGATTCTTTGCATGATATACCGAGTATCAAACAAATTAATATTGCTTTTCTCATGTTTTAGTATATTATCGATTGCATAGCGTGGGGTTCAATTTCCAATAAAATTTTACTATCGCCTACTATCAAATTATAAACAATTTTACTATCCGTTTTGTTCATAACCACCGTTACTGTAGTACCATCCGTATTTTTAAAGGATGTGCTTTCTAGTGTGCTTCTGCTTGTTGTTGTACTTACTCTAACCGCTTTTGGATTTATAAATTTCGAAAAATGCCCAATATAGTAATAAGATGGCGTATAAATTAATTCGCCAGTTTTTGTATCAGCATGAATTGGAGCAAAGCATAAATTACCCACATGATTTGGCCCCCCAGTTTCATCTAACAAAATATTCCAATCGGTCCAGCCAACAACACCACTATTAAAATCGTTAATCATGGAGTTACCATAACGTTCTGCATTGGACCATCTTTGGTATTGCGTTGGGTCGAATTTTTCTTGACAACCTTCTGTAAATAATAAATTTTTGGTAGGAAATGATTCCTTAACATTTTTTAAATTATCATACATAGGCTCTCCCCCTGCCCAGGTTTCGTACCAGTGAAACCCAAGTCCCCAAGCATATTTTGCTGCTTCAGGATCTTCAAAAATGGTATTGGCTCTATGCGAAAGTAAATCACGGTTATGATCCCAAACTACGATGTTTTTATCACCCATTCCAGCTTTTTCAAATGTTGGTCCTAAATAATTTTTTAAAAAATCGCGTTCTTCTTCTGCTGTATAGATACAAGATTCCCAAATTTGTACAGCCATAGGTTCGTTTTGTATGGTTACTCCCCAAACTGGTATGCCTTCAGCTTCATAAGCTTCAATAAATTTAACATAATAGTTTGCCCAAGCTTGGTTGTATTCTGGCAATAATTTACCCCCATGCAACATATTATTATTTGTTTTCATAAAAGCAGGAGGGCTCCATGGGCTTGCATAAAAAACCATATCGTCTTTAATTAATGCTGCTGCTTTTTTAATCATAGGAATTCGAAATTCTTTATCATGTTCGATAGAAAACGTTTTTAATTCCTTATCACCTTCTTCGATATAGGTGTGACTTTCAGAACTAAAATCGCAGCTATGGATACTTGTTCTAATTACGTTGTAACCAATTCCTTCTTCCCCGAAGTAAGATTGCAAAAACTCCTCTTGCTTTGCTTCACTCAATTTTGCAAACACTTCAGCAGATGCATCTGTAATGGCTCCTCCAATACCTAAAAATTCCTGAAAAGTCTTGTTTGGGTTTACAAAAACCGAAATTTCGGCCTCTGTTGGTTGGTTTGCAGCAGCAAATGTGCCTTCGTTGGTTTTTGTTAACTTTAAATCTGTATCTTTTGCAGTTGTAAAAACTTTAACCTTTTGGTTAATATATGATTTAACGATATCCTCGTTCGATTTAGCCTCCGCTATTTTTAATTCTTCTTTTTTAGAATTAGTACATGAGACTATTAGCATTAAAGCTGCTATTACATTTAAATATTTACTTTTCATAATTATTTTCATTTCAAAAAAAACTTACCAAACATAGGTTCCAACAGCACCTGCATTTAAAGATGTTGTAACAGATTCATTTGGGGTTTTTATATTAAAAACTTTATTTGTTGTTGTGTTGTTTACCACAATTACTACGAAATCTCCATTTGGGGTTTTAAATGCTACATTTGGAAAGTCTGACGTGTAATTTGATTCAATTCTTACCGAACCAGGCCTTACAAATTTTGAAGCGTGTGCAATAATGTAGTAAGCCACATTTCTTTTTACTAAGTCGTTATCGATTGTTAAAGCTCCTAAACATTCTGTACAACCACCAGGTGTATGTGGCTCTAATTTGGAGTTTGAAACTAAATTCCACTCTAAAACGGTTTTACACCAATTTCGGGTTGCTCCTACTATTAATTCTCTAGTATGCCACAATAAATTACTTCCAAATTCACTATTAACTCCCACCCATTGTTCTGTGAAATACAAATTTTTATTTGGATATTTATTATGCACCGTACTTAAATTGTTTATTGAGCCATTATATAAATGAAAGGCAGAACCATCTATATATTTATTGGCTTCAGCATCATCTAAAATACTGGTTGCGTACCAAGTATTATCCGCATTGTGGTCCCATATTACAATTTTTGTATTGATATTTGCCGCCTGAAATGCAGGTCCTAAATGCGCTTTAATAAACAAAGCCTGATCGGTTGGTTCCATGTACATACTAGGGTTGTTCCCATCGTGATATGGCTCATTTTGTATAGTAATAGCATCTATAGTAATCCCTTCTGCCTTGTAAGCTTGAATATACTTTACAAAATAATTGGCATACGTTGCAAAATATTCTGGCTTTAGGCTTCCTCCTATGGAGTTTTTATTGGTTTTCATCCATGTTGGTGCAGACCATGGGGATCCCATAATTTTAATATTGGGGTTAATAGCTAAAATTTCCTTTAAAACTGGAATAAGGTTTTGCTTGTCTTTTTCAATTGAAAATTTTGTTAAGCTTTCATCGGTTTCTCCATTAGGCAAATCGTTATATGAAAATACTTCTGCATCTAAATCGGAGGCACCAATACTAATTCTTAAATAACTAACACCTACATTCTCTACACTAAAAAGTTCTTTTAAAATATTTGCACGAGCTGAAGCAGACATATTATTGAGATGCAAGGCACTTCCTCCAGTTAAAGAAAACCCAAAACCATCCATAACTTGATAGGTTACTTCTGGATTTACTGTAATTGAGAAATTAATATTCTCTTTAAATAGTGGCACTTTTGTAGATTGTAGTTTAAATAAGTCCGATTTATCAGGTTTTGTAACATATAAATCCACATTGCTGTAAGTGATATTTTGATGAGGAGTTGTTCCTTCTTGCCCATTAGAACCTGAATCAGATGATGAGCATTTTACTAAAAAAAAACTTAAAATTAAAAGTGTAACAGCCTGATTCATTAATTTTTATTTAAATATTATTTTTAACTTAGAATTTCTCATTTTTGGATTCACTCCAATTTTAAAGTACAACATTAAACATAATGAATAAAGTATGATGCACTTTTATACAAACTCTTACTTCATAGTTTAAGCCCATATCCTTCCATACAAAAATGAATATGGGCTATTAAACTAAACTAAATCAATACAAACCATAATCTAAACTATGCTTAGTCTAATTAGTACCTCTCATTTCTACATTTTTAATGGTAATGCCAGAAGTTCCATTACCTCCACATTTAATTACCAAGTATATAGTACCTGACGTATCAAATGTTACGGTATTGCTTCTTGAACTTGAGTACGAATTATCAACACATCCTACTGAAGAAAGCCAACCATTGAATGAGCCTAAAGCACAACCTTCTCCCCATGTACTAAGCCCCATAACTACGTTATTCGCATAATCGCTTCCTTGAACTGGTACAACAGTACTAGCCATTACTTCGAACCAAGTATCAGTATTTCCATTTCCTGAAACAAACATATCAATTTTATATTCTCTTCCTGCAACTACTTCAATAGCCTGATAAACAGCTTGTTGATTCCATCCACCAGCTACAATAGTTGCGCTACCTGTATTGAAAGTCCAATTTGCTCCACCAGAACTTATGTTCAAAATCGTCCATTCTGCATGATCACTTGCATCTGCAAATTTCCCACCTCTAACTAAGTTTCCTGCCACAGGGTCTGAGGTTTCCACTTCCAATTGTTGAGAAACAGTTTCTGAAGCTCCTCCTATTCCAATTACTTTATGTGTAATTGTGTACGTTCCTGCATCAGGAAAAAATACTTCTTCGTTATTACTTCCGGCATAAAAATTCAGTTCATTGGTTAGTCCTAAATCCCAATTAGAAGAAATATAACCTTTATTTGCCTTTAATAAATAGGTGTTATTGGCTCCTGCAACTTCAGTTATTGTAAATCCGGCATCTAAATCAGTTGCTGTAAGTCCATTACCAATTCCTTGTTCATCGGGTTGACAGGCTACTATAAGAGCGGTTAAAGCCATAACCATATACTTAAAACCCGTATTTAATTTCATATTTAATGTCATCATAACTTTATTTTAATGATTAATAATTTGGATTTTGTACAAGTAAGGTATTTTCCAATTCGGATAAAGGAATTGGTAAAATTTCATTCTTACCTGATACAAACCCTCTAGATGCTAGTGCAGTAGCTGCTCTACCAGTTCGCACTAAATCATACCATCTATGTCCTTCTCCAGCTAATTCTAAACGTCTTTCATTCCAGATTGCTTCTAAGGAAACTGGAACAGAAGGTAATCCAACTCTTGCTCTAACAGCATCTAGCAATGCTTGTGCTCGTGAACCCGTACCACCTAAAGCTTCTGCTTCTAATAAATACGTATCTGCCAAACGCATCATGTACGTATGCTGTTTATAGTTAAGTACCGTAGCCCCTCCACCAGTTGATTGATCAGTTTTTAAAGGCATAAACTTTTTAAGAAAATAGCCCGTATCTTGATAACCAGCTGTGTATTGTACCTGATCTGCATCCTTTAAGGCTTTTAAATTTTCGATTGTATCATCAAATCTTGGATCTCCATTAAGGGCATCAAAAAGACTTTGAGTTATAACATTAAAACCCCATCCAGCCGCATAGTCTGGAGCTGTAGATCCTGTATTTTTTGCAAACCCTCTTGGTCCTACCATGACATTAAAGCTATTTCCTTCATCATTAGCCCAACCCCAATTTCCCCAATCGGCATTACTTTGATCGGTGTGCGCTATTTCGATTATAGACTCACTATGATAATTATTACTAACTATCCATAAATCTGAAAAATTGTTAAGTAATTTATATCCATAAGAACTAGTTGTTCCCGGCGTACCATTTACCTCGGCCAGTTGCGCAGCAGCTTCACTATTTTTCCCATGATATAGATATACTTTTCCTAACAGTGCTTTGGCTGCACCTCGTGTTAAACGTCCTGCTTCATTTTCTAAATCTAAAGTAACGGGAAGATCTGGAATCGCTTCTAGCAGATCGGTTTCAATTTGCGCGTAAACATCATTTGGGTCTGCTTGTGTTACATTATAAATTTCAGCAGTACCTAATGGTGCCGTAATTAAAGGAATGTTACCAAATAGTCTTACCAATTCAAAATAATAAATGGCTCTTAATGCTTTTGCTTCAGCAGTAAACCTTCCTTTTGTAGCATCGGGCATATCAACATTAGGTAATTTTATTAAAAGCGTATTGGCTCTAAAAATGCCCTGATAAAAATCGCTCCAATAACTAGTTGCAACGGTTGACTGACTGATAGTATAATTAGAAAACACTTGTAATTGAAGTCCATCAGAAGAATTACCTCCTCCAGCAAAGTGATCATCCGATCCAGAGTTTAATAGTGCTAACATATTCTCAAATCCTCGAGATTGCTTTCCCATAACATCGTAAACCGCTACTAAACCAGAATACGCTTCAGCTTCATTTTTGTAATAGTTTTCTTCTAGTGTAGTTCCTTTTGGCTCTACCTCTAAAAAATCTTCACTACAGGATACCATGAATATAGTTACTGACAGAGCAATAACAGCATTCATTATGTTTTTAATATTTTTCATATCTTTTTTTTTAAAATTGTAAATTAATTCCAATTTGGTTTGTTATGGCTTGTGGATAATATCCACGATCAACACCAAAAATTCCTCCACCAATTTCAGGGTCGTAACCACTGTATTTAGTAAACGTTAATAGGTTTTCAGACGTTAAATAAATTCTTAATTTATCTACACCATATTTGCTTAATACATTTGAAGGAATTGTATAACCAATTTGAATGGTTTTGAATCTTAAATAATCACCATCTTCTAAATAAAAATCTGATGGTTTTGAAAAGTTTTGATTAGGGTCATCGGCTGTTAGCCTTGGATAACTATTAGAAGTTCCCTCACCAACCCATCTGTTTAAAGCACTGGTTTGGTAATTTGCGTTTGTAATATCCAACCTTCTTAAACCTTGAAATATTTTATTACCAACTGCACCCTGACAGAATACCAATAAATCAAAGTTCTTATAATCCATATTAATGGTGAAACCAAAGGTAGCCTTAGGAATAGAGTTTCCTAAAAAAGTTCTATCATTATCCTCGTCAATTTTACCATCATCATTTAGATCTTGCCATTTAAAATCACCTGGTTGTGCATTTGGTTGAATAACCGTTCCATCAGAACTCACGTAGCTATCAATTTCTTCCTGATTTTGAAAAATACCGTTGGTTTTAAAGCCGTAGAAAGAGTTTATAGTTTGCCCTACTTGCGTTCTAGTAAATGGTATCATATTTTGAATTGATGCAGCTCCTTCTGTTATAAAGTCAATATTGTTACCTAAAAATGTTACCGTGTTTTTTACAAATGACACGTTACCGTTTAATGATAAATTAAAATCTTTAAAACTCTTGTTATACCCTAGCTCTAAATCAATACCAGTATTTTCCATATCGGCCACATTTCCGGTAGGACTTCCTATAGCACCAACATAACCTGGCAATGCAACAGGTTGTAAAATACCTATGGTTTCTTTTTTATACCAATCAAATGCCACTGAAAAATCATTAAATAATCTGGTATCAAAACCAACGTTTAATTGACTAGTTTCTTCCCACTTTAAATCTGGATTAGATGGTGCATCTGGACTATTACCAACAGTAACAGAGCCAGAAGTTCCTATAGTATAGTTTCGGCCTCCACTTACAGTAGATAAATAACGAAAATCTCCAATGGCATCACTACCAGTTACACCATAACCTCCTCTAATTTTTAATTGGTTGATTACATCATTATCTTTCCAAAATGCTTCTTTAGAAGGCACCCATCCTGCAGAAAACGATGGGAAAAAACCATATTTGTTATTAGCTCCAAAGCGTGAAGATCCATCACGTCTTACAATAGCAGTAAGCAAATATTTTTCGTTAAAATCATACGTTAATCTAGAGAATAAAGAGGTTACTGTATGTTCATTACCGGTATAAGCCGAAGCATTAATTTGGTCAGTAGTCGCACCGAAATTAAATGATGCATCGCGATAACTATCAACAGGAATATTAGTATATGTTACAGTTTCTCCTGAGTTAATATTATCAACATAGGCACCTTGCCCTAGTAAAATACTAAAGTTATGATTCCCTAAAGCTTTGGTATAAGAAACAGTATTTTCAATATTCCACCCAAAACCTTTATTTGTACCTCTTGAAATATTATTTTGCGGCGTTATATAAACGTTATTTAAATAAGAAACTGGTGTAAAACTTTGATATCCCCAATATGCTAATTTACCACCCAAAGTACTTCTAAACTTTAACCCTTCCATAGGTTCAAATTCCAGATACGCATTTCCTACAAAATTTTCTGCCCATCCATAATTCCCTAACAATGTTTGTTTAAATGCTAATGGGTTAGACATTTCTTGCTCAACCAAGTTTGAAATACCATAAGGGTTGCCGTTTTCATCGCGCCAAATTCCATCACGAAATTCCCCATCGTCGTAATAAGGGCTTTGGGCTATTAAGATTGGATCTGTTTCAACCACAGGCGTTAATGGGTCTAAATTTATAGCAGAAGATAAGGGACCACCATATTCAGTATTACTAGCTATCCCACTATTTTTTTCATTTGAATACCCAACCGTTTGTCCAAAACGAAGCTTATCGGTAATGTTATGTGTAGAATTTAAACGTATATTTTTTCTAATATAATTAGATACATCACTTAATACAATACCTTCTTGATCGGTATACCCAAATGAAGCGAAAAATTTAGAAACATCGTTACCTCCGCTTAAACTAAATTCATGACTAGTTCTTTTAGCACTATCATTAAAAATTACAGATTGCCAATCGGTTCCTTCACCTAATGAAGCTGGATTTGAATAAAGAATACCTTTACCATCATTAACAGATCGCTCGTTTAATAAGGTCGCATATTCGGTAGCATTCAGTAAGTCTAATTTTCTAGCAGGAGATGATAATCCTGTGTACCCATTATAATTAACACTTAGCTTTCCTAATTTTCCTTTTTTGGTAGTAACAAGAATTACCCCAGTTGCTGCTCTTGCACCATAAATAGCCTGAGACGCCGCATCTTTTAAAACCTCAACAGATTCAATATCCGATTGATTTAAAAAACCAATACCTCCAGAATCTACAACAACACCATCAACCACCCACAAAGGCTCATTACTACCTAATGTTGTAATCCCTCTAACCCGTACCGTAGATGAAGAACCTGGTTGTCCGGAATTAGCGGCGATGGTTATACCAGAAACTCTACCTTGTAAGGTTTGCTCAACCCTAGTTATTGGTAAATCTTCTAATTCGCTTTGTTTAACACCAGAAATAGCACCAGTTACTACACTTTTTTTCTGAGTTCCGTATCCCACAACCACCACTTCGTCTAATTGCGCCAGATCTTGCTTCAAAATTACTGCTAAGCTAGAACTGCTATTTACAACCACTTCTTGGGTCTCATAGCCCACAAAACTAAAGGACAATCTAGAACCAACTTCTGCATTGATGGTAAAAACCCCATCAAAATCTGTTACCGTTCCGCTTTTAGTACCTTTTTTAATAACGTTTACGCCTGGAATAGGCATTCCTGTTTCATCATTTACAACTCCATTTATGGCGATTTCTTGCGCAAAAGAAAACCATGAAGAAATAATAAATAAAATCGTGAATGATTTTAAAATCAAATTGTTGTTTTTCATATTTAGTTTAATTTAGTTTGTTAGCCCTCAAATAAAGAATGGCATGAAGCAAATTAAACCAAGAAGTAAGCTAAGTACAATACAAAGTATAAAATAAGTAGATTTTAAAAACCTAAAATATTACTTAAAAATCTGATATTCAAATTTTTAAATTAATTTAATAAAAAAAATAAAGTAGTAAAAACGTAACATACATATGGAAGAAATGAATTAAATTATGCATACCAAACTATAATATAATAATTTCAAAGAGAGAAATTTATCACACTCTTAAAATTACATTATTTTTTTTACCATATCCTCAAAGTCATTTCGATTAATAGCACTGTTTCTAACTTTAACCCGATAATTATAAATGGTGTTTACCGAATATCTTAATATTTTTGCTATTTTAGAACTGTTTGAAATGCCTAATCTAATTAATGCAAATATTCGCAATTCTACTGTTAAGGCATCTTCATGTTTCACAACAATTCTCTCATCTTCATTTAGTAGTTGATTAAAGCTTTCGATAAAATTCGGGTATATGTGTAAAAAAGATTTATCAAAATTACTATAGAAAATTTTCAATTCCTCATCTACAACATTTTTCGATTTAATAAGTTCGAGTAAATCATTTGTTTTATTGGTAACTATATATTTACGAACTGTTTTTCTGTAAACGTCTAATTTATCTATATAATCTGAGTATAAATTCAAAAACGCACCAATATATTGCTCCTTTATAGTATCAACTGCAGAAAGTTCCTCATATAACCTTTTTAGATCTTTATTCGTAAAACTTAATTTTTCATTTAAATCTTTAAGTTGCAAATTGGCATTTTTTAAATATTCTCTACCTAACCTAATTTTCTTGTATTGTTTAAAAATGAGAAACAAAGCTATCATTAATATTATAGACAGAAAACTAATAAACATTAACTGCCTTTTTAGTTTATTGTTTTGCTTAGTGCTTTCAATTTCATAAGATTTTGATATGACTGGTAACACATTGGATATATCTAAGAACCGTAATTTTGAATTATAAAATTTGGCATCTTCAAAGGAAAAGTTAATAAACTTATGGGCTCTTTTAACATCCCCTTCTTCAAATAAAATTACAGCTAGATTTGCCATAGAAGCATTGTCTTTTACAGATGATTGTATATCTGAAATTGCTGATAAAATAAGAAACTTTTTTTGATTTAATCTATTGCCTTCTATTTCCGAACTCATATAAGACCTATTAAAAGCCACCATTGCGAATTCTCGAGTACCCATTTTAGCTAGAGCTAATCTTTTTGTGTTTATTTCTAAAGCTTTTCTAATGTCTGATGCATCTCGATAGTTTTGTTCGGTAACTTCTAAATATATTTTTGAATTTTCACCAAGTTTGGATATTTGTGAATTCAAGGAATCTTTATAAGCAAAATACAATTGATTATAATTAGCACTTATACTACTAACTCTAGAAATAATTCTAAGCTCATAATAGCACCTTTTATAAATTATATAATATTCCCTAATTAATTCTTGCGATAAATTTGATGAGTTTATCTCTTCAAGCAATTTAATAGACTCATCATACCTGCCCGATGTTGCTAAAAGTTTTGCTAGCCTTAAAGTTGATTCTTTTATAAAATTATCATTTCCCAATTTTTTTGCCAAGGCTAAATTGTCTTCAATGTATTTTAAGGTAGAATCAAAACTGTAATATTCATACTCAGCAATGAGCTTATTGGTAATAAAATATTGGTTTTCAGGAGAAACATTACTTTCAGATAAAAGTGCTTTTAGATTAGCAATCCGTGATTCTTTAACTTGGTCATAAGTATTGCGCTTAGCCATTTCTTCTTCCAGCCTTACAATTAACGAATCTAATTCACTTTGAGAATAAAGAGGTATAGATATAATAAAAAGCAATAAATACGGAAGTATTTTATGCACCGGAATTATATTTTGAAATAAAATCAATTTTTACAAATTTGAATAAAGGGGTTTAAAATAAACTAATTTATCAAAAAAAAATAAAGCTTTTACTTTATAACTTCTTTTTATAATTTAAAATTATCATTCTTGCAAAAATATGAAGTCGGTAGGTTTATTAATAAAATCGACACTTTGTACTTTTTTAAATTGGACTCTCCGAAGTTTGTCCAGTAAATCCATAATGAGAACATCCATGATTTCTCGTGAAGAAAACAATTAAAAGATATTATCTGTCTTTATTAGTATCCGCATTCCTTTGATACTTAAAAAAACAATGAAAATATAATTACATTTAAATAGTCTATTAAGTTACATAAGTTTTGCAAGATACCGCACACCTGATTGCACACCTTTTATATGTTGCATTTTGTTTTTATTTGGCATCAAACAAAATGCTTTAAAACAAAAAACACTGATAATCATACAATTAACAGTGTTTTGATACTTCCTATTTCTAGGTTCGTCGGGGTGGCAGGACTCCCAAACAAAACCTAATATACTGTATTTCAATTATTTAAAAACTAAATTTTCAAATAGGACACTCTATAGGACATAGCCAAACAAGTTTGTGACATTCACAATGCAAAACTAATCAAAAC
>NZ_JBFHGK010000044.1:0-29583 GCF_041583155.1 Mariniflexile sp.
TAAAAAAACAAGCTATGAACCAACGTAGAAATGAGTACCTGAAATTTAAAAAATTAACGAATCAAAAAAAACAATTAACTTTGAATTAATCAATTAAATACTCTCTATTAAAAAGTCCAATTTAGTTTGATGACATACACTTTAAAACCTTAAAAATTAGTTTATGTAAGTAAAATGGTTCCAACTTGGGCGTTCAATAATCGTTAAAAATTCGTAAGAATGAAAGCAATAGTGAATATTAGGCCAAACAAGAAAACAATAACCGAAAGGGTTAAAATTCTTTGCTTTATACTGATAACCTTTCCCAGAAAATAAAGGTCAGCAATCATTTCATCATAAACATTTTGTCCTTTTTCCATGATACGTTCAAATTCCTTTTTGAACTCCGATAGAGATTCTTTTGAAAAATTTTCAGCGTATAAAGCACCTTTATATTTGCTTTCTCTAAAAGATTTGCCAAAATACCGATAAGGCAGCATACTAAACAAGGCAAAAACCATGGATAACATACTACTGAGTACCAATACTCTAGTCCCTGTGTTGATGGCAATTTCTTTTGTCTCTGGATTTATAAAACGAAGCCCAAAAAATAAGGAAGTTATAATAGAATTTACAGTAAGTATTATTTTCGCCTTATTGTCAACCATTTTTAGAAGTGTGTAATGATTTCTTGAAACATTCCTGAAAAGAGTTTGTATGCCTCGAGCATCAAATTTTTGAAGTTTTTCGCTTATTTCAACTGATGCAGTTTTTTTGTTTTTTTCGTTTTCCATAATTGAAAATTTAATGATTGCATAATTTTTTAATTTCATCAAGAGTTTTAAGAGTTCTATGCATAGGAATATTAAAGTGTTTAAAAATATCTGGCTCATTTAAAAGCTCCTTAACCAAAATTATATCCTTTTGTATAAACTGCATTTTCTCTTGTTTTGACAAAGATGATAAAACGGTTATGGGATACAGCCCAAATTCGTCAATATTTTTGTTAATCCCATTATCTTTTGGGTAATCCCAGCTAAATAAAGATAAATCAACACTTTTAGCATAGTTTATGGCATCTTCGGTAAACCTTGTATTCGTAACCAGCCATCCTTGTTTTAAATGGGTTGCTTTTCCTGAACTGTTCCATTTTTTTTGAACGTCAAGAAATCTTGAATTGATGTATAATGGTATTTTTACATCGCAAACAATTTTGGGGCTTGAATGAAATTTACATTCTATAATATATGTGTTTCCGTCTTTTTCGGCCAAAACATCAATTTCATGATTGACATTTATTCCCTGTAATATTTCACTAACTTTGGTTGTATATCCTTTTTGCCTTAACAATGCACCAATTAATTTTTCAAAAGGATAACCTGAAGGACCCAAGTCAAAAATTGCTCTTTTTAAACTGTATTTTGAAGCAGAGGTATTATTTAGTTTTTTTAATAAAAAATAGGCTTTACTATATATTACATCAGAAGAAATTCCTTCATAAATTATAGGGTAAATACTTTTTATTATTGTTTTAATTTCTTGATTAGTAGCACCGCTATTTTTTAGTGACATTTCAAGTTTTTGTATTTCGAATGGCTCTAATTCCCCCGAATTCTTTTTTACGGTTATTATCTTTTTATTCATATCATTATATTTTTTAATACGATCTATTATAACTTCTTTTTAAGTATTGTTAATTAGTTTTCCATCAGCCAATTCTATAATTCTATTGGAGGCTTTTGCAAAATCATTGTCGTGTGTCACCGCAATAATGGTTTGTCCAAATTCTGATGAAAGTTGTTGAAACGTTTCAAGAACAATGCCTGTGTTTTTACTGTCTAAATTGCCGGTAGGCTCATCACACATAATAATTTTAGGCTGATTTATTAAAGCCCTGGCAATGGCCACTCTTTGCTGCTGGCCACCGGAAAGTTTAGATGCCGGTTTTAATGCCTGATCCCTTATTCCCAAAAGCTCCAATTTTTGATATGCCTGTTCTTCTATTTCCTGGTGTGAGTATTTTCCTAATTTTAATGCGGGGATCATTACGTTTTTTAGGCAAGAGAATTCGGGAAGCAGGTAGTGAAACTGAAACACAAAGCCAATATTTTTATTTCTGATCGCTGCAAGGTAATTGGGTTTTTGTCCGGTTATTTTTTCGTTGCCAATAAATAATTCACCTTCATAATCCGTGTCCATTGTAGAAAGAATATATAATAAGGTCGATTTTCCGCTACCAGATTTTCCAATCAAAGTAATAAATTCACTTTCAAATACTTTAAACGAAACATCATCCAAGGCTTTAAACTTTACGGGTTGGTAAAAGTATTTACCTATTTTTTTTGTTTGAAGAATAATTTTTTTTTCCATTATTTTCTAAATATTTCAATAGGATCAATTTTGGCAGCTCCAATAGCAGGAATATAGCCAGCTCCTAAAGTGATTAAAACACCTAGAATAGCACCAATAAAAAATATTGGAGACTCGTAGCCGATAGGGAAATATTCCCGATCACCACCAATATAAATACCACTCACAAATTTAATTAAGCCAGCAGCCATCAGTAGTCCAAATGATGTTCCTATTATTCCCATAATCAACGATTCTTTTAAAAAGATATTGATCACATCTTTTCCTGAAAATCCTGTTGCTTTAAGAATGGCAATATCATTTAGTTTTTCTTTGATTGTCATATTGATGATATTATAAATTCCAAATGCTGCAACCAATAAAATAGCCAATGAAATTGAACCAAACATAACCTGTCTTGTTTTTTTGTTAGACATGGATTGTTCGTTGGCGGCTTGCCAGTCTTCTACTTTATAAATGGTTGAACTTTGGAGTTTTTTTGAAAATTTAGGAGCCTCGTTTGGATCTTCAATGTTTACCAAAATATCTGTCAAATAACTTGAGCTTTTTTTCATCAACTGTTGAGACATGGCTAAATTTATATAAGATTTAGTTAAATCGATATTGGAATTGGCAGTTTTAAATATACCTTCAACTTTCATCATTTTTACCACCCCAATAGATGAAGTAATATTAATATTGTCATACAGTTGAATGTTTAACTTTTCGGCAATTCCAACACCAATTAGTATCCCATTAGATGTTGATAAGAGATTTCTTACGTCTCCTGCCAACATGGTAGATTCTATATTAAACATATCATTGGCTTCCAGAATATTTACACCAGAAGCTTCGCCATTTATTTGGGATATACCATTGTTATAAAAAATATTAACAGAAACTTGCGGAGTTACGGTAACAATATCGTCTTGTTTTTTTAAATCGGCTATAATTTTTTCAGGATTAATAAGTGTATTGGATAAGTTGGCAATTTTGGGGTTAATTATTACCGTAGTGTAGTTTGGTTTTATTTGCTTAATTAATGGTCTGCTTAAAGTATCATCTTGATATATTCTTATATGAGGTTCGGCTTTAAACAGCGCTTCGTCAGAGTAGCGGTTAAAACCAACAACTAATGAAATCATAAAAATAAATATTCCTATCCCTACGGTTACCCCTAAAGCGGCTATTATTGTTTGCTTTTTACGTGTAATTAAATGCGTATATGCGATTTCTGAATTTACATTTAGTTTCATCTGTTCAAATATTATTTTTTAGCGGTAACAGCTGCTGCCTGCCTGCCGGACAGGCAGATTCGCCATTAATTATTTCTTTGTGTGTCAAAATCTGTAAGGCTCGTTTCATCTGTTATTTTTTATTGTTTTTTATTTGTCAAATGGAACGCTTAGCAGCTTTCTTTTTTCTGCTAGATAATTTTGTTGTAGGCGTTTCATTTTATTTTATCGGCTATAATTTTGGTATTTTCGTCTAATCCGCTAAGTATTTCTGCCCAATCATTAGAAATAAAACCTGTTTCAACTATTATTTCATCGCCTCCTTTTAATTTAACTTTATTGCCATAACCCAAATAATTTCGTGGAATAACTAAAGCATTATTTTTACTTTCAATAATAATATTTCCTTGAAGTTGTGTTCCGGAAATATTAAAGTCTAATTCGCTTTCAAATGCTACTTTGCAATAAAACGATTGTGTTTGCACATCAAATGCAGGATATATTTCGGTTACAATTCCATTGTAATTTTTCTGTAATTGTGTGTTTAGTTGGATGATTACTGATTGTCCAAGTTTTACTTTAGAAATATTGCTTTCATCAACACTTAACAAGGCATACAGTTTTTCTTGGCTTCCTATTACTGCGATAATGTCTCCTTTTCTAATATAATCCCCTAATTCTTTTTTTAACTCATATACTTTTCCACCAACAACAGCTTTTATTTCGTTGTAATTTTTAGAAACGCTATTCGCATCTTTTTGCGATTTTTGTATAATTAATTCTTGGTCGGCTTGTTGTTTTAGCAGTTTATAATTTTCCTGAAGCGACAGAAAATTGGTTTTGGAATTGTCTAAATTCAGCGCCATGTTTTCATATTCCAATTTTGAGACACTGTTCAATTCATATAATTTTCTATAGCGGGCTTCTTGCTTTTCGTCCTGTATAAGTTTTTGTTTGGCGAGTTCAAGATTAATTTCCGCTTGTTTAAGGGCAGGAGCGTTTGGGTTTGTGTTGGCAGCTGCAATAGTTAACAATTCATCAGCACTTTGGGCGTTAATAATACTTTGCTCATTGTCAACAATTGCCAATAATTGACCTATTGTTACAATATCTCCCTCATCAATATTCAATTTTTTGATATACCCATCAGATAAGGAAGTCAAATTATATTGATTTTCTGGTACAAGAACCCCCGAAGCAAAAACAGTTTCGGTAACATCTTTGCGAATTGGTTTGGTTTCAGTTATTTGTTTACCGCAAGAACTCACTAAAATCAAGCTTGTAAAAAAGAGTATGGTTTTTATTGTATTTTTCATTGTATGGAATTGTTAATTTCAATTTTTGATTTTGTATATAATAAATTTGCCAAAGCGGCACTATAATTTAATTGGCTGACCAACATATCGTCAAAAGCGACTAGGAGTTTATCAGAAGAAAGAATAGCCGCATTGAATTGATTTGAAGCCATTTGATAATTTTCTTCTTTTAGCAAATAGATTTGGTTGGCTGTTTTAAATTGAGAATAGGCTTTTTCATAGTCTAAAACCAATTGAATATTGGCAACGTCATTTTCATGTTTTATATGTTCGGCATCTAATTCAGAAATTGTTTTGTTGATTTTAGCGCTTTTTGTAAGTGTAAATCTGCTTATGTCTGGGAAAGGCATGCTTAACCTTAATCCGATATATTGAGAATTTACCCAGTTGCTATTTGAATCAAAAAATTGATTATTGCTATTTTGCTGCCATCCGTCATAAGCTACTATTGAAACGGTTGGGTATTGAGCTAGTCTGTTTGCTCTCAAATCCTCTTTGGCTAAGTCGACTTTTAACAGTGACGATTTATGTTCTAATTGATTGTTAGCTCGCAAGCCAATATTAAATGGCTGGTTATAATTTGCATTTTCAGTGATGGCAAGTTCTTCGTTTTGTGGTATATCACAAAGCACCTTAAGAGCGTAATACTGTTGGTTGAGTGATATTTCTAGTTGTGTTAACTTATCTGCTAAAGAGAGTTTGTTTATGGTAGCATCATTTAAATCCTGTTGGCGCACAATTCCTTCCGTATATTTATTTTGCATAATGGTTTGTAAAGTGTCGGCCGTAAACAGATTTTTTTGAGAAATTTCAATTTGTTCTTTTAAGGAAATAATATTGTAATAACTCGCCGAAATAGATTCAAAAAGTGCTTTTTTTACAATCAAATTGTTTATGTCAGTAAGTTTAGAGTTAATTTTTGCACTTTTTAACTTTGTCCAGCTTACAGGATTAATAATGTCTATTTGTGGTGCGAAATTAATATTTCCCATGTATTGCTGTCCGGTTGTTACTTCTTTAAAAGTGCCTGGATCACCGCCAAATGCTTCCGCAGGAAAATAGGTAACAGGCAACTTAACATTGTCGGTTAATGAAAAAGAGGTTTGCATTTTAAAATTCACCAAACCTGCTTGTGCCGAAATTTTTTCCCATTTAGCCAAGAGCACTTGTTGTTCTCCTGTTTTTATTGAAAAACTATGGTTTTCGGCATATTTAAAAAGAGAGTCAATCGTATTGAACTCCAATTTTTTTTGTGCGTTTGCAAACTGGTTAATCAAAAGAAAACCAAATAGCATTAAAAGTTGTTTCATTATTATAATTATATTTATCCTTAGTGTTTATCTCCTTTTATCAGGAACTTTGTTTTTTTATAAATTTTCATTAAATTTTAATATAGGCATCAGCGTTCTTTTTTTATCTTGAATCTTTTGCATTTTGCGTAGTATTTTATCTAACATTTTAACAGTTTGTTCTATATAAGGTCCTTTATTTAGCATGACGCATTCTGCTCGTTGTGCCATGGACGCATCCGTAATTTCAGCCCTTGTAGGCATTCCTTTTTTGGTTAAATTTTCTAAAATTTGTGTAGCCCAAACAACTGGTAAATGTGCGGCATCACAAATTTGTATTATTTCTTCTTGAATAGTAGCAAAATTTTCCCACCCTGTTTCAATGGCTAAATCTCCACGGGCAATCATTACGCCAACTGGATAGTTTTCCATTGCTTTTAATAATATACTCGGCAGATTCCTATATCCTTCTGCGGTTTCAATTTTTAAAATAATACCATTGTTAGCCTTTATTTTTTTCATTTCATTTAACAGGTCTTCAACATCCTGTTTATTATTTACAAATGAAAAATTAACGATGTCAGCATTTTTAGCTATAAAGGTTAGGTCTTTTTTGTCTTTATCTGTTAAACCTACAAAATCTGTTTTATTGGATGGCAGATTTATTCCCTTGTCTGTTTTTAATTTTCCTCCATTCTTTTTAGTGCTGGTAATTTCAATCATTAAATATTCTGGTTGATTTTCCATAATAATACCGGCAATTTTACCGTCATCAAAAAAAATGGGTTCTCCCACTGTTACAGTATCTAAAAATTTTGGTAAAGTACAGGAAATATGCGCTATTTCAACAACATTTCCACTATCGTCTCGAACAGTTGGACCTCCTAAAATGGGTTCTTTATCAAGCCTCAATAAATCACCTTTTGATAAAAAAATAATTTCTTCCAAGGGTGTTAAATCATAGATAGTATGGATTTCTGAAGGGGATTCTTTTTCAAAAAATACATTCAACATCGTTCCAATATTTATATAGACAGACTTATTGCATAAACCCCAGCAACCATTACTTTCTTTTTCGTCAATAAATATTTTACGTTTTTTACCGCGCGAATCCTTAAAAATAATAACGGAACCTTTACTGCTTTTTTTAAGCCATTTTTTGTTTACTGAAATAACAGCATCTGCCTGTTTGTCTTTTGGAGGTTCAGCACCATACGGAGCCAACCAAACTCTTGCAGGTGCTATTACTTGACCTAATATATTTTTTTTAGGTTTTATGTGTATTGCTTTAAGCCCTGGTTTTATTTTACCAGTTCTTATTTTTGGACCACCCAAATCCATCGTGATTTTACAATCGTTTTCAGCCTCTTTAATGTTACTTATTATTTGTTTCCAGATAACTTTATCATCATAAGCACAATTAATTCTAACGCAATCCATACCTAGTTTTAATAGGGTCTTTACAAATTGTTTATCGGTGGCAGCTTCTGTTGGTTGCGTAATCATAATAGCCGTTTTTCTTTTATTTTTTATTTTTCCGAAAATAGCTAAGGAATGTTGATTCTGAATTATTTTAGCTTCCCTGTTAGTAAGATAGATTTTTTCATTGTTAGGTAAATCAATATTTAATAAACTATTAATTATAGTTTTAACATTAAGTATTCTGTGTAAAATGCTGTTTTTGGATTCGGGCGATATAGGTAAACCTATTTCGTCTAATTTTTTTTGTAAAATATTAACATCAAATGTACGTAAGGCTAAATAGTGAACTAAATTGATAGCACTTTTGGTGTAATTAGGATGTACATTGCTTAATTGAGTTTGATATTTTAGTTCAAATTGAGTAATTTTATCAATTACCAAATCAATTGCAATTGCTATCTCCTGTAATTTATTTTTTTGGTAATGCATAATTAAAAAAGTTTAAAGTTACTGTCGATTATACTTAAAGGCACTTTTACATTGTTTTTTTTAGAGATTCTTTAGTATATGTGTGACTAATGGTACTACATCATTATTTTTTTACAGTTGCTATTTTGTTGTTCATTATTTATATTTTTCACTAAATAAATTAGATTGGTTTTTTTAATCAATCATATTTAAAATCTTAAAATTTCAGTCATTAATCCAAAACGAATGGTATCAATTTGGTGATTAAAGTAAATATTGTAATAATCCATACCATGGTAAAATTGGACAAATAAACCAATGTCTTCTAAAACTTTTGGATGGTAGTAAAATGTTAGACCAGCATTTAATCTGTTTAAATCAAAAGTGCTCCAGTTATTTATTGAGTCAAACATCCAGGTTGTTTCTACTTTTAATGAGATATTTGGTCTATTTTTTAGTTCCAAATTGGTTTTAGGAAGTTTAAAAGCTGAAAATGTATTGTGCCAACGCAATCCACTGTATAATCCTTGCATCTCATCCATCATCCAACTTTTTGGGTGAATTTCAATAGAACTTTTAAAAAATTTTACAGCATTTAAATTTTCGCTGTTTGAAGTATTAATTAATCCAAATTCGAGAAAATTAGTAGCGAAGTTTCCAGATAGTAAATTAATATTTCCGTTTTCGTCGTAAAAATCTCCATTTTGACCATTAGAGTGGTGTGAAACTCTACCAAAAAAAGTATTATGATTTTTTGATTTTTTGTCACCAACTAAATAGTAGAATGTGATTTGCGGAATATAGCTAGGGGTATATATAGGGTAAGAATCTTGGTTATACATTCTAATAATTACCTGTGATGTTAGTACACCCATTAATCTTGAATCTTTTCTTTTTCTTATGATAAAACTCGGACTAATATTGGCTTCAAAAATTAGAGGATCTAGATTCCCAATATCAATTGGAAATGTAACATAGCTGTCGCTTTGGTTAGCAAGGGCTATTTTAGTTAGATCTAGCATTAGGTTGTCTTTTTTTTCTTGAGCGTTTAAAACAAGTATAAACAACGTAAGTAGTACCGATAAGTAAATATTTTTTTTCATCTCTGTGTATAATAAAATACATTTATTACATGTAAATAAGCTTTATCACTTTTTCAAGATTAGAATTCACTTTAAAACTTGCTTTAGAAAACTTAGGACGATTTGACATCCCAATAGATTCATAGTTTGAAAATCCAACGCCTTCATTTGGTATTGGCAATAGGAATTTCTTGTCTATTTTACCATTTTTATTTTCATCATGTAAAACGTTTACAGCATAATTCCCTTCAGGTAAATTTGTAAAGGTAAAAGTGGCAGTGCCATTTTTATCAATTTGAGAAACACCCTTTTTAAAATATTTTTCATATTTTTCGTCAGGAATGGAACCGTCTTTGTTATATAATGCGAATAAGGCCTCTCCCTTAGAATTTCGAAAACCTTCCGATTTTACTGTTAGGGAATAAGTTTCTTCTGGTGTTGATTTATTGAATGATAACAGAACAAGTGCTATCAATAATATGGCTGTTTTTTTAATCATTTTTCTTCTTTTTTAAATTTTAGATAGGCGAATATTGTGAAAGCAAGCGTTATGGCAATTCGAAACAGCATGGCGCCAATGGTTTTTGTTTCGTAAAGCCCTCCCACAGTGACGTGCACCAATAAGCCAAGAAATGCTATAATTAGAATTACGATTGATGTACTTAAAATTTCAAAAGTCCAGTTTTTTAATTTTATAAATCCGTAGGCGGCAAACAAATAGAGGATGCTGCTTATAAAATTTGCCCAAACCACTAGTAAAACATAATTGCCTTCTTTAACACGTATGTCAAACCAATCAAATATTACCGAACTGCTCAAGAATAGAGTTAGCAATGCAAAAGCAATTAAAACAATTGCCATAATATATGTAAACAAGTTATTTTTAATCATTTTTAATCATTTTTAGTTTTGTTTTCGCTAAACCACCATTTGGGCTTATATTGTTTTTTGACCAAGCCAAATTTTTTAATGGAATAAGTTTCAATATGTGCCATTAAATCTTCAACAGAATCGGTTACAAAAAGCAATTTCATATCTTCTTTATTTATACTTTCATTCTCTGCCATTCTTTGAATATGATGACATAATTCTTTATGATATTCTGAATCAAAAATTACGATGGGAAAGTCTTTAATTACTTTGGTCTGTATTAAAGTGAGCGCTTCAAACAATTCATCTAATGTTCCCATGCCTCCAGGCATCACCACAATGGCGTACGAATATTTGATTAACATCACTTTTCGTACAAAAAAATAGGGGATATCAATCCATTTATGGAGATAAGGGTTAGGTTTTTGTTCAAAAGGCAGAATAATATTACAGCCTACGGAATATCCACCAGCTTCATAAGCTCCTTTGTTCGCGGCTTCCATAATTCCAGGTCCACCACCTGTCATTACGGTAAAACCCAATTTTGCCAACGCAGCTCCTATTTTTTCCGCATTTTTATAATGTGGTGAATTTTTCTTAAAACGAGCTGAACCAAAAACAGTGACACAGGGACCAATAAAGTGCATTTTACGAAAAGCCTTTATAAAACTAAGTTGTACTTTAAATGAAAACAAGAGTTCCTTAAATCTTGATAAAGGGCCTCTAGCAAATAAGGATTCATCTTTAGATAGTACATATTTCTTTTTGGTTTCCATAACGCATACTTATTAAAACATTAATTGGTTTTCTTATAACTCCAAACCGCCAATCCATTCATGATAACTGCATAAATAATTGTTTTTACAAGTAGAGGTATAATATCTATAAAGCTTGATCCTTTAAGCATCACCATTCTCATGATTTCCACAAAGTATTTTATGGGATTAAATTCTGTTAATATTTGCGCCCAATAAGGCATACTTTCAATAGGCGTAAAAAGCCCGCTCATTAAAATAAAAATCACGATAAAAAACCAAGCAATAAACATGGCTTGCTGTTGTGTGTCGGTAAAATTTGAGATAAATAATCCCATACCTAAAACAACTAGAAGATAAATAGCTGTATAAAAATAAATCAACCAAAGACTTCCTACCATAGGCGTGTTAAAAACAATTTTTGCAATAATAAGCCCTATGGTTAATAAAACAAATCCTATAATCCAAAATGGAAATAATTTACCAATGATAAATTGATATTTTTTTATGGGCGTTACATTCATTTGCTCTAAAGTGCCAATTTCTTTTTCGCGAACAATATTCATCCCTGATAAAAACAAGGTAATCATAGATACCAGTAGAACCAATATGCCAGGAACCATAAATGTTTTATAGTCTAATGTTATATTGAACCAAGATGAAGGAATAGATTCAATATTTTTAGGCGTGTTTATTGTATTTGATGGAGGTAATAATGATACTTTAGCATTTTTGTCAAAGGCCTGTACAATCTGGTTGATATATACGCTTTGCACTCCCGCTGCCGCTCCATCAATTGCATTAATTGTTATGGAAAGATCGGTGTCTTTTTGATTTGATAAATCGCGTTCAAAATAGCGTGGAATTTCTAAAATAACATCTACTTCACCTTTAGACATGGCTGTATTTGCCTCTTTAACTGAAGGAAAATCAGTCATTACATGAAAGTAGGTAGAAGCATCAAATTTTTCTATTAATGCCCTTGATAGGGAGGTTTGGTCGTTATCTATATAAGAGAATGTTATGTTTTTAATTTCAAATGTCGCCGCATTGGATAAAATTAATAACTGCAACAAAGGCAAAATAAAGATAATGGGAAGCATTCCTTTATTTCTAAAAATTTGCCTGAATTCTTTTTGAATGATGTATAGAATTGTGTTCATTTTTTATTCTTTAGTATCTGGTATTAAGAAACTTTAAATTTTTTAATCCTAATTTTTAATTTTCTTTGAACTTCCCTGATAGGTGTTAATCGGTTTTTATTATTTATAATTATTCATTTTTAATTACGCTACTCCAACCTAATTTTATATTTTTTAATGCTTAAGGCTATAAAAAATAATGTCATCGCAACTAGAATTAATGTTTCTTTCCAAATAAAAGTTAATCCAACGCCTTTAAGCATAATTGCTTTTATAATAATGATAAACCATTTTGCAGGTATCACATGGCTAATTATTTGTAGTGGCAAAGCCATACTGGCAATAGGGAAAATAAATCCCGACAATAAAATAACCGGGAGCATTAAGCCCATCAACGATATCATCATAGCGGTTTGTTGGGTGGAGGATACGGTAGAAATTAAGATACCTAACGACAATGCATTAATTATGAATAACACACTTTCAAATCCTAGTAAAAACAAGCTTCCTTCAACTGGCATTTTAAATATGAAGATACTCAGCAATACAATGACCACTGCATTTATTACCGATAAGAATATGTAAGGAAATACTTTCCCTAGAATTACTTGAAATGGTTTTATGGGAGATACCAACAATATTTCCATGGTGCCTAATTCTTTTTCACGCGTTATGGAAATTGAAGTCATCATGGCTGAAACCAACATTAAAATAACTGTCATAACTCCCGGAACGAATGTAAAAACACTTTTTAATTCAGGATTGTAAACTAGGCGCGTTTCAGGATTTATTTGAAAGGGTACCTTTATATTCTTATTAATTTCCAGCTGGTAATTTTGCAAAATTGAACTCAGATAATTATTAATGGTGTTTGCGGTATTTGGGTCTGTTGCATCTGTGATTATTTGAACGGATGTCTTGTTTTCTTTTGTTAGTTTTTCACTGAAATTCCTATCAAAAACTAAAACTGCTTTTATATTTCCTTTTTGAAAAACCGATTCAATTTCGGCATCATTAGAAATCATTTGCTTATTGGTAAAATATTTTGACGCTGAAATTTTATTTATAATCTCTTGCGTGGTTGCGTCCTTAGATTTGTCGAAAAAGGCAATATCAACATTGTTAATTTCATTGGTAATAGCAAATCCAAAGAGCATTACTTGTGCTATCGGCATCCCAAAAAGGATGAACAATGAGCGTGTATCCCTAAAGATATGGTAAAATTCTTTTCTTATAAATCCTGCAAATCGTTTCATATAGTTATATTGTTATCATGTGGAGTGAAATGAAGGGCGATCTCACTTTTTAAATATGGCAATCCATATTTAACAATGTTACGTTCTCAATGATATTTTAATTATTATTTTATCTTTATTTTTTACTCAATATTTCGCGCTAATTTTAAAAATACGTCATTCATAGAGTTAACTTTAAACTGTTCTTTTAGTTTTTTTGGGGTGTCTAAGGCTTCAATTTTTCCCTCTACCATAATTGAAACACGATCGCAATATTCAGCTTCATCCATATAATGCGTGGTCACAAAAACGGTAGTTCCGTTGTTGGATGCTTTATAAATCATTTCCCAAAACTGTCTTCTAGTAATGGGGTCAACACCTCCTGTTGGCTCATCTAAAAACACAATTTTTGGTTCGTGCAATAAAGCGACTGAAAAGGATATTTTCTGTTTCCAGCCCAGCGGTAAGGAACCAACCAGTTCATTTACAATGTTTTGTAAGCCTAATTCTTCTACGAGCAATTGTCTTTTTTCTTCAATTTTCTTGCGAGACAAACCGTAAATTCCTCCAAAAAATGTGATATTCTCTTTCACAGTTAAATCGTCATACAAAGCAAATTTCTGACTCATATAACCAATGTTTTTCTTAATATCCTCTGAATTTGTAAAAACGTCAAAGTCGGCTACTTTTGCATTTCCGGAAGTAGGTTTTGAAATACCGATAAGCATTTTCATGGCAGTTGTTTTACCTGCACCATTCGCACCAAGAAAACCGAATATCTCACCTTTTTTTACTTCAAAAGTAATGGCGTTTACTGCTACGAAATCGCCAAATTTTTTAGTTAAATTCTCAACTTGTATTACATTAGTGTCTGTCATCGTCTTAATTTATGCCAAGCAGGTTTTGAAACCTGTTTGGAGGTTACATTTATTTTGCTAACTCCATAAAGGTGTCTTCAATAGTAGTTTCTGTTGGCTGAATAATAATGTTATTTAAGCCTTTGTCTTTTAGAAACATGCTAAGCTCTTTGGTGTCAATGGTATCTCTTTTATCGGTATAATGCACAAATTCACCAAAAGGATAAACGCTATAATTATGTTTGTACTCTTTTAAAGCCAGCAGCAGTTTATAAATATTGTCTGCTTTTATATCATAGATTGTTGTTGGAAAATGCTTTACAATTTCTTTAGGGTCATCTATTTGTAATATTTTGCCATCCTGAATTAAAGCTATTCTGTCGCATAATGCGGCTTCGTCCATATAGGGTGTAGACGCTAATATAGTAATGCCTTTTTGCTGTAGGCGTTTGAGCATTTCCCAAAATTCTTTACGCGAAACTGGGTCAACACCTGTAGTTGGTTCATCTAAAAACAGCACTTTGGGTTTGTGGATTAAGGCGCAGGATAAAGCCAATTTTTGTTTCATCCCTCCTGATAATTGTCCAGCTCTACGGTTTTTAAAAGGCTCAATTTGAATGTAAATATCCTTGATTAAATCGTAGTTTTCTTCGATGGTTGTTCCAAAAATAGTGGCGAAAAAAGTTAAATTCTCTTCTACTGTTAAATCTTGGTATAAGGAGAAGCGACCTGGCATATAGCCTACATTATCTCTTATTTCTTTATAGTCTTCTATCACATCAAAGCCAGCAACTGTTGCGGTTCCTTTGTCGGCAAACAGCAAAGTGGTTAGTATTCTAAAAATAGTAGTTTTACCGGCACCATCAGGGCCAATTAATCCAAACAATTCTCCTTCTTTTACTTCAAAAGAAACATCATTTATGGCATTAACTTTTTTAAATGATTTGCTGATATTTTTTACTGAAATACTCATTTTTAAAATTTTATTTTATTTGAAATAGGCTGGATATTCAGACAAATGTTTGGTCAGTTTTTCCAGAGCAGATTTGCGGCTGGCTAAATCTTCAGCAGCCAAATCCTTAAATAAAGGTTTCATAGGCAAAAGATACGTGTGCAATTGGTTGTGGGCTTCTCCAGTCATGGTGCATTTGGTTATAATGGTTCCAAATGTAGCTTCCAGTTTTCCTTTAAGTTCAGGGTACGCCTCCATATTTTCCTTGTCGGTAAAATTGACGATTAATTGCGTCATTTTTTGGATTCCTTCTGAAGTTTCAGAATTCGCCATCCACAAATTCCCGTTATTTAATTCCAATATGCCTTCACTTTCGTGAGTTTCTTCTTTGTTTTGTATAGGTTTAGTGATTTCCTTATTTTTATTTTTATTATTGTTGCATGAAACGACTAAAACGGTAGCCAAAAAGGCTAAGATTAAAATATTTGCTTTTTTCATTTTATTTAATTTAAATGATTATTAGTTAGTTTTTTATAGGTCAACAATAAAATTACAATCCATATACTTACCCTAAAACCCATCGCTTTTATGCTTTCAAGTGCAGCTTCATTACTAAAAAAATATAAATAAGCTAAAACGAGTACATGTAAAATCAGAATAATGGATATTAATCTTCTTGCAGATTTGTTTTTTTTCCACATTAAAATGGCTGCAATAATAGAAATGAAGCCTAAAATAACATTATAAACGACCAACCAATTTAATATGTTGTAGTTGGGAACTTTATAATTTAAAAGCACCAAGGACCCTGAAATAACTGACATTATTCCAATTATTAATGCAAGTAATTCAGCAATTACAATTCTAAATACTTCTTTTGAAGTAGGAATTTTATTGTTTTTATTAGAATCTAAGGAAGTCGTCATATCTATCTAGTTTAATTTCCATTTCCTTCTGAAATGGTTGTGGATAGAAACATTTCCGCAGGCATTCCAATTTTTAAGCCTCCATCGTTTATCACATCAATTTTTACCGCATACACCAAATTAACACGTTCTTCTTTGGTTTGAATAATTTTAGGTGTAAATTCTGCGACAGATGCTATCCAAGTAATCTTTCCTTTATAAGATTTCATATCTTTTTTATCATCAACTTTTACAGTAACATCTTGCCCTATTTTAATGCTTGAAAGTTGTGATTCGCTCACGTAAACTCTTAATTGCATGGTATTTAAATCGGCAATTTTGTACAGGGGTTTTCCAAAAGATGTGATTTCATTAGGCTCTGCATATTCTGTTAAAACAGTACCGTTTATGGGGTTTATAATATAGCTTTTTTGAATTAAATCTTCCACTTGTTTCAACTGTACATCAATGCTTTTAAGTTCATCTATAACAGGTGAATTTTGACTTTTAACGCTTGTAATTTGTTTTTGGATTACATTAATTTCTCCATCAATGTCATCCAATTGTTTTTGGGTTCCTGCATTTTCTCTGATTAAATTTTCAATTCTGTTTTTGTTGATTTCAGCAGTTCTTAATTGGGCATTTAGCACATTTACTTGAGATAGAACACTGTTAGATTTTGAATAAATAATGGTTTTGGAAGCCAATAACTGATCTCTTTTTAAGCTCAATGGAATAGTGTCTATAAATCCCACATAAGCTCCTTTTTTTAGAATTTGTCCTTCTTCAACAGTAAATTGTATTAATTTTCCGCTGTTTTCTGCGGAAACTGTTATTTCTGTAGCTTCAAAATTTCCGTAACCATCGGCTTTTTCGTTGTTTTTACAGCCTACAAGAATACTTCCAATTAGAAATAAACCGAATATGTTTTTAGTGATTTTCATAAATGTTAATTTTTAGTTCCTTTAGTGGTGTTATAATTTGCTTTAGCGTATGATAATTGTGTATTATGAGTTTTTAGGTTATTTTCAGCTTCATAAAGATTGGTTAATTCTGTAATATAGGCTGAGGCGGTAATAACGCCGTTTTTTAATTGAGAACTCGAAGTTTCCAAAATTTTCTGTCTCAGACGTATAATATCCATGTCTGATACTATTATTTCTGAAATTTTACTTATTTCCGATTGGTGTTTTGTTAGCTCAATAGATGTGTTAAGCTCAAATACTTCTTGTTCATTGTCTATAATTTCTTTATTTACCTGCAATGATTTTCGTTGTTTTTTATTTGAATTCCAATCGAACACATTCCAGCTTAGTTTTAAGCCAGCCATATAATAAGTTTGAAAAGAATTATCAAGCATATTTAATCCTGGGTTTCCATATCCCCCAGTTGCAAACCCGGAAAGTTTTGGGTTATTTTTTTTCGCTATCAATTGTTCTGAGGCTTCAATTTGATTTTTTTGCAATTGAAATAAATCCAATTCAGGACGATTGATTTTAGTTTCGAGGTTAATTGAAATTTCAGGATTTTCCAAAACAATAGTTGCTGAAATATTTTCTCCTATCAACTGGGAAAGGGATTTAATATTACTGATTTTGTCTTTATCTAGTTCAATAAATTGCTGTTCTATTTTAAGTAATTCTGCCTCTAACACGCTATCGGAATTAGGTAGCAATGTTCCAAATTTTACGCCGGCTTTTACCTCTTTTAATGTGGTTTTCAATTCTTTTTCCTTGGCAACCAATAATGCTCTTTTTTCTTGTATTAGCAAGATTGAAAAATAGAGAAAGTTCACATGTTCTTTTAGTTGATACAAATTTACTTCAACTTGTTTTTGCCCGGTTTTTAAAGAAGCTGTTTTTTCTTCAAGCGCTGCATTTGTCAATCCACCATCATAAATTAATTGATTTATGTTAACGGTTGCTTGATATTGGTCGTTATTAGGTGGCGTAATTGTTACGTCAGGTAAGCTAATAGGCAACTCTATCACGTCGGATTGATAAGTGGCTTTTGACTCGAAATCAATTTGTGGCAATTTATTGGTTTTGATAGTTTCTTTATCAAAAGCATTTTGTTTTGCCAATAAATTATTTTGTTTTGCTAAAGGATAGTTTTTATCAACTAAAGAGTAGCATTCATCTAAACTTAGTTTTTCTTGCGCAAAAACGTTGAGTGTTAGAAATAATACTATAAGGGTGGTTATTTTTTTCATCTGTTTAAATTTTATTTTAAGCGGGAACAGATGCTGTTCGCCATTAATCATTACTTTGTGTATCAAAATTTGTTATGCTCGTTTTATTTGTTATTTTCTATTGTTTTTTCTGTCAAATGTAACGCCTAGCATCTTTCTTTTTTCTGTAAGATAATTTTGTTGTAGGCGTTTCATCTATTTAATTTTTATTGAATTTATAATAAAATCTGCTATTTCTGTTTTTCGGTCTTCCATTAACTGTTTATAAGTATCATCACTAACATTCACAAATCCTTTTAATAAGGGAGCTCCAATAAAAGGGAATATATTTAAAGAAATAATGTTAATGAATAATTGTTCAGCTTTAATAGGTATAATAACTCCTTCTTCAACTTTTTCATTCACCTGTTGTTTGAATTTTGAGATGTTTGGGAATTTTTTTTCTGCAATTAATTTTTTTACAAAATCTGGGTTCCTGTTTAATTCCTGAATGATAAAGTTTGGGAGGTATGGATGTTTTAACACAAACGCAACATAATTAGTGCTGAAGTTTCTTATTTTTTCAAAAATGGAAGTATCGGCATTAATAATCTCATTTAACTGAGGCGCTAACATGGAAAAAGCACTTTTAAAAACCGCCTCAAACAGCAGTTGTTTGCTTCTGTAATAATAATGTAACATGGCTTTATTTATGCCAGCTTCATCAGCTATTTCCTGCATTCTAGCGGCCGCCATACCTTTTCGTTCAAATATTTCTTTTGCGGCATTTAAAATTGAAGATTCCGTGGTGCCTTGTTCTTTTGTTTCCATGTACTGACTATTTAGTTTAACCAAATGGTTAGCAAACATAATAACTTTTTTTTAATTTACAAAATTTGTTTAGTTTTTATGAAATATTTAACATGATAATTATTGTTTTAAGAACACAAATGGGGGGTAAAAAAAATCTCTTGCTAACCAAAGTAGGATAACAAGAGACAGGAAATTTGGGGGTTATAAATTAATACTGAAACTAACGATCAATAGTTTTAACTTTTTTTGAATTATTGTCTACTATATACGCATAAATTGGTATATAAATTAAGGTTAAAAGTGTTCCAATTAAAAGTCCGCCAATGGCAACATCAGCCAACGGGCTTAAACGCTCTAAACCAACTGCATTTTCTAACGCTATAGGAATCATACCGGCTATAGTCCCAAAAGCGGTCATTAGCACTGGTCTAAAACGCACGCGAACACTTTCTATGGCGCTTTCAAAAGGAGATTCTCCACTTTCGCGATGCTGTTGGTAAAAGTCTATGAGCAATACGGCATTTTTTATAATAATACCAAAGAGCAGTAAAATACCCAATAAACTTGGCATACAACTTGGCTTGTGGAACAGTAACATTCCCCAAGTGGCACCAATTAACGACAATGGCAAAACCAAAATCATAATAAGAGCCATTTTTATCGATTTATAAATGGCTATTAATACCATTAATAAAATAACAACTCCTAGAGCAATAGCCTTCATCATACGGGTAAAACTATCGCTTATGGTAGCAATGTCCCCTTCTTGTGTAACCACAACGCCATCTAAATTTTTCACGTTTGTTAAAGCAGCTTCGGCATCATCTGTTAAATGTGTGATAGGGCGTTTGGAGCGGTATCCGCTAATATCAACACTATATAACATTTTATCGCGCTCTATTTTGGCATAGGTTAATTGTTTAGAAATTTTAGCTAAAGATTCCAACGGAATTTCACCAAATTTTGATTGGATAGGCAATAACCTTAATGTTTGTTCATTTTGGCTGAATTTTCCTTTGAGATATAGCCTTACATACTGTGTATTCATTGATTGCAAGTTGGCATTTAAACCTACAACCTGACCTTTAACAGGGATTTGCATAGCAATATCATAGGGTGTTAAACCATAACTCAAGGCTTTATTTTCATCTATGTCTAGCATAATTTCGCTCACATCCTTATCCCAACTAGTAGAAACTGAGGTTAACCCTTTAACTGTTGAAATAGCTTCACTTATTTGATGCGTTTTTTCTGTTAATCCATCAACAACAGGCGATTTTAATCTAACAACTAGAGGTGCTTTTACAGATGATAAAGCGGTGGCCCCAAAATCATACACATCATTACGTTTTAAACCTTCCAATTCGGAAAGTTTATCCCGTATAATATCTTCAATTTCCCACATGCTTAGATCTCTTTGAAAACGATTAACGCAATTAATGGTTATGGTAGCTTCTGAAGGCAAATTTCCGCTTCCCATACTCAAAACTCCAGGTTCTGTACCAAAAGACACGGAGCTTTTATCTGCCCAATCTTGTTTGTGCAACCAAGTTAAAAAAGGTGTTAATTTTCTCTCAGAATTTTCTACGGTTTCATTGGCGCTAAATGCAATTTGTGCTTTTATAATGCCTGTGTCCATTGGCGGCATGGCATCTTTACCAATCGTTGGCATGATACTTCCCATACTAATTGCTAGTAAAATAACAACCCCAATCGTTAATGCGAGTCTTCTTAAAACTTTACGTTTTCCGTTAGAAAATTTGATCACATTAACATAAGGCTCCACCAACCTTCCAATAGAATTGTTATAAGCACGGTCAAACCATAATTCCACTTTGTTTTTTTTAAATCCATTTTTGTACATTACTTTTAACAATTGTGGTATAAATGTAATGGAGATAAAAAAGGATACTATCAATGCAATAATTAAGGTGAAGATTAATGGTTTAAATATTTTTTCTGGAAAACCACCTATGTACATTAAAGGAAAAATAATAGCAATCGTTGAAATAGTTCCCGCAAAAACAGGGGCAATAACCTCTTTTGTGCCTTGTATAATGGCAGTTTCTAAATCCTCTTTTAATTCGTTAAGATGCCGTTCAACATTTTCAAGCACCACAACGGCGTCATCGGCTAACATTCCCAAGGCTAAAATAACACCTGTATAAATTACAATATTCAACTCACCTCCTGTAAGCCATATAACAGCTAATGTAGCAAAAAACACCATAGGAATAGATAGACCAGCTGCAAGAATAGCTCTAAAATTTCCTAAGAAAAATAAAACCACAATTAAGGTAAAAATGATTGCATCGCGCAACGCGTCTAACATATTTGAATTAGCCTCTTCAATAAGGTTACGTTGTGTATCTGAAATTTCAAAATTAATATTTGGGTATTCCGCTTCAAGCTTTTTCATTTCTTCTCGTGCTGCTTCACTTACATCAAGCACGCTTCCTCCCGGAGCACGTTGGATTGCCAAAGCTATGGCAGGTTTTGCATTACCAATATAACCACTTGTTCTTTTTTGATAGCTCCATTTTACATCGGCAACATCACTTAAACGTACATTGGGCAATATGTTTAAGTTTTTTATTTTCTCAACTTCATTTTTTTCCCCATAGTAGGTAACGGTATAAAAACTATTGTCACCTTTAACAAAACCGATAGGCATATCTTTATTTAAAACTTGTAACACTTTTGAAATAGATTCAAAATTTACGTTATAGCGTTTTGCTTTAAAAGGGTCAACTTCAATATTTATAGAACTTTGAAATCCCCCAAAAACTTCGACATTCCCAATTGCCGGATTGCTTAACAGATGGGGCTTTATAAAACTCTCCGCTATTTTACTGATATCTGCTACATTTATATTATCATTTTTAGCGCTTAACGATATAACATCAACAGGTAATGTAAAATCTCCTGCCGTATAAATAGCGGGATTCACATTGGTTGGCAATTTACCTTTTGCAATAGACAAAGCATTGGCAACATCAACAGCGGCTGCATTTAGGTCTTTTTCATAACTAAAATCGGCTTTTACTATTGAAAAGTTAGCGACATTTACTGAACTTACATCGGTTATAAAGCCCAATCTTGAAATTTCTTGTTCTATTGGTTTTGATACGGTGTTGGCTGCAACTTGCGCTGTTGCACCAGGCACATTGGTAATAACAATTACCTGTGGAGGATTAGCATCCGGAAATAAATTTTTTGGTAACGTAACTAAGGCCACAATACCCATGATAAAGAAACCTGCTATAATGGAGTATAAGGTATATGGACGGTTATAGAAATAGTCGAACATGGTTTTATTTTTTAGTTATTATAGAAGATCCTCCTAATAGTTTTAATAAAATATCTTGTTTGGCAACAACAAGTTCTTTACCTGCTAACTCTTTATTGCTTATCACAATACCTTCTTCTCCTGTTTGAATGATATTAATAGGAATTAAGTTCACTTTATCATTTTCTTTAGCTAAAACAAAGCTTTTTCCATCACGGTTTAAAACCGCATCAAAAGGTAATTTTATGCTATTTCCTTTAAATACAAGTACGCTAACTTCTATTCTATCTCCGGTGGTAAATCCTTTTGAATTGACATATACTTTGTATTCTGCCAAATTATTAAAGGTGCTGTTTAAGGCGATAGCCGAAAAGTTTTCGTTGTTAAAATTTACACCATAAATAGGTAAGTCTGTTGGAATTCTTAACAACAAGTAAAAACCATTGGAGGCACTGATTGTGGCAACAGGATGTCCGGGCAAACACATATCGCCAATGTTTACTGAAGTTTTAGAAATAACGCCATCTACAGGTGAAGTGATGGTTGCATAGGTTAATGTATTGGCAACATCAATTTGATTTTGATATAAGGATTCTAATTTTGCTTTAGCAGCTTCAATATTGCTTTCTTCCATTTGAGATTGTTCTTCGGAAGCACCTTTTATTGCTAATAATTCTTTGGTTCTATTGTGAGTTTCTTCCAAATTATTAAGGGCCGATTTAGCTGCCTTAATTTGTGAGTTTAAACTTATATTGTTTGTTTGAATTGTTGTGTTATCTAATCGGGCAATAACTTCGCCTTTTTTTACTTTTGAACCGCTGGGTTTTATGTAATTTACACGAGCAGTAACTTTAGATGACAAGTTAACATCTCTATCATTTTCAGTTTGAGCCAAATACGGAAGTGTCAGGATAACTTCTTCTGCTTTGGGTTTAAAGGTTGATACTACAATAGCATATTGTTTTGCTATAGGCATTGCAGCTTCTTTTCGTTTTGCGTTTACTACAGCAAAAATTGCTAAAATTACAATGGCAACCACTGCAATTATTCCTATTGTTTTTTTGTTTTTTATCGTTTTCATTTTACTAAGTTTTCAATGTTATTACCATAAATTACTGCTAATTTTACCAATGTTTGCCATTTTTCGGCTTGTGCTTTATAGTGTTTAGATTTTTCCAGCACCAAATCGTCTTCATATTTTAAATAATCTTCAATAGTTATTCTTCCAGACTGATAACTCACTTTTTCAATGGCTAAAATGGCTTCTTTATCTTCCACGTTTTGTTGATACAATTTTTCGGATTTATACAATAATTGAAGACTTTTTTGAAATTGATCTGCCTGAGATTCTAAAGCTAACTTCATTTTATCATACTCATTTTGAGTTTCGTTGTATTCAATTTTACTTTTTTTAATTTGAGAATACTGATTCTTATTAAAAATAGGGAAACTAACTACCAAGCCAAATTCTGTGTAGTTTCTGTCTATGGCCATATTATTATTATTATACGCATTTGCAAAACTGTGGTTGTAATTTCCTTTAAATAATATGGAAGGCAGCAATTTTTCTTTTTCAGCTCTTAAGCCTAATTTATCAGCCAATACTTTTTGTTCAATTGGTTCTAGCGATTTAATCGAACTGGTGTCTAATGAAGTTGTTTCTATCATTTCAACTGGCGTATTTAATCTAATTCCTGTTAATGTTTTAATTGAAGCCAATGCAGCCTCTCTATTAATAGCAATATCATTAATTGTTGCATCTACTTGATTAATAGCATTTTGAATAATTAATAAATTAGATTCAGACGCTCTTCCGTTGTTAACTTTAACATCAACAATTTCTTTTGTTTTTAAAAGAGATAGTTTTTTGCTTTCAAGTGCTTTGGTAAGTGCATCTATATATAATAAATTGGCATTTGAACTGACAATAATAGCCTCATTTTGTAATAAATTAATGTGTTGTTTGGCTTGCGCAGATTTTTGTAAGTGTTTTGCTTTGTTTGCGGTTGTATATATTGATTTGATAAATACAGGCATTGAAATACTAAGACCCGTTCTAAATATTTGATCACTAAAAGGTTGTGGCATTTCTTGATGTTGGACCAAATAAGAAGATTCATTTGGTGTAATTGGTAACATTCCTGCTGGTGTTGAGTAATTTTCATATGTTCCAAAAGTTGTTATTGTAGGTAATAAATTACTTAAAGCCAATTGCTTACCTGTTTTAGCCTTTTCAAACGCTAAACTATCGCTCTTAGTTTGCGGATTTGATTTAAGTGCTGTAAATAAATCTTGTATATTATTAACTTCTTGTGCTTGGATAGTTATAGGAGCAAAGAAGAAAAGGATTAAAACGGTGGATAAAATGTTGTTTTTCATTTTTGACATTAGTTTAATAGTGATTACTCACTTACTTATATAGATAAATTTTTTTACATTTTTAATATACGTTCTAACAACGTAAACATTTTATTACAGAAGTTTTCATGATTAAAAGTTCCTTTATTAAGTATCAGTTCTATATTTAAAATAGCTGGGATGCCCATATACAATGTTACAAACGCATCACAATCTAAATTTTCATCCCACATCCCTTTATTTATACCATCTTCAACAATTAGTTTTAACATTTCTTTGTGCGCTTTTAAAATTTCAAGCAGCTTTTCTTTTAAATCTGAATCATTTGCGTGGGTTGCTTCAGAAAGCAATAAAATGGTCACCCCTTTATTATTTATTAAATACTTAATTTGTTTACATAAAAAGGTAAATAATTTAATTGAAGGTGTTATATCCGATTTAATAATTGTTTTTTGATTGACTACCAAATTAGTATAAACATCTTCAACCAATGATAAAAGTATCTCTTTTTTACTGTTAAAATGTCTATAAATTGTACCTTCACTTACGCCAACTTTAGCGGCTAAATTCTTTGTTGAAAGTTTAGACAAACCCTCATTTGAAATAATATCTAAAACAGCCTTTTTAATTTGTACCTTTCTTGTTTCTGTATTTAATCTTAACATAAAATTTAATTAGTAAGTGAGTAAACGCTTACAAATGTATATTTTTTTTTTAAACTGACAAAATAAATGTTATTTTTACTGCATATTATAAAATGAATCACAATGAAAAAAATAGTAAAGTACACTCTGTTATTATTAGTTTTAGCAACCATTTATGTTGTTTATACCAATTACCCACGGTTAAATATAATTTCGGGGTATTCAGCTAAAAATATGAGTTCTTCAGTTTTTTTAGCAGGAAGAACATTGGAAGTAACTGATAAACAAGACAATAATTTTTCGCCAATAGCTATTGCAGAAGATAAAGTAGACTATGAAGATAAATCTGCAACCGCTTCAGTGTATGGTTTTATGAAAAGGAAAGCTATTTATAAAGAAGGTTTAGGAAGTATTTTAGTATTGGATGATTTTGAAGAGGATACCAAATTTTTAGTTCCAAACAGAACAAAATTAACTAACAATTTACCATATCCGTATGGAGATGAAGCACAAAAAGATACCATTTTTAGTAATATTAATTATAACGAATTACAAACAGCGGTTTTAAATGCGTTTGATAAGAATGAAGATTATATTAAAAAAACTAGAGCAGTGGTAGTTATTTATAAAGATCAAATAATTGAAGAAAAATACGCAGAAGGTTTTGATAAAAATTCAAAAATTTTAGGCTGGTCTATGACCAAAAGTATTACCAGTGCCGTTTTAGGAATTTTGGAGAAACAAGGTAGAATTAAAGTGAATCAAAATAACCTATTCCCTGAATGGGAAAATGACGAACGTGCTAAAATAACCTTAAATGATTTACTACATATGAATAGTGGCTTGGAATGGAATGAAGATTACAACACCATGTCTGATGTTACTAAAATGTTGTTTTTAGCAAAAGATATGTCTAAATCTCAAAAGGAAAAACCATTAACAGGTGAGCCAAATAACAGTTGGAATTATTCTTCAGGAACGTCAAACTTATTATCAGGCTTTATTAGAAACCAATTTAAAACACATCAAGAATATTTAGATTTTTGGTATGCTGAATTAATTGATAAAATTGGAATGAACTCTATGCTAATTGTGTATGTCTTCAAACTAATTTGGACTTTTTGATAAAGAGTTTTATTTAAATTTAAATAGGTTGAATCACTTCATTTATCTTACAGTATTTTTACGAAAAGGTAATGTCAAATTAAAATAGCAAAGATTAAAATGAAATAAAAAAGTATAACTTTAAAGAAACCAAAAAAGTTAACTCATTAATTTTCTTATAATTGAGTATTGAATTATTGAATTCCAGCTGCAGCTTTTGTCAAGAAGGGGAGCAAAAAGAGTCTTAACATTAATTTGTTAAGGCTTTTTTGTTTGCTTTAATGTCTTTACTATTTAGATAATCCATTATTTTAAACTTAAAGTAACTCAATATATTACCAACCTCCTTGTAAACCATCATTGAGGGCTTTTTTATAATTTTCAAGATTAAATTCAAACAAAAAAGGTGATTTGTGAGCTCCTCCTTTTCTGCGTTCATTTAATTTATTTAAAATATTATACGACATTATTTTACGTTGAAAATTTCTTCTATCTAATTCTTTTCCCAAAATAGTTTCATAAAGTACTCGCAATTCAGACATCGTGAATTTATCAGGCAGAAGATTGTATCCTATAGGCTGACTGTTTAATTGTTCTCGAAGCGATTGAAGTGCTTTGTTAATTATTTTAGAATGATCTAATATAAAATCGATTTTTTCATTTAAACTTACCCATTTGCAACTGTCTGAGATAAAATCGGGCGTAGGATTCACTTTCGTATATTCTACAAGTGCGTAAAATCCAACAGTAATAAATCGCTGATCAAAAAAATCAGAATTAATTGTAGCATTAGATTTAGTAATTTTTTCAACTAAGGGATTCTGTTTAGAACGCTCAAAGTCACTAAAAACATGAAATTGTTTTAAAAAAATAGCATCTAGCCCTGTTCTTTCTTTCAAAACTATATAAGCCGCTTCCTCAAGTGATTCATTAATTCCTATAAACCCTCCAGGTAAAGCATATAATTTTAAAGATTCGTAGAATAGAGACAACACTCTTAGCTCACCTTCATGAAACCCAAAAATTACACAATCTAATGAAATGTGGTTTAAAAATGATTTTTCAGTATTCACGGTTGAAATTGTCATTTTTTTATTAAATAATTTATGATTGCAAAATAACAATAAATGATGAATTCCATTTGAAATTTTAAATTAAATTTGTATTATTGTGTCGTATTGACACATTGAAATATAATTAATACAAAATAAAGAAATATTTCAAATTAAAAATAAACCTAATTAATAATTAATGAAACATCTAAATCTAAAAACCGCAACCATCATTTTTGTATGTATAATTTGTTTTTCACTTTTTACAGCATGTGAAAAAGTAAAAGAAGTTAGTGAAGTGCAAAAAATGGTAAAATCAATGACGCTAGAGCAAAAAGCACAATTGGTAATTGGCACAGGTATGCTTATAGAATTACCTGAAGAAATGACAAAATTTATGCCTGATTCTGTATTGTCTAAAATGCCTTCAGGATTTAATGGAATTGTAAAATCTAAAGACACCAATTATGTAAAAATGGTTGAAAAACTATGGACTTACCTTCCTGGAACAGCTGGAGTTACTGCTGAATTTCCTTCTTTAAATATTACAAGTCAAGTGCTTACAGATGGTCCGGCAGGTTTAAGAATTAAACCTATTCGTAAAAGTACTGACCAAACTTTTTATTGTACCGCTTTTCCTATTGCAACTGTTTTAGCTTCAACTTGGGATACTCAATTAGTTTATAATGTGGGTAAAGCAATGGGAGAAGAAGTAAAAGAATATGGTTCAGATATTCTGCTTGCACCTGCATTAAACATTCAACGCGATCCTTTATGTGGTCGAAATTTTGAATATTATTCTGAAGATCCATTATTAACAGGTAAAATGGCTGCAGCCATGGTTAACGGTGTGCAATCAAACGAAGTTGGAACTTCAATTAAACATTTTGCTGCTAATAATTCAGAAACCAATCGCCTATCTGTAAACACTATTGTTAGTGAACGTGCATTAAGAGAAATTTATTTAAAAGGATTTGAAATAGCCGTTAAAGAATCGCAACCTTGGACAGTAATGTCTTCTTATAACAAAATCAATGGAACATATGCTTCTGAAAGTGAAGATCTACTAACAAAAATTTTAAGAGACGATTGGGGTTTTAAAGGTTATGTAATGACTGATTGGGGTGGTGGTAGTGACCTTGTGGCACAAATGAATGCAGGAAACGACATGATTCAACCTGGAACACCTCAGCAAGTTGAACAACTTGTTGAACTTGTTAAATCGGGTAAATTAGACGAAAAAATATTAGATAGAAATGTAGAAAGAATCTTGAATATAATGCTAAAAACTCCAAGATTCAACAATCATCCTATTTCAAATAAACCAAATTTAGAAGCTCATGCTTCTATTACACGCAAGGCTGCAACTGACGGAATGGTTTTACTAAAAAACAACAATAAAGCACTTCCTATTTCAAAAGAAGTTAAAAATGTTGCAACATTTGGAGTAACATCTTTAGATATTATTGCAGGAGGAACAGGTAGTGGAGATGTGAATGAAGCCTATATAATTTCATTATTTGACGGATTAATAAATGGCGGACTTACTCCAGACAGCGAATTGGCTGAAATATATACAAAACACATAGAAACCGAAAGAGCTAAGAATTTAAAATCAGGAAATTTTTTAACCGATTTTATGGGAGGTACAGTTCCTGTAGCTGAAATGTCAGTTTCTAAAGAAATAGCTGCAAAAATGGCTAATAAAAATGATATAGCACTAATTACTATTGGACGAAATTCAGGTGAAGGAGGAGACCGTAAAGCTGAATCTGGTGACTTTTATCTGAATGAAAATGAAAAAGAAATGATTCAAAATGTTTCTGAAGCGTTTCATAAAAATGGTAAAAAAGTAATTGTTATTTTAAACATTGGTGGCGTAATTGAAACAGCAAGTTGGAATAATCTACCAGATGCAATTCTTTGTGCTTGGCAACCTGGGCAAGAAGCAGGAAATTCCATTGTTGATATTCTTAAAGGAGATGTGAATCCTTCGGGCAAATTGGCAGTAAGCTTCCCAATGTCGTATGATGACACACCAACAGCGAAAAATTTTCCTGGACAAGAAGTTAAATTAGTAGGCGAAGAAGATGATAAGCCAGACCAATCTGGATTTTCATTTATGAAACGTGTTCCTTGGGAAATTGTTTATGAAGAAGGTATATATGTTGGTTATCGTTATTACAATACTTTTGGAGTTCCTGTAGCTTATGAGTTTGGGTATGGATTATCATATAGTACTTTTGAATTTAGCAATCTTCATTTAAATTCTAACAAATTTGAAGACAACCTACAAA
>NZ_JBFHGK010000045.1:0-29191 GCF_041583155.1 Mariniflexile sp.
TAGAGAAGCCGGTTTTTCGTCTTCGTGCTTTACTTCGGTTACTTTTAATGTACTTGTCCAGCCAAAAGTGATTAAAATCAATACAGCATAAATTGGGAATAACAAGGTCCAGTCCATTCCTGCCATGGCTGCAAAAGGAGGCAATAAAAACCCTAAAGATGACCCTATTGCTTTAATAGATTGCCCTAACGATAAATTACTTGAAAAACGGCCAGGAGCCGATACATCTCTCATTATTGGATTTCCTGAAACTTGCAAGACGGTAGCCCCTGCCCCTAACAATAAGATGGAACCTAAAATAATATAAAACTTAGATTGTAAATCTGCCGATGCCACAGCCACTTTTGGTCCGTACATTCCAGAAAGAATGGGCAATATTAAGCCTATAAAGGCAATTGCTAAACCAATTAATAATACTTTCTTTTTTCCGATTCTGTCTTGGTATAATCCCATGGGAATGGATAAGATACCAAACATTAAAAACCCACTAAAAGGTAATAATGTTGCTAAAAAATTAGTTAACTCGAAGGTGTCTTTTGCTAGACTTACCATGGGTCCTACAACATCTCCAAAACCCATACATAGAAAGGCTAAAAATATTGGTAACGTTTTTACTTTTTTGTTGCTCATAACTGATTTGTTCTATTTGAATAATGTTGCTGCACCTAACATAGCTGCACTTTCTTTTAATACTGATACTTTAAAGGGTGTTTCTAAGCCATTAGATTTTAATTCTGAATATAGACTTGGTTTAAATAATTCGAAAGCTTCAGCGATGTTTCCTCCCATGACTACGACGTCGGCATTAAAGTTTTTTAAATGCACTGCTAAACAGGTTGCTAAATTGCGCCCGAATTCATTAAACAAAGACATGGCTTCTTTATTGCCTTCTTTGGCTAATTCTGCAATACGTTTTACGCCTGTAACTTCTTCTTTTGAAACTTCATTAAAACTATTTACAAACCATCTTGTAGAAAAGTAATCATCTGCAATGCCATCTTTAAATGGTTTATCCCACAAATAGCCATTTTCTGGAACGGTGTGTCCTTCTTCTATAGCATGTCCTTCACTAATAAATGAAGAACCAAAACCAGTGCCTAAAGTTATTGCAACCATTTGCTTACTTCCTTTACCGCTTCCATACCAAAAACAGCCTAAAGAAAATGCTGTTGCATCATTTACAAATCGGATTTGCTCTTGAGGCAATGACAGACTTTTAGACAATGCGTCTTTTACATTAACGTCTTTTAAATCGACAAATTTTTGGTTTGAATTATCGTATAAACCTATTCCTTTTTCATAATCAAAAGGTCCAGGAATAGCCAGACCCACACCCACGAATTCTGAATTTTCAGGCAAGTGCTTTTTACAATCTGATATGGCTTTTGTCCAAGCATTTATTATAACTTCTTTTGGCTCTGCATTGGATACTTTTATACTTACTAGAGAATTGTTTAATAGTTCGCCACTATCTACTTCTATAATGGCACAACTTATATGGCTTCCGCCTATATCGGAACCTATACTAAATCTTTTATTTTTCATTAATAATTTTGGTTAGTTGGTAATCTATTTTTTCAATTCAAATTTAATACTAAATTTAGTTTTATGTCTATTTTTCATAACAATTACCAAATATAAATTAAGACGACAACACTCGTGCTCTATGACTAATTTATTGAGATGTGATTATAGTCTAATGACAAATATAGATTGGATAACGTTTTAGAGTATATATTAATCATCCAAAAATATGGACGAAATTATTACTTGATTAATTTACTAGGGGAATAGCCGAACTGCTTTTTAAAACATTTACTAAAATATAAGGGATCGTTAAACCCTACTAAATTGGTTACTTCAGACACGTTGTATTTTTTTGATTTTAGGAGTTGAGCCGATTTTTTTAATCGGACAGTTCTAATAAATTCGTTCGGTGCTAAATCTGTTAATTCTTTTACTTTTCTGTACAATTTTGAAGAACTCATTCCTAACGCGCTACACAAAAAGCTTGTGGTTAAATCGACATTATTTAAGTTTTCTTCTATAAGATTTGATATATTTTCCATCAAATCTTTATCGATTGGGGAATGTGTTAGTAAACTAACTTCGCTTTCTATTTCGCCTGAAAATTTAGCTTTTAACTCTAATCTTGTTTTTATTATGTTAACTATCACTGTTTTTAGTAATGAAGGATCAAAAGGTTTTACAATATATCCATCGGCACCCACGTCATAGCCTTTAACTTTATCTTCATTTTCAGATAATGCAGTGAGTAATATTACTGGAATGTGACTTATAAATTCATCGTTTTTTAATTCTTTACAAAATTCCAGTCCGTTCATAACGGGCATCATAACATCTGCCACACATAGAATGGGTTTTATTTGGTGACAGATTTGAAGTCCCTCTTCACCATTCTCGGCTTCATACACTTTATAATAATCAGATAAATAATCAATAAGATATTTTCTAAGTTCTAAATTATCTTCAACAACCAATATTTTTTCCTTAATTTCTATGTTATTAGTTACTTTCTTTACTGGACTATATTCTGGTACTTCTTGTTTATTTTCGCTCGACGACACAAACTCAAAAACCTCTTTTTTAGAATATGCACTTCTATTTACAGGGATTTCTACCGTAAAAACACTCCCCTTACCTGGGGTACTCTCAACTTTTATAGTGCCTTTATGCAGCTCTACCAACGACTTGACTAATGATAAACCTATACCAGAACCCGTATTATTTTCTTTACTATTGGTTGCTTGATAAAATCTTGTAAAAATCTTTTCCTGACTTTTCAAGGGGATACCAATACCGTCATCACTCACCTCAATAACTAAGTTCTCATTCTTATCATCTTTCATCCTCACATACAATTCTACGTGCCCATATTTATTGGTAAATTTGATTGCATTAGACAATAGATTGTATAGAATTTTATCATATTTATCGCGATCAATCCAACCAAAAAACGCTTCGTCTTCAGTATTAAAATTTAACTCAATATGCTTGTTATATGCAAATTCTTTAAATGAGTCGAAGGTGTTTTTAGTGTACAGAAGAATATCTGTTTTAGATACTTTAAGTTTTAATTCACCCGTTTGGGCTTTTCTAAAATCAAGCACCTGATTTACCAGATTTAAAAGTCTGCTGGCATTTTGATGTATTAAATTATACCTGCTTTTTTGATATTCTGTACTACTCTCTTTCGCTTCTTCTATTAATTGTTTTACAGGACCTAAAATAAGGGTTAAAGGTGTTCTTAACTCATGAGAAATGTTAGTAAAAAATCTAAGTTTTTCGTTATTCAACTTAATATCGCGTTCTCTATTAACTTTTTCTGTAACTAACTCTTGTTTTAATCGAATACGGTTTTTAATTTCCTTCCTTATAAAGTAACTAATTAAAAACAAAAACAATAGAAATAATAAAAGTGCCTGATAGGTTAACCAAAAAGGTGGTGTTATTTTTATATTATAGGACACCACATTGCTCCAATTGCCATCACTATTACTCGCTTTAATTTTAAACACATAATCACCTGGAAATAAATTGGTGTATTGAACAGTTCTAGAATTACTGCTAGCAGAAATCCAGTTTTTATCGAACCCGTCTAACATATATTCAAACTTATTTAGCTTTTCATTTGCATAGGATGGTGCCGAAAATTGAATAGAAAAATTTCTGTTTTTATAATTAAGCTCTACACTTTTGGTCTCATTTAAATCTTCTACTAGTGGTACTTGGTCATTAATTTCTAGACCTGGTAGTATTTCCTTATTCTGAATTTTAAATTCCGTAATTATCGGATTTGGTGATATTTGATTTTCCTGAATCGTATAAGGCGAAAAATAAATAATTCCATTTTTACCTCCTAAATAAATATTAGAATTTCCAAAGTTATAGAATCCACTGGAGCTAAAAACATCTAATCTATTCCCACTATTTACGTGATAAATATTAAAGTCATTATGGTTTTTCTTAAGCCTTGCAATGCTATTATTGTTCATATTTAACCACAAATCGCCATTAGTATCGGTGACAATATCGGTAACCCACTTACCGGCAAGTTCGTTAGGCGATTTTATTGGTATAAAGTCGTTAATTTTTACATCAAAAAAACTTATTCCTTTTCGTGTAGCAGCCCAAAGTCGACCCGTATCATCAAAAGAAATATCACTAACATTATCATGTGGAAGTCCTTTATCGGGATTAGAGGAAGCTCTAAAAGACTCAAAAGTTTTAGACGTTAGATTGTACTTAACAACTCCGGTTTCTGTAGCAAACCATATAGAACCAGCGGCATCTTTAATTACTTCATTTATTTCGTAATTTGGTAAAAGTATCCCTTCCGAAGTCAATGACTTTTGTGTTTTAGTATTTAAAAATACGGCACCTTCACCGAAAGACCCTAGAATAAACTGCTCGCCTCCAATATATTCAAAAGCAAAAATTGGTGATTGTTTAAAGCCAACATCGATAACTTTAGAGGTGTTGTTTATATAATTATAAACCAAAACTTTTCCATTCCATAAGCCACAATAAAGGATTTTACCATCGACAGAAAAAATACTGGCAATGTCATTTTGATGATTACTCAATGGAATAAAACGATTATTGTCTGAAATAAACAATCCGTTATGTCTTGTAGCAACGATTATTTTTCCATCAAATGTTTTAGAAAACCCTCTTATTCTAGGAGCCTTATTACCAACATATGAGGAAATATCTTTATTAAGTGTGAATTGGTTTTCATACGGGTCGTATTTATCTAAACCATCTTCTGTACCAATCCAAAGAACACCAGATTTATCAAAATATAACGCAGAAACCAAATTATCGACCAAAGATGAATTGTCTGATAATATGGCATAATGGTTCTTAAAAACGCCTTGAGCAATGTCTTCTAATTGCTTACAGACTAATAAACCACCAAGTGTTCCCACCCAATATTTTCCATCGGGCGCCAATGCTACCGATAAGAAGTAGGGACCTAACTCGTCTCGAACAGCGGCTTCTTTAATATACAGATTTACAAAATTATTTGTGGCCTTATTTAATTTATAAAGACCTTCTCTTGTGCCAACAAAAATATCAGCCTTGGCGTCTTCGTATATAAAATTTATGTATGGGTTTTTATCAATTGAATAAGGAATATCTAATGAATACGCTATAATTTGGTTGATGCCTCCTTTTTGGTTTAATGATATTTTTGCTACAGAACCTGTTTCATAACTACCTATCCAAAGATTACCCTTTTTATCTTCAAAAATCTCTTTTATATAATTGAAACCTTTTATTTCTACCTTTTCAAATCGATTTTCATCTGGATAAAAAATATGAACTCCTTTTGTTTTAGTTCCTACCCAAACTCTTTTAAACTTATCAACAAATACCGAACGAATCTCTTCGTCTGGCAAACTATTAGGGATGTTTGGCTGTGGTACGTATGTTGTAAATTTATGTGTATCTGTTTTAAAAAGCGTCAAGCCTTTACGTGTTCCTATCCAAAGGCTATTTGATGCTTCATCATACTTTAAATCTGTAATATCATCATTTTGAATTTTATTATCTCCTTGCAGATTCGTGGTATACGACTTAAATTCATAACCATCAAAACGATTAAGCCCTGAAAATGTTCCTATCCATAAAAAACCATACTTATCCTGTACAATGTGCCTTATAGAATTATGAGACAGTCCATTATTATCGTTATAATGTTCAAATTTTATGTTCTGTGATTGAGCACAAAAAAATGACATAAAAACTAAAAACGCTATAAAAAAATGATGCCTCACTAAAGTTTATTTATAAATGTAAATTATGGTTTTAATCTTTCAATGGTATTTGAATTTAAATGTATTTTAAAATGATTTGATGGTTGACCATTCGTTGCCTTTTTAAAAATAGCACCCCAAAGCTTAAACAATTCATCACCAGAATTTATAAATTGCTCGCAAACTAGTTCATACTGCTTTAACCGATTTAACCCAATATCTGGTATGGCTAATTCGTCTGCACTATGTAATCTATAAAAATCATAAATTAAGTCGAAGCCTGTCCAGGACTCAAAATCACTTAAAGATAATTTTTCTGCTGCTAATTTCAGATTAATTTCTTCTTTATTTAAAGTGTGCAGCATTAACAACTCTGCACCAGACGCATTCAAAATAGTTTGAGAAAATGCTTCTGGCCAATCATCGGGTAAAAACCTTAAACGAACCAATTCCTTTAAATGCCATTGCGTAAACAATTTATAATTTTCAGCCTTTAAAATAGCTTTATCCCAAATAGAAGGCGTTGTTATGGCTTTTAAATGTGCATACTCTTGATGATACAACGGGAACAAACTATTAAAATTAGCAACCGAATCTATCACCACCGTTTCTACTTCAAATTCGGAATTGCTATTTATGGATAAAATTTTATATGCTGGCATGTAGGCTGCTAATGATGGACTTTGAATATTGAACAACGTATTACCATTTCTACTGATCCGCACCCCTGTATCGTTAATATGCATGTGCCCGCCTATATGAATTTGAATACCAGCATCCGCAAATGTTTGCGCTACATCTTCATTCGGCACACGGTGTAATTGCATTTTATCTTTACCAAATAATGCTTTCATTTCTTCTGACGCATCATCATTAAAATCTACCAAGGGATAATGACTAAAAGCAATCAAAATTTTTCCATTTTGTTTGGCTTCATCTGATACTTTTTTAACCCAATTAATCAAATGACTTTTTTGCAATAGCACCTGATTATAACCAATACTGGCACCTGAAAAATCTTTTGGATTCTCAGAAAAACCAGTTAAATCTTTATTAGGCATGTACACATTGGCATCTATAGCTAAAAGCCATAAACCGGGTGTAGGCTCAACCAAATAACTGACATCTGGATGAAAATTATGGGCATCAACGGCATAAACTCTTTGGTTTATAGCTGATTCGTTCAATGCTTTTTTAAAAGTATAATTCTTATAGCTATAGGTTGAAAAAGGCGTTTCCCAATACAGATATTCTTTTTGCGGATAAAAACCAAACGGAGCCATTTCATTTAATATCTCTTGATACCCCCATTTTTTTATTTGTGAAGTTATAATCGGTTTTAGTTGTCCGTCAACAACTGCTTTTAAATTCTTAACAGAACTCGTTATGACTTGTTCTTTTCCGCCTTCACCTAAAAAATCGGTTTTACCTGCTTCTTGAGTAAACGGTTTTACCGGGTCGTGATTACCTGTAGTTGCAAAAAATAATATGCCGTGTTTTACAGTGTATGCATCCAATATTTTTCGTAAGCCTTTAACGTGAACTGGTTGTCCGTCATCGCTAAAATCGCCCGGTAAGGCCACAAATTTTATGCCTTTGGAAACAATATCATCTAAGGCCGCTAAAAAAGCAAAATAATTCTCATTGAATAGTCTCGTGGATGTTAATTGCGCCTGCATGGTTCTTATATTAACATAATCACCTGTTTCTGGATTTTTAATTCCTTTGTAATCGGTATCTTCAAACTCCGCATAAACATCTTGAAAATGAGCGTCGGCAATAAAAGCAATCTGTACATTTTTTAACTCTGGCTTTAGTTTTTTAGCACACGAAACCAACGTAAAAAGAAGCAAAAGTAATATGACCGCTTTTTGAAATCTCATAATTTGTTAATCGCTATTCTTTTGAAGTTTGTTTTGGGAAGCTATAACTTTGTTTCCAACCACCCAAATCTATTAACACTTGGTCTAACATGACTCCGGGGTCTACCATCCAAATTCTCAAGGTATGCTTCCCTGCTTTATTGACTATTTGCTTAACAGATTGCACTGCGGCATTTTTAAGTACATTTTGTTTCCACGCATCACTACGTTCAAAGGTTTGAAAATCTACAATTACAGGTTGGGCATCATCGATGGCAACAGCACAACGTACCCCTACGCCTGCATGTGGCGCATGAGTTGGTACTGCCTGCAAGTTTACAACAACTTCGCCAAAATTAAAGGTATAAAAATCATATTCTAACACAGGACTCTTAACTTTAATTTCATCTGATTTTAAAATTGGAGTAGCATTTCGTGGTAATGCAGTAATTACCTTATTAGTATAACCCATGCCTTCAAAGATCTCCCAATGTGCCCCTTGCCCATCTTTTTTACTTGTAAAATTTTCCGCATTGATAGATACAAAACCTTTGTCTTCCACAAAGCCTTTGGAATTTTTTAAGGCTTCTAATTTAGGATTATAAACAGAGATACCGATTGTGGTTGTTTTACCTTCCGATATAAAATCTATGGCACTATTTACTTTATAACTTGGTGGAATTAACTGAAAATCGTGACCCAATGGTGCTTCTTTTTTATTCTCACCTTTGGGAACTTTATCCCAATCTATCGTTACCCAAATTCGTTTTTCTGCTTTACCAGAATTGGTGTTTAGTGTTCCTTTACTTTCTGATAGCCTTATCCATTCTACTTTGGGTTTTGCCTCCCAATTGACTATGCCTTCTCCATTTACAAACACATCAATAAAATAACTGCTATTGGTGTAGCTATTAAAAACTGGTAACACATCGGCGTAACTATTAATAACCTCCTGATTTACTTCCATTTGATAACCTTCTAATGCCAAGCCTAAACGTGCCTTCGCTTCTGTTTTAACATAAGCTAATGCTGGTTGTGCAAAAACAGGTAAAAATCGAGGTGCCATCGACATGATATAATTCCATTTGCCGTTATTAAGTTTCGTATTGTAATAATTGGTTTCTTTCTCAATTCTTAAATAGGATTCTTTTGAAAGCGCACCAAAATAATTAGCACTTTCACGATTCTGCTTTGCTGTAAATTTATTTTTAAAACTATATAACCACTTTTGGTTTAATTTTGAAGCACCAATAACAGGATAATATACCAGTTGATAAAAAGCATCTTTCCTGTTATCGCTTATGGACTCGTATAAACTTTCGGTCGTTTCTATGAGATTCTGATAGCTTTCAATTCTAGCCGAAACCTCATCATTATAATGAAACTGCGTTAATTCAGTTTCTCCTTCTTTCGTTACGGGTTCTACTTGACTCCATGCCATAAACTCAGGTCTTCGTACATAAGCTAATCGGTTATTTTCGAACATCAGCTCGGTGATTTCTTTGGCAGAAGCTTTTCCAAATTCTCGTGCAAACCAATCCATCATATGATTTTTCACGGAAGTGCTTTTTTCAAAATCACTCATATCCCAAGCCATATCTAAAAACAGTTCGATATTGTATTCATGTGGTTTGATATCGCCACAATTTAAAATCCAAATATCTTTAGATTGAAACTCGTAGGCTTTCGACATTTCTTCCCACATTAAAACGGGGTTTGTAGAATTCAACCATAAATAATCGTGCGGTCTTCCCCAATATGAGGTATGATAATACACCCCAGCGCCACCCGTTCTTTTTTGCTCTTCGGGATTACTTAACTGGCGGATATACCCATAGTTATCATCCGTCCAAACCAATGTAATATCTTCTGGTAATTTTAACCCACTTTGGTAATATTTTAGCACTTCTTTATAGGGTACAAAAGCCTGTGGAATAGTGTTTGGGTTCTTTTTAGTTTCTGATTTTAAAATATTACGTTGATCTGTAATAACTTGCTCCAGCAGTTTTACTTGCGAATCGGTATCATCCTCTCCCACAATCATGGGCGAGTCGTGTTCCCCACGCATTCCTGTAGTATAAATACCTTCAAATTTAGCAGTTTCTTTTACACGCTTTTTAAAGAAATTCTTTATGGTTTCAGAATTTGTATCGTATCGATATTCTCCCATGGTAGCATGTTTCCATTCCGTATTAAAATTACTCAACATAGGTTCTGCATGCGAGGTACCAACTACAATAGCATAATCATCGGCTACCAATTTATTGTATGGATACGAATAAAATGGTTTTGTACTAGAATGCATCGCGGGCCAAATGGTATTGGCGCGTAATCGCAATAACAATTCGAATACTTTCGCATAGGTTTTAGGGCCAATATCGCCAGTTTCTGGTTCAAAATTTAAGGCAGCCCAACGTTGTAAGCCCCAATCTTCATCATTCAAAAAGACGCCTCTGTATTTTACTGACGGACTTTTAGATACCTTATTTTCGATAGTAATCTTAATATTTTCGCGTTTATCTGGCCTTACATCTGCCCACCATTCCCATGGCGACACTCCTATCATTCTAGAAAGTTCTAAAAGACCGTACGCTGTTCCTCTTCTATCGCTTCCTACTACAACTAACGCTTTATCAACGCCTTTCATGGGGTTTTCTACAACCTGAATCGCGTAGCGTTCCCATTGCCCTTTAAACTGAGAAACATCCATTTTTCCTTTTGTAATAAGGGCATCAATCCAACTATTTCTACCAATAGTACCGGCAAGTATTATTTGAGAATTATTGCCTTTTTTAGCATCGACTGAAATATTTTTACTTGAAATATTAAAAACATCTTTTGCTAAAATATCGGCAGCGATTTGCACTACTTTCGCATCTTTTTTATCAATTAAAATAGAAGTCGACATGTTTTCATCTACAATTGTAAACTCCGAAACCCCTTGATTTTGAGAATTTAAAACTGCAACCTGAAAACAGATTAATAGAAGAAGTGTGTTTTTAAACATGATGCTATTTTTTTATTTTTTCATAAGTACCATCTTCAAAAATCACTTTATATTGAGATTCAAATAAAGTAGATGGCACATAATAGTCGGTTGAAATAACTTGTGCGCCCGATGCCTTTGCTTTTTCAAACTTTTCATAAGAATTTGTACGGGCTTCTTTAGTATCGGCATCCGCGCGCGTACGAACTAAATATCCTTTAGAAACCAAATCTTTTATATAATCGAAATCATTCACAGGATTATTCACTATTCGAAATGCAGCTTCGGGGTTTCCTTCTTTGCTATTCACAAATAAAACTCTGTTTTTTAAAGACGGATGCCCTTCCAAATAACTATTTATTTTATCTTCCTTTTCATCTAGAACAAACAAAAACCGGCCTTTTAACGTCTTTAAACTTGGCCATCCTTTTGTTAGAATAGCGGCTTCAAGGGTTTCAAAATCACTGCGCATTAAATCTGGTGTTATTAATTTTTTATCTGAAAAAACAGATTTAATTTCAATATCAATACTATCTAATGCCGCTTTAGTAAACGTTAAAGGCTCTCTTGTTCCTGCTACTTTTTGGTCTTTGGCATTTATCAAAATGAAAACGGGACTGTGATTTGGATTCGCTTCCGACCAATTTTTTAAGGCTTCCAAACCTTCCTTAAACAACAAATGATGGCTTCTAAAATCAATATCCTGAACATGGAACATTTTTAAACCAGGTTGTTTTAATTTTCTATCTTCATCAAATTTTAAAGGTTCGCTTCCCATTTTTTTTACAATTTCTAATCCTTTAGGGTTTGAAAAATGTCCGCCTAATGGGTCGTGAAAAACGTCTAACTCTAAATTTCGTAAACCTAAATTTAACTGCTCTACTAATGAAACATGTCCATATTGTAGTGCTTTTGCTTTCGTAGAATCTAATGACAACAAATAATTAAATAATGGTTTTTCAATTGGAATTTTATAAGAGTTATGACTTCCTATAACTTGTACATTGTTAAGACGAATATATGTATTATCACAAGCTAAAAAAGAAAATACAATTAATAAATATATGCTTGTACTAGCTTTTAACATACTATTCTTTTTTAGGTTCTATATAATCAATATATGCCCCGGCAAACCGTTTACCTATAGTTCTTTGACCTTCTGAGTTAAAATGCAATTCATCACCCTTATCTTTCAAATCAGAAGTTTTAATAATAGAAATTTGGTCATCTTTTAAAGCATGAGCATTTATAATACTATTTATTGTATCCCATGAGTCTTTATTTTTTGAATACGATCCAAGTTCTCCAATTAAAATGGGCAACTTCCTATTTGCAAAATATTTTCTGAACGTTTTAAATAAAGTGGTTAAGTTTTTATCGTAATGCGGAATATCTTTTTTATTAGCATCACTTTCTCCTTGATGCCATAATACACCTTTTATTTTTCCATACTTTTTAGCTAAAACAACTTTCTCTTTAAAATTTGACAGCAATTTCACATCACGATGCGGAGAATCATTAATCCATTTAGTTATAGGACTACCACCGATAGCTGTGGGTACTAGCAATATGCTTACGTTTTCTGGAACATCTTTTAAAAGATTACTGGCGAATGACATGCCACAATCCAATCCACCCAATGTAGGTTCATAAAAATGAAGCGGTTCTTTGGCTAGGATAATTTCATTTTGCTTATTTATTGTTAAAATACGTGCATTGGAAATAGTATCTTGTGGTTCTACAAAACCACGACCTGCCATATTAGATTGACCAGCCATTAAAAAAACCCAAACCTCTTTCTTTTTTGGAATTTTTTCTGGAAACTCAACAACTTTTGGAAAATTAATAGTTCTTTGATACTTATCTATTTCTCTAGATTTAACCATTTTACTTAACCATATTTCAGCTAAATCTGTCCAAGTTTCTGCTGCTATATTGCCTTTTCGTAATCCATAGCCATGACCGCCTTCATGCAGCATATGCAATTCTATAGGTACTTTTTTATCTCTTAATGCAGATGCTATTACTAAAGAACTATTTCCATGAGGGTCATCCATGGTACCAAAAACAAAAGCCGGAGCTGTATGCTCATCTATTATTAATTCTGGGCTTAAACTTCTATTCTCTCCCTTATCTAAATAAGCAGGGTATATAAGCATAGAAAAATTTGGGCGACTAGATAATGCATCTATACCATCTATTTTTAAATAAGAATCCTTTTTATAGCTAGTTGATGCCAAAGCAGATAAATGACCTCCAGCTGAAAAACCTATAACGCCAATTTTCTGAGGATTTAAATTATAAACTGATGCTTTACTTCGTACCGTTCTTATGGCGCGTTGTATATCTTGTAAAGCACCTATTCGTTTTTTTGGTACTCGATATTGCAACACAAAAGCTGTATAGCCTAAACTATTTAACCATTCGGCAATTTCATATCCAGCTTTATCTATAGCTAATATACTGTAACCACCTCCTGGTGAGACTATAATTGCTCCCTTGGAATCGTTAGGCGTCTCAGTCATAAAAACAGTTAGGGATGGATTGTTAATATTAGTCAGCCTTACAACATCTTCGCTTGTATTATCAGTTTGAACGGGTTCATGTTTAGGTTGTGTTTCTCCTGGTACTTCATCTGGCCATAAATAAAGAACTTCTCTATTTTGTGCAGAAATAAAAAAAGAAAAAAAAAGAATTATAGCGCTTAGTTGTAGTTTCATATTCTATTTAAATGAAATTGTTTTTTGCAATTTAATATCTTTAGATGAAGCCCCAATCATAAACTCATACACACCGCCAGCAAAAGTCCATTGTTTTGTTTTTTCATCCCAATATTGTAAGTATTTTTTAGAAACTTCAAATTCCACTTTAGTTGAATTTCCTTTGTTTACGGATGCTCTCTTAAAGCCAACAAGTTTTTTTAAAGGTCTTTTTACAGATGATTCAGGCGCTTTGTAATACAATTGAACCACTTCATCACCATCATAATTTCCAATATTTTTTATAGTCGTAGAAACTATTATTTTTTCACCTATCTGTTTTGTTTTCATTCGATTATACTCAAATTCAGTATAGCTCAAACCATAGCCAAAAGGATAAAGCGCTTCCCCTTCAAAATACATATAGGTTCTGCCGTTAAATACTTCGTAATCGTCCATTGGTGGTAAATCTGATAATGATTTATAAAACGTAAATGGCAGTCTTCCGGCTGGATTGTAATCACCAAACAACACATCGGCGATAGCTGTTCCACCTGCTTCTCCGGGATACCAAGCATCCACAATGGCAGGAATGTTATCGTCCATCCAATTAATAGCTAACGAACTTCCCGCAACCAAAACCACTATGGTATTTTTATTTGCAGCATAAATGGTTTTTAAATACTCGATTTGGTCTTGAGGTAAGTCTAATGATTCTCTATCTTTACCTTCCTTTTCAATCGTTTTATTAATTCCCATAATGGCAATTACATAATCGCTTGTTTTTGCAGCCACGATATCTTCTTCATACAGATCACCGCTTTTGTTATCGGGCACTTCCCAAAGTAATTGACAAACGGCATCTCCACCATTATCAAAATATTCGAGCTTAATCGCATATTTTTTACCAGCTTCCATGGTTATTTCTACTTGATCGGTAGTAGCTCCGCGGTTACGCCAATCATCTACTACCAATTCATTATTCAACCACAAGCGAATGCCATCATCAGAATTCACGCCTATTTTATAAGCTCCTGATACATTTGGTATGAGATACCCGGTCCATCGCATCGACTTATGTCTGTAATTCGTATACGGATCTGGAGGATTGTTTACAGGATCGAAATTCACTTCTTTATCTACCCGCGTTTGTGGTGTTCCTGTTAGGAATTTATCATCATAATATTCGGCATACAAACCTTTTTCATCATTAAAGTCATTTCTTAAATTTTCTGCTTCAATAAAGTTTAGGTTTCTTGCTGCTGTTTTCCATTTAAGATAAGTGACTTCTGCCTTTTCCCCCACTTTATTGATAATACCTTCAAGTGGCGATATAGGTTTAATAACTGGCAATCCACTATAATCACCAAAAACGACTTGGTTAGCATTAAAACCTACAACGGCAATTTTCTTAATTTTATTGATATTTAAAGGCAATGTGTTATTTTCATTTTTCAGAAGCACGATGGATTGTCTTGAAGCTTCTAGCGCTAAATCTTGATGTTTTTTTGAACCAATAACTTCTAGCGATATTTTAGTATACGGATTATTATCTGTACTATCGAAAATACCCAATTTAAAACGTGCTGTTAAAATTCTTTCGGTCGCTTTATCAATACTTTCTTGAGAGACCAAACCTTTTTGATACGCCAATAATAAATGATTTGCGTAAATATCATTCCCACATTCCAAATCTAAACCAGCTTCTATGGCCGCTTTTGCCGCTTGTTCTTTGGTGTCCACAAATTTGTGCGATTTCACTAAATAAGAAGGTGCGCCACAATCGCTTACCACATAGCCTTGAAACCTCCATTCGTCTCTTAAAACAGTGTTTAAAAGCCAATTATTGGCAGTACTCGGCACCCCATTAATTGCATTGTAGGCACTCATTATAGATTGTGCATTTCCTTCTTGAATGGTGGCTTTATAAGCTGGAAAATAATATTCACGGAGTGCTCTTTCTGAAACATTGGCATTGTATGCAAATCTATTATCTTCTTGATTGTTAGCGACAAAATGTTTAGGTGTAGAAACTACTTTTAAATACTTTTTATCATTACCCTGTAAGCCTTTCACAAAAGAAACCCCAATTCTGCTGGTTAAATACGGATCTTCACCATAAGTTTCTGGTGTTCTTCCCCATCTTGGGTCTCTTGCCATATTGATGGTTGGCGACCAAAATGTTAGTAAATCGCTATAAACGTTTTTTTGATCTTTACCTTGATTATAAAAATTCCATTTTGCTCGTGCTTCATCTGAAATTGCTGAAGATACTTTATAAATTAAATCGGGATTCCAAGTGGCCGATAGCGCTATGGCCTGAGGAAATACAGTAAACCGACCACCTTTTACAACGCCGTGCAAAGCTTCATTACCATGATAATATTTATCGACTTCTAAACGCGGAATGGCTTCTGCTGTAGATATTAACATAGAAACTTTTTCTTCAATAGTTAAGCGTTGTAACAAGTCTTTCACTCTTGTTTCTATTGAAAGCTCCTGATTTTGAAACGTGTACGTTGTTTGTGTAAAACCAATGATTGGAACTATGATTAAAATAAATAGGATACCCTTTTTTAGCGTCATTTTTTTATGTGGTATTTTAATTCTATTAAATTTCTATTTTAGTTGAATTCTGAAACTAGTTATAGGAATTTCATTTTCATTATAAGCAGGCATCTCTATTTTTAAGCCTTCTTTATTTTGCCTCCATGTTACTTTTTCCGAAGTATTCAATCGACTTATCGACTTAATTTTCGCTTCCGTTTTAGTCGATAATGCTTTTATTACAACTTCCTTTTCAGTAGCACTACATACATATGCGTATATAAATCCATCTTTAAATGTGAATCTTACTTCAGGAAAAATGTCTTTAGATGTTTCATCTTTCAAGTTATCTTTCATGGTGTTTTCTTCTTCTGAAACTGTAACTTTTTCGGTGTTTTTTTGGGCTGCAGCAAGGCGTTCACCTTGCACGTTCCATGGTTTAGTGCCATAAATTCCTTCTGCATTTTGTTTCATCCAAACTCCAATTTCTGCCAATCGTTCTTGGGCTAAGTCGGTAATTTCTCCTTTTCCAGTAGGACCATTATTCAACAATAAATTTCCGCCTTTACTTACTATTTCTAGTAATTGTCGGGTCATTAATTCAGATGATTTATAAATGGTATCATATTCAATATAGCCCCAGTTTTTACCCATGGTAATACAGGCTTCCCAAGGCTTTACTTCTAAACTTTCTTTTATTTCCTGCTCTTTAACTTCATAATCACCAAACCCGTGTTTAATGCGACTATTAATAATACAATGCGGTTGAAGGTTTAATATGAGTTCTCGTAATTCTTTACTTTCTTCTGGACTAATCAATTCTGGAGTATCGAACCAAACCACATCAATTTTCCCATATTGCGTAAGTAGCTCCTTTATTTGTGGTTTCACCTTACGTTCAAAATAGCGACTATATACTTTTATATCTTCGTCTGGATAATCGACTAAATTACTCCTACCACCTTTAAAAGGCCAGTCGGTAGCTACATCTGGATCTTCCCAATCACGTCCTAAAGAATAGTAAAACCCAAATTTCATGTCGTGTTTATGGCAAGCATCTACCAATGCCTTCATCGGGTCTTTAGCATACGGCGTTCGTTCAACGATATTATAATCGTTTGAAGGCGAATCGAACATCGCAAAACCATCGTGATGTTTTGAGGTGATGATAATGTATTTCATTCCCGCATTTTTAGCCGTTAGCACCCATTTTTCTGCATCAAAATTTATTGGATTAAAATCATCTGCAATTTTTCCGTAGTCTTTTAAAGAGATTTTCTCATGTATCATAAAATGCTCGTTCCCTTTGGCTATATGGCCATCCCAATAACCTGCCGTTTGAGAATACAATCCCCAATGTAAAAACATGCCGAATTTGGCATCTTTCCACCACGCCATTTTATCCGTAGATTGCGCGAAGGCATTGGAAATTAAAACACCTATTAAAACTAAAGTAAAATAGAAATTTCTTGAAAAAACTGTTTTAATCATGAGCTATTACTTTATAATTATTTTCGAATAAACCTTAAAGTCTTATTTCTTAATAAATTCTACGTTGGTTATTTTAACTACAATAGGATTTGGCCAAATTTTATCATTATAAAGCCGTTGTGCTCTACTAATTGAGATTTCAAGTAGGTCTTTATGCTGCGTAAACCTGGATGTTGGTGTGTTTTCTGGCCAGTATTCCACCACCAAATCATTTTGTCCTAGCACCGAAATAGTTGTTTTTGCTGTAGCTTTCATATTCTTTAAAAGAAAGTTTCTTCTAAAACCTTTAAACCAATCTTTTTGACCGGTTATAAACACATACGCTGTATTATCGTTTTTGCCTTTTGTAAACCACATGTCGCCATCTCTTATAATGGTCGGTACCGTTCGTACATTTTTAACACCTTCTTCATTAACATACATCCACAGTGCTATTTCACGCAGACGTTCTTCTTGTTCTATGGGTATTTCTCCATTAGGCTTCGGACCAATATTCATCAAGAAATTACCCCCTTTAGCACGAATTTCTATCAGTTTTTCTATTAATTCTGTACCACTTTTGTAAGTTTCATTGGTTGGTTTGTATGCCCATTGTGTGCCCATAGTCATACACGTTTCCCATGGACCAGGCATTGCCCCATCTGGAATTTTTTGCTCAGGAGTTTGCATTTCCCCACGGGTAACTACAATATTTGGGTCTAAAGAATGTACATACTGCACGATAGGGCCTGTTTTAAAAGCATCAAAAAAGATGACATCAATTTGTCCGTAATTGGTAACCAGTTCCTTTACTTGCTTTTTATCATATTCCAATAATTCTGCATTTTCTGTAATCTGGCTCTTGATGCTGTTACGTGAAATTAACTCCCCTTGATTATCTAGAAAACTAAAATCTTCTGGCGAAAAATACACCCCTACCTTTAAACCGTGTTTACGCAAGGCGGTAAAAAGTTCAGCTGTGATATCTTTTCCGTAAGGCGTATTCATAATGTTGAAGTCGGTAGTTTTGGTGTCCCACATGCAAAAACCATTGTGGTGTTTGGTAGTAAAAACTACATACTCTGCGCCTGTTAATTTGAATAATCTCGCCCATTCATCCGGATCAAATTTATTAGGGTAAAATGTTTTAGGAAGTTCGTTAAAATACTTTTTCACATAATCATTTGAAGCCCCTACTAAGGAGTGACTTATTACACTCCCCAATTGTGAATCTAAACTCCAGTGCACAAAAATACCAAAGCCCATATCCATGAAATTTTCATCGAGTTCGGGTTTGTTTTTAAGCTGTGAAAACGCTGAAAACGTAGTAATAAAAAGTGCAAGAACTATAAGTTTTAGTTTCATTGATAATTACTATTTATTATGATTTGTTGTATTCGACATTTCTAAAATTAATTCGCCACCATTTACAATAGCACTTTGTGGAATTTTATAATATTCGACGGATTTGTTATTCAAAGTTACTTTATTCACAAAAACATTTGCTGGACTATTATTAATAGTTTTGATAGTAAATGTTTTATTTGAATAATATTTTGGATTCAATTTAATAGTAATTTGGTCAAAAACAGGGCTTCCTATTTGATATTCTGGATTTTCTTCGGTACCACCATTCATTTGAAACAAGCCAATTTTTAAAAGCACATTTAAACTACCCATTAAACCTTGGTCTTCATCACCATTATAACCCGTATTTGGTCCCAAACCACTAAAGGCTTTCTTAACAACATACCGGGTCCAATATTGCGTTAAGTCTGGTCTGTTTAATTGATTGAAAATAAAAGACGTTTGTATCGAGGGTTGATTTCCAAAATTGATTGGTATTCTACTATACTCTGGATGTAATTCTTGTGCATGTGAATTACCTGCTGTAAAACCTAATTTTTCAGCTTCGATAAACTGATTATTTAATTTTTCAACCGCTTTATCTTCACCTCCCATTAAAATGGCTAAACCTTGAAGATCATGCGGAACAAACCAGGTAGATTGTGCGCCGTTGGATTCTATAAAACCATTTTCTGGTTGATAAGGATCGAAATCTTTTTTCCAAATGCCATCTACGTTTTTTGGTCGCATCCAACCTGTTTCTGCATCAAATACATTTTTATAATTTTTTGAACGGGTCATAAAATAATCATAATCTTCGTGATGATTCAATTTTTTTGCTAATTGTGCAAGCGTCCAGTCTTGGTATGCATATTCCATCGTAAGGCTTGCTCCATCTTGATGCCCGCCAAAGTTACCTTCTGGAATCGGGTAAGGCACAAATCCTTTTTCTATGTAATATTTTAAACCACCACCTAAATTGGTTGTGTGCTCGTACCCTGCTTTCTCCATAATTCCACCGGGCATGTGGTTTTTCTTCAAGGCTTGGTAAACGCCTTCTAAATCGTCTTTTACAATTCCTTTTTGAATGGCGCTTACTATAAATGGCGTTGATGATGCTCCCGTCATTACATAGGTATAATTCCCACCTGAAGGGCCTCGCGGAATCAAACCACCATCTTTATAATATTGCATTAAGGAATGTACAAAATCGTCCATAATTTCAGGATATACAAGTCCCCAAAGTGTGTTCAAGGTCCATTGTGCACCCCAAAAAGAATCAGAATTGTAATGATTGTGTTTAGGCTTTCCATTAGCATCTAACGGTAATTGCCCTACTCTAAATGCTGCTCCTGTATTATCGGGATACGCACCGTTTACATCATTAATAGTTCTACGCCCTTGCAAAGCACGCCATAAATCGGTATAAAATCTTTTTTGGTTGGTCTCTGTGCCACCTTTAACATCGATTCTTCCTAGTAATTCATTCCATTCTGTTTTTGATTGAGATATGATATCATCAAAATTCCAATGAGGTAATTCTTCTTTTATATTATTCGCTGCATTTTCTACCGAGGTATATGAAATACCTACTTTCATCAAAACTTTTTCGTTAGTTTGGACTAAACTTATAAGATAATTACCCGTTTTTGTATCCTGCTCTAGTGAAGAAATATTGGTATTTAAGATAACCTTAAAGTAAACAGTTAGCGGTTTAGGTCTTCTATGTGTAGGCTCCATAACCATTTTTCCGGAGAGTTCTTTTGCTTCGTTTTTTTCTAATAATCCTCCAGAATTTTTACAAGGCCCTAACAACGTGTTTAAATTAAACAGTATCGCTGCTTGTTGATTCTTAGGAAATGCATATTGATGAAAACCAACACGTTTTGTACTTGTTAATTCTGAAGTAATTTGATACCTATCCAGTTCTAAATAATGATAACCTGGTGCTATTTTTTCCTTGTCGTGACTAAATTTTGAATAAAAATCGGAATAAACTGTTTTTTTATTGACACCTGAAATAGTTACAGGCATAACTGAAACACCCGACATTTGCCACGCGTGAATATGACTAAACCCTTTTATGGTATCTAATTTATAACGGTACCCACTACCCCAAGCTCCTTTTAATTCTGTATCTGGACTTAAATTTACCATGCCAAATGGCCGACTTGCAGAAGCAAAGAAAAACCATCTTGAATTTTCGGTATCCAACTGGGGGTATACTTTTGAGACATAATCTCTCACCTCTTCTTTATTAACCAGAGATATCCTTTTATCTTCGCTTTTACACGACATTAATGAGAGCATTATAAAACCTATTCCAGCAACTCCGCTTTTAATACTTTGGGTAAGCTTCATTATTTTATTTTTAAAGTGTCATTTTATTTAAATTGGACTCAATCTCGGCTAACATTTCAATGGTAGGAAAGCCATTATTCTGTCTACGGATTTTAATAGAATACCAATTATTCCATTTTTTGTCTAAATCTCCTGAAGCTCTTCGTTGGTAAATAGTTTCAAGTTGTTTTTTTGCTTTGGACAATAAACTTTTTGCTTCATCTAATGCAATTCTATTTTTGGTGTCTTCAAACTCTTTTTTTAAAACCGCCATATTGTGAAGTGTGGTTTCAAATGCAATCAAATCTGAATATAAAACTACAGGAAGCAGTATATAGGCGTGATAAAAATTATCTTTCTCTTGCGTTAACTGATATCCTTTTTGAGCTACTTCTAAAGACTTTTGTAAATAATTTTGACAGCGCGCCGTATTTTCTAAATCGCCTTCCACCCTTTTATAATCAAAAGGAATCGGTGTTTTACCTGGCCTTCTTATTGGTGCATTTGACAAATAAGAAACCGCCTCTCGAATTTCCCATAAATGCTCTACATAACCTTTTCGTCCTTCCTGTGCTTTGTGCAGCCATTTCATTGAAGATACTGCATATTGCGCCGCTTCTTTAGTAAAATAACGTTCTGTCCAAGTTTTATAAAAGGCATCGCCATTAAAGGTATCTGGATTATTACAAACTTCACTATAGGCTTCTAGGTTTAATAAAAACGGTCTGAAATTTTGCCCATTTACCAAACAATAGTTGTCTGCTCCATAAGTTTGAAACATCTCTTTCATGACTTTTTCTACTTTTTCAGGGTATGGGTTATGCACTGTATGGTTTAACCAATAACCGGCATGCATGTACGTTCCAAATTTATAGCCATCGGTCGTATTCGGAAGGTGCTCAAAATCGCCAAACCCGTGGTCGGACCAAAGTACAGTCCAATCTGTTGGAGGTCTAAACCCTTCATTCCACATTTCCATTCCATCAGAATAACAAACCAGTACTTTTTGTGCCTTAGGTTTGTATTCGTCTACTAAATTACCAAAGGCTTTATAAACCTCATTAAAAACCTCTATTTTACTTTCTCCACAAGTACTTTCATATTCCCAATCCCAAACCTGGTGGCGAGGGCGTAAAATAAAAATATCAGTTTTCGCTAACGGTGTATTTTCAAAATAATAGCGCCATGCCTGTAACCAATCTTCTTTATACCGTTTCCAACAATCTGCTTTTTCAGCTTCCATTGGGTGAATTTGATAGCCTAAGGCGAAATCGACTGCTACTTTCATGCCTTTTTCGTGTGCATAATCTATCATTCTATCCACATAATCAATATCAATTTTATAGTCTGGTTTTAATGCTTTGTATTCTGGTCGGATAAAAAATTCGGGTCTACCCAACATATCAAACAATTGAATAGAGTTATAACGCAGGCGCACCAAAGAGTTTATCAATTCTGTATAGCTTTCCCAATCGTATTCTAGTAATTTCCCTCTGTAGTTTGCTAGTTCATCTACATCATTCTCAAAATAGGTAAGCATGGGAACTTTTGGGGGTGCTATCGTTTTTGAAGTGAAACTAAATAAATCTTCTGTAGTCTTTTTACCAGGTAATTTACCGGTCCAATATTCCAAGGGGTCTACACCCAATATTTCTTTTGAATAGTCGTAAATAGCGTATTGAAGTCCTTCAACATCTGAGCCTCCAATTATAATCGCTTTTTGACCATTTGGTAGTACGGTTTTTGACCAAATACCACCTCTTGCTCCAGGTATTTCACTGGATAGTTTAATGTTTGTTTGTGCCGTTAATTCTGGTATTAACGTATTGGATTGGGGACATCCTAAAATGAAGAAAATGCCTTTTTCTTTTAATATTTCTTGATCTGATTCTGTAATAATTTGAATTGTTCCATCTATTACTTTAGACAAATCGTTCTTTAAATCGTTGGCGGTACTTAATTCTACATTTGTAGCAGATGCACCAACCACTAAATAATAATTTTCAACTGAATTATCAACGCACGAAAACATGACTAGAAATACAGCAATAAAACCGAATAGTTTTTTAAAAAAAAGAAGCATAAAAAATGGTATAAAGAAATAAAATTTAATGTTATACACTAATATCTAGCACATGTAAGCATATTGACACCAGGAACAAAAAACATGTTACTGAAGCCCTAACTGTAAAATAAAAATATAGGCAGACAAACATGTGTCTGCCTATATTTTCTACTAAACTAACTCAACAAAACAACTACTATTTGCTATTAATACTTAGGATTTTGTGTCATTGTATTTGGTGAAAGCGTTAATTCTTGAGTTGGGATTGGACGCAATAAATGCTTAGTAGCATCAAAGGCTCCATGATCTACAACATGTGGATTGTAAAGGTTTATACGCTCTTCCAATTTACCTGTACGTTTTAACACAGCCCATCTATTATCTTCACCTGCTAACTCTAAAGCGCGTTCGTCTAGGATATTATCTAAAGTTACTGTTGTGTAATGATTAGCAACTCCTGTAGCACGTTCTCTCACTCTATTGATATGAAATAGTGCTTTCGCAGAATTACTTGCACCTAAAAATGCTTCGGCCGCAATTAAATGAGTTTCTGCAACTCTGAATATAAATGTATCTCGAGCACCTTCCGAATCAGCATTAAAGTTTTCATCGTCAAATTTTTTGAAAATCGGGAAGTTAGTAAGCTCTGGATTTAAAGCATATTTATAGTTAACATCTACTGATAATTCAGCTGGTCTACCCCATAAATATTGATCTGGCTGGTATACCCAATACTTGTTTAATCTTTCAGCAAGTTCTGAAGCTCCAATGGCAACTTTTGGAAAATATACTACAGTATCTCCAACAACAATATTATCTACACCAAGTACTCCGGCTTCGTCTGCAAGAATAGCACGATGTACGGTGGCATCATCTCTTGTATCATTCGCATCAAATAAGGAATAAAAGTATGGTGTAGGCATAGCATTAAAGCCAACTTGTCCGTAAGGATTCGCTCTACTAACACCTGGTAAATTAAATACCTGATACATAAAAGCTGCATGTTTATTATTATTTTTATCTACCGAGGCAGTTCCCCACTGCGCGGCAAAAAGCACTTCGGCATTTACTTGATTATTATAAGCAAACACTTTGGCGAACGATTGACTTCTGATATCATAAGTACCTATTGCTTGTTCCGCTAAATTTGCAGCAGTTGTAAAATCTGCACTTGACCCGAATGATTTATAAGCTTTTGTTAAATATACTTCTGCCAATACATGTTGTGCTGCTCTTTGTGAAAATCTCCCAGCTGGTGGTGCTGCTTGTAAATCTGGAATTGCCGATTCTAAATCTTTAATAATTTGAGTATAGATTTGTTCTTCAGTAGACCTAGTATAGTCTGAACGAATACTAACAGGCTCTTCCAATTCTAAAACAACCCCACCAAATTGTTGCACTAAATTAAAATATGCCAATGCTCTTAAGCCTTTAGCTTGTGCAATACCATACGCTTTATCAGCTAATTTTCCGGCACTCCAATTAATTTGATTTTCATAACGATTAATGGCTGTATTTGCTTTTGCAATAACATCATAATTTGTAGACCAAACACCACTAGTATTTGGTGCTTCAAACCCTACATAATCATTACCAGAACTAATAGAACTAACGTCATTTTTAGATGTAAAAATATCGGTTCCTAAAAATTTATAATCATAATTTCTATAAACTGCGCGAACTTGCACATAAATACCAACAATTAATTGGTCTGCTGTAGTTTCAGTAATAAAATTTTCACTTGTAACCTTTGAATACACATCTTCTTCAATATAGTTATCACAAGCATTTAACAGCATCATTAATGCCGATAATGCTATTATATATTTTATGTTTTTTAATAATTTCATCTTTATATAGTTTAAAAATTAGTAAGATAATTTAAGTCCAAATAATATGGTTTTAACTAAATAACCACCATTGTAGTTATTCTGTAGCCCTGTTTCAGGATCTGAACCTTCATAATCTGTGAATGTGAATGGATTTTGAATATCCAATGTTAAACGTAAACTAGACATTTTTAATTTATCTAACATTGGTTGTGAAAATTGGTAACCTAATCCAATATTCCCTACACGGATAAAATCAAAATCTGTATAATACCAATCTGCATTTGCGCCATACTCTAAGGCTGGGTTTTTAGAATTTTGATTATTAGGTGTCCAGTAATCTAAATCTACCTTATTAAATTTAGCATCGTCTCCTTGCCAAGGCACTGAAAGTTGATTAAATTCTGAATGTCCAAAACTGCCTTGTCTTGTATATATATTAAATGAGAGGTCAAAGTTTTTATAGCTAAATGTATTTGTGATTCCTCCTGTCCAATCTGGAGATTCTTGCCCTAAAACAACTTTATCTTCGTCATTAATTAAACCGTCATTGTTTTGGTCTTTAAATTTATATTCACCAGGTTTTCTATTATAAACTGCTGCTTCGGTTACTTCATCTAATTGCCATATACCAATTTTTTCGTAAGCCCAAACGGCATCAGCAGCTTCTCCTATTTGTAAAACACCGTGGTTTCCGTAAGGAATTAAATCCAAGTCGCCGTCTAACTCTAATATTTCATTTTTGTTTCTTGAAAAATTAATACTAGTGGTCCAGCTAAAATTATCTGTTTGTATGTTTCTAGTGTTTAAAACAATTTCTACCCCTTTATTACGAATAGATCCGAAATTACCAGTTGCACTGCTATATCCGCTTATTGGTGATAATAATCTACTAAGTATACTTCCAACTGTCTTTTTATTATATACCTCTATGCCTAGTCTGATTTTGTTTTGTAGAACACCAAAATCTAAACCTAAGTTAAATTCTTTAGAACGCTCCCATGTTAAATCGTAATTTGGTAACCCGGTTACAGTAACTCCGTTAGTCTGAGTTGTACCAAACAAATAATCATTATTACCTAGAAATGCCAATGTTTCATATGGACTAACCGAAGTATCATTTCCAGATTCTCCATAACTTAAACGTAATTTTAAATTACTTAACCAATCTGTGTTTTGTAAAAATTCCTCATCACTTGCTTTCCAAGCAAAAGCTGCTGCCGGAAAGAATGCCCATTTATTTGTTGGAGATAATTTTGATGAACCATCATATCTACCTGAAAAAGTGAACAAATATTTATCTAGAATACTATAGTTTAAACGTCCAGCAAAAGATGCTATAGTTTCTTTAACATACTCCGTGTCATACGTTCTTATATCTAAACCAGATTCTGTGTTATAAAATGAAAATGCATCTGTATCAAAATTTCTAGTTTCAATATTACTCCACTCGCGTTGCTTATAATATACAGAAGATATTAAAGTTGTTTTTAAATTATGGCCTTCGGCTACATCAAAATTTAAATCTACAGTATTATCCCAAGAATACGACGTATTAAAATAGGAGTCGTAATAAGCTCGTACTCGTGATGGATTGTTTTCTGATGATTTTGTTAACAAACCTCTATATTCACCAAATCTAGTATTCTTAATATTTGGAGCAAATTGTGTTTTAAAACTAATCCATTCTGCAGGTTTATAGTTTAAAAATACATTTGCAATAACATCCATAGACTTCGTATTATTTATCCATGCTCCATTAGCATCATAATAAGGATTTATAAATCGCTTATCTTGTTGATCTGGAAACATAATAATATTCCCGTCAACATCGCGATGGTTTACGGTTGGCGCTAAACGTTGAGTACTTCTATATAACTCTCTACTACCTTCTTCACGTTCAGAAAATGCCAAATATGTTTTTAAACCTACTGTAAATTGGTCTGACACCTTTTTGGAAAGTGAAGCACTTATGTTATAACGCTCAAAAGCCTCTATACCAATAACACCTTCATCACTTAAATAACCAATAGTTCCATTATAAACTAAACCATTGCTTCCTCCAGACATTCCTAAATTATGACTTGTTTGGAAACCTGTTTTTTGAAAATCTTTTCTCCAATTTGTATAACGTCTGTTAGCCACATTACTAGCTTCTTCGTTTGTTGTTTGTATTTCTGTATTAATAAAATTAGCAACATTTATATTGTTATAATCATCTACAGTCCCTACCCCATTACTAAAAAGTTTTACCCACTCTCTACTTCTAATAACGTCATCTACAAAGGCTACATATTCATCACCTGAAAAATAATCAGGTTCATTTACAACTGAGTTCATACCCATCGTAGCTTCATAAGTAAACACTGTTTTTCCTTCGATACCATTTTTAGTAGTAATAATTACAACACCATTAGCACCACGAGATCCGTAAATTGCAGTTGCTGAAGCATCTTTTAAAATATCCATTTGTTGAATATCGGCTGGATTTAAAATATTGATATCCTCAAAAAAGATTCCATCTACAACATATAATGGTTTTGAACGGTCGTCTGCAGCATCATCACTTAAACCATCGCGACCTGCAATATTATTTGTAATAGCCGTATTACCTCTAATTCTAATATTAAGAGGTGCACCAGGTTTATTACTTAATGACCTAACATCTACACCAGACACTTGCCCTTTAATAGCCTGACCAATATCTGTTTTCTTCTGTGCAGTTATGTTTTCACTACTAATAGATGCAACAGCTCCTGTAAGGTCACTTCGTTTTACAGAACCATAACCAATCACAACTACCTCGCTTAGTTGCGCCGCATCGTCTTGCATTTTAATATTTAACTTAGCTTGTCCTTTGTATACAACTTCTTGTGTTTTAAATCCTAGATAAGAAAACACCAAAATGTCTCCCGATTTTGCAGTAATTTCATAATTCCCATCAAAATCTGTGGCGGCACCTTGTGTAGTACCTTTAACAAGAATATTTGCTCCTGGAATAGGAATGTTCTGACTATCACTAACCACACCAGACACTTTGTTTTGTCCCCAGGAAGCACCTGTAAAGCCCATTAGCAAGGCTATCAATAAGAGTTTTAGTTTTACCATTTTTATTTTATTTAGTTTAATTGTTCTGCTAATTTAATGTTAAAAGAATCTTAAAGAATGGACATTTCATTCTCATTTATGGACATTTCATTCAAACTGCTTGATTTAATGGAAATTATATACAATTGATATCATAACATGTAGTATAGTAATCACGAATACAGATATTTATCATTCCGCTTCAATTTTAATTATAAAGAATAATTCGTTTGATAGTAAATTCTCCTGGTATTTGATAGATTCGTCCATGTTTCAAAAAAACTTGGGTTTGCTTAATATTTGCCAATATCTAAATGCAATGCACTTATATAAAATATCTGGACATTTAATCTTTAAGAGTAATTCTGAAAAGATAAAAAACCGTTAAAAAATTACTTGGAATCAATGAGATAAGCCAAAATCATCAATTATTTATAAGAATAAAAGGAATTTAAAAATTGAATAAAAAGTACTCTTGCTAAAGAGCTTGGGGCGCACCGGATGATACTTATACTATGAGACAATAATTATGGTATGATAGAGGTTTCTGTTCATAATTACATCTTAGTAATCTGAAGTTTAATTTGTAGTCGTTATTTCTACCACATTTTTCCCTGGATTCAAAAGAATGATATCTGATTTCCTGCGTATCTTTTTCCCATTTAATTTAACGAATGAAACATTTTCCACTTCAAATTCAGCGCTCATATTTGCTGGAATTTCAATGGTATATTTTTTTTTATTATTACTTAACAGACTATAATCTGCCTTTATGGCTCCTATAATAGTTGGAACCATAATAGTACTTGTTTTTATATTGCCTAATTGCGGTTTTATTGAAGCCACCTGATATCCGGGCGTTTTTGGTTGAATTCCCCATAACCCTCTTGGAATTATATTTGCAGGTGTTGCTCCCCAGGCATGATTCCAGTCTGAATTTGGTTTATATTTCATATCCCATGCTTCAAGTGTCATTGTAGACCCTATTCGTATCATATTATACCAACTTCGGTCGTGTGTGGCAGTCAATAATTCTAAAGCATAATCACTTTCATTAGCATTGTAAAGTGCCTCTAACAGATATTGAGAACCATAAACGCTACACGCCATGCCTCTGGTTTTTATAAAATCTGCAACCGACCTAATATGTTCTTTAGGCACCATATTAAAAGCCAA
>NZ_JBFHGK010000046.1:0-29026 GCF_041583155.1 Mariniflexile sp.
ATTTGCATCATCACCTACCGGATCAATTAGTCTTACAACACCATTAATGGATGCTGTTTCTGTCCATTGTATACTACTTATTTTGCCATCAATTGTAGAACCCTCAAGCTTGAAGGTATACTCATCCCTCAACGTAGAATTCATATTAACAGCATAAACCGTAATCGTCTTATCTTCAATAAAAGCACGCGTTTGCAATTTACCTAATTCTGCAATTTCTTCTCCATCAATATCGGTTATATTAATTGGTCTTGAACCTAAAAGCGGGACAGAAAACGCACGTATTAATTTGCTTCTTAAATTTGAATTACTAAAATCGTAAGCCCACCACATAAACCCTGTCATTCCTACATCAATTTGGTCCCACAATGCACATATAGCTTGCTCAGCCTCATCAAAATCATTAATATCAGCTTTAGAATCCCAATGCGGTTCTGTTGACCAAAACGGACGCGTATCCATTAAATTCAAATCTGTTATTAACTTATCTTTTGGTCTATATTGAGGATAGTAATGTGTGCCATAAATATCCACGGTATCTCCCCATCCATTATCCATTAAGTTTTTAACCCAATTTCTTTTGTTCGGTCCATAATCTTCATAACCAACTAAAAGTGGCATTACAAAACCTCTGGTCACGGCCAAACTGCGCAAACCTGCAATTGTTTGTGCGTATTTTTCAGGTGTAATATTACCTTCATTATACACAAACTCATTATCAATGGCTAAATAATCAATTTGAACACCTTTTGAGTTCATAAATTCAATATAGTCAGCTAAAAGAATTGCGTACTTTTCTGGAATTATACCATTTGAATCCTTAACCCAATCAGGAAAAGACTTTTGCCCTTCTAATTTTTTACTAGCAAAAACAAAAAGTTCTTTAGTCCCTCTTATTTCTTTTGCCAAATCTATAGAAGTTAAGACTTTGCTATACATCTCATCTACAACTACCCCTTCACTAGGATGTGCATTTGCAGGGCCAGTTCCCAAAATAGGAATCCTCAATCCATTAGAATCGTCAATATTGAAAACCTCATCGGCTTCACTAGCTGTTTTAATGTTTTTGATTTCATATTTAACATCATAAAAAAACACATCGATTAATTTTCCTGGATTATTAAAAGTAATAATGCTGTGAATAGTTTTTGGCTGTTCATCAATGGGAACTATAATTGGTTCTGGATCTGGATCTGGCTCAACAATTATAGGATCTACATTTTCACTAGTACTACATGCTAAGATTTGTAACAAAATAGTGCATAACAATACAGGTTTTATTAATGCTTTTTTTATCATTTTATTTTTGATATTTTATTTGAATAAACCTTATTTACTTCCTAGAAATGTTTCTTGACTAAATTTAAATACATCGGAAGGTGTTCTAGCCTTTTTTAAAATAGCTTCCATTTTTGAAACTATTTCGGGAAATTGCGCTGCAATATTATTTTTTTCTCCTATGTCTTTAGTTAAATCGTAAAGTTCTATTGGAGCTTTAGGGTTTTTAAGAACATTATATTTTACAGCCTTCCAGTTCCCCATTCTAATGGCCTGACGACCTCCCTTTTCGTGAAATTCCCAATATAAGTACTCATGTTCCCTTTGATTTTTTGAATCTCCTAAAATCTCAGGTAGAAATGAAATACCATCAATATTAGTTGGTTTATCTACCTTTATAATATCTGCAAACGTTGGAAAAACGTCCCAAAATGCAGATACATGATCCGATTTGCTTCCCTCTTTAACTTTTCCAGGCCATTTTAGAATCATAGGTACACGAATACCTCCTTCATACAAATCTCGCTTAGTTCCTTTTAAGGAACCACTGCTATTGAAATATTTAGGGTCTGCCCCTCCTTCTGAATGAGGTCCGTTATCCGAAGTAAAAATGATAATCGTGTTATCAGCGATACCAAGCTCTTCTACTTTCTTGATTATCTCTCCCACTTGTTGGTCTAACAAATCAATCATTGCCACAAATGCTGCATGCGATTCATCTTGAGACTGATAAGCCCCATTGTTTAATTCGGCCGCAGAATGCGATCCTTTAAATTTTTTTTCAGGCAAAAACTTGTTTCGATATTTTTTCATGAGCTCTTCTGGAGCAGCCAATTCTGCATGGGGGATAATAGAAGCCACATATGCAAAAAATGGCTTATCCTTATTTTGCTCTATAAACTGGAGCGTTTTATCGTGTATAACACTAGGCGCATAAACAACATTGGCAAAGTTTTTATTCTCTTTTATTACAATAGAATCTTTATTTGACCACAAATGGTTAGGATAATATTTATGCCCTAAACGTTGACAATTATATCCAAAAAAAGTATCAAAACCTTGATTTATAGGATCACCTTCAGATCCTGGGAAACCAAGCCCCCATTTACCAAAAGCTCCTGTAACGTAACCTGCTTTTTTCATAACCTCAGCTATAGTATAAGTAGCGTCAGGTATTGGGTATTGTCCTTCTGGCTGTATTTCCTTATTACCCCTAACCACAGTATGCCCCGTATGCATTCCTGTAAGGAGTGCAGATCGTGATGGCGCACAAACAGTACTGCCGGAATAGTGCTGGGTAAACAACATGCCTTGTGAAGCAAGCTTATCAATATTTGGCGTTGAAAATTTTTGTTGGCCATAACAACTTAAATCACCGTAACCTAAATCATCAGCGAGTATATAAATAATATTAGGCTTACCAACAGGCTTTACGCTTTTGGCAGTCGCCTCCGATTTAACTTGTGGGTTTTTATTTGAAGAATTACACGACAGACATAATACCGTGAACAACGACACAAAAATATTTACAGAAATTTTCATCATTATAAAATATCTAAATTAAAGATGGATTAAAATTTACAACCCATCACAAGTTTCAACTTATATAAATACAACTTATTTATAATGTTCAAATATATCCACAACATGTAAAATATAATTCTCAATTGACACCTAAAAATGTTGCACAATTCATAAAAAACAGCTAATAATCTAAATGCAACATTTTTACTCCTAACTATTAACATTTTTTATCCTTAAAATTTATGTCTAATAAAAAAAAATGGTGAACTTGCTAGTAAATCACTTTAAGGAGAAATATTTCAATAACTTTTTCCAAATACAAATAATATAAAAACTTAAATAAACATATGGTTGCTTTTATTTTATCAAAAAAATCAATGAATTTATTGAAATATAGCTTTATTTTCTTCTTTATATTTTATGGTTTTTCATGCTTCTCTCAGTCCAATAATCCCTTTTTTAATGATTTAAATATTCAAGGCGCTCCTTTTAACCAAAGGGTGAATGTTTTATTTGAAGATAGTATTGGGTTTTTATGGATTGGAACGAATACAGGGTTATACCGATACGATGGAAATAAATTAATACAATACCAAAATGATGTCTTTAACTCCTTTTCCATACCTAACAATAGCATAAATTCCATAATAGAAGACAACAATCAAAACTTATGGATTGGAAGTGAAAGTTTTTTGGTTTGTTACAATAGAAAACAAGACAAATTTAAAGGGTTTTATAAAAACATCACTTCTACTGTGTTATACAAAACCTCTGAAGGTAAAATAATTGCTAATCCGAAAAATACTGGGTTGGTAATAATTGAACCTCATTTAGATTTTAACAAAATAAAGTTAGATTCTCATTTTAATTATCAAGACAATCAAGGAGTGCTAATATTTAATAAACAAATAAACACGTTTATTGAAGATAATTTTAAACGCTTTTGGGTTGGAACTAATAAAGGTTTGTATTTTCTAGACAATAAGGGCAAATATATCCAAACCAACTTCACTAATGAGGTTATCGCAATGAAAAATGCAGGAGATAACGCTATAATAGTTTTAACAAAGAATGACCTTTATAAATTAGGTTATAATAAAACGAATAACAACCTCGAAATACTGGAATCCTATTTAGGAATAATGGATTCATTTGAAAAAGATAGTTCTTTAAGTTGTGTGAGTTTAAGTCCTACTAACAACAATTTATGGATTGGCACAACAAACGGTTTAGTTAAAGCGGTTAGAAATAACAATAAATATCAGTTCAATTATTATTCAAAAGAATCCACAAACACGAATTTAATTAATGATCAAATTAATTCCACTATCTACGATTCTTATGGTAATCTATGGATTGGATCTGCAAAGGGCATCAACAAGTTACTTGGTAGAACATCACTTTTCGACTTTTACAATTTATGCACGCTTAATAAGTTAAAAAATCTAAACACACAAAGCATTTTTTTAATTTCTGAAAGCAACATGCTAATAGGTACCAATAAGGGAATATACAGATACAACCCTAAAACAAATAAATGCGACGAGATTAAAACCAACTTCGCAAACGAGTTCAATTACATTGGTAAAATAGTTAAAAATTACAATAACTCAGAACTTTTAATAAGTAGTAACAACAACTTATTTGAGACATTTAATTACAAACCAAATACAACAAATTTTACACTAAAAAAAATAAAGACTTTTAGCAAAAGAATAACAGATTTAGCCATTATTAGCAATAACGAAACTTGGGTAGGTTTATGGGATGGAGGCATCGATATTGTAAACAATGCATCCGCTCTTTCTGAATTCAAAAAAAGTATCATTCAAAAACTTTCAAACAACCATACGTCTGCCTTTTTAGTAACCAGTGATAATAAATTATGGATTGGCACACGCGGAGAAGGACTATTTAAAGTAGATTTTAACAAGGAATCTTTAGAAGAATTTTTACCTAATAAAGATGGGTTATCATCGAACGCTATTTTAAGCTTACACGAAGACAGCAATAAAAGAATATGGGTTGGCACACGAGGAGGAGGTTTAAACTATTACAATGAAAAATGTAATTGTTTTAAGAATTTTAATAATAGAAGCGGTCTAGCTCCTAATACGGTTGCCGCAATAGAAGAAGATAATAGTGGTAATTTATGGATGAGTACGCATGAAGGCATCACACGGTTGGATATACGAACAGAAAAATTTATACCTTTTGGTATAGAAGACGGAATAAAGGAAATTTATTTCACGTTTAACTCAAGTTCTGCTAATAAAAACAAAAAGAAACTATACTTTGGGAACACCGATGGGTTTTACACTGTGTCTGTAGATAAGTTTTTGCCTAAAGAAAAAGTACCCTCAACGGTTATAACAAGTTTTACTAAGCTTGTTGATTCTAAAAGCTCAACGACTCGACTAGAATTTAATACTCCCAGTAATATCGATTTTAATTCCGACGAACCAACTGTTTTGAATTATGACCAAAACAATATAGTTATAAATTTTTCGTCATTGGATTTAACCACACCAAATAAAAACCAATATGCTTATATGCTAGAAGGGCTAAATGATTATTGGCTATATACTACAGCATCAAATAGAAACGCAAACTACAATGATCTTCCACCTGGCAAGTATACTTTTAAAGTTAAAAGCGCTAACAGTGATGGTGTATGGAATGAAAAACCAACCTTACTTCATTTTACCATTACACCTCCTTTTTGGAAAAGTACTTTGGCCTATTTATTATATGGAATACTTGCATCAATAATTTTATATATAAGCTTTTTATTAATAAAACGATGGTATAAACTTAAAAAAAATTTAGTAAAAGAAACCATAAGTAGGGAAAAAGACAACGAACATAGTAGAATGAAAATGGTTTTCTTCACAGACATTTCACATGAACTCCGCACGCCACTATCCCTAATACTTGGAACCATTGAAAAAGTGGTTAAAGAGAAAGAATTTTTGCTAAGTCCACATACAGCCCAACGCATTTACAATAATACATTACGTATGCACCGACTTATAAATCAAATAATGGATATTCGAAAATTTGATGTTGGAAGATTCAATTTAAGCATATCAAAAAATGACATTGTTAAAGACGTAAACATTATAAAAGATAGCTTTAATGATTTCGCTAAAATTTATGGAATAACATACGAGTTTATCACCAAAGAAGAAAAAGTAAAAGGTTGGTATGATGTTGATATATTAGAAAAAACGCTCTTCAATCTCCTGTCGAATGCTTTTAAATACACTAAAGAAAACGGATGCATTAGTGTTACTTTAGAACTTGCAAATATTAATAATAACAATTTATCTCCTAATTTAGAGTTAGAAAAAAACAAATACATCAAATGTACGGTTAGAGACAATGGTATGGGTATCCCAAAAAAAGATTTACCTTTTATCTTTGACAGATACTATCAAGCTACAAAAACACATAGTAACCAAATACCAGGTACTGGAATTGGTATGGAATTGGTTCAAAAATTAATTGAAAGGCATCATGGTAAAATTATGGTTGAAAGCGAAGAAAATGTTTTTACAGAATTCACTTTCTACCTTCCTATTTACAAAAGCAGATATAGTAAAAATGAGCGCATTAAAACTGGTATGCCGCTAAAAAGAAATTTTATACAGAATTCAGAATACCAGGTTATCGAGGAGGTTTCATCTGAATTTGATGCTGAAATAAATTCTAAAGAAATATCAAAACCAAAAATAATTATCGTAGAAGACAATGAAGATTTAAGGCGTATGGTTAAAGATGAATTGAAAGAAGATTTTTATGTTATTGAAGCTTCAAACGGTAAAGAAGGCTACGATACTATTTTAAAAGAAAAACCTCTTCTTATAGTTAGTGATATTTTAATGCCAATTGAAGATGGTATATCGATGCTTAAACGTATAAAGAAAAACAAGGAAATAAACAATATTCCAATATTTATGCTAACAGCCAAAAATTCTGATGAAACCAAAATCGAGTGTTTAAGTTTAGGTGCCGATGATTACATAGAAAAACCGTTTAGTTTGGAATTTGTAAAATGGAAAGTTAAAAATACACTTATAACAAGAAGTGAACTTAAAGAAAAGTACAGCAAAGTAATTACAGCAGAGCCATCAGATATTGAAATTGATTCAAATGATGAAAAATTCATAAAAAAACTTATTAAAATCATTGAAGATACCATGGATGATAATTTGTTAAGCGTTGAATACCTCGCTTCTGAAGTTGGAATGAGTAGAGCTAATTTATATAGAAAACTCCAAACTATTATCAACGATACTCCCGTTAATTTCATAAAAAAAATCAAACTAAAACGTGCCGCACAGCTACTTAAAAAAAATGACCTTTATATTTCTGAAATTGCATATATGACAGGTTTCAACAATCAAAAATATTTCGGAAAGTGTTTTCAAAAAGAATATAACATGAGTCCTTCGGAATACATTAAAACATATGCAGACATAAAAAATCGTGAGCCTATAAACTTTAGTTAATTGCCTTCCATTTCAAAAAAACTAATCAATTTTATTCAAAAATGGCAACAAACAGATATAATCTTAAAGAAACTAAACCAGTAATTTAGATTCATAAACTGGAATATGAAATTATTTATAACTCTTTGCCTAATTATATGTTTTTACGGGTGTAATACTACTAAAACACAAAATGAAAAATCAAGTAAAAAACCCAATATTATACTTATTAATATCGATGATTTAGGGTGGAAAGACTTAGGCTTTATGGGAAGCACTTATTATGAAACCCCTAACGTTGATAAGTTAGCCAATGAAGGTTTGATATTTATAAATGCGTATGCTGGAGCGGCTAATTGCGCTCCAAGTAGAGCGTGCATGCTTTCAGGTCTCAATACGCCAAAACATGGCATATTTACCGTAAGTCCATCAGACAGAGGAGACACTAAAACCAGAAAACTAATCCCAATTAAAAACACTGACCACCTAAGTGACACAATTTACACTTTGCCACAAATGCTAAAATCTGCAGGATATATTACATCCAGTTTTGGTAAATGGCATGTAGGAAACAATCCAAAAAACCAAGGCATTGATGTTAATATTGGCGGTAGTGGCAAAGGAAACCCTGGTAAAAATGGTTATTTTTCTCCTTACAGCATCGATTTTATTAAAAATGGACCTAAAGGTGAGTACTTAACAGATAGGTTAACAGCAGAGGCCATATCATTTATAAAAAAACATAAAGACACCACATTTTTTGTGTATTTACCATACTATACCGTACATACACCAATTATGGGAAAAGAAGCATTAATAAAAAAATTTGAAAACAAAATAGGTTCAAACGGGCAAGACCGTCCTGATTATGCCGCTATGGTAGCATCCATGGATGAAAATATTGGACGTTTACTAAACACCCTTAAAGAAGTTGGATTAGAAGAAAACACCTTAATAATTTTCACCTCTGATAATGGTGGTATTAAGTCCATTTCTTCCCAAGAACCGCTGCGTGCCGGAAAAGGCTCGTACTACGAAGGGGGTATACGTGTGCCTTTAATTATAAAATGGCCCAAACATATAAAACCTAACACTGTATCTTATAAAACCGTTTCAAATTTAGATTTTTATCCAACTCTTCAAACTATCACAAAACCTTCTAAAACAGCCCCTTTATTAGATGGCATCGATTTAAGTCCTTTATTTAAAAACCAAAATATTGTTCAACGGGATCTATTCTTTCATTTTCCAATTTACCTTCAAAATTACAAAATGGGACATGACCAAAGTAGAGATCCTTTATTTAGAACCAGACCGGGATCAGTAATAATCTCAAAAAACTGGAAATTACATCACTATTTTGAAGATGATGCTATTGAACTTTACAACTTACTTGATGACGTTGGGGAACAAAACAACTTAGTTAAAAATCATCCAGAAAAAGCATTGGAATTATTAAATAAATTGAATGAATGGCGTAAAAAAACAAAAGCTCCAATTCCTCAAAAATTAAATCCTGAATACAACCCTTATTTCAGTAATATATAATAGTAAAATATTTAAACATCATTTTGCTTCTATAATTGTTATTTATAAAAGTTTACGCAACATTTAAACCTCTTTATTGCTACAAAACACACCCTTTCAATTTCTTTATTAGAAGTAGTTTAGTAACATAAAATTATTTACTAATTAATCTTTTTAAAAATGAGACAAAAAATTACTTTCTTAAAAACAACACTTGTTTTAGCAATGTTTATTACAAGCACAACCTTAATGGCTCAAACCCTCGTAGCCCATTACAAATTTGACAACAGCTTGAATGATGAGACCACTACCTATAATTTAGCAGCATCATCAGGTTTTACACCCACTTTTGAAACAGGACATGATGCGACCGCCAATGGTGCCGTATCTGGGTTTACAGCTGCAGACTATTTGGAATCTGCCATAAACTTTGAGATTGATGCAAATGAATCCCGCACCATGGCGGCTTGGATAAAAGTAACAACATTTAGTAATGGAGGACTAGGTGTGGTTGGACTAGGTGCACCATCAACCGGTACCAGATGGACATTTGGCACTCAAGGTGATAAAGCAAGGATAGAAATACAAGGTTCTGGTTTTAACGCTGTGGCTTCTCCTCTAACCACTGGTACTTGGTACCATATTGCTGTTGTTTTTAATAATTCGGACAATTCCGCAAAATTATATGTGAACGGAAGTTATATTGATTATAGAACTTGGACAAATGTTAACACAACACAAACTCTGCTTAGAGTAGGAAACGATTATAATGTTGCTGACCCTGGCCCGCAAACCAGAGGTTTTCAAGGAGCTATTGACGATTTACGTATTTATACAGGTGCAGCAACTGATGCTCAAATACTTAGCCTTTACAACAATGGCACATTGGCAGTAAACAAAGTAAATAAAGAAACTTTTAATGCCTACCCCAATCCTGTAAAAGACCGTTTATATTTTTCAACAAACAAAATAGCGAGCGTTGAAATTTATAATATTTTGGGCTCTAAACTAGCAACTCAAAAAGTTGATAATGGTGTAGACATGAGTTTTTTATCGAAAGGTATATATTTAGTTAAATGCCAAAACAGTGCAGGAGTAAATATAGCTACTGTAAAAGCTATTAAAAAATAACATATCTTGAGTAGTATGCTTATAAAAATCCCAATGAAAAACAGATTATCGTTAATACTGATTCTTTTTGTTGGGATTTCTGCTTTTTCGCAGACCGACATCATCACTATAAACCCAGAACAAGGCAACCAGAGTGTTACTTTTGGAGGCGATGCAAAACTTACCATAAAAGACTGGGCTGAAGGAAACACCAATTCTGTATCCCAAAAATTATTTGGAGACATGAATTTAAAAGTTTTTAGGGTTCCCATATTTGCATTACAACCCATTTCTGATGCTATTTATGATAATGTAATTTCTGTAATAAATTCTGTAAAGGCAATAAATCCAGATGTAAAAATATTTGCAAGTATTGCTAATGGCGATGGTTATGGAAACGATTATCACGGCGCATCAAAATTCCCTTCATCGTGGAGGGGTTGCTGTCCTTATAACGTTTACAGTTTAAATCTTACCACCTATTCTGCATACCTAGATAGTTTTATGGATCGAATGAGTGCTGCTGGTATAACGGTAGATTATTTAGGCCCTTATAATGAAGATCCAGGTGATGATTCTGATTATTTAAAAATCATAGACCAAATGACTAAATTGGGAACTACTAAAATATTTGGACTAGAAAGATGGGGATTGCTAAGCTCTGTAGCTGATGTTGATGATGTGGAAGATAGAACTGATTTTATAGGCTCTCATTTTTATGATGACACAACCATTCCTGAAGCAGATTGGGATGCAACTTGGGCTGCACTTGTAGCAGCTTCAGAAGATCCTGTTTGGTATACTGAATCTACAAGATACAAAACCAATGATGGCATTGATAATCTTGTTGCCGGTATGGATAATATTTTCCCTGCCATTAGAGGTGGTGTAGAAGGCGTTGTTTTTTATCAAGTTTGCAAACGGTTTGTATATGCCAATGGTTCCGCTTTACCTATAAAATATACAGGCTTTCAAAATATTGTAAACAATTCTGAAGGAAAGGTTATTAACTCTACTTCAAACAACTCCAACATTAAAGTTGTTGTTTTTGGAAATGAATCAACCTTAGATGTACATATAATCAATAAAAATCTAACGGACAGCACAGTAGATTTACAACTACTAAATTCTTACTTAGGAACTGGCACGGTGAATAGAAAAATTTGGACTGCTAACAATACTGCTCAACAATCAAATTACACTTTATCAGATAATTCCAATTGGAATATAGATATCCCAGCGAATTCATATTCATACCTAAAAATTCCTTTAAACAAATCTGTTTTAGGTATTAATGAATTGAGTTTAAAAAATAACCAACAGTTTAAAGTAACTCCTAACCCGTCGCATAACGGACATTTTCAAATAAATATTCCAAAAAATAATACCGCAGAGAAAATTACTTTGAAAATATTTACTGTTGATGGAAGGCAGGTTTTTAATGAAACAAGAAAATATGAATCTAAAATTGAATTAAATAACAATCTCCCTTCAGGAATGTATTTAATCTCTGTTTTGGCTGGTAACACGGTGTATAACAGTAAAGTTATAGTTAGTGATTAATAACATATTAATTACTATTTTATTACTTATGCTACCTTAATACTAAAGGGAATTTGCACAACCTATTGAACAGGATTTGAATGCCTTAACAAGTGTATCAAATCCATATAAATGCAGCCTTTATAAATGTATCAACAATGATAAAATTAAATGTTGTAATTTTCTAACAGGAAACTCATTAAAACATATAACGGCTTGGTTTAAATTCCAAGCCGTTTTTGCTTATATAATTTTTTGAAATATAATAGTTACTCTTTTAAAAACTTAAATATATGATTCTTTAACCTAACGATGTATAATCCTGTTGCTATGTTTGAAGTGTTGATAGATTGTCCGTTTGTAATATTTCCCTTCTTAATAACTACCCCTGCCATATTATAAATTGTATAAGGCGAATTAAAAGTGGTTGTTCCATCTATTTTAAAAAACTCTTTAGCCGGATTTGGATACAGTTTTAAAGTGAATCGATCTGTTTTTAATGTGCTAAGAATAGCTGATGGATGTATAGCTACTCTAAAATAATTGATGCTTTTTGGACTCAAATTAACCTGAATAGAAGATTCTCCTAAATTTGAGTTAGTGATAATAGTTTCAAATGGTTCACTTTGTATGGGATTGTCCCAATAGTGTTGCCGCACATTACCATAAATTGTTTCGTTGGTAATTTGTAAATCCATATCATTATAAGTAACATCACCATCATTAATCAGCCATACGGAAACTTCAACATCGTCTCTAAAAACAATTGCCGTAACGTTAGGGGCAAACGCAGTTGTTGCTTTACAATAATTTTTATTTACAGCAGAATTAGCAAAATCTTTCATCACATAATAAGACCGCATTCGGGTTCCGTTCTGCCCATTTTTAAAGTAAACTCCCCGAGTTTCAGAATCGATACCTCTCGACCATATTTCAAAAAACATCTCCCCAGAACTCCCTCCTTCATACATGTGGTATTTTTCGATATAATTATCTATTAATCCTTGTAAATCCGTTGGCTCTATCCCACTTGTTCTTCCTCCTGGGTGATAACCAGATTCATCATTAAAACCTATTTTTCCAGCACTTTGTGATGTATTAACAAAATCATCCCACAAATCTGGAGTATTGCCTAAATTATGAGTGGAAAAAGCATAATATTCATCCAGGTAATTGTTAGACTTTACACTATTTACATAATTAACTGCGGTATTAATTCCCCAACTAGCAGGACCTATAATTTGAGGTACTGGAATTCCTCTTGACTCTAATTCTGATTGCATTTTTAAGTACGTATCGTGTGACCTTTGTACTGTAACAATTTGCCATTCTTTAGCTGTAGCAAGAAAATCGACTGGCACGCCCTGATTATGCATAAACTCAAAATAATCGGCTAAAAATATGCCATACTTATCTGTATTAAAGCTTAGGCTGCCACTGGTACTTATACATTTCCCACCTGAATCCTCTGCGGTACAGGCATAATCATAAATGAATTCTGGTAAATTATTGTGATTACCCATATTATATCCATTGTAATCTGATCGCATGGTTGCTAAAAACTTAATACTTGGATTAATTTCCCTAATCCTTTTCATGGTTAAGACTTGGTTAGCATAAAAGCCCCAATTTTTAGCCCCTTCATATAGTTCCTGATTTTTATCGTAACGAACTCTAAAAAAATTGAAATCGATGTCTTTAATGAACCAATCTAAAATTTCATTTGTATTATTGGCTTTTTGTATAAAATCTGATGAGCGCTCCATATCGCCACCCATTATCTCCACCAACTGTTGTTTTAAATTGTTTATTGATATTGTAGGTTCTGGATTCGTGATAATTGAACCTTTAATTTTTACATTATTAATATTCCAATTAATTGTATTGGTACTTGTACTTCTGGCACATACAAACACCGAGATATAATCAGATGCTCCTGCATAATTGACAGTGCTTCCCGGTATAAATGTTTCGGTAGAATACACATTTGCTGTAAACGGTAAATTAGCTGATGATTCTTCTGTATTTGAATTTATAGGAGTGGTGCCATTAAGTGTACATCCTATACGGAATAGGCTATTTACATGATCTACATCACAAGTTTGATTTACTGAAATATCTGTAACCAATATCCCTGAGCCTGAAGGCGGATAAATGTCAAACCTAATAAATGTATCGGTATAGTTTGTTGCGTTGTTATTAACCACTTGAGCCGTCCAAACACCACCAACAGTATCATTTGTTAAACCAGCGTTAAACAATCGTCTACCGCCTGAAACGGCATCTTCCATTGTAACACCGCTTCCTTGGGTTAAAGTTCCTGATACATTAGAATTAAAATCATACTGTACGACAAATGGTGTTTGGGAAAAACCAGTAATACTTAAAAAAATTATAACTAAAAGTAAAAACCTACTCTGTTTTTTTTTCATAATAAAGAATTTAAAAAAAGCCTATTAAATTGAACATCTAACAGGCTTTTACATTAACTAAAACTAAAACAATTTACCACTCTTCAAAACCTAAATCATATTCTGGTGCTTGACGTAATACCAAGGTATCTTCCACTTCATAATTCTTTCCACCTAACGTATAGCTATAATTTAAAGTAATCGATCTATCTGAATTAACACTTCCTGACCCCACTAAATTAGTAACCCCTGAACTTGGTGAATCTATACTAATTGTATTGTCTGATTCGTTAACATTAATTACAAAATTATGACTTGTATTGGCGCCAATTCCAGATGTTCTTATAGAATTTCTATCAACCGTAGTAAGACTCCAAGTTTGGTTTTTACTAAGATCGCTATTATTATAAATTGTTTGATTTACAACGACACCGGCACCATCTACTTCATTTTGAGTACCCTTATGGTAATAAGTTCCCGAAAATTCACTTATATATTTAACAACCAAAATGGTATAATCTTTAGGTATGTCAAGCACCGTTCCGTCTGAATCAAAGCCCCCTATAGAATCTAAGGAAGAATTTGTAATTCTTAAAGGAAGTGCATAAGTGTTTGCTGTTGACAAAGCATCGTTAGTAAATAATTCCCTATTTAATGTTACCGTAACATCTCCAATAAATTTCCCTGCTGGAATTATCATTTTAGAGCTATTGGTTAAAGTATAGTAACTTTCTGGTAAAAGGGTAAAGACACTTGCACCATCTATTGTAGTAAGTAGAGTTTCATCTATTACAAAATCTGCAAACTCATCTTTGGTGTTCTCTCTTTTACCTGCAAGCGCTACTCCTACTTTAAAAGTCATTTCATCATACGACACAATACTTCTTAATGGTTTTTGTGTAGCAAAATAGACCGTAGTTTTATCAAAATCTTCAACAAAGTCTTCGTACGGTTCGCAGGAATTAAATAATATGCCTATAAAACCTAGTGTTATTAATAATTTTTTCATAGTTATTTGTATCATAGTTTTTAATTATTACCACCCAATATTATTAACCAAATTTGGACTCTTTGCCAATTCGCTATAAGGTAAAGGTGAATAATAATATTTTATATCTGTAAATTTTCTTTCTTCAACCAAAACCTCTTCATAAGTTAAAGAGTCATCGGCATTTTTTGTTATTTTCACACCTCTTACAGTTTCATTTAAAGGCAACACCCACCTTCTTATGTCAAAATATCTGTGATTTTCGAAGGCTAATTCCAAACGTCTTTCATTTAAAATTAATGCTCTAAACGCCTCTTTTCCTAAAGCCGCTACCTCATCTACGTACGTATTGTCACTAATACCTGCTTTGGTTCTTATACTTTTAATAATGCTAACCGCCGTTTGCGTAACCCCATCACCTAAGCCCTCTGGACCATAGGCTTCATTGGCTGCTTCGGCTAAGTTTAAAAATAATTCCGTTTTTCTTAAATAAGGGTTGTAATGTCTTGATGAACTAGGATTGGTTACGTCTTTTAATCCTGGTTGCAAAGAAAGCCATTTTCTAACATAATATCCAGTTCTGGTATTATCTTGATATAAACTTCTTGAGTCCAAACCACCATCATAGATCTCTAAAGTTCTATTATTAAAACTACTTCCATTATAAAGTACATTTAAATATAAACGTGGGTCTCTATTGGCATAAGGGTTGGCGGGGTCATAACCAGATCGCGCATCAGTAATCGGATAACCATTTTGCGTGTAAAATGCATCTACAAGATTTTGAGAAGGACTTGTTCTTGCTGTTCCAAATTCAGCTATTGGGTAATTATTATTTTCTAAACTCGAATTTGTAAAAAAGCTTCTCCAAATAAACTCAGAAGGTGTATCATTACTGGCAAAATCACTTTCTCTAAGGCTTGTAAAAGTACCTATTTGACTTATAGCTGCTTGTGAGTACATAGCTGCAATACGCCATTTATTAATATAAGCTGTTTGGTTAACTACTGAAAATTGCCCCATTGCCGAGATAGCTACAATATTATCAGGCTGATAGGCAGGACTTGCTGCATATATAGATACCCTAGATTTTAATGCCATTGCTGCTTGTTGGTCTGCCCTTCCAACATTGGTGATTCCTGTTGTTGGATTATTTCCTGTATATCTTAACGGAAGGTTTACTATCGCAGAATCTAAGTCTTTCACTATTTGAGCAACACATTCTTCATAAGAATTTCTGGTTACAGACTCTAAATCTTGTGCTTCTTCGTTTGATATAGTGGATAAAACGATTGGATATCCCATGGCGGTTCCATCGGCCGTTTTACCTCCGTAAGCCTGAAGTAATTGAAAACCCCACCAAGCTCTTAAGTAAAAAGCTTCTCCTTTTAGATTTTTTCTTTTTAATTGATCTTCAGATTCGGAAGTTAAATCATATATAACATTGTCTCCTAGTCCATTTTCTAAAAAAATATGAATGTTTCTAAATTGATTATATGCATTACTCCAATCTCCAATTGGGTTATTACTAGGGGTTAGCCCGCCTGCACCAAGTCGATAAATTCCGCTGCCATAATTATTGGTTACCGCATTATCTGTAGCTGCATCCAAGAAATCGCCACCATAACCATCTATAATAGTGTTTGGTAAATTACCATACGCATTTAATAAAAAACCCTCTGTGTTTTCTGGTAATCCAAAAGCGAAGTCTTCATTAAAAGTATTATCTATTTCTGGTTCTAAAGAACAAGAAATACTAAGTGTTGTTAACACCAATGCTAAAAACTTTATATAATTATTTTTCATCATTTTTTTTATTTTTTAAAATCCTAATGTTACACCACCAGTTACAGTTCTAAATAAAGGATAATTATTTACTCCAGAATTTGGAACCTCAGGATCTAAATCTTTTACGTTTGATAGCACGAATAAATTAGTTCCTCTAACATAGAATTTCATGTTTTTAACTGTCCATAAATCGTTAGATAACGTATAACTTAATTCAACATTTTTAAGTCTGAAGAACGAAGCGTTTTCTATCCAAAAAGTTGATGTTTGATTATCGTTAATTGGGGTTAATGTGGTAAGTATTGGTTGCGTGCCATCTGGGTTATTAACAGGATGAAATCTATCTGTTGCTAAAACAGAATATTTACCTTGTCCGCTGTTTCTGTAATATGCATTACTTTTTACCATATCTACTCCCATATTAGAAACCCCAAGCAGTGATAAGCCAAAACCTTTATACTTTGTGTCGAAGCTAAATCCGATACTAGATCTTGGAAAACTATTTCCAATAACTTTTCTATCTTGTTCGTTTATAACACCATCATTATTTAAATCTTCATAAGAAACATTTCCAACCCCATAAGGTCCGAGAGCTTGAAATGGCGCATTATCAACTTCTTGTTGCGTTTTAAATATGCCGTTAGATACATATCCAAAAATAACATCAGAAGGCATCCCTACACTATTTAAATAAGCATCTGGATTATTCACATCATTAGTGGCTCTAACTTCATTTTTAGAGAAAATGAAGTTAGCTCCTAAATTCATTTTAAAATCTCCCAAGGTTTTTATCCAATTAACACTACCATCTATACCTTTATTAAAAACTTCTCCAAGGTTTTGAGGTGTATTTACAGACCCCACAAGTGCTGAATAAATTGATGATGGGCTGTTAAAAATAATACGATCTCTATTTTGTGTAAAATAATTTAACTCAAATTGCAAGGTTTTATTAAAGGCTAGACCTTCTATACCAACATTAAATTCTTCTGATTGTTCCCAAAGTAAATTTGGATTACCAAAATTATCAAAACCTGTTCGTAATTCGCTATTTGAATTTCTCTCACCAAAATTTACCGTACCATTTCGGGAATACCTCGTATCATATAAGTAAAAATCTGTAGCACTATCGTATCCTAAAACCCCGTAACTGGCTTTTAATTTAAGAAAATCAATTGATTTGCTTTTTGATAAAAAATCTTCTTCACTTAATACCCATCCTGCACCAACGGCATGCGATAGCATGAGTTCGTGTTTACTAGAAAACTTATTACTACCCATTAAAGCGTAGGTTAATTCTACATACAATTTATCTTTAAAAACATAATTTGATTTTAAAGCTGCATTGGAGTTTTTAATATGTTGTAATCTATTATTATCTTGATTTAGGAAATAAAAATAAGAAAGGTCTAAATTTAGTTTGTTGTCTTTATTAAAAACCTTTTCGTATTTTATATTAGAAGTCCATCCAAGTGTTCTAGTAATATTACTGCTTCTTTCTGTTCTGTTTCTTTCGATCGTTCTATTTTGTAATTTCACATACGCTAAAGAATCTAACCCATTTTCATCTGCAACGGTTTGGATAGCATAACGAATAGGATTGTTTATTTGATCGGCAGCATGGTATTGGTAGTTATCAAAACTAATATTAGAACTAGCAGATAAGCCTTTTACTAAATTTTTCAAATCCCAATCCAAGCCAAAATCAGTTTGTCCATAAAAAAACACGTATTCTTGAAATCCTCCATAAACCATGTCTCCATATAAGCTTTGTTTGTTTTCGAAAGAACCTCCTAAAGGTGGGATAACTTCATCGCCCAACGATGCGGCTTCTCCGCTAAAATTCGGATCTGAAATAACTAAAGGAAATTCATTAGGTCGTTCAGAGTTAATTTTACCAAAAACTTGGTCTTGACCCAATTTACCCCAATTTCTAGATTCTATAATACCGTTTCCTGCAATGTGCCCTACAAGATTATCGGTTACTTGAAAATCTAAACTTCCTCTAACATTAAATCGATCTTGTTTTACATCTTCACCAATTTTTTCAATACCATCAGTTCCAATATAGCCTAAAAATACACCATATTGAGAATCATCAGTACCTCCAGAATATTCAAAATTTGCCTTTCTAAAAGGACTAGAATCGTTTAAAAAATAAGCGTTATAATCAATGTTTGGATACAATTGATCGTTTACTCCAGTACTGGCTCTATAACCTGCAATGTCTTGAGCAGAGTATAATGGCGCTATACCGTCATTAGCTAATGCTTCGTTGTAAAGGGTTGCATAATCTGCACTGTTTAGATATTCAGCCATTCTGGTGTTCATATTAACCCCATACTCCACAGAAGTTTTAATAACTTGTGTGTTTTTACGACCACGTTTAGTAGTTACCAAAATAACGCCATTAGCAGCACGCGAGCCATATAGAATTTTAGCAGTCGCATCTTTAAGCACTTCTACACTTAAAATTTCTTCTGCATGTAAAAATTCCAGAGGTCTTTCTATACCATCTACAATAGCTATAGCTGTATTTCCTGTTTCTCTACCTAAACCACGTACATATAAGTTAGGAGCATTATTACCCAAACCATTTGTTGTCATATTTGCTACCAATCCAGATAATCTTCCTTGTAAGGCATTATGAAAAACCACTTCTGGTTGAGATTCTAATTCTTCCCCACTAATTTTGCTAACTGCACCTGTTAAAGCGCGTTGTGTAGACTTCGCATTTGCCGGTAGTAAAATAGTGTTTTGGTCTCCTTCGAATAGAGGTGCTGATTGCAAAACGATTTTGTCTCCAATTACATTCGACCCCAACAGCAACACTTTATCATCGTAACCATTGGCACTTATAAGCAAGGTGTTTTTAGCATCTGCGTTTAATGAAAAATTACCTTGTTCATCTGAATAGGTTTGTACCAAACCATCACCTAAAACTATTAAGGCATTTTTAATAGGATTGCCATTGCTATCAACCAAGGTTGACTGTATAGTTACTGAAGGTTTTTTTTGATTTTGCGCATAGCTATTAAGGTTTACTAAGACCAAAATAAAAAACACTGACAATAATTTTATTTTATAGTTCTTCATTGTATTAATTTCTTTAAAACTTTTTATAACTACCATCCTGGATTTTGTTTATAGTTAAACAGGTCTTGTGCATCTGATTGTGATACTGGATACCAATAATTTCTTAAACCAAAAACGCGTTGTTCTGTAGTTAAATCAATATAATCGTATGTAAAGTTTAAAGTACTCTTATCGGCTACACTTCCATGTCCTGCAGGTGGTATTGCTCTTATACCTCGTATGGGTTTGCTAAACACATCTTCAGCAATCATCCATCTTCTTAAGTCATGCCATCTATGGTTTTCCCACATAAGCTCCACAGCACGTTCGTTGCGAATCTTATCTCTAAAAACTTCTTTAGAGGTAGTGAATTCAGTTAAAACATTTGGCATGCCCACTCTATTTCTAATAATATTTATGGCACCCACAGCTGTTAAACCAAATCCTTTAGGGTCTGCATTTGGCCCATAAGCCTCGTTCATTGCTTCTGCGTAATCTAGATATATTTGAGCTACTCTAATATAGATGGCGTTTATTTCGTAGAGTTGATATTGACCCGTAAACGTATTTGCTTCTGGCCATATATATTTCTTAATCATATACCCAGATAAAAGTCTATTTCTGGTATGAGTACTACTAGTTTGTCTTATATAATCCCTTCCATCTACATAAAGTTCTTGATAGATTTTACTTCCATTTCCTTGCACGCCCCACTCTTCACCTGGAACTATCACATTATTATAGAATCTTGGGTCTCTGTTCACAAAAGGGTTTTGAGGGTCGTATCCTGATCGGGCATCATCAATAGCGTAGGCATTCCCGCCATTTAAAACCTCGAACATATCAACTATGTTTTGTGTTGGGTTTGAATATGCCGATGCATCATTACCAGTTCCTCCTGCAAAATACTGCGGAATATAATTACATCTTAATCCTCTGGACTGGCCAGTTCTTCGGTTTGCATTTAACCTATACCAAATAGATTCTGGAGATGCATTAACACCTTGTGTATAAAAAATATTTTTATATTCTGAACCATTCATTAATCTAAAACCAGCACCACCAGAACCTGCATTTATGTACTTAATAACATCATTGGCATATTGTGCTGCACGTTCCGACCATTGTTGACTATAACTTAAATATTGAGTTACTTCCAGGTTGTTTTGCATTAACGGACTCGCAGCGTATAAAGTAGCCATAGATTTTACCGCCATAGCGGCTCCTTTTGTAACTCTACCAAACTCTATATCACCCCAGGTATCTGGTAATAAACTAATTGCCAAATCCAAATCTGTTAAAAGCCATTCTGTACTTTCGGAGTAAGTAAGACGATTTAAATCTGTATCGTCATCGGGCGCGAATGCTTTATCCAAAATTGGCATTCCACCAACTCTTTGAATTACTTGAAAATAGCTCCATGCTCTGAAAAAGTGAGCTTGTCCAAGTAATTGATTCTTTTGGGACACGGTAATATTTGGAACAGCATCATTATTTAGCCTATTAATAACTTTATTAGCTATTCTTATAGAATACACAGCATTTGTAATCGCTGAACCTTGATCAAACTCTGGAGTACCACCCCATCCTAATTCCGGCATATTTTCCGATCTATTGTCCCAAGCACCCGTGTTTAAAACGGTGGCAACATTTCCATTAAAGGGACTACCAGCTTCATCTGAAAGGCAATTTACCGACATTCTATTTAAACCCTGAGGGCGCCAATGGTGCATATCAATAAGCACTTCATAACAATTATCTAAAAAGCCTCTTGTTGACTCATAACTTGAAAAAACATCGTCTTCAGTAAGTCCAAAATCAGGATTTACTTCTAAATAATCTTCACAAGATGACAATCCTACCATAAGTAGCATTACCAATACACTATATATTTTTGTTTTCATTTCCATAATATTAAAATGCGACTCTTAAACCTAAACTGTATCTCTTCACAATTGGATAACTATTCGTTCCACTATTTTCAGGATCCATTTGATCATCTAGTTTGCTCCATGTAAATAAATTGTTCCCATTAGCATATAACTGTAATGAATTTATTCCTAATTTCTTAATATGCTTTTTATTAAACCTATAGCTAACCTCAACACTTTTTAATCTTATATAAGAACCATCGGTGTAGGTTAAGGTACTACTTGTTCTATTATGAGTATTTACTAAGTGAAGTGCTGGCTTGGTTGCTGTTAAGGCCGTTTCAGGAGACCATCTCTCCGTTACGTCTTCATTTGCTTGTATGTACCCATTAAAATCGAAATAATAGTCATTTGAAATAATGTATCCCACATCGGAAACGCCATAAAAACGCGCAGACATATCAAAGTTTTTATAACCAACGCCTAATCCAAGTGAATATGTTCTTAAAGGGAAACCTGTAATTTTATCCATGGCAACATAATCTGCATTTGTTACAATACCATCGCCGTTATAATCTACATACAACGCATCTCCAGGAACTAAATTCCCTTGACTTGAACCCAAAACAGGTGTTGAACCATTATATATATCATCTAAACTTTGATACAAACCGCCTTCTAATAATCTTCTTGACCAACCAATTGGTTTTCCAGCTTCTTGAAGATATTCCGGTTCTAATCTTGGATCATTTCTATAAACAACTCTGTTTTCTGAAAAAGCTGTATTGAAATCAACATTATACCTAAAATCTTCTCCTATCTTATCTTTCCAACTTAACTCCAGTTCATAACCATGTTTTTTGGTTTCACCAATATTACCAGTAGCAAATTCACTTACCCCTACAAAAGAAGGTAACCTTACATCCATTAAAATACCTGTACGCTGTTCTTTATATAAATCTAATGCAACATCTAATTTTTTAAATAATCCTATTTTGAAACTAAGATTATGCACACGGCTTTCCTCCCATGTTGAATTAACATTTGCTAATGCCCCTTCTTCATATCGAGGACCAAAAGAAGTTAAATTATCAAGCCCGAAATTAACATTGCCGGCTGTTGAATAAGACTGAAAATATTGAAAACGATCGCCTGGGTCATCTCCAGTAACTCCATATGAATAGTTTACTTTTAACAAGTCCATCCATTTTTCTGTATTGTTTTTGATTATTGGTTCTTCAGATATCACCCAACCTAAACCAATAGATGGGAAAAAACCAAATCTTTTACCAGGTGCAAATTTTTCTGACCCTGAATACGAGCCATTCGCTTCCAATAAATAACGGTCTTTATAATAGTAATTTACCCTACCAATCCATTCTTCTCTTTTATATAAATACCCTGTTCTATAGGTATCCGCTTGCCTCCACATAATGGCATTCGAACTCACTTTATGATTCCCAAAAGTTCTTTTATAGTCAAATTGGAATTTATAATTTAGTTTTCTATTATACCCATACAAAGAAGGAGTATTAGCTGTTACAGGACCTTCTTGCGCTTGTGGATCTGGATATCGTATCTCGCTAAGTAAAGGATAGGATGTTTCTCCATTTGTTCCCACAATTGGATTTGCATAATCGTATGTACGAGAATATCTAATAATATCAAAGGTTGTTACACCAACACCACTGCGCAATATTCTTTTTTCATAATTAGACTCAGATGAGTAATTGATACTTGTTTTAACACTAAGCCCCTTAGTTATAAAATCTAATCCTTGTTTTAACTCGGCATCATAAAATCCTTGAAAATATTGATAGGTTCTTTTACCTCCCTCATTAAGTTGCATAATTACATTGGCATCTCCTGTTGTACTATCACCATAGTATCCATCATCGTAGGTTATTGGAAATAAATTTCTAGGCGCCGTATAAATAAGATTAAAAAATTGCGCTTGTCCATACCCATCTTCGCCTCCACCATCTATACGATAACCTGGTTGTGTTCTTTCTCTATAATTTCCAGAAAAATTAACACTTAATTTGGTTGTAGGTGTTACATCAAAATCAAAATTAGATCTCCAGTTATATTTTTGCACTCCAAACGCAGGATCATAAATTTCATTAGGTATAGTTTTAAATATATCACCATCATCCCTATATCCTACAGATACAAAATATTTTACCAAAGTTGAACCGCCGCTCATATTTAAATTATAGGTTTGCTCTATACCTGTCCCCATTATTTCGTCAGTCCAATCCACTTCTGGAAAATATATATTATAAGGCCCTCTTTGAGCATAATTTTGAACCCATGCATTTATAGTAGATTCAGGAATTAATTGCGCCCAATTTTTATCATTTGTGGCAGCCTCATTATACATGTTTTGAGTCGTGATATAATCTGCAAATTTTGGTTTAGCCGTAGATTTCTTAAAACCAATATTTGAAGTGAAATTGAATTGAGGACGTCCTATTTTACCTCTTTTTGTTGTTATTAAAATTACCCCATTGGCACCTCTAACACCATAAACTGCTGTAGCCGATGCATCTTTTAAAACAGAGATAGTTTCTATTTCATTCGGGTCTATATTATTAATATCCCTTTCAATACCGTCAACCAAAGTAAATGGTGCGCTATCGCCCTGCCAGGATGACCTCCCACGTAAATACAAACTAGCAGCATCTGCTCCTGGTTTTCCACTACTGCTTATCGCTGTTAAACCTGGTAAAGAACCTTGAAGTGCCTCTGATATTGTGCTAACAGAACCTACTTGCTGCAAGGTTTCCCCTTTTATTGATGAAACCGCTCCTACTAAAGTTTGTTTTGTTTGTTGACCAAAACCTACAATTACGATTTCGTTTAAGCTAGTTGAATCTGCCTCCATTTGAATAGTCATTGGAGACATTGAACTAGTAATATTCTTAATAATTTTAGTTTTATAACCAACATAACTAATTTCGATATTGGAATTAGCATCTATTTTAAGATTAAACTCACCATCAAAATCTGTTGCTGTTCCTTTAGAGGTGCCTTGCTGTATAACGGTGGCTCCAATTAATGGCACCCCTAGCTCATCCAACACCGTACCTTTAATAAAAATGTCCTGTTGTAGGACGGAATTAGTAGAATTATTGTTTTCTGCAAACAAAAAGGTTGATGTAACCATTAATAAGAAACACAACATGGTTTTAGACAACAAATTACCTACAATCTTAACTTTCAAAAGTTTTATGGGTATTTTCGTATTCATATTTTCAAAATTCTAAATAATGGTTTAATTTTCTTTTAGGTTCTGTTTTCATAATTAATTTAGCTTTTTAGTTTAGGTAGTTTTTAATAGTTTATTAATAAATATTTAAGAACTGTTTAAGACAAAATTAACATTCTTAAGAGTTTTATAATTCTCATTTATGGGTTCAAAATGTTGCTAAAATGGATTTGTTGCATTAAAAAACAAGAACTTGCAACATTTCAGTCTCTTGCATATATACAGCTTATTGGACGTCATTATTTTTTAGCTAATTATAAATTCAAAACTTAAATAACCAGTACTTTTATTTAAAAATAAAAATTAAATAGCCTATTATTTAGACTTATAAAGTCTAAAATTTCATTGGATAAAAAACATTGAATAATGATGTAATGATAAGAATTCTTCCCATTTATTCTACAACTAACTTCAATAAATTAGGCCCACTTTTGCCAACCGTTTTTAATTCGATATAATTAGCACCTGCATTTAATTTATGACTAACTACAATGTCCTGCCAATTTGAATTCCAAGATTCGGTAGTTTTAAAATCTACAATCCCTACGCTTTTTTTATTGATAAAAAGCTCCATAGGCCTTGATTTTAAATCGTTGGAAGCATAAGTAAATTTTAAAGTGAATCGCCCTTCACTCCCATCGTTTTCTTGATACCAACTCACCTCTCCTTCTTTGCCTTTAAAATCAATATAATGCCGGTTTAAATTAGAAATAACCACGGCACCTTTAACATCGGCATCCGCAGCTAACATACCATTTGTAAATGCTTCTGTTGAATTAGCAGTTTCATTTCTATTCCAATGCAATCCCAAATCTTCACCAAACTTTTCCTGCATCGACAGTACCACATTACCATTCTTAACAACAATAGCCTTCACTTTTGTTCCTAAATTTACTTCAAAAGGGGTTTTATAAATTTGGCTTTGTGTACTAGGTTGTTTTCCATCTATAGTATAGTAAACAATGAAATCTTCCCGATCCTTAGAACCCATTAGACTTAAACTTTTCACATCTATACTCACTTTTTTTGATGTTAATAATTGTTTTTCACCTAAAATGGCCCCTGCAGTTAATGATGCTTTTTTAGTATCTTCTGACAGCGTAACAAAAGCCCTAGTGGCTCCCATAAAAGCCTTTTTCTCATAAACACCAGCATTTTTAGTGGTATCTACTGGGTCTCCATTTTCCAATGAATGTAAAGTGACACCACCTTCAAGATGGTAATATATATTGTTTTCTCCATAAGGATAAAAAACACCATTAGAATCAATCAAATTTGTTGTTACAATAGCCACTTTATCTGTTGCTGTATGCGTGTATTTATCTTCTAAATCCAACTGAATTTGCGCAGGTGCTTCCGCCGTAATTTGATTTGAAACAACAACTTCTTTACCATCCACAAAACCTTTCGCTATTATTGCACCTGCATCCCACGGTACCATCCATTCGCATTGCATCTCGTTCCATTTTTTTCCTGGTTTGTCTTTTCCTAAAGAACGACCGTTCAAAAACAATTCTACCTCTTCACAATTTGAATAGACCCAAACTGGAATTTCAACTCCTTTTTCTAAAGTCGGATGTGTCCAATGTGGCAATATGTGCACCATTGGTTCTTTGGTCCATTGACTTTGATAAAAATAAAACAGGTCTTTTTTAAACCCTGCCACATCTAAGGCGCCTCCCATAAAAAGACGAAAAGGCCAACCGCCGTGCACATAGCCCGCTTCGCCATAATAATCATAACCTGTCCAACGAAAATGACCACTAAACCATGGTAAATCACGCATTAATTCCCAATTTTTTCGAGCAGAAATACGCACCATGGCATTGTCATAAGACGAATTAAAATGTTGTTTTCCGTTTTTCCAGGCATTAGGAGAAGCCCATTCAAATTGAAACACCTCTTTTTCGGTTAAATCGGGCAATTCAAAAGGTTGCTGCCCTTTGTTTGGATATCCATCTCTAAACCATGTTTTGGTTCTGTAATACCCCCTCGTTTGCCAAGTATGTGGTGCTTCTGTGGCAACAAAAGGTTTCTCGGGTCTTTTTTCAGTAAAAAACCCTGCTTTCTCGCTTCCACCGTTCACCCCAAATACATCCATAAATTCTGAGGAACTATGTCCGGATGTTACTGGTTTTGTAGGGTCTAACACATGGCAAAGGGCTACCAATTCCTCTCCTATTTTTCCTCTAGTTTCATTACCAACACTGTAAATAATTATGGATGGATGGTTTCGGTTCCGTAGTAACCATTCGGTCATGTCTTGTTTCCACCAATTATCAAAAGCTTGTTTTCCGTAATCTTCCTTTGCTTTTTGGCTCCATCCATCAAAAATTTCATCCATGACCAAAATACCCAATTCATCACACAAATCGTAAAGCATGGGTGGCGCCGGATTATGTGCTGTACGTATGGCATTTACGCCCATATCTTTTAACAAACCTAATTTCCATCGTAACAAAGGTTTTGTCCAAGCGCCACCCAAAGGTCCACCTTCATAATGCTCACTAACTCCTAATAATTTCGTTACTTTTCCATTTAACCAAAAGCCTGTATCGGTTTTCCAATCTATCGATCGAATTCCTAAATTAGTTTCTACCTCATCAACAAGTTTATTTTTAATCTTTAAGCGACTGACAACTTTATACAAATAAGGAGTATCTGGGCTCCATAATTTTGGATGCTCAACATTTAATTCAGTGCTTAATTTATGATTGGCATTTTTAAAATTAATTTTCTGGGATTCCTTTGAAATAATTCTACCTTCAACGTCTTTTATGATGGTTTCTAAAACACCTTTTGATTTTGAATTGTTTGAATTTTGAAGTGAAGTTTCAACAGCAACAACCACAAAACCATCTGCTATTGTGGGGGTTGTAATATATACGCCGTGAGTAGCTATAAACTGTGGATTCGTGACCACCAAACGTACAGGAGCATAGATGCCACAAGGATGGTACCAACGGGCAGAAGGTTCTTTTGAGTTATCAACCCTAACCGATAGAGTGTTACTCCCATCGTTTAAATATTTAGAAATTTCATAACGAAATGAAATATAACCATAAGGTCGTTTGGCTAAATAATGACCGTTTATCCAAACTTCACTATTCATGTAAACGCCATCAAATTCAATGGTTACAAGTTTGTTTTTCCAAGTGTCGGAAAACTCGAATGTTTTTTGATACCAACCAATGCCTCCGTCAAAATAACCGCCACTTGCACCTTGTGCTCCATTTTCCGAGATACCTTTTTCGAATGCCCAATCGTGAGGAATTTGTACTGGCTTCCAATTTGAGATTTCTATTTCAGGATTTGAAAATTCAGGATTGTCCTTAAGTGTGAATTTCCAATCGGCATTAAAATCAATAATTTCCCTTTGGGAAAAAACATCAGTTAAAAATACATAGGAAGAAACTATTAATGCGACTATAATTTTATATTTCATGTCTTTTTATTTTTGTTTTTATCGGTCACATGGCACTTCGGTATAATCATTCCCTTGGGTATCAAAATGGAGTTGTGAAAGTTTCGTATGTAACTTTATTATAAAAAAACTAAGAAATACTTGCTTCTATTTTTAAAAATTAATGCGCTGATTTTTGAACATTTTTCAAATCGACACCTTTAAAATATTTGTCTAAAATATATTGTGGCTGCTTATCATCAGGTTTTTGCTTTAGCTTTTTATAATCGTATTCTAGCGGTAAAATAGCTGATGGATAAAGGTTTGCCGTATCGTCTGTTGATTTATGCCAGGTTTCAATTAACCCCATCATTTCACTTACTTTAGATTTGTAATCGCTTAATTCTGCGAGATTATGAATTTCCAACGGGTCATTTTTTAAATTAAATAACTGCGTAAAATTCCTTTCCGGATATCTAATCAATTTCCATTCGTCTGTTCTCACAGCTCTGGCCGTATGTCTGTATGAAGTATAAAGTGATTCCCTAATTTTAGATGCTTTCCCTTTGACTATGGAAATGAAGTTTTTGCCATCGATATTGGTTGGTTCTGGCAAATTACATAAATCTGCCAAACTTGGGAATACATCAAACAAATAGACCAAAGCGTCTTTTATTTCGTTTTTAGGAACTCCTGGACCACTGATTATTAACGGCACTTTCATGCTATGTTCATAAAGGTCTTG
>NZ_JBFHGK010000047.1:0-28442 GCF_041583155.1 Mariniflexile sp.
CCCATGAACCCTAACATTGGAGCAAGAGCGATAAATAACGAAATCCAAGAAACATTTTTTTCTAATTGTCCCATTTGAACTCCACCATAAGCTACAACAGCTTTTTCGGCAGCTTCTATACCTTCATCTGTTCTATCTAAACCTTGATAGAAAATGGAAGCGATAGGCCCTTTAGTGTTTCTACAAACTTCTTTTGCGGCTTCTACTCCTCCAGAAGCTAAAGCATCTTCTACTTCTTTTGTTAATTTTTTAGTATTTGTTGTTGAAAGATTTAAAAAGATAATTCTTTCTATGGCAATTGCTAACCCAAGAATCAAACATAAAAGAACAATACCCATAAAGCCCGGGCCTCCTTCTATAAAACGTTTTTTTAATTCCTGGTGGAATCCTAACGATTCTGCAGCTGGTGCTGCTCCATCTTCATCTTGTGCCACAGTTACTGTAGTTGTTGCAACAGCAGCATTTGTGTTTGCATTTGTTGTTGCATTTGCCGTTCCGAATGCCATTATTCCTGTTATGGCAAGGATTGAAAATAATCTTTTCATGTTCTAGATCTTAATTTTATTAGTTAAAGTGTTAAAGATATAAAAAAAAAGCAATTAAAAATAAAAATAACAGCAGAGAGGAAGGGATTCGAACCCTCGATACCCCTTTGGGGTATACACACTTTCCAGGCGTGCGCCTTCGACCACTCGGCCACCTCTCTTTATTTTTTAATGGTACTTAATTTCAGGTAAGCAAATAACAAAAAAAACTTCGGAACATAAAATTTTAAAGGTTAATTTTAAGACATTTCTCCTCTTAAGGATGTTTCGAAATTTGTTTTAAATTCTTTTTCCGACATGTTTAGCCCTAACAAATACATTAACTTACACAATGCCGCTTCGGTTGTTATATCTTTGCCCGAAACAACCCCCATGATTCTCAATTGGTTACTTGTTTCATAATGCCCCATCATCACACTACCACCTACACATTGTGTTGTATTAATTATATGTATTCCTCTATTAATAGTTTCTTTTAGTAAACTTAAAAACCAGCTTTCTGTTGTACAATTTCCCGCACCAAACGTCTCCAAAATCACTGCTTTTAGGCCCTCGGTGGTTAAAACACTCTTTAAAAAAGCCTCAGTTATACCCGGAAAAAGCTTAATAAGCGCAATATTTGGATCCAAATCTTTATGAACTATCATCTTTTTTTCTAAATCTGGCTTCAATAAATAATCTGCATTAACCTTTAAATGCACTCCTGATTCTGCCAATTCCGGATAATTTAATGACGCAAAAGCCTTAAAGTTTTCTGCATTTAATTTAGTTGTCCTGTTAGCTCGATATAATTTATATTCAAAATACAAACACACCTCTTTTACTACAGGTTTTCCGTTTTCCTGCAGGGAAGCCATTTGAATGGAAGTAATCAAATTCTCCTTGGCATCAGTTCTTAAATCCCCAATAGGTAATTGAGACCCTGTAAACACCACTGGTTTTGTTAAATTTTCCAACATAAAACTTAATGCTGAAGCCGTATAACTCATGGTATCGCTTCCGTGTAGCACCACAAAACCATCATAATTATCATAATTAAATTCTATTAATTCAGCAATTTGCACCCAATATTCTAGATTCATATTACTAGAATCAATAGGATCTTTAAAGGAGACGGTTTCAATTGCACATTCTAAAAGGAGTAATTCAGGAATTTTATCTAAAAGATTTTTAAAATCGAAGGCCTTCAACACACCCGTTTTAAAATCTTTTATCATCCCAATAGTACCACCAGTATAGATAAGTAATATGTTCGGGTTAGCCATTTGTGTTTTCAATTAATAATTTATATTCCAAATACGTCTTTGGAATTTTGCGTTGTTATGCTAGCAATCTCTTCCATTGATACCTTATATATATAGGACAGTTTTTCCAACACCTTTAATATATACACACTTTCATTACGTTTACCTCTATAGGGTACGGGTGCTAAATAAGGTGAATCGGTTTCTAACACAATATGTTTTAAGTCGATTTGGTTTAAAAACTGATCGATTTTGCCGTTTTTGAATGTAACAACACCACCTATACCTAATTTCATATTATAGGCTATTGCTTGGTTCGCCTGTTCTAGTGTTCCGGTAAAACAGTGAAATATACCGAATAAATCATCGCTTTTTTCTGTTTCTAACACTTCAAATATTTCATCAAATGCTTCTCTGCAATGAATAACTATAGGTAATTTATATTTTTTTGCTAATTGAATTTGATACCGGAAGGCTTCTTGTTGAACACCTAGAGTTGTTTTATCCCAATATAAATCGATACCTATTTCTCCAATAGCATAAAAGAATCTGGAAGCTAACATTTCTTCAACATGATTAAGTTCTTCCTTAAAGTTTTCTTTAACGTGTGTTGGGTGTAAGCCCATCATTAAAAACACATGTTCAGGAAAATCTTTCTCTAATTTTAACATACTGTTAGTATAGGTAGAATCTATTGCAGGAATAAAAAAACGTGAAACACCTTGATTTATGGCCCGATGTATCATATCATGTCTATCATCATCAAAAGCTTCACTATATAAATGTGTGTGGGTATCTGTAATAATCATGTGGTAAAAATAATGAAGTATTTAAAGTATAGCACGAATTTCAATAATTTTCATTTTTGAAAAAACCTCACAGGTTTTAGAAACTTGTGAGGTTTAATAAAGTTTGTAATTTTTTTTAGCTATGGCAAACAATCATCTAGCCACATTTAATCTAACTTATTAATTAATTTTTGAGCCGCTTCATAATCTTCCGCTTCTTTTGGAATGGTTTTTAAAATCTCTAAAGTGGCATCATAATCTTTTTGTTTTAATTTACTTAACGCTAAATACCAAGTAGCTTTGTTTTTATAAACAGAATTCCCCTCTTTTAAACCTTTAAGCAACCAATCGGCTAAGGCATAATTATTCAACTCTATATTTGTAACACCTCTATAGAACTGCAATTCTGTATTATTTTCATCTGTTATTAATAATTCCTTAAAGGCTATTTCCGCTTTAGCAAAATCTTTGGTATTAAAAGCGTTTTCGGCTGTTTTCAACAAACCATCCTGGCCACCTCTTACTGTTAAACTAATACTTTCATAATTAGCATAGTCGCTATAAACTGGAGTAGAAAAGTTATTAAACATTACTATTCCTATTAATAATGCAATACTCGCCGCCACCGCATATTGCCATGGTTTAAATTTAATAATCTTTTTAGAGGTTTTTTGGTTTCCGAAATAGTTATTTGATATCGATTTTAAATTCTCTTGAAATGCTGTAGAAGCCGATTCATTTTCAAATTTATTCTTTAAAAAAGATGACAATTCTTTATAAGTATTGAAACTTTCTTTAAATTTCGTATCTGTATTCAATCTGGCTTCAAAAGCATTCTTTTCCGCTTCAGAAAGGGCTTCTAAAAGATAATTCTCAAATACAATATAATCCTGCTCTTCCATTTTGGTTAATTTTTAAGGAGATTAAACTTTGGTGATGCCTGAACTAGTTCTGTTAATTTACCAATGCATAAAGACTTCTTTTTCCTAGCATAAGCATAGGTTACACCTAAACTTTCTGCGACTTCTTCCATCGATTTTATTTTAAAAGTAGCCCTTAGCAAGTCTTTGCAAGCAATTCCTAGTTTATTGAACATTTCTGTATATAAGGCATGTTTTTCGCCAAATACATCAGTTTCAAAAGCTAGTTCTTCAGCCTGGTCACCTTTAGATAACATACCTTCTTTAATTGTTACCTCTTTATAAGACCTTTTTTTTAGCGCATTTAACCATTTACGCTTACAGAGTAAGAAAAAATAAGCATCAAACGGACAGGTAAGCTTCAACTTTTTTTCAGTTGACTGATTATATATGGTTATTAAAGTTTCTTGTATAATGTCTTGCGCTTGGTCACTATCACCACTATTCTGTCTTATATAATTAATAACCTTTGGAGCGAACTTTTCATAAATAGCTTCTATAATAAATGAATTGTTTTGTAGCAAACCATCTATATATTTCTGGTCTTCATGTTTTTTTTTATCGCTCATTACCCTTGTATTTATAGCTAATTTAAAAAAACTTTAAAATAAATGGGTAACAAAAATTAAACGGATTTGATATAAGGGTGTAACAACAAAAATTACACATCGAAAATTTTAATTAATCCATAAAATTTAAAATTATGAAAACTACAAAGAAATTTCACAAACACTTAATCAGTTTTAATACTGTTAGCAAAAAATCAATTTTAATTATCGCAATAATAGCTTTTTCAATTTTAAACATTAATGCCTCAAATAAGTTCAAAAATCTTAACGCATTTAAGGAGACTACAACATTTTCAGAAAACAACATTGCTCAAGTATTTAACTGGAAAGTTGAAACCAACAAAAGCATCTATTCAGGAACTTCCCTTTCTTTTGAAAATGCCGAAGCAATGATTGCATTATCCAGTTCCGGAGAAATTATTTTAGGATCGGAGATACAAAGTTCTTTCGTTCTAAAATCTGAAACCAGCAGCAACAGAAACTATTTCTGGGAAGTTGAAACGGAAACCGGTTCTGCCAAAGGCTTTGCTTCTTCTGAAGATTATGCAAATAAAATGATTGCTTTAGTAGCTTCTGGTGATACTATTATAGCCAAAATAATCATCAGTCAACCTCAACATTAAAATAAAACAAAAAAAAATATGAAAACAGGGTAACAAAATAATCACCTTGTTTATATAACAATGAATAACAATTTAAAACCTATTTATCATGAAAAATTTAAAACACATTTTAGCAACACTTTTAGTAACAGTAATAACATTTACAAGTTGTACCAAAAACGATAATGACGATTTTATCACTCCTGCCACCGCTGAAGAGTTTAACAGCATCAAAGCGCAAGCTTTAGAGGCCATAACTCAAAACTTCCAGTTTAACACTGAAGATGGTTGGATAGCTTTCACCTCGGAGAATGGTGTTCAAATTTCATTAAACGCTAACTGTTTAACCAAAAACGGACTTGCTGTTACGGGTGATGTAAATTTAGAATTTGTTGAAATTTTCAATAAAGGAACCATGCTTACAACCAACAAACCTACTATGGGAATTATGCCTACAGGTGAAAAAGCAATGCTAATATCTGGTGGTGAATTTTTTCTAGAAGCAACTCAAAACGGTGTTGCCCTAGATACAAACTGTGGTTTGCAGTTAATCATACCTTCCGCTTTAACTGGTGGTATTGACAACGATATGATTTTGTGGAATGGAATTATTGATGAAGATGGTAATCTTGCTTGGGAACAAAACAAACGCGACGGCGCTAACGGAGAAGGAGGCGTTTTTGCTGAAGGTAACAGTTATTACGCATTTTTGAATAGCTTCGGCTGGAGTAATGTTGATAGATTTTATAGCGATCCTCGTCCAAAAACAACTATTTTAGTTGATGTTCCAGAAGGTTATAACAATACTAACTCTGCTGTATACTTATCATACGATGGTGAAGATACTGGTTTAGCTAACCTAGACACTTATGATGCTGCCACCGGACTATTTAGTGAACATTATGGTCAAATTCCAATAGGTCTAGAATGTCATGTGATTTTTGCGACAGAAGAAAACGGCAATTGGAAATACGCCATAAAATCAGTAGTTATAGTTGAAAATGATGTGATAACAATCACAGAGGCCGAAACTTTGGTAATTACAGAAGCACAATTTACAACAATCATAAACAATTTACCATAAGGATTTATTTACCTACTTAAAATTTGATACCCAAATCATTTAACCTATTTATTTAAAACCAGGAACTTATGTTTCTGGTTTTTTTATTTAAATCGGGTAACAAAAAGCACTTATAATTGATGTAATAGTAGTACGAAAGAAGCCGCTATAATTACTCCTTATTATTAACATAGTTTAATTAGTAACCTACTTAACCAATTTTACAGCTCATTTTCATCGCTAATTAAATTAAGTGGTCACTTTTTGTATATTTATGAACAACTAAATTAAAATGTAAAATGAATAAATACATCATCGTATTATTATTGTTTACTTGTATAGGTCCTGTTTCCGCTCAACATTTGCTAAACGACACGATTACACGAACTGCAACAATCAAAACAACGATTTCTGGAAATGCAGTTCTATTTAACCCAGAAACACCAACTCTAACCCAAATAGCTGGAGCTCCAAAACCATTTTACACCTATTTTTGGGAATTTGGTGATGGTAATTACAGCACCGAACCTAACCCAAATCATATTTATAAAAAAACTGGCGACTACGAAGTGAAGCTTTGGGCAACCAATAATTATGACAATGGAAAACCACCAACCACACGTCCTAAAAAAATAGCAATTTCCTCAATATCTTCCGTACCCAATGATTTAGCTATTATGGATGAAGATTTCATTTTGAAACGAAACAGAGAACCCGTTCCTGATGAGGAACTAGTGCTCGTACTTAGTTACAAAAACCAAAAAGAGTATACCACAAATGGCAAACTTTATCTTTTTTATAATGAACATAAATACAAGTCAGATAATTTTAAACTCATAGAATCCAGAACTTACCACAATGAAAGAAATATAGACGCAGAAGGTTTCGCCTTTACCCACAATATTGATGAAGACGACACGTATTTAGCATCATCAAACACCGATTTTATTGAAACAAAAACAGTATTACAAGACTCTACCGAAAAAAACAATTTACCACTAACCATTGCGAACACGAAAGCCTTTTATAAAAACTGGACACTCTTAGAATTTGATAATTTAAAACCTAAAGAAGAACGAAACATTTTTTTTAGCTTAAAAACCACACCCGAAATGATTAAAGATACAAGTGCTATTATTTCGGTGCGCGGCATTTATGTTCCCGATGCTAATTACGACAACCATAAAGTAAAAGACATGGAAATGGAAATTGTTACCTCGCATGACCCCAATAAAATGTCATCGAATGCTTCATTTATGAATTACCGATTGGTTCGCTTCAAAACCTTGAAATACAAAATCAAGTTTCAAAATAATGGTGAAGGCCCTGCCCGCACTATTCGTTTAGAAACTGATATTCCTGATATGTTAGACAAATCAACTTTAAAGGTCCTGGACATGTATCCTAAATGTGATATTTGCCCTAAAAGAGAGGTGCTTTACAGTTGTTTAGACACTGCATTTACTAAAACACAAGCCATATTCACTTTTAAGAACATTTACCTGCCTGGAAGTGAGCAAAAAAATATAAAGGCATACGATTCCACAAAAGGTTATGTAAAATACAGTATTAAGTTTGCTAAAGATTTTCATAAGAAAAAAACTAAAAGTAGAACTGCTATTATTTTCGATAAAAACGACCCTATTATCACTAATTATTCTACCACCCGCTTCTTACCTGGCATTTCAATAGGTGCCAAATTGGGTATAAATTCGTTTTCCCATTTAAATAATTCAGAAAGTTACTTTTTCGGGGCCACACTTTCACCATACAAATCTTATCGTTGGTATTGGCAAGTAGAATTAATGAATAATTTTCATAATTATAATGCAGGCACAATAGTTGAAGAAGGATTTGTTCAAGATGATCAGGGAGCTCGGTTTTATCAGCGCACTACAAGCAGTAATTCCTATGAAAATATAGATTGGGATCTTCCTGTTTTATTACGCTATAACCTTAACAATTATATCGGTTTGGGCGCAGGTTTTCAGAATACAATTTCAATAAGTGAAAAGCAACAACAAGGTATATTAATAGAACAATTTGAAGGGGATTCCTCGAAAGGACCAGTAATAAGTTCCGAAGAAAATACTATAGATACCGTAAATTCTTTTACTAATTTAAGAACAGGTCTGTTGTTTGAAGCCACCGCAGGTTTTGCCCGAATTGGACCAAGTTTGGGGGCGCGTTATATAATGAATTTTGAAAAGAACTTCAACTATTGGCAATTTTATGCTATTTGGAAATTCTAATTTTTAAGTTTTTTGCTAACTAAACATTATGAAAATATTCGTTTTTGTATTCTTTTTAACTTGTGGAATTTCATATTCTCAAAATCTGGAAGAAGCCATTTACACAGCTACAGAAACATTTATTGGAAATCCAAATGAGGCTTCTTTAAATCTTTTAATCCGGCAAGAATCTTCATTTAAGACAGAAGCAAAAACCAAAGACGAACAATTGGCTCTTGTTTTTTTGCTTTGCCATAAAGCCTATTATCTAAACGAACATTCTCTATTAAAAAATGCCATAACCAGTTACGAAGATGCCTTAAAGCGCTTTAATAACAATGAACTTTCAAAAATATCAGATTTCGACATCATTGAAAGTTGCCTAAAACCATTAGGCAATTTATACACCAAAACGGGCGACTTCACCAATGCTGTAAGTACAATAAATCAATACATTTTTTTAGCCGAAAAAACCAAAAACATCAAACATCAAATCAGCGGAGCAATTAACCTAGCCAAGTTGTACCAAACTATTGGCAAGCATGAAACCACTTTAAAAATTATAAATGATGCACTTAAATTGTCTGATGGTAATCAAAAAGTATTACTTCAAAATATAAAAATTGCTAGTTTAATTGCCTTAAACAAATATGAAGCAGCCTCTACTTTAAAAAATCCAACTTCTAATTTTGAAAAATTCAGAAACAACTTTATTATTGAATTTCAAAAAGGACATTACGATAATGCATTAACTTCGTACAATAAAGCCGAAGAACTTATTAGGGATACCTATTTATCTTCGAGAGATTTAGCCAAATTTTATGTAGACGGAGCCAAAATACACCACGTCCTTAACAATACAAATGAAACTCAAAATTACTTACAAAGAGCAATTAAAATATTAGTCCCTAATTTTACAGCAGATGGTTTGCCATCTAAAAAGGATTTATATGCAGAAAACACCTTTATTGATATTTTTGACTTGTATGCCTCCATTCAACCTAGCACAGAGACCGCTTTAAAAAGTTACAATTTAAGTTTCCATGTTTCAGAATTACTTCAGCAAGGTTGGACCTCACAGGAATCTAAAATTTTAAACCAAGCCAACAACCGCAATCGTAGTGAAAATTGCATTGAATTGCTCCTTAACAGCTTCAACCAAACAAAAAACAAAGCACTTTTATTTGAGGCATTTCAATATTCAGAGAACAATAAAGTTTCGGTTTTAAAATCCATTCATCATAAAAAAAAGCGTTTAAAGCAATTTCCTAAGGATAGTTTATTAATTAAAGAATTACAATTAATAAAATCTCAAGAATTATACACCAACTTACTCATAAAAGAAAATTTAAGGAGCAATAGAGCTTCCCAAGTACATGCTTTGAGTGAAAAATTAAGTAAAATAAGTCTTGAATTGAAAAGCTTAAAACCTAAACTTGAACAGAAATATCCTGAAAACAAAGATGTTTATACGTTAGAAACTATTCAACAAAAATTAGCCATTGACCAAGCTATTTTAGTAGCCTACTTTTACGGTAAAAATAACTTGTATCAATTTATCATTTCTGAAAAAAACATTAACGTTAATCGTATCGAATTAACCAATACCACTAAGCAAAACATCGTTCAATATATTCATCTATTTGATGAGGCTTCCATTATAAACAACAACATAAAAAATTATACAAATCAAGCATTTAGCATTTTTAATCTTTTAAAACTAAACACTATTTCAAGTTATAAAAATTTGGTGATTATTCCTGATGGCCTATTAAACTTTATACCTTTTGAAACACTATTATCCTCTAAAACGAGTACAACTTCGTTCGAAAAAATGCCTTTTATTATTAAAAGTCAAACCATTACTTATAATTCTAGCGCCTATTTCTATCTAACTGAACGCCTTCCTAACGAAAACAACAAATTAATAGGCTTTTTTCCGGTATTTGAAAATAGCAATCAAAAACTAACCTACTCCATTGATGAAGCACATGGGATTGAAGAAGAAATGCCTTCAAAAATCTTTATGAACGAGGAGGCCTCTAAAGCTAATTTCATAAAATACGCTTCAAACTATGGTATTTTACATCTATCAACACATGCCAGTGGTGGCGATTTTATTAATCCGGCAAACTTATTTTTTTATGATGACAATATGTATCTAAATGAATTATATAGTTTAGATTTCAATCCAAATTTGGTTGTATTAAGCGCTTGCGAAACAGGTATTGGCAAACTTTATAAAGGCGAAGGAGCCATGAGTCTTGCGCGCGGATTTCAATACGCTGGAGCGGAAAATTTGTTGTTCAGTTTATGGCAAATTAATGATTTATCTACCTCAAAAATCATGAATGCCTTTTATGCTAATTATGGCAGTTCGCAATCGGCTTTTCTAGCGAACCACCAATCCAAAATCGATTATTTAGCAAATGAAACTATTAGCAATGCCAAAAAATCTCCGTATTATTGGGGTGCATTTGTATATTATGGTAAACTTGAGTCCACAAAACCAAATTATACATTATTTTATGTAATTTTTGGCATATCAATAGCCTTAGTTGTGTTATTTTTATTCTTAAAACACAAAACACATGATAGAAACGCTAGAAGAATTTCTTCTTAAAAAAGAGTATATCCGAATAAAACTAAGACTTACCAAAACAAACCATTTTGAAATAAAAGCGACTTTAAATGGTAATAAAGGTCGTTTTATACTAGATACTGGTGCTTCAAACTCTTGTGTTGGTTTTGAGGCTGTAGAGAATTTTAAACTTAAAGTAAAAGAATCCAATATTATGGCAGCAGGAGCAGGTGCCATTAATATGGAAACCAAAATATCTAAAAAGAACAAAATTAAAATTGGCAAATGGGAGAATAGCAAAGTTGCTTTGGTATTATTTAATTTAACTCACGTAAATACAGCCTTAATAAATCATAAATCAAAACCTGTTGACGGTATTATTGGCGCCGATATTTTAAAAAAATCAAAAGCAGTAATTGATTATGAGAAGAAATACCTTTACTTAAAATTGTAATATTTACTATATTTACCCTTCAACTAAAAGCATTTAATTCCCTCTAATTAATGAACACGTCTATTGTTATAGCAGACGACCACCCACTAATGCTGCGTGGTCTTACCGATTTTTTAACATCAAAAGGATTTAATATTGTTGGTAGTGCTCAAGATGGCAATGCTGCTTATAACCTAATAGTAAAACTAAATCCTGAAATTGCTATTTTAGATATTAGAATGCCCTATAGAACTGGTTTAGAAATTGCCGAAGAATGCAAAAAAAACAACCTATCCACAAAAGTCATACTTATAACTTTTGACAAAGAAGAAGAACTTTTTGATAAAGCCAAAGAATTTAATATTTATGGTTATATTTTGAAAGAATTTGCAGTTGAAGAAATTGAAACTTGCATAAAAAGTGTGTTAAATAACAAGCCCTATTTTAGTGATGAAATAGCGTCTTATTTAAATCAGAATTCGAATCATAAACCTGATAAACTACAACTGCTAACTAAAACAGAATTAAAAATTATTAAACTAATTTCTGAAAACAAAACAAGTAGCGAAGTAGCTGAAGACCTTTCTATATCTGTGCGGACTGTTGACAAACACCGAAGCCATATCCTAGCTAAATTAGAGTTGGATAATAAACCAAGCTCTTTATCTATTTGGGCTAACTTAAATAAAGAATTTCTTTAAAAATACGCACTTATACGTATTTTTTATATCATTCAAACCATATATCTTTACAAAGCTATTAATTAGTTCTTAGGGAGAATTAAAGGAAGGCTTTAAGTGTAATGCTTAAAGCTTTCTGCTTTTATAAAACTACCTAATTTAAAAAAATACGTAGGATTGCGTATTTTTTAACACTTCACTAAATTATACATTTACATTGCTATTAATTTATTATTTAAGGGATAATCTATAACGCAGAGAATCTGTGTTTTACAACACAGATTCTTTTTTCTCTAAACACTAAAAATCCAAAAGAGTTAAACCATGGAAAAAGACAATAGTTTTTTAGAAAAATACTTTGTTATTGGGTTAATGACATTGGTTATTGTCGTAATTGCCATTAATATTATATATTGCTTAACCTAATTTTATTAGTTATCAATAAAAAGGGCTAACATATAATTATATATTAGCCCTTTTTTTTATTTAGTATCTGCTATTAAAGCTCTAAAGCTTTTTTAACATCATTGTTCATCAATAATTCTGTTGGGTTTTCTAAAGCTTCTTTAACAGCTACTAAAAAGCCTACACTTTCTTTTCCATCAATAATTCTATGGTCATAAGATAAAGCAACATACATAATTGGTCGTATTTCAACTTTACCATTAATGGCTACAGGTCGCTCTACAATGTTGTGCATTCCTAAAATTCCACTTTGTGGTGGGTTGATAATTGGTGTAGATAACATACTACCAAAAACACCACCATTAGTAATAGTAAATGTTCCTCCTGTCATTTCATCTACTGTAATTTGACCGTCTCTTGCACGAAGTGCTAAACGTTTAACTTCAGACTCTACACCTCTAAAACTTAAGTTTTCAGCATTTCTAATAACAGGTACCATTAATCCTTTTGGACCTGAAACCGCAATACTAATATCGCAAAAATCATATGAAATCATTTCTTTTTCATCCATCATCGAATTTACAGCTGGATACATTTTTAATGCTCTTACAACTGCAAGGGTAAAGAAACTCATGAAACCTAAACTAACGTTATGTTTGTTTTTAAAAGCCTCTTTATACTCATCTCTCAAAGCAAAAATTGGAGACATATCAACCTCATTAAAGGTAGTTAACATTGCCGTTGTATTTTTTACTTCTACTAAACGTTCAGCAACTTTACGACGTAACATGGACATTTTACTTCTAGAAGTACCACGACTACCTCCTGTTGGTGTTCCCATAGAAGGAACAGCACTTACAGCATCTTCCTTAGTTACACGGCCAGCTTTTCCTGTTCCAGAAACTGATGATGGTTCGATACCTTTTTCAGCTAAAATCTTTTTTGCCGCTGGACTTGCTGTTCCTGTAGCATAAGTTTTTGTTTCAGCTGCAGCTGGTTTTGGAGCTTCGGCTTTAGGAGCTTCTTCTTTCTTTTCTTCTTTAGGAGCTTCTGCGCTTCCTTCAGGTTTTGCAGCACTAGTATCTATTAAACATACTACAGCTCCCACTGCTACAGCATCACCTTCTTCAGCTTTAAGCGTAATAATACCACTTGCTTCTGCAGGAAGTTCTAAAGTTGCTTTATCGCTATCTACCTCAGCAATAGCTTGATCTTTTTCAACATAATCGCCATCTTGAACTAACCAAGTGGCAATTTCAACTTCTTTTATTGATTCGCCTGGTGAAGGCACTTTCATTTCTAAAATCATTGTTTTGTGTTTATTATTTTACGAGTTTTTAAACTCAATCATACCTAACTTATGCTATATCAAATACTTGGTCAATAACGTTTTGCTGCCTTTTCTTGTCTCTTGTACTAGAACCTGGCGCAGGAACCGAACTGTATGGTCTTGAATTAACTTCTAGTTTTATAAAATCTATTCGTTGTGCCATATAACTCCATGCACCCATGTTTTTTGGTTCTTCTTGAGCCCAAACATATTGTTTTACATTTGAGTACTTGGCTATTATTTGTTTTATTTTATCTTCATGAAGCGGGAACAATTGCTCTATTCTTACAAGTGCCACATTGCTAGTTCCTAATTTTTCGCGCTGCGCTAATAAATCGTAATAGAATTTACCTGTACAGAATACTAGCTTAGTCGCATTTTTCGGATCAATTGTATCGTCAATTATTTCTTGGAATTCACCAGTTGCTAATTCATTTAAAGATGAAACTGCTTTTGGGTGACGTAATAAACTTTTTGGTGTAAATACAATCAATGGTTTTCTGAACTCTCGCTTCATTTGACGACGCAATAAGTGAAAAAAGTTTGCAGGAGTTGTACAGTCGGCAACAATCATGTTATCCTCTGCGCATAATTGTAAATAACGCTCCATTCTTGCCGATGAATGCTCGGATCCCTGACCTTCGTAGCCATGAGGCAACAATACAACAATACCATTTTGAGATTTCCATTTGTCTTCAGCGGCCGATAAATATTGATCGAAAATAATTTGCGCACCATTACTAAAATCTCCAAACTGAGCTTCCCAGATGGTTAAGGTGTTTGGATTGGCCATTGCATAACCATAATCGAAACCTAACACACCATATTCTGATAAAAATGAATTGTAAATATCCATTTTACCCTTATTTAATGGGTTAGTGTTTAGTAAATTAATTCTATCTTCTGATATTTCATCGCGCAAAATAGCATGACGATGGCTAAATGTACCACGTTCCACATCTTGTCCTGAAATACGAATATTAAAACCTTCTTCAAGTAAACTTCCGTAAGCTAAGGTTTCTGCCATACCCCAATCTAAAGTATCTGTTTCAAAAACCATAGAAGCTCTACCTTCCAAAATACGTTCTGCTTTACGAACAAATTTCACCCCTTCCGGAACAGAAGAAACGACTTTCGCAATGCCTTCTAAATTAGACTTAGGATAGGTCGTATTTTCAGATTGAAGCATTTCCTCAACGCTGCTACGATGAAAACCAGCCCATCGTTCCATCATGAACTCTCTTACTTTAGACGACTGTTCTTCTTTAGCTTTTTCGTAAGCTACCTCTAAAACATTTTTAAATTCTTCAGTAATGCCATCTACATATGCCTGATCAACGGTTTTTTCGGCAATTAATTTATCTGAATAAATTTTAAATGGATTGTCGTGTTTCGCTATTGCTTTATACAACTTAGGCTGCGTAAAACGCGGTTCATCACCTTCGTTATGCCCGTATTTTCTATAGCCTAATAAATCGATATAAACATCTTTCTTATAACGCATTCTATACGCTAAGGCCAATTCAACAGCATGTACAACCGCTTCGGCATCATCAGCATTAACGTGTAACACTGGCGACAAGGTTACTTTTGCAACATCGGTACAATATGTACTTGAACGCGCATCTAAATAGTTAGTTGTAAACCCTATTTGGTTGTTAACCACAATGTGAAGCGTTCCTCCTGTTTTATACCCAGGAAGCAAGCTCATTTGGGCAACTTCGTAAACAATACCCTGACCCGCAATTGCAGCATCACCATGAACGATAATTGGTAAGATTTTAGAATCATCACCATCATAATCCGTGTCAATTTTAGCTCTTGTAATACCTTCAGCCACAGAAGCTACGGTTTCTAAATGCGACGGATTTGGCACCAAATTCATCTTAATAGTTTTTCCGTTATGGTAAGTTTTATCCAAAGTTAAACCTAGATGGTATTTAACATCGCCATCAATATCTAAATCCTCAAAATCTTTTCCATCAAACTCGCTAAAAAGTTCGTGAACAGGTTTTCTAAATATATTTACTAAAGTGCTTAAACGACCACGATGAGCCATTCCTAAAACACACTCCTTCACGCCATATTTTTCAGCTGAAATATATAATGTATTACTTAAGGCTGGAATAAGCGACTCGCCCCCTTCTAGGGAAAATCGTTTTTGACCAACATATTTGGTTTGTAAGAAGTTCTCGAAAGTAACCGCTTGGTTTAATTTTGAAAGAATGTACTTTTTACTTTCAACATCAAAATTTGGTTGATTATCATTTACATTTAGTTGACTTTGCCACCACCCTATTACTTCTGGATTACGCAAATACATATACTCTACACCAATAGAGCTACAATAGATTTTATCTAAATGAACTAAAATTTCTCGTAAGGTTTGAGGCCCAATACCTAAAACCTCTCCAGCATTAAAAACGGTATCGAAATCGTTTGCGCTGAGACCGAAATTTTCGATAGCCAATGTTGGTTCGTAACTTCTACGTTCGCGAACAGGATTTGTTTTAGTAAACAAATGCCCACGCATTCTATATCCATCAATAAGTTTTACTACTTGAAACTCTTTTTGAAGGGATTCTGGTACTTGTGTTTTTACAACTTCAACAACATCTGGTTGCAATCCGCTATCTTCACTTCCAAAATCATAGCCTTGAAAAAAGGCTCTCCAGCTAGGTTCTACCGAATCTGGATTTTGTAAATATTGGTCGTATAAATCGGCAAAATACGATGTATGTGCTGCGTTTAAAAAAGAAAATTTGTCCATTATTATTTTTAATACACTTAATTTAAATCAAATTTTGGCCAAAAATACAACTTTTACTAAAATTAGAAGTTTCTTTTGTTATATTTATAAACCCTCAACCCCCGTAATGCTAATAAATTAATTTTTTATGTTAATTTTCTAAAGATTTCTAATTTTATGAAGACATTTTTTTTAATCACTAAATTTTCTATCGTGTTTTTTGCGATTTTCATTAGCTCCCATAGTAACCTAAATGCACAACAAAGCAATTCAGAGTTCTGGAAAAATGTTCGATTTGGAGGTGCTATTGGCTTAAGCTTTGGAGAAGGTTTTTTTAGTGGAACTTTGGCTCCCAATGCAATTTATGAATTTAATGACTATGTAGGGTTAGGTGTTGGCTTAAACGGTACTTACAACAGACAAAAAGATTTTTATAAATCTACCATTTTAGGAGGTAGTTTAATTGGTTTGTTTAGCCCAATAAATGAGATTCAACTTTCTTTGGAATTTGAAGAACTTCATGTAAACCGCCGTTTTGATAGCAGATTAAATTTAGAAAACGACACTTATTGGTCGCCAGCATTATTTGTCGGCGCTGGTTATAGAAGTGGTAATGTTACTTTCGGATTAAGATACGATCTTATTTACAACGAAACCAAAAGCGTTTACGCCAATGCCTGGACTCCCTTTGTGCGATTTTATTTTTAAACACACTTCATCTTAAATTTTTAAAAAACAATACATTCTTAGAAGAAATAAAAGAGACTCACCTAAAAAGCAATTGTTTTGAAAATCAATTTATTATCATAATAATATCTAATAACATAAAACATTAAATAACTAAAAATTCAAAAAGGACAAATTTATCTTTTTTATGACTTTTATCATATAATATTATCGCAAAGAGATTTACATTTGCTAGACTAAACAATATAATCTATGAAACTAATATCAAAAATTTTAATGGTGCTTACCACTTCCATCCTTATAAGTTGTGGTGGAAAAGAAGAAAAGAAAAAAGAAGGTTTTTCATACAACAAACCAGAAACCACTGAAAGCGTTGCTCCTGCCACCGAAACTGTAGCAGCCTCAAAAAAAATAGATTTATCAAATAAAGGTGTTGGCCCTATTAAATCAATAACATTAGCTGCCGAAGTGGACCAAAATTTAGCAGCCCATGGTGCCGATGTATTTAAACAAATGTGTACAGCCTGCCACCGACCAGACAAAAAATTCATTGGGCCCGCACCTACTGGTATTCTAGAACGAAGAACTCCAGAATGGGTTATGAACATGATTTTAAATCCAGACGAAATGGTTCAAAAAGATGCTTTGGCTAAAGAACTTCTTATAGAGTTTAATGGTTCTCCAATGGCAAATCAGAACTTATCGGAAGCTGATGCTCGAGCTATACTAGAATATTTCAGAACCTTATAACTAAGCCTTAGGTTCAAATTTATATTAGCGCAGCACTTCATGAAACATTTAAAAACAGCTACAACATAGCGTTTTAAATGTTATCTACTCTTAAAATTAAGCAATTTAAAACTAGCACATTGTTGGTCCGATTTATTACACCCCAAAATCAACACCCAACTATAAACCAAACACCACTAACTAAATAATATAAAAATGAAAAACTTAATTAAATTAACATTGGCACTTTTAGGTGTTACTGTGGCATTTACAAGTTGCAACAATTCAGAAAAAAAATCAGGTGCCCTAGCAGGTAATGTTGCCGAAAAAGTATACGTTGCCCCCGGAGAACACGATGAATTTTACGCCTTTGTTTCCGGTGGTTTTAGCGGTCAACTTTCCGTTTACGGACTACCTTCAGGTCGTTTATTTAAAGTAATTCCTGTTTTTTCTCAAGATCCTGAAAAAGCATATGGGTATAACGAAGAAACAAAACCCATGCTAAACACATCACATGGTTTTATTCCCTGGGATGATGCTCACCATCCAGACATTTCCCAAACCGCTGGAGTTATTGATGGCCGTTGGGTATTTATTAATGGTAATAACACCCCAAGAATAGCGAAAGTAGACCTATCTACCTTTGAAACAACCGAGATAATTGAAATACCAAACAGTGCGGGAAACCATAGTTCATCATTCGTTACAGAAAATACAGAATATGTAGTAGCTGGAACCCGTTTTTCCGTACCAATTCCTCAAAAAGACATGCCAATTAAGGATTATAAAGGTAATTTTAAAGGGGCGCTATCATTCATTTCAGTAGACAAAGAACATGGCCATATGGATATTAAATTCCAGTTAATTATGCCTGGATTTGACTATGATTTATCACATCCTGGTCGTGGCAAATCGCATGGTTGGTTCTTCTTCACTACATACAACACAGAAGAAGCAAGTACACTTTTAGAAGTAAACGCTTCACAAAATGATAAAGATTTTATTGCTGCTGTTAATTGGAAAAAAATTGAAGACTATGTAAATAATGGTGGTGGCACGATGATGCCGGCAGAATATGCACATAATATTTACGATGAATCGACTCACTCAGCAACTTCAACCATGAAGAAAGAAGTGCGAATTGTAAACCCATTAGAAGTGCCTGGTGCCGTATATTTATTACCAACACCAAAATCACCTCATGGATGTGATGTTGACCCTTCTGGGGAATATATCGTTGGTAATGGAAAATTATCAGCTAACCTTACAGTACATTCATTCACTAAAATGCTTAAAGCTATTGAAAACAAAAAATTTGCAGGAGACGCTTATGGCATTCCTATACTTAACTTTGAAGATGTACTAGCTGGATCGGTTGTACAACCTGGTTTAGGCCCTTTGCATACTGAATTTGATGGCAAAGGTAATGCCTATACCACCTTCTTTATTTCTTCGGAAGTTGTAAAATGGAAATTAGGAACTTGGGAAGTGGTGGACAGACAACCTTGTTATTATTCAGTAGGACATTTAATGATTCCTGGAGGAAACTCGGCAAAACCATTTGGAAAATATTTAATAGCAATGAACAAAATTACTAAAGACCGTTATTTACCAACAGGTCCGGAAGTAACACAATCAGCTCAATTATATGATATTTCAGGTGATAAAATGGAAATGTTATTAGATTTCCCAACTATAGGCGAGCCACATTATGCTGCCGGTTGTCCTGCCGATTTAATTAAACCACGATCTAAAAAGATTTATAATTTAAAAGATAACAAACACCCATATGCCGCAAAAAGCGAAGCGGAAACAAAAGTAGTACGCAATGGCAATATCGTTCATGTAAATATGACTATGATTAGAAGTCACTTCTCACCAGATAATATTGAAGGTATTAAGGTTGGGGATAAAGTATATTTCCATGTTACCAATTTAGAACAAGATTATGATGTACCACATGGTATTAGTATGATTGGCGCTAACACATCCGAACTATTGATTATGCCTGGTCAAACGGAAACATTTGTTTGGGAGCCTAAGAAAATTGGAGTATGGCCATTCTACTGTACGGATTTCTGTTCCGCATTACACCAAGAAATGCAAGGCTATGTGCGAGTATCGGCAGCTGATGCTACCACACCTTTAAAATGGTCACTTGGTGAAGATATTGAGTAAATAAAAAAAAGTAACTTTGTTTTAGTGCTTAATCCACTGTAATGGCGAGGGTTGCATATCGCTCTCGCCTTTATATTTATACACTTAATAAAAATCATTCTTATGAAAAAATCAAAAATACTGATGCTCATTGCTGCTCTATTGCCATTAGGATTATTCTTTTTTCCCTTATGGAAAATCACTTTAGAAGCGCCTCAATATCCTACTCCACTAGGGATGTATATTCATATAAATGATTTTTCGGACGACAATCCACACGATATTAAGAATATCAATTTGATGAACCATTATGTTGGTATGAAATACATTCCTGATGCCATTCCAGAATTTAAAATATTTCCAACAGGCATTTTAATTACAACATCCATAGGTTTGCTAATTGGATTTTTTGGGAATTACAAGTGGTTTTTAGGTTGGTTTATTTTAATGATTGTAGTGAGTGCGGCTGGTATGTATGATTTTTATTTATGGGAACATGATTATGGCCACAATTTAGATCCAAAAGCCATTTTAAAATTCACGAATCCAGATGGTACCCAAATGGGGTTTCAACCACCATTACTGGGATCTAAAGATATTTTGAATTTTAAGGCACATTCCTACCCGCGGTTAGGAGCATTATTTTTATTATTAGGAATTGCAACTTCGTACCTTGCTTATATTGTGGGTAAGAAACAAACTAAAAACAACCAACTTATGTAGGCAACGCAGATTAACTAAACTAAAACACCACAGACATGCAAACTCTAAAATATTTTTTAATCATCCTGTCTCTGCCATTACTTTTAGGCTGTAATGTCTCACCTCAGCCAATAAATTACGGGCAAGATACTTGTGATTATTGTAAAATGACAATAGTTGACAAAGTACATGCGGCTGAAATTGTTACTAATAAAGGTAAAGTCTATAAATTTGATGCCACAGAGTGCATGGTTCATTATTTAGAGGAATTCAACACTGCTGAAATCAAATTATACCTATCGAACAATTACACAGAGCCCACCGTACTTATTGATGCTACCAAAGCAACTTTTTTAATTAGTGAAAATATACCAAGCCCAATGGGCGCCTTTTTATCAGCTTTTAAAACCAAAGAAGACGCTGAAAAAATGCAAAAAGAAAAAGGAGGAAAACTATATTCTTGGGAATCGCTATTGAAGCATTTAAACAACTAAAACATGAATACTATAACGGCTTTTTTATTAGTCATGCTCATGGCTATCTCTAGTTATGCTCAAAAAATTGAGGTATGCCATTCGTGTCCTACTTCAACTTTAAAAAAAGCCATAGCAAAAGCCAAAGATTTTGATACCATTATAGTAAAAAAAGGCACTTATAAGGAACATGGCATTTTAATAGATAAACCGCTAACCATCATTGGAAAAAATTACCCGAAAATTGATGGTGAATCAAAAGGCGAGATAATCACTATTGTAGCAAACAACGTAACGGTTGACGGCTTATTTATAGTAAATGTTGGCACAAGCTACACCCAAGATTACGCTGCTGTTAGAATAAGACGTAGCAAACATTTCACCATTAAAAACTTAGTTTTAGAAAAATTATTCTTTGGCATTTATGTTGAAAAATCTAGCCATGGAAAAATATATCACAATAAAATAATAGGAGATGCCATACAGGAATACAACTCGGGTAACGGCATTCAATTATGGTACAGCAACCATATAGAAATTGAGCACAATCACGTGGAACAAGTTCGCGATGGTATTTACCTGGAATTTTCTGATGATTGCATTATTAAAAACAATGTAAGCACCCAAAATTTAAGGTATGGTTTACATTTTATGTTTTCAAACAGAGATGTTTATAGCGATAATACCTTTGAAAATAATGGTGCTGGTGTTGCTGTTATGTTTTCAAAAAAAATAAAAATGATAAATAATATTTTTAAAGAAAACTGGGGAACAGCCTCCTACGGTATGCTTTTAAAGGAAATAAATGATGCCGAAATTACTGGTAACATTTTTGAAGAAAACACGGTAGGCATCAATATTGAAGGTTCTAACCGAATTACTTATAAAAACAATAATTTCACAAATAATGGTTGGGCCATTAAAGTTAGAGGCGCATGTTATTCTAATTGGTTTTTGGGAAACAATTTCTTGTACAATTCCTTCGATGTTTCATATAATAGCAATGTAAATGATAATGTTTTCAATAAAAATTATTGGAGTAATTACACGGGTTACGATTTAGATAAAAATGGTATTGGTGATGTGCCATACCGACCCGTAAAACTATTTTCGTACATCGTGAACAAAACCCCAGAAACCATCATTTTAATGCGAAGTTTATTTATTGATATTATTGATTTTTCTGAAAAAGTATCACCCGTATTTACACCAAACAACCTATTAGACCACAACCCTTCTATAAAAAAAATAACATGGTAAGCATTCAAAATTTACATAAAGCCTTTGGAAAAAACCAAGTATTAAGCGGTGTGGATTTATCCATAAAAGAAGGTGGCATATTTGCCGTTTTAGGACCCAATGGTTCTGGAAAAACAACCCTTATAAAATCTATTTTAGGGATGGTTATACCTAACAAAGGAGACATCTTTATAAATAACCAAAACATAAAAAACAACTCGAATTACCGTCATCAAATAGATTATTTACCACAAATTGCCAATTTTCCGAGTAATTTAAAAGTGAAAGAATTAATTACTATGATAAAAGATTTGCGTGGTAAAACCAATGAAGACGACCGGTTGATTGCCCTATTTAAACTTGAACCATTTTTGGACAAAAAACTAGGAACACTTTCTGGCGGAACCAAACAAAAAGTGAATTTGGTATTAACCTTCATGTTTAATAGTCCGTTAATTATTTTAGATGAACCTACTTCGGGTTTAGACCCTATTTCTCTTATTAGATTAAAAGATTTAATTCAATCTGAAAAAGCTAAAGGTAAAACCATCCTAATAACATCGCATATTATGAGTTTTGTTGAAGAGGTTTCCGATGAAATCGTATTCATTTTAGAAGGCAAAATTTACTTTAAAGGCAGTATTTCAGAATTAAAAACAAAAACCAATCAACCTGATTTTGAACACGCCATTGCATCAATTTTAACCGAAAATCATGCTTAAAATATTAAAATATAGTTTTTACGATTTAATGCGAAGCCGCTGGAGTTACGTGTATTTCGCCTTTTACTTATTATTAGGCGTTGTATTACTGTTTTTAAACAACGATCTATCTAAAGCGGTTATCACATTAATGAACATAATCATCATTCTTGTACCTTTAATAGGAACCATTTTTGGTGTAATGTACTATTACAATTCAAAAGAATTTACCGAGTTACTGTTGGCACAACCACTAAAACGTTCTACCATTTTTTTAGGCCAATATTTAGGCGTTGCCTTATCACTTTCCATGAGTTTAATTTTAGGATTAGGCCTGCCTTTTGTGTTTTACGGATTGTTTAAAAGTGCCGCCATTTGGGATTTTTCGTTACTTCTTATAACCGGAGTCTTTTTAACCCTCATTTTTACAGCTTTGGCTTTTAACATCGCGCTATCAAACGAAAACAAAATAAAGGGCTTTGGTTATGCCATTTTAATGTGGTTATTTTTAGCCATTATTTACGATGGCATCTTTTTAATGTCGTTAATTATTTTTGAAGATTATCCACTAGATAAGGTTTCATTAATAGGCACTATGCTAAACCCAATCGATTTATCAAGAACCCTTATCCTTTTAAAATTAGATATTTCGGCATTATTAGGTTACACTGGTGCTGTTTTTAAACAATTTTTCGGAACGAATTCTGGGTTACTCCTTTCATTGACAGCCCTTTCCATCTGGGTGATTGCACCCATTTTAAGAATCACTTTTAAAGCTAAGAAAAAAGATTTTTAATTTAAATTGATTAAAAATATCAAGAAATTAAATTTTAGAGATTAAATTTGACCCCGATGATATCAGCAATCGCAAATAAGATTACGGCTTTCGTTTTAATATTTATATTATTCGCACATAATATAAATACACTTGCCATAATTGGAGATTTTGTTATCAATCAAGAATTCATTGCAAAAACCTTGTGTATTCAAAAAGAAAATCAACAAGGATGTAATGGTAAGTGTCAATTAATGAAAACGTTAAACGAAAGCGAGCCAGATTCAAAAACTACCATTCCGGTTAAGGAAACTAGACGCTTTTCATTAGATGCGTTTTGTTCTTATGACATTAAAAACATTGAAAACAAAACCATTTTTTACAAGGACTATTATTCCAATTTTAATTTATATTCTACAAATTTAAGAGCTATCTATTTCGACATAGATACGCCCCCTCCTATTTTTTCTTGATTTTTTTTCAGGTTTTAAACACTTAGTAATTACATCATTTTTTGAAAATAAATTCAGAAAAAGGATGAGTTACGTACATTCCAAAATCAACAATTACATTACTAATCGTCTGTAATTCTACAGGTAGATTGGCGCATGTATTGTTGGAATAAATTTTAAAAAAATCAATAAAAATACACCTATGAAACTTAAATATATATTACCAATACTGTTCTTTTCCCTTTTTATTGCATCTTGCACTAACGACGACAATGACCCGGAAATTAACGAAATTGAAAATCTTGAAATGATTCAAGAACTTTCAAACGACACCCATACCATTGAATTATACAATGCCACAGGCCAATTTTCAACAGGTTACAATGCTATCAGCATCCGCATAAAAGATAAGGGTTCCAATACCTATGTAGAAAACGCTTCTTTGTCATGGAATCCGGTTATGCAAATGACCATGATGTCTCATTCTTGCCCGAAATCTGAAATCACTAAAGCAACAGGTAAAATGACGGTTTACGAAGGTTTCATCATCTATCAAATGACAAATTTAGATGGTTCTGGTTGGTCGCTAACTGTAGATTACATCATTGATGACGTGACTTATAGTGCAACAAACACTATTACGGTTATGCAGTCGGAAAATCAAAATATCACTACTTTCACGGGTAGCGATAGTAAAAAATACATTATTGCCTTAATTGAACCAAGTACACCAAAAATTGCCATAAACGAGTTAAAAGTTGGCTTATTCACAATGGAATCTATGATGCATTTTCCAGTTGTTGAAGATTTCACAATTACTTTAGACCCGAGAATGCCGGGTATGGGCAATCATAGTTCACCAAACAATACCGATTTAACATATAACAGTGAAGATGCTATGTATTATGGCGATTTATCACTAACCATGACGGGGTATTGGGTACTTAATTTAAAACTACTTAATGAGGAAGGCGTCGTGTTAAAAGGTGAAGACATTACTTCTGAAAACGAACAAAGCTCACTGTATTTGGAACTTGAATTTTAGGTCCATTTTAATTCAAAACAGACACGATTTAAGTTTTAAAACGTGTCTGTTTTTAAAAAATCAATTAAGATGAAAAAATTCATTTTACAATGTGTCTTTTTAGTTCTACCTAATATAATATTAGCTCAAGAAGAAGGTGTTACTACAAAAAAAGACACAACCAATCTAGATGAAATCACTTTAGTAACGCGCAGAAACTTAAACAACCATAGAGAAGAAAAAACACTATCTAGCATTGATAATTATTTAGAGAAAGTAAGCAAAATAACCATGATAAAACGTGGTAATTACGCTTGGGAGACCACCATGAACAATATGAATACGGATCGATTAGCGGTTACCATTGATGGCATGCAAATTTTCGGAGCTTGTACCGATAAAATGGACCCGATAACCTCGTATGTTGATGTTTCAAATTTAGAAAAAGTAAGTGCTAATTCTGGACAATCAGGTTCAGAAAACGGGCATTGCGTTGGTGGTGGTATCGATTTACAATTACCTACTTCTGCATTTCAAAATACAGGTTTAAAAACGAATATTGATGTGGGATATGAAACCAATGGCAATTATAAAACTGCTGGTTTGGATTTGGAATATGCCTCTGAAAATTTCTATTTTAACACCGATGGTATTTTCAGGAAATCAGATAATTATGATGCTGGTGGGAACAAAGAAGTGCTATATTCCCAATTCCAAAAATATAATATCTCCTTACAGAGTGGTTATAAATTAAATTCTAACGAATCCGTTGACACCAATATAATTTATGATAAAGCCTCCGATGTTGGTTACCCGGCATTAACCATGGATGTTTCGCTTGCTGAAGCATTAATTACCTCCATATCGCATAATTACAATAATGATGCATCATTTTTAAAATCCTTAGAATCTAAACTTTATTTCAATACCATTACACATATTATGGACGATTCCAAGCGTCCCGATGTGCCAATACGCATGGATATGCCTGGATGGAGCGATACTTATGGATTTTATAGTAAAGCTAGTATTAAAGAAGGTAAACACCATGTACTTTTTAACTTAAATGGATTTTACAACCGTTCCTTAGCAGAAATGACGATGTATCCAAACAACCCAGATGAACCTGCCATGTTTATGTACACTTGGCCAGATATCAGAACGCTTTACACAGGTATTTATGCCAAAGATGCTGTTGCTTTAAATACCTTCGAAACAATATCTGCATCGTTGCGTCTTGGGTTTCATAAAAACAAAATTGCTAAACAAGTTGGTTTAGAAAGTCTGCAAATATTCTATCCTGAAATTAACGATTCAAAAGGCAGAATGCTTACCAGTATTTCAACGGATTATCAAATAAAAAAAAATCTCTTTGATGTTAGGTTCGGGTTGGGTTACGGTGAACGGGCGCCAACTGTAAGTGAAGGCTATGGCTTTTTCTTGTACAACAGCTTTGATAATTTCGATTATATAGGCAACCCAACTTTAAAAAACGAAAAATCTATAGAAGCTAATTTTAAAATTAATTACAATAAGAACGGTTTTCAAATAGGTTTAGAATCCTCCTTTTTTCATATTACAGATTATATAATTGGAGCTATTGACGCATCCTTAAGCCAAATGACTATTGGCGCTAATGGTGTGAAGGTTTATACTGCTTTGAAGAATGCTAACATTTTTGTAACGTATCTAAATTCCACGTATCAGATTTCAAAACCATTTTCAATAAATGGAACCTTAGGATACAACTACGGATCTGGAAGTAACAAGGAAGCATTACCATTTATAAAGCCTTTTTCTTATTTGGCTGAATTAAACTACAATTCAAACCGCTTTAGCGCCGCCATTCAGCTGGAAGGTAATGGAAACCAAAGCAACTACGGAAGCTTTTACGGTGAAGACGAGACACCGCAATACGCCATTTTAAACATGAATATAGGTCATGTTTTTTATAACACAAACAATACAGTAGTTTTAAAATATGGTATTGAAAATATGCTGGATACCAATTATTCAACCTATGCCGACTGGAATAATATTTCAAGACAAGGACGTAATTTTTTTATAAACCTGTCCTTTAGTATGCCGTAGTTTATTTTCTAACGGAAATAGTTGAAAGGTTATTTAATTAAGAATAATGTATTGCACATAATATTAAACAAACGAAGGCTTTCAAACAAATGAAAGCCTTCGTTAATAAAAATAATTGATTTTAAATTACAAAAATGTGAGAGTCTTTTTATTTTTTAGTTTACTTCATATTTACAACTTTCAACTAACCTGTTTTTGCCTAAAATATTATCAATGTCGTTATGAACTTCCTAATAAGCATCAAAGCAAGGGATACTTATATAGTTCAAATAACTAGGGTTTCTTTAATAACTTGTACATTTATTTCCTTTTCAGTCAAATTACGAATCATATTATTTAAATTGTCTTTATTTTGAAAAGCATGAATAATTATATGATATCCTATTTTTACATCTTTTTTTCTTGTATCGAGTGTTTGTTTATTTAATTTATAGACTACACCTACATTAAACTGATAATGACTGCCCAATTTCTAAAGACCATCTCTATTTGCTTGTAAATTAATGGCTATTCTTTCAAACACCCAATTAACCTGCTGTGAAATTAAAAGTCCCTCCCGCTTCACCTTGTAATGTATGAATACCCGTCCCTAAACCAAGGTAGAGGTCTATGTTTTCATTGGTAAGAACAAGATTATCTAGAAACAAACCAGCAAACCGATCCGAATTAAAATAAGGTTCTCACACAGCTTGATTACCCAATATTAATTTATTTGTAGAAACAGTTAATGCCAATAACCAATTTTTATAAAATCTTTGTTCAGCCAATAAAAAAAGGCGTCTTAAAATTAAATTTGCCACTATCAAAAGGCAAGACTGAATTATTACTATTATCAACTGTGTTTAATCTAAAGGTCTGACTAAAACAATGATTATCTACCGCTGTACTGTTTTCGGTGTTTAGGCTTTTAAATAAGCTTGTTTGAAAGCATCATGAATAAATGATAAAAACGAGTTTTTTTATGTAGTTTATTTACGGATAGATTAAATTATATGTTTTTTACTTCTTAAAAATTCGTTTCCACCAAGGCTTGTTCAATTCTTCGTTTCCATAACCATAACCGTAGCCATAACCATAACCATAGCCTCCTTTTTCAATATTCACATCATTAAGTACCACCGCCATGTTAGGTAATCGTTTTTCTGAAAACATTTTTTCAGGAATTTCCAATAATCTTTTATCTAAATAATCGGCACGAATTAAGTACAGACATAAATCGGCAAAATGACTTAGCAATAAAGTATCGGTCACCATTTTTAACGGCGCCGTATC
>NZ_JBFHGK010000048.1:0-28264 GCF_041583155.1 Mariniflexile sp.
CTTAAAAATAGGCAAGTTATTAAAAGAGACAGCTAAAGATTTTTTTGGTTCTCATTTTTTAGCAAAACAGTTAGCAACTAGAGATATAAAATCGCAGTATAGGCAGTCTTATTTAGGAATAATTTGGGCATTTATTACGCCAATTTCATCTGCATTTGTTTGGATATTTTTAAATTTAACGGGTACCGTAAATCTTTCTGATACAGGAGTGCCATATCCTATATTTGTGTTCTCAGGAACTTTGATTTGGTCTATAATAACCGAGTCTATTAACTCACCTACTTCAAGTACCAATGCTGCCAGAGGAATTATATCGAAAATCAATTTTCCAAAAGAAGCTTTAGTGTTATCAGGCATTTATAAAATACTATTCAATAGTTCCATAAAAATAGGTTTATTAATAATTTTAATTTTTCTATTTGGTATAGGGTTTCATTGGTCTTTATTCTTGTTTCCATTTGCTATTATCGTTGCCGTTATGTTTGGTAATACCATAGGGTTGTTTTTAACTCCAGTAAGTATGATTTATAACGATATAGGTAAAATAGTTAGTATGGGCCTGAGTTTGTTAATGTATATTACACCTGTTGTTTATGCCATACCCAAAGCAGGTGTGATGAAAACCATAATGGAGTTAAACCCATTCACAGCATTAATTTTAACGGCAAGATCTTTGGCTTTAGGTACAACAACTGATTATTTGGGGTATTTTATTATTATTTTTGTTATTAGTGCTTTGTTGTTTTTTGTTGGTTTGATGTTATACAGAATTTCCATTCCCATAATAGTTGAACGTTTAAGTGCTTAATATGGAAGAGAAAGAAGTTTTAGTTAAAGTTGAAGGATTAAGTAAAAAATTCTGCATTGATTTAAAAACAAGTTTGTGGTATGGTGTAAAAGATTTGGTTTCAAATATTCGAGGCAATAAGCAGGAACGCCAACTACGTTATAAAGAATTTTGGGCCGTAAAAGACATTAATTTTGAACTTCGGCGTGGCGAATGTTTAGGCTTGATAGGTCATAATGGGGCAGGAAAAAGCACCTTGCTTAAAATACTAAATGGTTTAATAAACCCTGATGCTGGTAAGGTAACCATAAAAGGACGCGTTGGCGCTTTAATTGAACTAGGAGCTGGTTTTAACCCTATTTTAAGCGGTCGTGAAAATATTTATAACAACGGTGCGGTGTTGGGGTTTACCAAAAAGGAAATTGATGCAAAAGTAGAAGATATAATCGATTTTGCAGAAATTCGAGAATTTATCGATATGCCTGTGCAAAATTATAGTTCTGGTATGAAAGTGCGTTTAGGCTTTGCCGTAGCCGCACAAATGGAACCGGATGTGTTGATTATTGATGAGGTACTTGCTGTTGGGGATTTAGCATTTAGAATGAAATGTTATAACCATTTGATGAATGTAGTGAGTAAGAACGTAGCTATCATATTGGTGTCTCATAGTGTGGTTGATATTATGAGGTTATGTAATAGTGTTATGGTAATGGAAAATGGGAGGCCATTATATTTAGGGAATAATGAAAAAGGGGTGAGTTTATACAATAATTTAGCTAAAAAAGAGAATATAATTAACCCATTATTTAAGATTTTTATTAAAGAAAATGAAATTGAAAACGATTTTAAGACTGAAGACGATATTACTTTCAAAATAAGTGTGTTTTCAGATGTTAAAATAGAGAAAGCAAGATTAATATTTCATCTTGAGTTTTCGAGTATAAGATTAGCTTCAGTTTCATCAAATTATAATCAATTTGAATTTAATTTAGAAAAGGGAGAAAATAATTTCGAATTTACTTTGGAAAAAGTTCCACTTCTTGTTGGTGGATATTTAGGCAAATTTGATTTATATGGAAAAACATTAAAGGATTATTTCGGGACTTCAAATACATTAACTTTTAATATAGTTGAGCCTAAGGTAAATTATTCAGGAGAAGGAATATGCCATTTAATAAAATTAAATCATAATTGGAAAAAGATTAATAAATGAAAATAATGTTATGCTCAGTTTCAAAGTCAGGGACTTATTTAATTTCAAATTTTTTAAGTGAATTGGGGTTTGAGAATTCTAAAATTCATTTAAATGATTACGAATATTCAGATTACAGCAAAGCAAGTTCAATTAATGAAGCAAGAAAAACCCCTGAAAAATTCAAAATTCAAAGTGAATTTTCTAAAATTGTAAATCAAATAAAGCCTAATCAATTTGCAGTAGGACATTTTTCAACATTTAATAAAAAGTACCTTTCAGATTTTAAAACTATTTTTATTTATCGTGATTTAAAAAAGTGTTGTGCATCATTTGATTTATGGACAGCTAAAACTACTAGATGGGTAAATTATGAAAATAATAGTAATTGGAGAAAAAATATTAACAATAAAACTTTTGCTTCTGACTTTTTAGAAGAACATGGTCACTCATTGTTATCATTATTTGATAAAACAATTCCTTGGATAGATGAACAGGAGGTTTTAAAGGTGAAGTTTGAAAATCTAATTGGAGAAAACGGAAGAGAGTTACAAATTTATGAATATGAGAAAATTATTCGGTATTTAGGAATTAAAATAACTAGGTTTCAATTAGAATCTAAAATTTCGAATACTTTAAATAAAGAAAGCTTAACTAAAGTTAATAAGAAGATTGATTATGATTTTTATTTGAATAAAGAATTTTTAAAAAAATTTAAACATTTAGGTTTTAATAAGCTCAATAAAAGATTAGGATATGATAATGATACTTTTTATGATAAATTTATGAAATTAATAAAAAGTATTTTTAATTCAGGAAAATTATCATTTTATGACAAATATTGGATTACAAATAAAAAGAGTGATAATTCCTGGAATTATGGTATTACAGTTGTGGATAATTTAATAAATAATTTTGAGTTTAAAACTGTTCTAGATGCAGGCTGTGGAAGTTCAGATGTTGTTAGGTATTTTTTGTCTAAAGGTTATTCAGCTAGAGGAATTGAGTTGTCAAGAAGTGTTTTAAAGCAGTATGCTAGAGATTTGTTAAGTAAAAAAATAGTTACTCAAGGGAGTTTAGCAAAATTACCTTATCCAGATAATAGTTTTGACGTAATTTTTTCAAGTGAAGTACTAGAACACATCCCAGAAGAAGATATTTCTGAAGTTGTTAATGAGTTTTATAGAGTTTCAAAAAAAATCATCTTTTTAACTATAAGTTTAAGACCAAGTAGTAATTTTAATAAATATCACATTACCTTAAAGGATAGAGATTGGTGGGAGAATCAATTTCAGAACGCAGGTTTCATAAAAGATGATACGTTTATTAAAAAATTGCAATCAATCAAATTAGGTGCTACTAACAAAGAAATTTTAGAGATAGGTCCAACAAAGTCTCATATTCACGAAATGGAATGGTTTATAGATAACCCTCCGCTTAACTTTAATGGAGAATTGGAGCCATGGTATTTTGTATTCAAAAAAAATGAGAATTAAAACCCTTATTATCACGTCAGGAAGTAGTCAGTTAATTACTCAACTTTCAGTTTTAAAAAAGCAACACTCAGATTTAAGTAATGTATATTTGTTATATGTTGGTTTATTTAGTGAAAGTTTAGAGGTGTTTTTTAGACAAATATCCAATAATAATGGGATTACTTATATTGGTCAAATCCATTTTGATATAAATCCAATCTTGCTTTCTAAAAAGGAATTTATTTTATATTTTATCACTGGTAAATTCACAAAACTTTTTAAAGTTGTTGAAAAGAAATTTTCATTATTAAGATTTTACAAAAAATTTGATTTATTATTAATTCCCGTAAGGGTTAAAGTAGAAGTAGATAACGTTCTTTTATGTTATTTAAAGCCAAAAACTATAGTTTTTGTAGCTGATGGAGTTATTGATAAATTACCTGAAAGAAATTTTACTAATTGGCGTTATTTTTATTTAAGAAATACTATTACAAAATTTCCTTTATCATCCAATATTTATTCTCCTTTTTTTTTAGAAGAAGATATCAAAAGAATTGGAATCTATAAAGAAGTTGATATAAATGTAATTTTAAGCGACACTAGAAAAATAGAATTATCTGTAAGGTTTGAAAAGGCATATCTTCAAAATCGAATTTCATATGTAATAATTTCTCAACATTACCATTTACACGAAGGAGTTAAATTCGAAAACGATATTTCTTATTTCAAACAAATCATAAAATATGCATTAAACAATTGCGGGAATTCTAAAGTTTTATTTAAACCACACCCCAGAGATATAAAACATAAAATTGAAATTTTTGAGAATATAAATGATGATAGATTACTTGTGGTTTCGGATGAATTTAAATCATTACCAATTGAATTGTTTGGTGAAGAATTTAAGGATATGAATACAATTTTTTTAACAGGTAATTCGAGTGGGCCTTTATTTTTTAATAAATCGAATAGAATTATTTCTATTGGTTCAGACAAATATCTTCATAAAGAATTGAATAATCGAATAAAAAAATTTGCTAACAATTATAAAGTGGAATATTTAAACCTTTAATGAGTTAAAATGAAAATTCTTTTTATAACCCACGAAACAACACGCACAGGAGCACCTAAAGTGCTACTTCTTTTTTTGCAATGGTTATATAAGAATACTCCAAGTATAGAAGTTGATGTTGTTACTTTAAAAGGAGGCCAATTAACAGATGCATTTAAAAAAAACTGTACCCATTTTTATGATTATAGCTTAGCAACTCAGCCTACAAAATTATCGATAGCGCAACGTTTATTACTAAAACTAAAACTTTATAAAAGACCAAATTTAAAAGAAAGATTTATTGAAAATCTAGCAAATAATCATTACAATGTTATCTATGCCAATACAGTAGTATCTATTCCGTTGGCTGTGGCTATTTCAAAAAAAAATAGTTTAGCCAAGGTTGTGGCACATATGCATGAGTTACCAGCCATTATCAATTTAAGTTTGCCTAATTTTGAAAGTTACATAACTTCTATTAGTCAATTTATAGTCCCATCTCATTTAGTAAAAGCAAACTTAGTACAACATTGGTCTGTTGATGAAAACAATATTAAGGTAGTTTATGAATGTTCAGAAGTGGAAAATCTTTTAAAAGAAAAGAAAGTAAATACTGTATTTACTGTTGGTGCATCAGGCTATGTACATTGGCGTAAAGGACATGATGTTTTTGTGCAACTAGCCCGCTATGTAACTAAAAATTACCCTAATTGTAAGATGCAATTTGTTTGGGTGGGCACCTTGCCAAAAACGGAAGAGATTATATTACAGGAAGACCTAAAGAAATTAGGTTTAGATGGTATTATTAAGTTTGTTGGAGAAGTTGATAACCCTGCATCATATTATAATAATTTTGATGTGTTTGTTATGACCTCGCGAGAAGACCCTTTTCCATTGGTTTGTATAGAAGTTGGTATGCTCGGAAAACCGATTGTAAGTTTTGAAAATGCTGTGGGAACTAACGAGATTTTAGCAGAGGCAGGAGGCTATATAGTACCTTATTTAGATATTGAATTGATGGCTGAAAAGATTGTGAGTTACTACAATAGCCCTGGTTTGAAAGTACAACATGGTGCTTTAAATAGAGAGGCCTTTTCTAAATTTACTCCAGATATTATTTGTCCACAATTGCTAGAGGCAGTTAGCAACATTTAAATTCCTCTTAAAATGTAAAAGCAATGAGGAGGCTGTCTGAAAAATGCAGTTCTGTGTTATCTTGTACTTGTTGGAATATTATAACTTAATAATAATTAATATCGGTTTCGACAAGCTCAACCTGACTAATTAAATTTTAAACACTTTTCAGACAGCCTCGTTGCTCATACTTCGCTTCGTGGATATAACTATCTAATAATTAACACTATTTTACTAATTATTCATTTGCTAATAATTAAATCGAACTTACGTTTATAGTACTTCTATAAGTTGTAAAGCATTAAATGCGCCATTGTTTAGTGGGTATTGTATACCGTTCATGTCTTGGAAAAAGGCCACTTTTAAGAAGTAAAAATTAAAACCTGGACCAATAGCAGGCGCTGGAGGCGTTAAAGTTACTGTTATAGCAAGGCCATTTAATGGAAGGTTTACAATAGGACTTGTTTGTAAATCTTTAACATCGTTGTCTAAATCTAAATTTAGAAAGGATGTGCTTAGGCTTACATGCGTAGCCCCAATGGGTGCTGCCAATTGTTGATTGGGTATTAAATTATTAATTACAACTTCACCTGATAGTGTGTCCAAACTATATTGTGCTTGTAAAACACTATCGAGTGTGGCATTTTTGTTGAAATTAAAACCTTTCAATAAGGACTTTCCTGTGGTGTTTGCTAAGCCTATAGCTACACTTCGTTGACCGCGGGCAGAAGTTATGTCTTCATTTTTTACTAAACTCAATATTTTAGTAAGTCTTGAGGTAACCTTAGCGTCTTTAGCATCGGATAGTAATGCGTTAATGGCATGCCTTAACTGTTTTCCACTGGTTGCAGTATTACCAAACTCGGAAAGATTTTCGCGTGTTCTTGCAAACGCAGGATCTTTTAAAATGCGGTCTTTACTTACGCCGCCTTTGCTGCGGATATAATATCCGTCTTTGCCTTTGTAAAAGGTTACTTCTCCTAAGGTCCCTTCTACATTAAATAATGACTTGTATTTTGCCATGATAATGTTGTTTTAAGCATAGCGTTCTTTTTTTACTATGCTAGTTATACAAAAATTTTATATCAATTGTAAGTAGGTAACTAGTATTATTACTCGTATTGATAAGGCAATAATACAACAGGTAATTGGTTGCTTTTTTAAATAGTTCCTGCTTGAGATGGTTTACAGGAAAACAATAACTGGCTTTTCTTTTTATTGCGTGTTTGGGTATGATTTATTCCTTTTTGCTCTTTGTTTTTCGTTTAATGTGTTGTTTTTCAGTGTTTTAGTGTTTGTTTTTTGTGCTAGATATTATGCGAAGTCTTTACTCAATGACCATGTGTCTATTTGTAAGGGTCTTTATAGGGTATCTATAAGGTATCTATAGGGGATGCATAACTATTTCAGCACAATACAAGATATGTTTTTAGTGTAAAAAGGGATTTTATTAAGTTATTAAATAAACTTATCGACTTTTTTATGTTGACAAATTTATAATATAATGATAATCAATTTATTGTGATCCAATTGTTTAAAACTCTTTATAACTTACCAATTGTAATAGATAGATTTGGGACTATCTTTGTAAGTCGCTGAAATTAAGCTATGCTGTTATACTTATATAGAGAACATATTGAGCGTTTAAATGCGGTAAGTGATAAGGTAGCCCTAAAAATCATGAAAGATATTAGGGAAGAATTTAACTTGCCCCATACTCGCTATATAAGTGTAAAGGCCTATTGTGATTATTTTAACCTTGACCGTGAAGATGTTTGGAAGTTTATTAATTCTAAAAAAACAGGGTAGTTTAAAATAGTTAAGTCGCTATTTCTTTATCCATTGTCACATTGAGCTTGTTGAAATGTGTATTAGCTATAGTCTTCGACAGGCTCAGACTGACATTCTGAATAAAATTAGCATTTGGTTTTAATTGTAATATTCCTTTTATATAGGATTTCGATTAATTGCACTATCATATACCTATAGCCCCAAAAGGAAAACTATTGATTTTAATTCCTATTTTAGCAATCTATTTATATGCTATGAGTGAGCCATTAATATCTGTAATAGTCCCTAATTACAATCATGCTAGGTTTTTAGAACAACGGTTGGAAAGCATATTTAACCAAAGTTATCAACATATAGAGGTTATATTGTTGGATGATTGTAGTACCGATACTAGTCAATCCATTTTATTAGAATATTCTAAACATCCAAAGGTTTCTCACTGCCTTTTTAATGAAACTAACTCTGGTAGCCCTTTTAAGCAATGGCAAAAAGGTATAGAATTAGCAAAAGGTTGTTATATTTGGATTGCGGAAAGTGATGATAATTGTGAATTGAATTTTTTAGAGCAGTTATTAAAATTGTTTGATGATAAAAGAACGGTTTTAGCTTATTGTGCATCTACTGTAATTAATAATCAAGGAGAAAAATTGGGAAGGCACACGTGGGCAGATGCGTTAGATAGCAAGCGATGGACTAATAGTTTTTTGAACAGAGGAAAAGATGAGATAAAACGATTTATACGTTATAGAAATGCAATTACCAATGCAAGTGCTGTTGTATTTAAAAAAAGTGCTATTATGGGGGTTCATTATCCAATACACATGAAATTTTGTGGTGACTGGTATATATGGATTGAAATTTTAAAACAAGGAAACATAGCATATGACCACAACGAATTGAATTATTTTAGAAGACATTTGGATTCTACAAAAACGGTTAAAACATTTCATTTAGAAAACCAGCGAATTAGTGAGTATTTAGAAATATTTCTAGCTAATAGTAGTTTTTTTAGTAGATTACTTAATAGAAATAAATATTTATGGGTTCTTAATGAATGGCATGAGAAAAAGAGATTTTTCCCTAAAAAAACATTAAAGGAATTAGGTTTTCCTGTAGATTTTTTGATGTTTTTTAGGCTAAAAGAAAAAAAATGAAAGAAGTTGTTTGTACTCTTATAACTAAAAATTACGGGCATTATGCTTTAGTTTTACATGATTCACTAATAAAGCAACAGGAAAGTATTCATTTTTGTGTGTTTGTTAGCAATGGCAAATTGCCTCACAGTGTAGAAGTCCAATTACTATCAAGAAAACATGTTACTATCTATTATGAAGCTTCTTTTAAAAATGAACTATCTATACTTTTAAAAGAAAAATATTTTACTTCTTATCATGATGCATATCGATGGGGAATGAAATCACAACTACTTATTAAATTGTTAAACCATGGTTACGAAAGGGCTATTTATGTAGATAGTGATATTTATTTTTATAATGATTATAGGTTTTTGTTTGAGGAACTTAAAAAGTTTAGTATTTTACTTTCGCCGCATTGGCGCTCTAGCTACCCGAATTTAGATATGGAAAACTTTAAATTAAATTTTTTAGATGGGATATATAATGGAGGGTTTATTGGAGCTTCACAAGGTGGGCAGGCAGCATTAACTTATTGGACAGAATTATGTTTGTTTAATTGTGAGGTAAATAGAAGTGAAGGTTTTTACGTAGACCAACGCTATTTAGATATCTTTCCTACAAGATTTGAAGACGTTGGACACATAACCCATAAAGGGTGCAATGTGGCAAATTGGAATTTAATAGACTGTAAGCGTGTACTTCAACCTGATGGAAATGTGTTAATAAATAATACTGAACCTATAGTTTTTTTGCACATTACCAATTCGATGCTAAAAGGCGTTTACTTATGGAAAAATGATGTACTACTGCAGCCATACATCGAGCAGTATCGTGACAATTTGTTAAAATATGATGATGTAGATATTATAGTCCATTTTTTTGAAAAGGGGATGCATATACCATCTAGAAGTGAGCAACATGTTGTAAACCCTGTCAAAAATTCTTTTATAAAGCAATTAGCATGGTTTGTGTATAGAACAATAAAGAAATTAAAACGAAAATTATATTAAATTGAATATTGCCATTTTTTCACCAAATCAAAATCCGTATTCCGAAACTTTTATACAGGCCCATAAAGCCTATTTAAAAGGGAATATTTTTTACTATTACGGAAGTAAAGGAGATGTGAAACTTGAAGGAACACCTAGATTAATTTCTAAATTTAAAAGAATCACTTTAAATATAATAAGAAAACTAACAAAGAAGCAACACACTTATGTTAATGATATTTCTTTGTTACTGTCATTAAAGAAAAATAATATAAATGTTTTGTTAGTTGAGTACGGGACACATGCATATAATCTATTAAAAATATTTAAACAATCAAAATTACCATTCATAGTTCATTTTCATGGCTATGATGCAAGTGTAAAGGCAGTAATTAAAGATTGTAATTGTTATGATGAAGTATTTAAAGCAGCTGCCAAAATTATTGTTGTTTCTAAAAAAATGGAACAACAAATAATAAGTATGGGTTGCCCTAAATCAAAAGTTGTATACAATGTTTATGGTCCTCATCCAGATTATGAATTAGTAAATCCAAACTTTTCAAAGCAACAATTTCTTTTTGTAGGTAGGCTTACAGATAAAAAAGCACCTTACTATACAATAATAGCTTTTAAACAAGTAGTTGAAAAATATCCAAATGCAAAATTACTTATTGCAGGGAATGGAATATTATTTAACGTTTGTAAAAATCTTATACAGATGTATAAACTAGAATCGAATGTAAAGCTTTTAGGTATAATTACTCCTTTTGAATATAGAGAGTTGTTATCTAATTCTTTAGCTTTTGTACAGCACTCTATTACTGCAGAAGATGGTGATATGGAAGGAACTCCATTAGCAGTTTTAGAAGCTAGTGCAGCCGGACTTCCTGTTATATCTACAATACATGCAGGTATTCCAGATGTGATATTAAATGAAACTACAGGGTTTTTGGTTACAGAGCATGATGTAGATGCTATGGCCGAAAAAATGATACTCCTATTGAACAATAAGGAATTGGCAATGCATTTGGGTAATAATGGAAAGAATAGAATAAAAACCCATTTTACATTAAAAAGGCATATAGATGTTATTGATAACCTTCTAGAAGAAGCCTCAGTATGATAAGCGGCCCTTTAATTTCCATAATCATTCCTACTTATAATCGGGCGCATCTTATAATTGAGACATTGAATTCAATTAAACAGCAAAGTTATATTAATTGGGAATGTATTATTGTAGATGATTTTTCAACTGATAACACTACTGAAATTATAAAGAACTATATAAAAGAAGATTCACGGTTCAGATATTACTTAAAACCTATGAATTTGCTAAAAGGAGCTAATACCTCCAGGAATTATGGATTAGATTTAAGTAAAGGAAAGTATATTAATTGGTTTGATAGTGATGATATCATGCATAAAGATTTTATTAAAAGAAAAGTTGAAATACTTGCAAATGAATCTCTAGATTTTGTTGTTTCCTATTCGCTTGATTTTGATGAAAAAGGAAATAAAATTCTAATGTTTGAATTTGACAATTTAAACAAGGAATTGACATCCGAAAATTACATTAAAGGTTTAATAAATTGGGTTACCATGGATGTTATGGTATTAAAATCTTCCATAAAAAACCTGCGTTTTAACAAAGTTTTAATGTCTAGTCAAGAATATAATTTTTTCTCAAGGTACCTACTTCAAAATCCACGGGGCAAATTCATTCATGAGTGTCTAGCGTATAGAAGGGTTCACAAAAATTCTATTCAAGAAAAATTGAAACTAAATGAAATTAAAAGAAAAGAAGAACTGTTGTTCAATGATTTGGTTTTACTAGATGACATTAAAGAAACAGCGCCAAAACCCATTATAAAAATAGTTTTTAAGCGTATTATTAAGCACAATTACGGTTTCCAAAAAAAGAGAGCAATTAGTAGGGTTCAAATAAACGTCTTAAAAAGGTTGTTGAGTTATTGTTTTTTTAAAAAAGCATTTAATTATGCATTATGGATAATCAGCAATTTTTTTTTCGGAAAAGGATATTGTTTTATTCGTCCAAATTTTAGTTAAACATGATAAATATTTTTTCAGTATCTGTTGTCCTTCCAGTTTATAACTGCGAGCAATTTATAGAAAATGCTATTAGGTCGGCTTTAATACAACCCGAGGTATGCGAAGTCGTGGTGGTAAACGATGGCAGCACCGATGCTAGTGAAGCCATTATAAAGCAATTGCAAGCAGAAAACCCGAAAATAAAATTATACAATCATCCTAATAAAATTAACAAAGGGCGTTCGGCCACCAGAAATTTAGGGATACGAAAGGCTACCGGAGCCTATATTGCATTTTTAGACGCTGATGATTTTTATTTAGAAAACCGATTTAAAAATGACCAATTAATTTTTAAAAATAACAAAAGCGCTGATGGCGTTTATAATGCTGTAGGGTTTCATTTTTATCGCGAGATAATAGAAGACGAAGGTTCTTTTAAACTTAATACCGTTACTCAAAAAATAAGCCCTGATATGCTTTTCGAATCTTTAATTTGCGGAAAGTATGGTTATATTCATTTAGATGGTTTAACCGTAAAAAGAGAGGTTTTTGAAGAGGTTGGGCTTTTTAACGAATCCTTAATGGTTGCAGAAGATTCCGATTTGATTTTTAAAATATCTTTAAAATGTCAATTATTACCTAGTATTATTGAAGAGCCATTAGCCAAGCGTGGAATTCATAATAATAACATTTTTAATAGAGAGGATTTGTACCAAATTTATAACATAAAAATGTATGAGTCGGTATTTATTTGGAGCGGAAAAAACAAAGTGCCCTTTAATAAGATTGATATTTTATTAAAGTGGATTTGGATTTTAAAGTATAAAGAGAAGAATTCTTTGTTAGGTTATATAAGGCATTGGTTTTATTTGTTTTATAATACACCCAAATGTTTTTTTTCATATTTAAGTGTAAAATATTTTCCAATAATTAGACTCCGACAAAAACTTTTCCCATTTTTGTTTAAACATAAAGTTTTATCTAAGTAAATGACTTTTTCGGTTTCAGTAATAATTCCAGCTTTTAATGTTGAGTCATTTATTGAAAAAGCTATACTATCAGCTCTTCAACAGCCAGAAGTTTTGGAAGTTATAGTTGTAAATGATGGAAGTACGGATTCCACCGAAGCCATATTAAACAAACTACAAGAGGAATATCCCAAAGTAAAAGTATTTCACCATCTTAATAAAATCAATAAAGGACGTTCTGCAACAAGAAACTTAGGAATCATAAAAGCAAATGGAAATTATATTGCTTTTTTAGATGCCGACGATTTTTATTTGCCAAATAGGTTTACTAATGATAAAAGGATATTTGAAAATAATATAAATGCCGATGGCGTTTATAATGCTGTTGGCTTTCATTTTTATAGAGCTATTTCAGATTCTGAAAAACCATATTTTAAACTTAATACCATTTCGAAAAAATTACCACCCAGCGAGTTGTTTGATGCTGTTATATCAAGTAAATATGGATATTTACACCTAAATGGTATTACTTTAAAAGCATCGGTTTTTAATACCATTGGATTTTTTAATGAGTCTCTTAAAGTTGCTGAAGATTCTGATATTATATACAAAATGGCTTTGGGGTGTACTATGGAGCCTAGTGAAATTAACGAGGCTGTAGCAAAAAGAGGGATTCATGAAACTAATGTTTATACTAAAACCGATTTGTATAAAATTTATAATATGAAACTATACGAATCGGTTATTGCTTGGAGTAGCCAAAGTAAGGTGTCTTTAAAAAAAATAGACAGCATTTTTAAATATATGTGGATTGTTAGGTATAGAGAGAATCATAGCTTGATAAAAGATGTCGGTTATTGGTTTCAATTGGTTTTTAAAAATCCAGAGTTTATATTTACTTCATTAACCATAAAATATTTTCCAATTGTGAGGCTTAGACAAAAACTTTTCCCATTTTTGTTTAAATAGTAGTAATGCATGTATAAACTATCCATCATAACCGTAAATTACAATAATCTTCAAGGTTTAATAGCCACGTTTGAAAGTGTTAAAAATCAAACTTGGCAAGATTTTGAGTATTTGGTTATAGATGGTGGCTCTACCGATGGTAGTAAAGAATTTTTAGAAGAAAATACAGAGTATATAAATTATTGGGTAAGCGAACCCGATAAAGGAGTTTACCATGCCATGAATAAAGGCATTTTAAAAGCAACCGGCGAATACCTTCTTTTTTTAAATAGTGGCGATCATTTTTTTAATAATAAAGTATTAGAGAAGAATATAAATAGTGTTGAAAATTATGATATTATTTATTTTAACCAAAAAGTTGTTGCAAAAACTAAATCATTTATTAAAGAATATCCAGATACTTTATCTTTTGCTTACTTTTTAAAAGATAATTTACCACATCAAGCTTCTTTTATAAAAGCTAATCTATTAAAAACATTGGGTTTATTTAATGAAGAATTTATGATAGTTTCTGACTGGAAGTTTTTTTTAGATGCTATTTGCAAACATAATGCATCGCATAAGCATATAGATAAAATCTTAACTGTGTTTTATCAAGATGGAATTAGTTCTAAATTAGAAAATTTAAAGATAATAGAAGAAGAGAAGCAAATTGTATTAAAAAAGTCTTACTCATTATTTATGAATGATTTAGATGATGTGTTAAAATACATGACTATCGTTCATAATTTACGGAGGTCAAAAAAAATAAGATTACTTATTAAATTAGGTTTGCTAAATAAATTTTAAATGAGCGAGTTAGTATCTATAATAGTTCCCTGTTACAAACAAGCCCACTTTTTAAGTGAAGCGTTACAATCTGTGTTAGCGCAAACCCATACTGATTGGGAATGCATTATAGTAAATGATGGAAGTCCTGATAATACAGAAGATATAGCAAAGGAATGGTGCAATAAAGACATGCGCTTTAGTTATTTATATAAGGAAAATGGAGGTTTGCCCAGTGCAAGAAATGCTGGTATAAAAATAAGTAAAGGTGAGTTTATTTTAGTGTTTGATTCCGATGATATATTACATGAAAATTATTTATCTAAGGTCCTACCAGTATTGAAATCAGACAAGTCTTTAGGTATAGTTTCATGTTACAGAGAGTTTTTTGAAGGAAAAAAATCAAACATTATATATAGGTATAAAGCAGAAGGGACAACTTATCATGCTTTAATGTTCGAAAACATTCTAATGCCTTCCTCTTTATTTAGAAAAAAGTGTTGGGAACTAGTAGGTGGTTATGATGAAAACATGACAAATGGTTTTGAAGATTGGGAGTTTTGGGTCGCCATTACTAAACAAGGCTGGAATTTCAAGTTTGTTGAAGAATTCTTGTTTTATTATAGAAGAACCAAACATTCAATGCTTACAGATACACTACAATATCATAGAATAACTAATATGGAATACGTGTTTAAAAAGCATAAAGACCTTTACATAAAACATTTTGATAGCACACTAGATTATATGTTTTTTCTAGCGAATCTATATAGAAATAGTGAAACCAAATTACAAACGTCATTAGAATATAAAATTGGTAACTTGTTTTTAAAACCATTCAAGTTATTAAATAAATTGAAGACTAAATGATTTCAGTTGTTATTAGAAATAAAAATCAAGCGGATACTTTGCAGTTTTTGTTGAAAAATTTAACAGAACGCTATACTGATGATATAGATGAAATTATAGTTGTAGATAACCTATCAGTTGATAGCAGTCAAGAAGTAACTGAAAAATTTGGAGCAAGATTTGTAACCATTAAGAATTTTAGTTTTGGAGGAAGTGCAAACCTATGTGCCAAAGAAGCTAAAAACCCTATTATTGTCATTTTTAGTGCCCATTCCTATCCAGTAAGTCACGATTTTTTCAAGTTGATTAAAGCAAAGTTCAAAGAAAATCCTAATTTGGCGGGTTTACGATGCCTACATCAACCCAACGATTATAAAAATTATATCAATAACATTTCAGCAAAACAAGATCCCAACAAATCAGGGTTGATATTTTCTGGTTCAGCATTTAGTAAAATTGTATGGGAACAACACCCATTTAGGGAAGATGTGCCCACGTTCGAAGATAAAGAATGGACTGTTAGGGTTTTAAAAGCAGGTTACGATATCGATTTTGTACCATCTATTTTTGCATACGAGATTAAACGAACTAAAGAACAATTGTTTTTTAGGTTTAAAAACGATGTGGTTGGTAATTATCAATTGTGGCATAAAGATGTTAGTTTTTTTAGTGCATCAAAAGGGTTTGTTGGTTCTGTTTTTCAGGCATTTAAAGTGTTTTTTTTAAATGTTTATTATGCCTTTAAACGCTATGTATATTTGATTAAATTTATTTTTAACAAACCCTATAAGTTCTAATCGTTTATTTCAAAAATTATAGTATTCAAAACAGGTATAATTTTAGTTTTATTCTTTCTTTTTATTTAAAAAACAGATACTTTGAAATTGAAGAGTTTTTTTGAAATTGACATCAATCCCGATAGGGTTTATGGGTTAGATATTATAAGAGCATTTGCAATTTTGTTTGTAGTTGCAGGGCATGGAGGTAATCTTATGGAATCTGAGACTTACAAATACATTGATTTATTTCTATTTGATGGAGTGAGTATTTTTTTTGTCCTTAGTGGTTTTTTAATAGGTCGAATTTTAATTGAAATTATTAAGGAGAAAAGTATAAGTTTTAAGGTGATTCTAAATTTTTGGATTAGGCGATGGTTTAGAACGCTTCCCAATTATTATTTAATATTAACACTGGTTGTTTTTTTAAATGTAATATTTAATAAAATTTTTAATCCTTTTGATTACTATAAATATTTTCTATTTTCACAAAACTTATTTCATATTCATCCAAATTTTTTTCCTGAGGCTTGGAGTTTGAGTATTGAAGAATGGTTTTATATTATTACACCCTTAATAATATTTATATTAATAAGAGTTTTTATATTATCAGTTGATAAATCAATTTTAATAACTGTAGCAGCAATTATTTTATTCACAACACTTTTTAGATATTATAGATTTTCTTCGTTATTTATTGATAATATTGAAACTTGGAATTCAATGTTAAGAACTCAAATTTTAACTAGGTTAGATAGTTTAATGTATGGTTTAATAGGTGCCTACATTTATATTAATTACTTTAATTTTTGGAGTAAATATAAAGTTCAATTGTTTGTTATTGGTTTATTTCTTTTTACGTTAACTAAATTTAATTTTTTAAATTTCAGTCAATTTGGATTATATGATTGCGTATTTTCATTTTCAGTTGTATCCATCGCAACTTTATTTTTATTACCTTATTTAAGTTTATTAAAAAATGGACGAGGTTTTATTTATAAATACACTACAATTATAAGTTTAATATCATACTCTATGTATTTGGTAAATTATACCATTGTTTTGGAGTGGATTATTATAAAAATTGATTGGAGAATTTTAGCAAATTTTAATAGCCATATAGCACTAATTTCTAAAAATGTTCTCTTTTGGTTTTTAACTATATTTATATCTATTATAACTTATAAGTATTTTGAAATACCATTGATGAAATTGAGAGATAAACTAGAAATTAAATAATTCATATTTAATGTATTTTTTAAAATGCAGAATTATACTTTAATGTTAACTTCTATAATGCTTTTAATTGTGTTTGGGTATTTGTCTTGGCATTTGGTAGAAAAGAGAGCATTGCAGTTTAAAAATTACTGGTGATTAGTATTTGTTAGATATTGTAAAGTTAGGATTAATGTCAACCTATTTTGAGAAAACATATACATCATTTTAATTATAACGTTTTGTATAAGCTGTGTTTTAATACAGTTTATGTTTTGGTATCAATTTATAATCATTAATTCTCAAGTTTACTAATTAAAGTACTATAATGATAAATGAGAGATGCTGACGACAAATTACTTAATCAATATCTTGGTGAATCTTAAATCCTAAATAATCTTTTATCATCTTTTGACCTAAACCTGATTGATATGCCAATACTGATAAGACAGCTTGATCTTGGCGATGATTATGCCTCCCACTTCCTTCAGGCGCAATGCATTCCTTTATTAATGCATTAGTCGCCCATGTATTTATTAATTTATTAGCTTTCTTATTGCTGTAATCAACACTAACACAAGCTCCATTTAAATTAATGTAATTAAGTATAGATTTTGAGGCATTCAAATAATTAAGTGTTTTAGGATGTGTCCAATCAGATATACTGCCACATGAGTATGGGGAATAAAAACCAAGCTTTCTTGTCATTATTTTAAGTTTAAGCAAAGGTTCTATTACTAAGTTCCCTGCATCTAGCCAACAAACGGTAGACTTAAATTCGTTCATAACATTATTTATAATAACTGGTTTCCAAGCATATTCACCAGCATTTATTTTGATATTCATATATTTAGGATATTTAGAATAATCAAATAATCTTAATTCAATGGCAGAGAAATTGGTATTTATATAATTTATTTCAGTATTTGTTAATCCTAAATCATAAACAACTATTTTGCTTTTTGACTCATACTTTAATAGACTAGATAAGAGCTGGCATAGACTTTTATAGTGTGAACTATCTGCACCTGTAACAAATACAAAATCTTGATTGTGTAGATAGTATAATCTAAGGAACTGTTTATAGTAGACACTATTTATTATTCCTTTGAAACCTTTAATAATTGATTTGCTCATAAATAAGGATTATACTGTTATAGGTTGACCTTTTTTAGGTTTTATAAATCGTTAATAGAGGTAAATTTAATTTATTTTTTCGATAGAATTTATAATTAATAGTTGGATTTAAAGGTGCTTCATTTGGTTTTTTTAAAGATTTAGACTAAAATGAGTTCTAACATTGTTATAAATTTAAACAGCTTGTTTGGTCATTTTTTGAGATAAAGCTTTGTTTTTAATGGTTTGTTTTAATCCGCATTCATATTTAAGGTTTCTGTTAAAACGTTCTGAAACAGCGTTTTAATAGGGGTAGTGTTGTTCGGTCATACCAATTGTAATTCTATTGCTTATGGCTAGATGTGTGTAATTAGGGATGAAGTACCGGAATCCTCAATAGTGGTGCCTTCAATATTTGCTTTGGATAATTTCTGTTTTTAATAACCATTTTTAGCATATCTGTGCAAAGGGATGTTCATATATGATTATTGAGTAACCCATTGTTTTTTAAATAGGCATCTTTTACTAAAGCTAGGTAAGTTATGTTCGTTTTGCTTTTTAATATAAGTAATATCACAAAGGCATAACTGTTTAGTTAATGATTTTTTTTAAAATTAAGCAGTTTTAATTAGGGGAAGCCGCCGATTTTATAACGGCATATAAAAATTAAAGTTATTATAGATTAAATAATAAGCCGTTTTTATTATAATTTTTTAAATTCGTTTTAAAAATCTTTTTCTAGCTTTTCTACTTTTCCTGATTATGAAAATAAAACCACAGAATAATCTTTACTATCAATTATATGCATTAAAAAGAAAGTCTTTTAAAGTCTTTTATAAATTTAAATCTAAAGTTCTATATAGTAATACTTCAAAATATATTATTCTTCCTAGACATGTGCAATGGGGCAATATTTTGTATTTTTTAGTTCAGGCAGAAATAAAAAAAAAGAAGTTACTTACTTCAAATGATAAAATTCAATATTGGTTTGATTATTTTCCTGATTTAAAAAAACAGATAAAATCTGTTAAATTTTTAGAGGATCAGGAAGTTACAAATTATCATCAGTTTATATATGAAGATTTTAGTTTACAAGAATTACAGCAGTTTATTCAAAAATATTTTTCAAATAATAATCTAGTGATAGATTATAAAAATAAACAAGAGCAAAAAGATATTTTATACATTCATGTTAGACGAGGGGATTATTATTCCAATAGTCTATATAAGTCTTTTTATGGTTTTGATATTGTTGGTTTTCTTCAATTTTGTTTTATTAGTCAAAATGTTAATTATCAAAAATGGATAGTTGTTGAATCTGATGATATAAAATGGTGTAAGGATAACTTGCAATTTTTAATTGCTCATACAGATAGGTTAGATTTTTCAGAATCAAAACCAATAGAAGCATTTTTAAATCTTTCCACAGCTAAAAAGATATTAATGACAAATTCAACATTTGCTTATTGGGCAGGATATATTAGTAATAGTTTATATAAGGATGAAAATGAAATTTATGTTCCAAATTTCGTCTCTAGAATTTCTGGTTATGATAAAAACAAGCAGTTTTTACCTAGTTGGAAGATAATAAAAGGGTTTGATTGTTTTAATTCTATATATAATTAGTAATAAAAATTCCCTAAATCCTAATGAGTTGTTTAATATAAAATTTAGGCATAAAAACAGATTAAATTTTTATTCCTTATTAATTAGTTACTATAAATTATATTAGTACTATAAATCGTATGCCATATAAAATATCATGAGAAATAAAGTGTCTGTAATTATTCCGTGTTATAATCAAGCCCAATATTTAGATGATGCCTTGTCTTCTGTGTTAAATCAAACCTATACTAATTGGGAGTGTATAATTGTAAACGACGGTAGTGCGGATAATACAGCTGAAATTGCTAAAAAATGGTGTAAATTAGACAATCGCTTTAAGTATGTTTATAAAGACAATGGTGGTTTAAGTAGTGCTAGAAATGCTGGTTTAAAGGTGGCAATTGGAAGCTATATTCAATTTTTAGATGCCGACGATTTGATTAAATTTAACAAATTCGAAATTCAACTTAAAGATTTAGAACTAGCAGATATTTCAATTTCAGATTATTTTTCATTTGTTGATGGTAATATATTAAAAGCTGCTGAGTATAAATATTTAACACCTGTTTTTTCAAAATCAAATTATAAAAGTGAAATTATTTGGGATTGGGAATATCGAAAATCTTTTCCTCCTCATACCGTTATATTTAGTCGTTCTTTATTAGATAAGTACAAATTAAAATTTGATGTTGAGTTATTAAACCATGAAGATTGGTTTTTTTGGGTTCTATTGTTTTATTATTCTGAAAGTATTATTTGTAATTCTGAAGTGTTAAGTTACTATAGAATTCGGAATGGTTCAATGTCAACTGATTTTGTGGCCATGAAACAAGGTTTTTTAAAAGCAGCAAAGTATTTAGAAGTGTTTTTTAAAAATGAAAGAAAACCCGATTTAGTAAAAATTGTAAGAGCAAAATACAGCGAAATTTATAATAAAAATAGAGTGCCTTTTTTAAAGAAATTAAAATCCAAAGTTTACTCAAAACTTGCTTATTTTTACAAATATGTCAGAAAAAATTAAACCTATAGCCATACATCTTCCTCAATTTCATCCCATTCCGGAAAATGATGCATGGTGGGGAGAAGGGTTTACCGAATGGACAAATGTAGCCAAAGCGAAACCACTTTTTAAATCCCATTATCAGCCACATTTGCCTGCCGATTTAGGTTTTTATGATTTAAGATTAGAAGAAGCCAGAATTGCACAGGAGCAACTAGCTAAAGCTCATGGTATTTATGGGTTTTGTTATTATCATTATTGGTTTAATTCTAAGCGAATTTTAGAAGCACCCTTAAATAGAAAACTAGCGAATCCAAATGAGGATTTACCTTTTATGTTGTGTTGGGCTAATGAAAACTGGACACGCATTTGGAATGGAGGTGATAAAGACGTGCTGTTGCAACAAAATTATTCCTTAGAAGACGATTTAAAACACATACAAGTTCTTATCTCTTATTTTAAAGACGACAGGTATATTAAAGTTGAAGGAAAGCCCGTTTTTATTGTTTATAGAGCCAATTTATTTCCTGATATTCAAGAAACCATTAAACTATGGCGACATGAAGTAAAAAAGGCCGGTTTTGAAGATTTATATATTGGTTATGCAAAAAATACAGATTATGAAACCTTGAAAAATGATGATGGTTTTGATTTTTCATTCGATTTTCAACCAAATTTTTCAAATAGGCCTAGTTCTATAAAAAATGGTGTTTTTAAACGCTATTTTAATTCATTATTACATAAATTAAAACTTCCGGTGATAGATAAATATCGTTTGGTGTATGATTACGAAGCATTCTCAAAGCTTCAAATGAAAACGGGTTTTAAAGAAAATGAATATCCATCAATAACTCCAGGATGGGATAATACAGCAAGGCGCAAAGAAAATTATTTTGTACTTCATAATTCAACTCCAGAAAAATATGGAAACTGGTTGGATTATATTGTGAAAAATTACCCTTGGAAACGTATGCCGGAATCGTTTTTATTTATAAATGCTTGGAACGAATGGGCTGAAGGAAACCATTTAGAACCTTGCCAAAAATGGGGGAAAGCGTATTTAGAAACCACCAAAGAAAAAATAGAGAAATAGTAATTTAAATGAATAACATTACAGTAAGCATTTTTATGCTAACCTACAATCAGGAGCAATTTATAGCACAAACTATAGAGAGCATTGTAATGCAAAAAACCAATTTTAAGTATCAACTTGTTATAGGCGAAGATTGTAGTACAGATGCTACTTATTCAATTTGCAAATCCTTTGAAGAGCAATATTCAGACAAAATAAAACTCCTTCCTGCTCAGTCAAAAAACATAGGGTTGATTAATAATTATGTCCGAACCATTAAGGAATGTAATGGTAAGTATATTGCTATTTGTGATGGTGATGATTATTGGATAGATGAAAATAAACTCCAAAAACAAGTCGATTTTTTAGAAGCAAATTCAGATTATTCAATTGTTTATACAGGGTTTAATAAATTGTATCCTGATGGAACTCTTAAAAAAGCCACTTTAAGTTTTACAAATCAAGAATCTAGTTTCACAGATTTAATTTATAATAATTATATCCCTTCTGTAACAGTACTTTTTAGAAATAATAAAGATTTTAGTAAGTTACCAACTTGGATAACTAATTTTCCATATGGCGATTGGCCAACTTATTTATGGCTTATAAAAGATGAAGGTAAAATTTATTTTTTAGATGAAGTAACTGCAGTATATAGAATGGATATAGGGATTTCTTCAGCAATTGTAAAAGTAAACAGTGCTTTGTTGAATGTGAATTTGGGAATTTTAAATTTCATGCTAAACGATGCTGATTTTGAAAACAGAAAGGCGTTAATTAGACAAGTAATTTCTGAAAAAAAGAATAGTTTAATGACTAGTTATAATAGAGAGAAAGCATATATAAAAGGGCTAAAACAATTAGGGCACAATTTCATGAAAAATGAAAACAAGTTTGCTGTTATAAAGCTGTATTTTTATTCATTATATAAGAGTTTTACATGAAAATCCTTATGGTTGCTATACCAAATCACCACTTTTTTCAATGGGTAAACCAATTGAAAGATTCTGGGTTTGAAGTTTTTTGGTTTGATGTAACCGATGGTGGTCCAAAGTCTGATAAAATAACATGGGTAACGCAAATAAAGGGCTGGAAGTTGCGATGGAATTTCCCATTTAGAACCACCATAAAAAAAAACTTCCCAAATCTATACACGTCTATTCAAAAGTTAAATGAACGACCTGTAACTTCAGTTTTTAATAAGATTTTAAATGATATAAAACCAGATATGGTGCATTGTTTTGAAATGCAATTATCGGGGTTGCCCATTTTACCAATAATGGAGGCTAATAAGTTGCCTTTTATATATTCATCATGGGGGAGCGATGTGTATTATTATGATAAACTTGGGGTGTCAAAACGACAATTACAACGTTTTTATAATCGCGTTAATTATGCAATAACCGATTGTAAACGCGATTACAATTTGATGGTTGAAAACGGCTTTAATTCAAAATTTTTAGGGGTGTTTCCTGGCAATGGCGGACTAACTATCAACCAAAATAATATTCAACCTATCTCTAAAAGAAGCATTATTTTAATAAAAGGATATGATGATGGTGTAGGTAAAGCTTCTGTAGTATTAAAAGCTTTTGAATTGTTACCAAAAAGTATTTTGAAAGCTTATAAATTGATTGTTTATAGTGCTGATAATTCAGTTGAAAGACATATTAAAAACTCTAGTTTTTTTTCAGATTTAGATATAGAGATTTATTCCAGACATGCTTTTCTTCAAAATGAAAGTCTATTGAAAATAATGGGCGAATGTTGTATTCATATAGCTAATAGTATTTCGGATGGTATGCCCAATGTTTTATTAGAAGCTATGGGTATGGGAGCTTTCCCCATACAATCGAATCCAGGAAATGTTTCCGAAGAAGTTATTTCACACGGAAAAAACGGTTATTTAATTAATAATCCTTTGGATGAAATTGAAATATCAAACTTAATAAAAGAGGCATTGGCAAATGAAACACTTCGAAAAGATGCTCAGAATTATAATGTAAAATTTATTGACCAACATTATAATCGTGCTATCTTGCAACCTAAAATAATTAACCTTTACGAATCTGTTTTAATCGAATCTAATAAATGAAACTGTCGTTTCTTATCGTTACAAAAAATAGACCAGACGATTTGGTTTTTACCTTAAATAAATTAAAAAATTTAATAGAAAGTTCTGTCCATGAGGTTTTGGTATTTATTGATGGTTGCTCAAAAACCGAAGCTGTAATTGATGGATATAATTGGGTAAATTGGACAGTTTCCAAAGAAAGCATTAGTGCTTCACCTGCAAGACACATTTTATATAAAAAGGCAAAAGGAAAAATTATTATTGGACTTGACGATGATGCACACCCCATAAGCAATGATTTCATTACCACTATAGTTTCCGAATTTGGTGAAAATCAAAATTTAGGAATCATTGCTTTTCAAGAAATTCGTGGTTTGTTTAAATCGGATGTTGAAGCCTTAAAACGAGCCAAACTTTCTCAATCTTATTTTACAAACGATTTTGTTGGTTGTGGTTTCGCTATTAAAAAAGAGGTGTATCATGCCACAAATGGTTTTCCTGTTTGGATGGATATTTATGGCGAAGAATCTGCTTTGGCCATCGAAGTTTTAGATTTAGGATTTGATATTAAGTATAACAGCAACATCATAGTAAACCATCGGGTTGATGTTGAAAAACGGAAGTTTCAAAAACGTAATTATTTCCGGTTTGAAAAGCAGTTGATAAATTCAATGAAATATTATTTGATTTATTATAAAAACCCAAGTATTAAAATTTTAAAATTATTGTTTCATAATTTTAAAAAATATGCGCTTTCAGATATTTCATATTTTAGACTGTTCTTTAAAGCGATTATTACGGTGCTATTTGATTTGTTCAACATTTTAAAATATAGAAAACCAGTTAAAAAAAGCACCATCAATAAAAAAGTAAGTTTGCAATTATTATCCTATTAAGCCTCTAATCAATACAGTATGTTATTCAATTCCTTAGATTTTGCTGTGTTTTTACCAATAGTATTTGTGCTTTATTGGTTTGTTACGGCAAAAAATTTAAAGTTTCAAAACTTACTTTTGGTAGTGGCGAGTTATGTGTTTTATGGCTGGTGGGATTGGCGATTTTTAGCACTTATTGCTTTTAGTTCTATACTCGATTATGGTATTGGATTGCGTTTGTTGCATGAAATAAATGAACGAAAACGAAAAATATTATTATGGTTAAGTATTTCTGTAAACATTGGATTTTTAGGATTTTTTAAATACTACAATTTCTTTGTCCAAAATTTTATAGAGGCGTTTTCACTTTTTGGAACTAAAATTTCAGCGAATACTTTGCATATTATTTTACCAGTGGGTATTAGCTTTTACACCTTCCAAACATTAAGTTACAGTATTGATGTTTATAGACGAAAATTAGAGCCCACAAAAGATGTAATATCATTTTTAGCCTTCGTGAGCTTCTTTCCGCAATTGGTAGCTGGTCCTATTGAGCGTGCCACAAATTTATTGCCACAATTTTATAAGAAACGCCAGTTTCATTATTCGCAAGCTGTAGATGGTTGTAAACAAATACTTTGGGGTTTATTTAAAAAAATAGTAATTGCCGATAATTGTGCTGAATATGCTAATACGATATTTAATAACTCAGATAATTATTCTGGAAGTACCTTGGTAATGGGCGCTTTGTTCTTTACATTTCAAATTTATGGTGATTTTTCTGGGTATTCCGATATTGCTATTGGGACTTCAAGGTTGTTTGGTTTCAATTTAAAACAAAATTTTGCATTTCCTTATTTTTCTAGAGATATGGCGGAGTTTTGGCGGCGTTGGCATATATCGCTTTCTACCTGGTTTCGAGACTACTTATACATTCCACTAGGGGGTAGCAGAGGCGGAACATGGATGAAAGTTAGAAATACGTTCATTATTTTTTTAGTGAGTGGTTTTTGGCATGGAGCCAACTGGACCTTTATTGTTTGGGGACTTTTAAATGCGCTTTATTTTTTGCCATTATTGCTCACTAAATCCAATCGGAACAACTTGGATGTAGTTTCTGAAAATGCCAATGTACCTTCCGTTAAGGAATTTTTGAAAATGCTATTAACATTTAGTCTTTCAGTGTTCGCATGGATATTTTTTAGAGCAGAAAATGTTTCCCATGCATGGAATTATATTGTTAATATTTTTAAAGACTCTCTATTCAAACTTCCTGAAGTGAGACCTACCAATGTAATAATTTTAATAGTTGTATTTATGTTTATTGAATGGTTAGGTAGAACCCAGAAATATGCTATTGAATTGCTTTTAATTAAGCAAAATAAAGTTTTACGATGGTCATTTTATATGGTTTTGTTAGCAATCATATTTGTTTATAGCAATAAAGAGCAGCAAGAATTTATCTACTTTCAGTTTTAATATGAAGCAGTTTTTAATAAAAAGTTTGGTGTTTTTTCTAATTTTTTTCGTTGCAGAAAAAAGCATCTGTTTCTTTATTGAAAACGCTCCTAAAAAGGAATACGACAAAAGGCTAGAACATTTACTTAAAGGTGAAATAAATAAGGATATTGTTATTTTAGGATCTTCACGAGGTGCCAATAATATCATAGCAGAGCAATTACAGCAAGATACCAATAAATCTGTCTTTAACTTATCATACAAAGGTTCAGACCTAATTTTTCAAGAATTTATATTCAAAACCCTTATTGATTTTAATAATAAACCAGAGCTATTAATATTGGTACTGGACGATATTCATACATTTAAAACGGTTCCATCATTAAATTTTAGAACGGATGTATTAATGCCACTGAAAAATTACAATTATATAAATAATGAACTGATAAAAAGAAATGATAAGAATATATTATCTAAATATTTTTGTTTGAGTAGAGTGAATAGAAATGATTTTGATTTAAATGAAGTAAAAGTAAAACCAGAAGATGAGATAAGTATCTTAGGCTCTAATATTTTAATTAATAGGAAAATACAAAATTTAACTTTTAGTGATGGATTTGAAATTTATAGTGAAGATTCTGAAGATTTCAACAAAATAAATGCATTAAAAAACATTCAGTTACTTTGTAAAGAATATCAAATAGACTTAGTTTTTACATTCGCTCCAAGTTATAAAACTTTTAATCAAAGTTTTTTACATCGATTTAAAAAATTAGCAATAGAGGAAAACCGAATATTGGTTTACGATACCTTAAATCCTATTTATAAAAACGATACTTATTTTGCTGATGATTCCCATTTACTTAAAAATGGAGCAATAATATTTACATCTGAAATAACTACATTTGTCAATAACTTAAAAAGATAGTAATGTAAATCATCTTAATTACAAGAAGTAATAAGTTAGAAAGCGCATTTTAGAAAAATAATATGATTTGTATTTGTCAAAAAAACACTTTTCACATCCTTGAATTTGGGTATTAAATCTTGTTCATTCCTTCACAAAAAGTGTATTTTAGCAAAAATTGGTAAGTATTCTAAATAACAAGTTTAAATGAAAAAAATCGGCTTCATTCCCCTTAGAAAGAACTCTAAGGGCATTGTAAATAAAAACAAACGCAAAATGGTAGGAAGACCCTTGTTTACTTGGGTTTTAGGTGAAGCAGTTTTTTCTGATTTAGACATGGTTTATGTGTATACCGATGATTCTGAAATTATCGATTTTATAAATAAAGAATACCATTGGACTTCTAAAGTGAAAGCGGTCTTACGAAGTGATGAAAGTGCTACCGATACGGCATCTACCGAATTCGCGATGCTTGAATTTTGTGATAGTATAGATTATGATTTTGATGTGTTTTGTTTACTTCAAGCTACATCGCCATTCACTAAAAGAGAAGATATTAATGCCTGTTTAGATACATTAAATGATGGTTATGATTCTGCTTTAACAGTAGTAAATACCCATCGTTTTTTATGGAACAGCAACGGAACCGCCATTAATTACAATCCACATAAAAGACCACGTAGACAAGATTTTGAAGGTTTATTGGTTGAAAACGGATCTGTTTATGCCACAACCAAACAAGCATTACAGAAACATAAAAATAGAATTGGAGAAAAGGTAGCAGTTGTTAAAATGCCTGAAGATACCTTGATGGAAATAGATTCTGAAACCGACTGGATTGCTGTTGAAACCTTGCTAATTGAACGCCAAAAACGTGCAAAAGAGTCGAAAAAAATTACTCATATTGTTTTAGATGTGGATGGGGTTTTTACCGATGGCACTATAACATATACCAAAGATGGTGAACACACCAAGAGTTTCGATATGCGCGATGGTATGGGTCTGGAA
>NZ_JBFHGK010000049.1:0-27954 GCF_041583155.1 Mariniflexile sp.
AGCATCTGGCATAACTTCTTCATCATGAGACATTAACTGAATCATCACTTGCGTTTCAGCATGATAATCTTTTGGGAATAACGGACGTAAAACGCGGTCAACTAAACGCATCGTTAAAACTTCGCCGTCACTTGGTCTTGCTTCTCTTTTAAAGAAACCACCAGGGTATCTTCCTGCAGCAGCAAATTTTTCTCTGTAATCTACCGTTAACGGTAAAAAGTCAACATCACTTTGTTGGTAGTTGGAAACAACAGTACACAAAAGCATACATTTCCCAGATTGAACAACAACAGAACCATGAGCCTGTTTTGCTAATTTTCCGGTTTCAATAGAAATTTCTCTACCGTCACCAAGGTCTATGACCTCTTTAAAAACTTTTGGAATCATAAATTTTTTTAATTCTAATTAAACAATGGTCGTTGTGTTGTTGTGTGTAGTTGTTGTGTGTTGACCAATGAAAAACTATAATAAGCTTCTTCTAATTTACGTCATTGCGAAGCAAATTATTCAATTTGCTGTGGCAATCTGTTTCTTTCAATAGATTACCACGTCGTTACTTTTCTCGTAATGACCATGTAACTTTAATTTATTTGGGCGTTACCTAAAGGTCGGGCTTTTCGCTACAATCTTTTTAAAACGCCATTGAAAGTACGAAGTACGGGGCAATCTGCCAAATTCTAATACCTACAATTACTAATTTTATTTTTAATTAAAAAGGATTTTTGCTTCAATCCCTAACGCAAAAACAAAAAAGAGGCTAAAAAGCCTCTTTTTTTTATTTTCTTAATCCTAATTCTTTTACTATCGCACGATATCTTAAGATATCTTTCTTAGTTAAGTAATCTAATAAGCTTCTTCTTTTACCTACTAATTTTACTAATGAACGCTCCGTATTATAATCTTTACGATTCTTTTTTAAATGCTCAGTTAAGTGATTAATTCTGTAAGTGAATAATGCAATTTGTCCTTCTGCAGAACCTGTGTCTTTTGCATCTTTACCGTGTTTTGTAAAGATGGCTTCTTTCTCTTTTTGATCTAAATACATGCTAATATTATTGTAAATAATTGTTATGTAAACGAAAGTCTATCTTTCGAGCGGCAAATATACTAATTAATTATGATTTAACAATATCTCTTTTTTTGTAAAATTTTCACTAAATTGACGTAATTAAATTATTACTTATTCTAAATATGGAAAAAATAATTGCAGGAACCATAGACCCTGATTTATTGCCAGATATTTTTAACAATTTGTATCATGGCATTGCTATAGTTGGGTTGGACGGTAAATGGTTGTTGGTTAGTAAAAGCTTATGCGAAATTTTAGGATATAGTGATGATGAGTTACTAAATTTAAGCTTTCAAGACATAACACATAAAGAAGACGTAAAAAGCGATTTAAAAAATGTAAGGAACCTTTTAGCAAAAAAAATAGAGAGCTATAAAATGCAAAAGCGCTATTTTAAGAAAAATGGCAGTATAATTTGGGCGCAATTATCGGTGTCGTTAGTACGGGAAAGTAATGATAAACCTAAATATTTTATAGCACAAGTTCAGGATATAACTGAACAAAAGCAGGAGGAGAGCGAAAAAGAAATTATAGCAGAGGTAATAAAGGAGCAAAACGAACGCTTATTAAACTTTTCTAGAATTATAACTCATAATTTGAGAACGCATGCTGGTAATTTGATGACTTTAAGTGATTTTGTTGAAGATGAAATTCAAGAAACAAAAGCAAATGAAAGTTTTTTAACCCTAAAGCAAGCTATTTGTAATTTACAGGAAACGGTTGAACATTTAACAGAAATAGCCAAATTCTCCAAATACGACAAAGAGGAATTGAAATCACTCAACTTGTATAGTTTTGCTGTAAATGCTATATATAATGTTAGTTCATTGGCTAAAAATAACAATTGCCGAATTGAAAATTTAATAGATAAATCTGTTCAAGTTACTGGTATTGAGGCATATTTGGATAGTATTGTGCTTAATTTGTTAACCAACGCTATTAAATATAAAGCAGAGGATAGAGAAGCGGTGATAACATTGAGTACTACCCTTAAAGATGGTTTTGTTGTGTTAAGTGTGAAGGATAATGGTTTAGGGCTCGATTTAGAAAAACATGGTAAAAAGTTGTTTTCATTGTACCAAACCTTTCATAGAAATAAGGATTCAAAAGGTATTGGCTTATTTATTACAAAAAATCAAATAGAATCTATAGGCGGTAAGATAGAGGTAAACAGTCAGGTTAATGTGGGTTCTGAATTTTTAATTTATTTTAAAGATCCTAACAATACCCAATCTGAATTGAATAAAAAAGACCTGTATCATTTTAAAAAGAAACAGGCCTGATAATTATTTTATTGAAAAGATATTAAGCTCTTAAAGGTTGATTTAATATTAAATCTAAATACTGATTTATTTTATCTTTTAAATCTTTTCTTAAAGTTATAAAATCTAAAAATCCGTGTTCTAATAAAAACTCAGAAGTTTGAAATCCGTCTGGTAAATCTTTACCTGTTGTGTCTTTTACTACACGCGGTCCTGCAAAACCAATTAAGGCACCGGGCTCTGCAATATTAATATCACCTAACATAGCAAAGGAAGCTGTAGTTCCACCAGTTGTTGGGTCGGTACATAGGGATATATAAGGAATGTTTGCTTCCGCTAATTGAGCTAATTTCACCGATGTTTTAGCCAATTGCATTAAGGATAATGCAGCTTCCATCATACGAGCACCACCGGATTTTGATATTACCATTAAAGGAATTTTTTTCTTTAAAGAGTAATCGGCAGCACGTGCAATTTTTTCACCTACAACACTTCCCATAGAACCTCCAATAAACGCAAAATCCATACAGGCTATTACAATGTCTTTTCCTTTAGATTTACCTACACCTACGCGAATGGCATCTTTTAATTTGGTTTTTTCTTGAGCCGATTTTAAACGATCAGGATATTTTTTAGTATCAACAAATTTTAAAGGATCTTTAGATTCTAAATTAGCATCTAATTCTTTAAATTTATTATCGTCAAAAAGAATTTCAAAATATTCTTTACTACCTATACGAACATGGTACCCATCTTCCGGACTTACGTAGAAATTTTTCTCTAATTCTTCCGCATCTACAATCTTTCCGGTCGGTGATTTGTACCATAACCCTCTAGGTGTGTCCTTTTTTTCTTCCGTTGTGGTTGTTATTCCTTTTGTTTTTCTTTTAAACCAAGACATAGTGATTTACAATTTATGATTTACGATTTCCGATTAAAAACCTTTATATCGTTGTTTTTTAATGTTTTAGTTGCTTTTTTGTGTAGCAAAAAGCAAAAAGCTAGATTACAAAATTAAAGCTTTATTTTAATTTTGGTATTACACACTTGTTTTTTTATTGATGAAATTGTTTTTGTAAGTATTTATAAATGAAAAAATCCTGCAAAAAACAGGATTTTTTATATTTAATAAAAAGGAGATTATTCCTTATAGTGTGTTTACATTGTTAAGGTCTTCGAAAGCCTTTTTTAAACGCTCTACAAAAGTAACTTCACCTGCACGTAACCAAACACGTGGGTCGTAATGTTTTTTGTTTGGAGAATCCGGGCCTTCAGGGCTTCCAATTTGAGATTTTAAATATTCAGCTTTAGATCCCATATAATCACGGATACCTTCCATGAATGCATATTGTAAATCTGTATCAATGTTCATTTTAATTACACCGTAGCTAATTCCTTCACGAATTTCTTCAACTGTAGAACCAGATCCACCATGGAATACAAAATCAATGTGGTTATGACCTACACCGTATTTTTTAGAAATATAATCTTGAGAATTTTTTAAGATTTTTGGTGTTAATTTAACATTTCCTGGTTTGTAAACACCGTGTACGTTACCAAATGCAGCAGCAATAGTAAACTGATCGCTTACTTTACTTAATTCTTCATATGCATAAGCTACTTCTTCTGGTTGTGTATATAGTTTAGAATCGTCTACATCTGTATTATCTACACCATCTTCTTCACCACCAGTGATACCTAATTCAATTTCTAAGGTCATATCCATTTTGCTCATACGCTCTAAATAGGTTTTGCAAATTTCAATGTTTTCTTCAATTGGCTCTTCTGAAAGATCAATCATATGCGAGCTGAAAAGTGATTTTCCAGTTTCAGCAAAATGTTTTTCACTAGCATCCAATAAGCCGTCTATCCAAGGTAATAATTTTTTTGCACAGTGGTCTGTATGTAAAATTACAGGAACACCATAGGCTTCAGCTAATGTATGCACATGTTTTGCTCCAGCAATGGCTCCAGCGATAGCCGCTTTTTGACCATCATTGTTTAAGCCTTTTCCGGCATTAAATTGTGCTCCACCATTAGAAAACTGAATAATAACAGGTGCATTTAAAGATGCTGCAGTTTCTAATACGCCGTTAATCGTGTTTGATCCGATTACGTTTACTGCTGGTAAAGCAAATCCTTTTTCTTTAGCTAATTTAAAAATGGCTTGCACTTCTTTTCCTGTAGCAACTCCTGGTTTTATGTTATGTCCCATAATTATTTTCAATTTTATTTTAGATTGTGAGTTTCAAAAGTAATCAATTTTTAAATATTTAGTGTTCATTTTTGAATTTTAAAATATTAAAAGAGCACTAAAACGTTATAGTTTTCAACTAATTATTTAAATTTTAGAAAGGATAATTTATGCCTATGTTATAAACAGCATTTGAAAAATTATAGTCGTTAAACCATCTGTTTTCTTCTTGGTATGCAGGGTCGTAGGTTTTAAATCCAATATCAAAACGAAACACAAAGAAACTAAAATCGTAACGTAAACCCAATCCGGAACCTACTGCGATATCTTTTAAAGAACTAAGATTTGTGAAAGTGGAGTTTTCATCAGTAACATCATCCAACGCATTCCATATGTTTCCAGCATCAATGAAAAAAGCACCGTTTAAATTTGAAAATATATTAAAGCGCTGTTCTATACTAAGCGCTAATTTTAAATTCGCTTCGTTAAATTCGTTGGTAGAGGCAGAACTTCCGGGTCCTAAACTATAGGCTGTCCAAGCACGATTATCGTTGGGGCCACCGGCAAAAAAACTTTTTGAAAACGGAATATTGCTAGAATTACCGTATGGAACTGCAATGCCGAAATACGTGCGCGCAGCGAGTACATTTTTTTTACCTAATTCCCAGTGTTTTATGTAATCCAATTCCGTTTTAATGTATTGTGAATAGGCAACGTTAAAAAGTTCATAGCGGTTATCTGAATTTTTTTCAAGGCCGAGGGCACTAGACAAACTAGAAATAATGTTACCTGCTACTTCTAACTTGAATTTAAAAATAGAAAAGTCGTCATCAAACAAATTAGTACGTTCATCATTTGTAAAACTAAAACTTGATGATAAAATTAAGTTGTTTTCAGTTAGTCTGTTTTTACGCTCATTAATACTGTTTACAGTAGTTAGTTGAGTTTCTGAAATTTCGGAAGGTGTGTTTTCTGCTAGCACATATGCTAAAAATGCATTTGTTTCGGTAGGAATGCCTAAATCTGTATCCGAATCTATATAATTCACATCTTGAGCAATGCTGTTTAAAGAGCTATATGAGTTTTCGTAAACATTGAAATAGTTTTCAACGTTTAAATTTCTAACATATTGAATGTTAAACACATCGAGTCTATTAGTAACCTTTGGTGATGGTGCCCAATTGTAATTAAAAATACCACTAAACGTCTGTTTATCTAAACCAATGTTTGTTTGACTGGTAATTGATAAACTGATTTTGGTACTTGGAGACATATACTTTGGTATAATTTTTTCGGTATTATACGGAAAAAAGAATCTTGGAATCGTTAATTTTAAATCGGCTCCAATTTCATTAATGTCAAAAAAAGGGTCGGAAACATTGTTTCTTGAAGCATTTTTTGAGGCACCTATGGAACCAATTCCTGAAAGTTCTAAAGTTTCAGCACCTCTAAAAACATTTCTAATTAATAAACTAGGGTTTAATGAAAATCCAATGGACTGAATATTACTCGTGGAAGCATCGGTGCTAAATCCTAAACTGAATTTTTTTAAAGGCGTTAATCGAATAGAATCTGTTAATGTGTTGTCTGCATTTTCTATATATTCAATATTTGGATATTTAAAGGTGCGTAATTCGTTAATATGCCTGTATGAAAGGGTACGGTCGCTATCCTTAAAAATAGTTTTTGGCGTTATAAATATGGCGTCGGTAAGCGCTTTTGGCCGGTATTTTATTTTATTGTAACTATAAATTTTATAACCTTTATAAGTGATTGAATCTTGAAATGGTAAATTTCTATTCTCAAAAGTGTAATCGGTTATTATGTTTACATCTTTTATTTTATAAATTTGGAAAGGAACCCTTTGAATAGAATCTGGTGTTCGGATGGCTCTGTTTTGAATTTGAACTTCAACATTCACTTTTTTATTGGTACCAATGGTATCCATATCAAAACTCACATAATCTTGATTAAAGTGGTACACGCCAGAGTTGCGTAAAGCATTAGAAATTCGTTCACGTTCTTGAGCAAAATTGTCGCTTTTGTATTGTTCGTTACGTTTTATGAATGTGTTCTTTTTGAAATTTTGATATAAAGAATCAATTACATTAGATTTTATTTTTTCAGTTATTGTATCTAAAACATATGGCTCCCCGGTTTCTACGGTGTATTTAATATCAGCACGTTTATTGTCTTTTTTTTCAATATCATAATTTGCTTCTACATCAAACCAGCCATTATTAATATAATAGGCTTCTAGTCGTTCTAAAGATTTTTTAGATTTCGCTTCATCCACAATAACAGGTGCTTCGCCATTGTTTCGTAACCAATTGTTAAAACCTACCGCCGATTCTTTTAATTTATCTAATTGTTTTTTGGATAACCTTTTGGTTAATCGTTCTCTTCGGTTCGGTTTTTCGTCCAACCAAGCTTCAAACAACGAGTCTCTGTTATTTCGGGCCAAATTGTATAAATGCAAACGCAATGGCACACCAATTACAGGTATTTTTATATTTGGCTCTTGGTATAGTAAATTATTGATAGTTTCTGTTTGTTCTCTTTTACCGTTTATAAAAACAGTGTTATCGTTTAATAAGTATTGATTGTCTGGAACACGCTTAACGGCATCGCAGGCAAATAAGAGTACTGTAATTAGAACTAAAAGTAGTATTTTTGAGGGCTGTTGTTTCATCTGTTAATTTTCGTTTTTATAAAATGACCAGATGTTATTTGCATATTGAAAATTCAATTTTTTTAAAGCGTTTTTTTGATTCATTTCAAATGCTTTTAAAATTAATCAGATTAAAAAGGTTTTTGTTGAGCATTAAAATTAAAATTAACTGCTTTGCGATTTCAAAAATACATTATTTCTATTGAAAAAAACATTTAATTACTTTCAAGTTAAAACAGCCATTTTTTCATTTCTTTATATAAAATATAGACATTAAAATATGTACATGCTCTCTAAAAACCAGATTAAATTAATAACGAGTTTAAAGCAAAAAAAACAAAGACAGCAACATGGTTTTTTTGTTGTTGAGGGTGTTAAAACCATCAAAGAACTGTTGGCATCTCGTTTAAAGCTTCATGAATTATATACGACGGAATCCTTCAATATTGATGCCAAGACTGAAGTTTTAATTTCTCAGACCGAATTAAAACGCATTAGTTTTTTAACAACACCTAATACAGCTTTAGCTATTTTTGAAATACCAAAACCGAAGCCTATTGATAATAAGGGACTTATAGTGGCGCTTGATGATGTTAGAGATCCGGGTAATTTAGGTACAATAATTAGACTTTGCGATTGGTTTGGGGTGAAAGAATTGGTTTGTAGCAAAGAAACAGTTGATTGTTTTAACCCCAAAGTAATTCAATCCACGATGGGATCTATAACCCGTGTTAATGTAAGTTATGTAGATTTGATAGATTTTATAAAAACTAACAAGCTTCCTGTTTTTGGAGCCTTTATGGAAGGTGAAGCTGTTTATAACAAACAATTGCCTGAAGAAGGTATTCTAATTATGGGAAATGAGGCTAATGGCGTTTCAAAAGAGGTGGAAGCTACGGTAACCGAAAAAATTTCAATTCCAAGATTTGGTGATTTACAAGCTACCGAAAGTTTAAATGTTGCTACTGCAACGGCTATTTTGTTAAGTGAGTTTAGAAGAAGGTGAACCGAAAAGTTATGTAGAAAACAGCTAAACGACTAACTATTATTGAAATGTGAAATTCACAAAAACACCTCTGCTTTGCATGCTGTTTATGTTGCTCGTCCAAGGGCTGTCAGGGTTTTCATCACGAACTAATTCATCGTTAATACCAAAAAGACCACGAATGGATGGCGTAAATTTAAAGTTGTATAAGTAAAAATCGATTCCAAAACCAAGTTCATAAAATAAGTTGTTTTTTGTAGTTCTAAATTGCCCGTTTGCGTTATCGTTAGGGTTGGTTTCGTTACTTGATAAATTTAGGGCGGTTGATACACCTCCAACAATAAATGGTTTAAAATTATTTACACGTTTTGTAGATATTTTAAGCAGTAAAGGGACGTGTATGTAAGTTGACTTTACTTCTCTGGTTAAGTCGGTTTCTGTAACTGTGGGTTCTTCAAAATTCGATTGACTGTAATAAAGCTCGCGTGTGGTAATTAATAATCCTGGTTCTAAACGCAAATCCATAAAATTATTAATGCGTAAATTCCCTATTAATCCTACGCTAAAACCAGGACTTCGTTTCACATAAATATCACGTAAGTCTTCATTGTAATCAAAATTGAAATCATAATTATTGATACCTAAAAAGTAGCCCCAACGCAGTAAATTATAATCGGTTGTGCCTCTTCCTTGATTAGCATCATAAGTTACTTTTTCTTTTCTAAATAACTGTGCATTAGAAGTTTCAATAATGAATAAAATGGATATTAATGCAAAAAAATGCCTCATAAGTTTTATTTTGACGATTTATAGATGGTCGCCACACCAAATGTTTGTGGAAAATCCTCAACATTAATAAACCCAATTTTTCTCAAAATATTGTTTAAAGCATCACCATAAGGAAAAACAGATGCCGATTCGCATAAATATTTATAAGCACTTCTATCTTTAGAAAAGATTTTTCCAATAAGTGGTAAAATATTTTTTGTGTAAAATTTATAACCTTGTTTGTATGGGGTTTTAATAGGGATAGAAGTTTCTAAAATAACAAAGGTTCCGTTTGGTTTTAGTACTCGGTAAATTTCTTTCAAACCATTTTCTAGGGTTTCAAAGTTACGAACGCCAAAGGCTACGGTTATAGCATCAAAACTATTATCTTCAAATGGCATATTTTCGCTATCGCCTAAAATCATGTCTATCTTGCCTTCTAAAGCTTTTTTCTTTATTTTTTCTTTGCCAATTTCCAGCATGCCACTACTAATGTCTAAACCAACAATTTTAGAGGCGTTGGTTTCGGCTAGATTAATTGCTAAATCACCCGTTCCGGTGGCAATATCCAAAATAGTTTCTGGGTTACTTTCTTTTACCAGTTTAACTACTTTTTTGCGCCATTTAATATCTATTCCAAAGGAAATAACACGATTTAACCCGTCATAATCACCAGAAATGGTGTCAAACATTTGGGTAACTTGTTCTTTTTTTCCTAAATCGCTGTTTTTGTAAGGCTTAATTTTCGACAATGCTTTTTTTTTGCAAATCTACATTATTTATTTCTACTTTAAAATAACTATCAAGATCTATGCAGATTAAATACAAGGATGTTTGAAGGTTTTTTTGAGTTATTTTAACTTTTACCACATTTATAAACCAAACAACGCTCTTTTTAAGATAAAGATTGTAATTTATAGTATATTGCAGTACTTTTTTATGTAATTAAATTAATGAAACAGCTACTAAAGATTGTTCTGAAAACTAGAAACAATTTCTGGTATGTTGCACTTGACGATAAAAAAAGTTAATAAATAAAGATGAAAATAATTATTGCTGGTGCGGGTGAAGTTGGCTTTCATTTGGCCAAGTTACTATCTTACGAGTCTCAAGAAATTACCTTAATAGACCCAAACAAAACAAGTTTAGCCTACGCTGATACGCATTTAGATATTAGAGTTATAAAAGGTGATGCCACTTCTATTGCTATTTTAAAGGAAGCACGCATTGATAAAAGTGATTTGTTTATAGCAGTAACCTCTAGTGAAACTACTAATATTACAATTTGTGTTCTCGCTAAACAGTTAGGTGCTAAAAGAACCATTGCCAGAATAACGAACACGGAGTTTATACATCATAAGGATGAAGTTGGGTTTACCAAGTTTGGTATAGATGAACTAATTTCACCGGAAGCTTTAGCGGCCTCAGAAATAGAATTATCACTAAAACAATCGTCTTTTAACGAAAATTATGAGTTCGAAAATGGGGCGCTTACTATGGCGGGTTTAACGCTATCTAAATCGGCTTCTTTTGTTGGTAAAACCGTGAAACAAGCTGCTGAGGTTTTTCCGGAATTACACTTTGTGCCTATTGCAATTCAACGTTTTGGTACCCAGTTTACTATCATTCCACGTGGGGATACTAAGTTTAAACGTGGGGATAATGTGGTGTTTATAACTACCGAAGGTGGTCACGACGAATTATGTAAATTAAGTGGGAAGTTAAATAGAGCCATTAAAAACGTGATGGTTTTAGGCGGAACACAAATTGGTTTTAAAACTTCTAGAGATTTAAGTAATAAGGGTTTTAATGTAAAACTTCTAGAAGGTAATAGAGATCGCGCTTTCGAACTTGCGGAACTATTAACCAAGGTGCTGGTTATAAATAGCGACGGACGTAATGTCGATTTATTAGATGAAGAAAACCTAAGTGATATGGATGCTTTTATTGCCGTTGGTGAAAACTCCGAAACCAATATTATGTCATGCTTAGTTGCTAAATCCAAAGGGGTTAAAAAAACCATAGCCCTAGTTGAAAATATGGATTATTTTGAATTGTCGCACTCCATCGGTATTGATACCTTAGTGAATAAAAAGCTATTGGCAGCGAATAATATTTTTAGATATATCCGTAGAGGTGAAGTAGTTGCAATGACCAAACTAAATAATTTAAATGCAGAATTGTTAGAGTTTGAAGTGAAAGGCTCATCGGCAGTTTGTAACAAAACAATAAAATCAATCGATTTTCCGAGATCAGCTATTATTGGTGGTGTAATTAGAAACGGTGCAGGAATGATAGCCCTTGGTAATTTTAAAATTCAGGAAGGCGATAGGGTAGTAGTATGCTGTTTGTTGCAATCTATAAAACGCGTTGAAAAATTATTCCTTTAAAAATTATTATTAAACAGGATTAGCATTGAAACTCAATTATAAAATCATTTTTCATTTTTTAGGATTACTGTTATTATTTAATGGTGCATTCATGCTATTATCGGCTTTGGTAAGTTATTTTTATAAGGATGGCGTTACTTATGAAATAGCGCTTTCCGGTATATTTACCTTGATTGCTGGTGCAATTGCCATGTTTTTAACCAAGAAGCATAAAAAAGAAATTAATAAACGTGAAGGTTATATAGTTGTAACTTTTGGTTGGATTTTGATGTCTTTATGTGGTACGCTTCCTTATGTTATAACAGGAAGTATTCCCAATTTTACAAATGCTTTTTTTGAAACCATGTCTGGCTATACCACAACAGGTTCATCAATATTAAACGATATTGAAATTATACCTAAAGGTGTTTTATTTTGGCGCAGTACCACCCATTGGATAGGAGGTATGGGGATTATTGTGCTGGCCATAGCAATTTTACCATTATTAGGTATAGGAGGTATGCAGCTGTTTGCCGCCGAAGCTCCAGGACCAAGTGCCGATAAACTTCATCCTAGAATTACAGATACTGCCAAGCGTTTATGGCTAATCTATTTTGGTTATACGGCTGCAGAAACAATATTACTTCAATTAGCTGGAATGTCATTTTTTGATGCTATTAATCATTCTATGGCAACCTTATCAACAGGTGGTTTTTCAACTAAAAATGCCAGTGTTGCTTATTGGAATGATCAGCCTGTAATTCAATATATTATCATCTTATTTATGTTTTTGGCAGGCGCCAATTTTGTGTTAAGTTACTTTGCTTTTAAGGGTAAAGTTCAAAAAATAATTCATGATGAAGAGTTTAAACTCTATTTTAAATTTGTCGTTGTTTTTTCAATTATTGCTGCACTTATTATATATTTCAGAGCCGATGTTTCTGTTTCATCAATACACCATCCCATGGTATGGGGAGAAGCTGAAAGTGCTTTCAGACATGCTTTATTTCAAGTTCTAACTGTTATTACAACTACGGGTTTTGTATCGGCAGATTATACATTATGGACTCCTTTTTTAGTGGTTATGTTTTTTGGACTTATGTTTCTAGGGGGCTCGTCTGGGAGTACTTCTGGAGGTGTAAAAGTGGTGCGTCACCTCATACTTATTAAAAATGGTTTTTTGGAATTTAAACGCACACTTCATCCAAGTGCAATTGTACCAGTTCGATATAATAATAAGGCTATAAACAGGTTTATAGTATTTAATGTGTTGGCATTTTTTATACTTTATATGTTATCGTTTATTATAGGTGCTTTGGTATTTTCTATGTTCGACATCGATTTTACATCTGCCATTGGTTTATCTGCATCAAGTTTGGGTAATGTTGGTCCTGCACTTGGTAATTTCGGACCCGTAAATAATTATGCGGCGTTACCACTTTTAGCCCAGTGGTGGGCTTCTTTTTTAATGCTTATTGGACGTTTGGAATTATTTACAGTACTTATTTTATTTACACCATTCTTTTGGCGCAATAGGTAGTGTAAGCAACAAACTGAGCTTCATCTTAAAGAAATAGGTTTTCATATGTGAGTTTACCTAAATTATTTACTAAATTAGAGGAAGAAGCACACAGTTGTATCCGTGTTGTCTAAAAACCAATGGAACTACTTGAGTATATAAGTCAATGGATGGATGCCCATCCTATTTCTTCCAGTATTGTTAAATATCTAATCTGGGCAATATTTATATTGTCTGCTATTGCTTTTTTAAGACGCCTGTTAAGAAGAAAACTTCTGGATACAACGGTTAGATATAAATCTCAAAAAGCAGTAGAGTTTTTTGGTTATTTTTTACTTATTCTAGTAACCATTTCATTTTTCACTGGTAATATTAAAGATTTTGCGCTAGCTATAGGCTTATTTACAGCGGGTATTACAATAACCTTGCAAGAGTTAATTTTAAGTGTGGCTGGGTCTTTTTATATCTTTTTTGTTGGTGTATATAAACCTGGCGATAGAATAGAAATTAACAAAATTAAAGGCGATGTTATAGATATTGATAGTATTTACACCACCATGATGGAAATTGGGGAATGGGTGTCCAGCGATAATTATAGCGGAAGAATTGTAAAATTGAGTAATGCCTTCGTATTTAAAGGACCTGTATATAACTACTCAAGGGATTTTCCGTTTGTGTGGGATGAATTTAATATTCCTATCCGGTATGGTTCGGATATTGAACTCGCTAAAGCAATCGTTGTGAGAATTGCTTCTGAAACTTTATCTGAATATGTGTTAAACTCTAAGGAAGAATGGAGTCAAGTTGTTAACAAATACTATATTGAAAACGCTGAGGTTCATCCAACTTTAGCAATAACGATGACCGACAATTGGATGCAATTCAATTTGCGTTACATAGTAGATTATAAAAAAAGAAGATATACAAAACACTTATTAAATGAACTAATTGGTATTGAAATTCAAAAAACAGAAGGTAAAGTACAATTAGCTTCTGCAACTTTCGAAATTGTAAGTGTGCCAATAATTAATGTGAAAAAGGAATGAAACCATTTCATTTGATTTTAAAAAGCTGGGTGCCCTTGTTAAAATTTTATTAATAGGGAATTTAAACACAAGCTTTTAGAATAATACTTGTCTAAATACCTATATAAAAACAAGTGTTATGATAATTCAAAATGATATGAAAGTAAACGTGTTTGCCTTAGGTTTTATGGCATTGTCAATTTACGGTTTTGCACAAAATCAAGATAATAATTACCAATCTTCGGGACCACATGAACAAGGCGAACAGCGCCAAAGACCTCAAAGTGAAGAAAGACCAACCATCGCAGAAATGCTATCTGAAATGGATAGTAACAAAGATGGCAAGTTAGCCGAAAGTGAAGTAAAGGGGCCTTTAAAAAAGGATTTCTCTAAAATAGACGTTAATCACGATGGTTATATTGTAGAAGAAGAATTAAATAAAGCACCCAAACCAGAAGGGCGCCCTTCGGAAGGTAGGCCACCGCGAGCAGATGAGCAATTACCAACTATTGAAGAGGTGCTCGCCAGCATGAAAACTAGCGAAACTAAAACCACTGCGATATCTTCAAAAAATTATACGCTTCCTGCCACAGGTCAGATAAATACTTATGATGCTGTTGGAAATAAAGTTGACAATTTGAAGAGTGGAGATGCTTTCTACGGTCAGGACGGGCATTATCAAAAGGGACAAAAAATGTCGTTTACCGATAACGGTAATGGAACCGTTACCGATAATGTTACAGGATTAATGTGGGCACAAGATCAGTCAACCGAAAGTAAAGGTTGGGTAGAAGCTGCAACTTATTGTGAAAACCTTAACCTAGGGGGATATACCGATTGGCGAATGCCTACCATAAAAGAATTATGGTCCATACGAGATCAATCTACTGGATGGCCTTATCTCGATACTACGTACTTTAATTTAGTTAGTAAAGACGGAGGTGAACAACGCGACCAACATACATGGTCTAGTAATTTTTATTTGGTTAATACGCCCGAATCCAAAAAGAGACTTGCCTTTATAGTTAATGATTGGACAGGACACATTAAAGCATTAGATGGCAGAAGATATGTGCGTGCCGTTCGTGGTGATATTTACGGGATAAATGACTTTGTTGATAATGGTGATACTACCATTACAGATAAAGCTACTGGATTAATGTGGAGTAAAAATGATAGTAAAAGAGGAATGAATTGGGAAGATGCTTTAGCTTATGCTGAAAATTCGGATTATGCGGGATACACCGATTGGCGCTTGCCAAACGTAAAAGAATTACAAAGTATTGTGGAGTATTCAGGGAGGTTTCCTGCCATCGATACTAAATTTTTTAATATTTCAAAAATACTGAATGAGGCCAGAAATGCCGATTACCCTTATTTCTGGACAAGCACATCGGCAGGTAGTGAAAAAATTAGTGGGATGTATTTTGCCGATTATGTAGCCTTTGGTTATGCGGTAGATCATGATGGTGCTGATATTCACGGGGCAGGAGCAGTACGTTTTGATACCAAAGTAAAAAATGGCCCAGCTACTGAGAATGAAGAACGCATTATAAATTATGTTCGCTTAGTGAGAGATGTAAAGTAGAACCTGAATAAAAAATCCATAAAAATCATCATGCAAGTTTTAGTAAAGCAAAAAAGTAAAAGTTGCTTTACTATACTGTTTTGATGATTTTTTTTTGTTAGTGATTTAATGGGTTTTAAATTAAATAGGCCTTTAGTATGAATAAAGTTGAGAAAATTTGTGTCTAAATATGCTAAACAAGGTTTAAGGTTTTAAAGTGCTTATTGATTTATAAAGATGTACTATGAAACTGAAAAGTTTTATAAAGACATAAAACGATCGCTATTCTTAATGAAATTAAATAATTATATTTACTCTATATAAATAGAGGATTATGAAATTCAATAACATATTAGAAAGCATTGGTCATACACCAACTGTGAGATTGTCTAAATTATTTCCAAATGCAAATGTTTGGATGAAACTTGAAAAAGCAAATCCGGGAGGGAGCATTAAAGATAGAATTGCATTAGCAATGATTGAAGATGCTGAGAAAAAAAACATTCTAACAAAAGATACCGAAATTATTGAGCCCACATCGGGAAACACCGGGATAGGCTTGGCTATGGTTGCTGCAGTAAAAAACTATAAACTTACGTTAGTTATGCCAGAATCCATGTCTGTTGAGCGTAGAGCTTTAATGGCAGCTTATGGTGCAAATTTAGTGTTAACTCCTAAAGAATTAGGTTTAGGTGGAACCATTGCAAAGGCCAATGAATTGGTGGCTAACAACAAAAATGCATGGATGCCATCACAATTCACAAATCCATCCAACCCAGAAATTCATCGTAAAACAACGGCTTTAGAAGTCGCTAATGATTTTCCTGATGGTTTGGATTATTTAATTACAGGTGTAGGTACTGGTGGCCATATCACAGGAATGGCAGAAGTGTTAAAAGAAACATTTTCTACATTGAAAGTAATCGCGGTAGAGCCAAATGATTCTCCGGTAATTTCTGGTGGCGAACCTGGACCACATCCGCTTCAAGGCATTGGGCCAGGATTTATTCCAGAAGTATTTAACACTAAAATAATTGATGGCGTTATTAAAATTACGAAAGAAGAAGCGTTTGCTGAAGTTCAGAACATTGCAAAACAGGAAGGTATTTTAGTAGGGATTTCTACAGGCGCCTCTTTGGCAGCTGTTAGGAAACAATTAAAAAGTTTAAATGGTGAAGAAACGATTTTAACTATTAACTACGACACTGGGGAACGTTACATTTCGGTAGCGGGACTTTTGCATTAAGTTAGGTTTTACATTCCAAAAGATTTATACGGCATCAAGGTTTTTTTAAAATTGCTTTGATGCTTTATTTTTTTTTAAAATAAAGTAAAAGATGAAGCTAGCATTTTATAAGTCATAATAGCTAGGAATCTGCCTTTAATTGTTCTTTAATTTTGAGAAGTTTCAATAGATTTTTCAAAAAGAATGCCTCCTTTAAACATTTGTTTTAAAACAGGTTGAATTTCTTGGCCTAGAGTGGTTAAGCTATATTCTACCCGTGGAGGAACCTCAGGAAAAACCGTTCTGTTTACTAAGCCATCCGATTCTAATTCTTTAAGCTGTTTACTTAGCATACGTTCGCTTATGTCGGGTAGTAATCTAACTAATTCGCCATAACGTTTATCACCTTGAAAAAGATGTAAAATTATAGTAGCTTTCCGTTTTCCTTTAACCACATTTATAAAAGTATCTATAGGGCAATAACTTTTTTTCATTTTTTTTCGTCTCTTAAAGTACTGAAAACACTTAAAACTGAATTAAATGTTCGTATGCCAACCTTTTGTAAGTGGTTGATTAGCAATTTATTTATTATGATATTTGTACAAAAGTAAACAAAATTAAACGAATACAGATGAAACAAACTAATTCTACATTTAAGGCATTCCGTGTTGAAAATATCGATGATAAATTTATTGGAGCAGTTAAAGAAATGGCATTTAAGCCTTTAGGAGAAGAAGAAATACTAGTAAAGGTACATTATAGTTCCTTAAATTATAAAGATGCATTGTCGGCTTCGGGCAACAAAGGTGTTACAAGAAATTTTCCACATACCCCTGGAATTGATGCTGTAGGAACCATAGAAGCATCAAACAGTGCCGGATTTCAAATTGGTGATAAAGTAATAGTAACTAGTTATGATTTAGGGATGAATACCGATGGTGGCTTTGCAGAATATATTCAAGTCCCAGCAAAATGGGCTGTGAAATTACCTGAAAAAATGAGTATGAAAGAGGCTATGGTTTTCGGTACTGCTGGATTAACCGCAGGTATGTCTGTTTTAAGACTTACGGAATTAGTTAAACCAGAAGATGGTAAAATTGTGGTTTCCGGCGCAACAGGAGGTGTTGGTGCTGTAAGTGTTATGTTATTGAATCATTTAGGTTATTCGGTTGTTGCTATAACAGGAAAGGAAACAGAACAGGACTTTTTAATCAATCTTGGTGCGAAAGAGGTATTAATGCGTAGTGAGATTGAGAATTTTGACAAAAAACCATTATTAGCGCCTTTATTTGCAGGAGCTATAGATACGGTTGGTGGCGTTATCCTAGAAAATATTATTAAGTCTACAAGCCCAATAGGCGTTGTAACTTGTTGTGGAAATGTTGCTTCTCCAAAGCTTGACTTAACAGTTTTTCCTTTTATCTTGCGAGGAATTACTTTAATTGGTATCGACTCCCAAAATTATCCAATGCAACAAAGAGCAAAGGTATGGGAATTGTTATCGGATGAATGGAAACCAAAACAAATAGAAACTACTTGCAATGAAATTGGTCTTGAAGGGATTCAGGCTAAATTGGATTTAATGCTTCAAGGAAAACTGAAAGGCCGTACTGTTTTGAAATTAATTGATTAAATTCGAAGCATACATGCGTTGGGCTCCATTTTAAAACCAAACAAAATGGAAATAGAATGTTTAGACATCAAGGAAAAAGCAGAACATTAAAACATAATTTGCGTATAGCTACTATTTTATCATTTGTGGCTGGTATAGTTAATGTAACAGGATTTTTAGCTTTTGGTCAATTAACAACGAATGTAACGGGGCATTTCGCACTGTTTATAAGTGATGTGGCTAATTTTGAAATATGGAAAGGAACCATTTATTTCCTTTATATTTTTTCATTTTTATTTGGTTCCTTCTTGTCTAGTTTTCTAATTGAAACGTATAGAGAAAATAAAAAACTGAATGTTTTTGTACTTCCAACACTCATTGAATGTTTTGTTTTAATGAGTGTTGCTATTATAAGTGATATGACAGAATGGACAAATGCAAACCTAATTGTTTGTGCACTTCTTTTTGCCATGGGGCTTCAAAACTCCTTTGTTACTAAAATTTCAAATGCCGTGGTAAGAACTACACATTTAACCGGTTTGTTTACCGATTTAGGAATTGAGTTATCCCAATTATTTTTTCCAAAATCATACCATCATAAAGAGAAAATTAAGTCGAACATTAAACTGCGTATTTTTATTATTTGCTTCTTTTTTATGGGTGGTATTATAGGTGGGTTTTTATATTCAAGAATTAACATGAAATTGAACACACTTATTTTCGGAACACTTATTTTATTATCAAGTCTATTTTTCGACGATTTTAGGTATAAATTAATCCTGGCCAGAAGAAAATACCAGCAAAAAAGAGCAGCCTAATACCTGTGCTTATCGGTTGAAGGCTTAATCAAATTAAATTAACTGCTTGTTTATTGTACTGCCTTTAAATAAAATGCCTCGGTTCTATTACGTAAATTTTGTAATACATCAGCAAATTCCGGGTTATTAACTAAATTGTTTTGTTCTAAAGGGTCGTTTTCTAAATCATATAACTCTTCAAGTTTCGGAGTATGTTCATAATAAATAAAATACTTCCACCGATCAGTTCGTACGCCTCTACAGCGGTATGATTTGTTTTCGGCTATTTCTTTGTCATTTAATTCATTAGCATTCGGTTTGTGCTTTGAATTAAACATAGAAACCAGGAAAAGATTCTCCATATACACAGCGTCCTGCCAAGAAGAAGCGTCTTTTTCTTTATTCAGAATAGGTGTGAAGTCGGTTCCTTGCATACTTGCAGTTGGTTTTATACCGGCAAACGATAGTATAGTAGGGGCAATATCAATTGAAGAAATTAAAGCTTTTTCTCTACGGTGGCGTTTAGTGGCATCGGCTCTTCCATCAAAAACAATTAGGGGTTGTTTTACCGATTCTTCATATAGTAATGCTTTGTCAAAAAGACCATGCGACCCCTGAAAACGACCGTTATCACTGGTGTAAATAATTATCGTGTTGTCTAGAATGCCTTTTTCTTTCAATTTTTCAATCAATAATCCAACTTGCTGATCTACCGTATAACCCTGCGTTGCAAAACGGCGAACTTGTCTTTGATACAATTCTGGTGTTGATGATCGTTGCAAGTGTAAAGGAACGCCACGCCAATTTTCTTTCACTACTTTGGGTAATTTATCGTTGGCACCGGCTACCCAGTTTTCTGGTACCGAGAATTCGTAATCTTTAAATAAATCGAAGTGTGGGCCATATAAATCGGAATTACTATCATGTTTCACGGCATAAAAACTAACCGACAGGCAAAAAGGTTGGTCTTTAGGTTGGGTATCTATAAAACGTAACATCGCATCACCTGTTTTCAAAGTACGTTCGGTGGCAGGTCGGTTGGCTCTATAAATATGTTGCAAACCGGCATCATCTTCCGGCCACATCTCAACACCCTTTCTGTCATTGGTTTCTGTTCCTACAAAAAAGTCGAATGTATTGCTAAAATATTTTTTATAAAGGTATCCTGGTGGAACAACGCTGGGTTGCTGCGCTTTTTCAGTAACCGAAAAACCTACTTTTCCAATAAAACCTGTGCGATATCCTGCTTTTTTAAGAATGGCCGGGTAGCTATTTGCAAAATCGGATTCAGACAAGGTGTAATTGTTTGGAGCAGCGAAGCCAACACGGTGGCTCGAAATATAGCGACTGGTTAAAATAGACACACGACTTGGCATACAAATGGACACCGCATAAAACGCATTGTCGAATATAACACCATCATTGGCTAATTTGTCAATATTAGGTGTTTTAAATTCAGGTCTACCATAACATCCCATATTATCCCAACGTTGGTCGTCAGTCATCAAATAAATGATATTAGGTTTGTTATTTGCTTGTGCATACAGTTCAATTGGAAGAACTAGCAATGAAAAAAAACACAAAAAAAATGATATGAGTTGAATAGGTGTAACGCTAATTTTCATAAGTTAATATTGATTTAAAGTCGTATTTAGTTAATTGGTACATAATTATTAAGCATTCGAATATATTTTAATTTTATTCAAAAAAGAAGAAATTTCACAATAACTTGTCGTTTTTTAGGCGATTTTATATAGATAGCACCTAAAATACTAGGCGATTTTGCAACCACAACCTTAACACCTTTTTAATACTGCATTAACCTTCGTTAAGATTAATAATTACAATTTTGTGCTTATAATACCGAATGCAGGTGTTAAGTAATAAATGTATGCTGATAATCTTTAACGATTTATCTACTCTCGCAGTAAAAAGTATAACTACTTGTTCTTTAAGTGGGTTTGCTTCTTCCCTAAAAAATAAAACTAACCAACAAATTGCAATAGCAAACGTATGAAGAGACGGCCAGTTGATATTGTTGTGATTTCCGATGTACATTTAGGTACCTATGGGTGTCGCGCTAAGGAACTTCTTAAATACCTTAAATCCATAAAACCAGACAAAGTTATATTAAACGGCGACATTATTGATATCTGGCAATTTAGTAAACGCTATTGGCCAAAGTCGCATATGAAGGTGATAAAACTTATAACCTCCTGGATTACAAATGGTGTTGAGGTACATTACATAACGGGAAACCACGACGAAATGCTTCGTAAGTTTGTTGGCTTTCAATTAGGAAGTTTTAGCATTTCAAATAAAGAATTATTAACCATTGATGGAAAAAAAACATGGATTTTTCATGGCGATGTGTTTGATGTGACCATGCAACACTCTAAATGGATAGCAAAATTAGGTGCTGTAGGTTACGATTCACTCATTCTACTTAATAGTGCTATCAATTTCTTTGCTTCTAAATTTGGAAAAGGGCCCATATCGATGTCCAAAAAAATAAAGAATAGTGTAAAGTCTGCCGTAAAATTCATTAATAACTTTGAAAAAATTGCATCAGATATAGCCATTGAAAACGAGTATGATTATGTGATTTGCGGACATATTCACCAACCAGAAATAAAATGTATAGAAAATACCCATGGTAACGTGATGTATTTGAATTCGGGCGATTGGGTGGAAAATCTAACCGCTCTGGAGTATTATGAGAGTTCTTGGCATTTGTTTAATTTTAAAGATAACTTTTTACTGGAAGAAGAACCAGATACGGAAGAAGAAGAGCTTTTGGAAACCAAGGAGCTTTTTCAAAACATGATGAAAGAGTTTCAGCCAGCAGTTAAACAAACCAAACTGCTTTAAAATGACGGGCAAAAAAGTACTATACGCCATTCAGGGAACGGGTAATGGGCATTTAAGTAGGGCACGCGATATTATTCCCATTCTGAAAAAGAAAGCTATTGAATTAGATATTTTAGTAAGTGGTACCGAAGCCGATATTAACATACCATATCCAGTAACTTACCAGTTAAAAGGATTGAGTTTTGTTTTTGGAAAAAAAGGCGGTGTCGATTTTTGGAAAACCTACCTAAAGGCCAAAAGTATGCGACTTCATAAGGAAATTAACACGTTGCCAGTTGAAAAATACGATTTGATAATTAACGATTTTGAACCTGTATCTGCGTGGGCATGCAAACTTAAAAATTTACCATGTGTAAGTTTAAGTCATCAGGCAGCTGTTATGGCTGCCAATGCGCCAAAACCCAAGAAGGAAGATCCTTTAGGAAAACTAATTCTTAAAAAATACGCACCAACTACCAAACAGTATGGGTTTCATTTCAAGTCGTATCAAGATGATATTTTTACACCAGTAATAAGGCAAGATATTCGAAATGCCATTTGCGAAACTGGTAATCATTATACCGTTTACTTGCCATCGTATGAAGATGAGAAAATACTAGGCATACTTTCAAAAATAAAAGAGGTAACCTGGGATGTGTTTTCAAAACACACTAAAAAAGTAACGATTTACAATAATGTAGTAGTGCAACCTATTACCAATGAAACCTTTGTACAAAGTATGGCAAGGAGTAAAGGTGTTTTATGTGGTGCCGGTTTTGAAACGCCTGCCGAAGCCTTGTTTATGGGTAAAAAGCTATTGGTTATCCCCATGAAAGGACAATATGAACAGCAATGTAATGCCGCTGCTTTAAAAGATATGGGAGTACCCGTAATAAAAGCATTAAAAAAGAAATATATAAAAGATATTGTGAAGTGGGTGGAATCCGACACCATAGTACCTGTATATTATCCTGATATTACCGAACAAATTATAGATACCCTTTTACAGGAAAATCTATAATACAAAATCAAAATATGGATTTTAATAATCCCCAAAACGCTTTCAATTTAAAACCTCAAGATTTCGGAAAAGACTTTGTTTTTGGAGTATCTACCGCTGCATACCAAATAGAAGGGGCGCATGCCATTCATGATAAAGGCGTATCCATCTGGGATCAATTTACATCAAAAAAAGGCAATATCTTTAATAATCAACATGGGCAAATAGCTTGCGATTTCTACAACAAGTTTGAAGAAGATATTCTGCTTATGAAATCTATGAATATCAAACATTTTAGGTTTTCATTGGCCTGGTCGCGCATCATTCCAAATGGCACTGGTGTGGTAAGTTCAGAAGGGATTGCATTTTATAATCGTGTAATAAATTTTTGCATAGCATGTGGCATTACGCCCTGGGTGACGGTATACCACTGGGATTTACCACAAGCTTTGCAAAACCAAGGCGGTTGGGTAAACCGCGAAGTCCTACAATGGTTTGAAAATTACACCAGAGTTTGTGCCACTCATTTTGGCGATCGGGTAAAACATTGGATGGTGCTAAATGAGCCCATGGTATTTACAGGTGCTGGTTATTTTTTAGGCGTTCATGCTCCGGGTAATAAAGGCTTGAAAAATTTTTTGCCAGCAGTGCATCATGCGGTACTTTGTCAAGCTATTGGTGGCAGGATGTTGCGAGACCTGGTGCCAGATGCCCAAATAGGAAGTACGTTTTCCTGCTCGGAAATAACACCCTATAGTCAGGCTGCTAGAGATGTTTTAGCTGCCAAAAAGGCCAATGCCTTATTAAATAGATTGTTTATTGAGCCTTTGTTGGGCTTGGGATACCCCACCAAACACGTGCCCGTTTTAAAACGTATTGAAGCCTATATAAAACCAGATGATTTAAAGAAAGCCGTTTTCGATTTCGATTTTATTGGTGTGCAAAACTATACCCGAGAAGTCGTAAAGCATAGTTATTTTGTGCCATACTTACGTGCTAGAATAGTAAAGGCATCCAAACGAAACGTAAAAACAACGCTCATGGATTGGGAAGTATACCCACCAAGTATCTATAATATGATAGCTCATTTCAATGAGTATAAAGGGGTAAAAAAAATAATTATTACCGAAAACGGTGCCGCATTTACTGATAAACTTGTTTCAGGTGAAGTAAACGATACGGAACGCTTACAATACTTACAATCGCATATAGCGCAGGTGCAAAAGGCAAAAGCAGAAGGACTAAATGTGGCAGGCTATTTTGCATGGACCTTTACCGATAATTTTGAATGGGCCGAAGGCTATCACCCAAGATTCGGTTTGGTATATACCGATTTTTCTACACAACAACGCATTGTAAAAGCTTCCGGGAAGTGGTATAAAGATTTTTTAGGAAGTTAATCATTTTTGGCATTGTCGGGTAAGGTTGATTGAAGCGTAGCCGAGGTAAGCCATCTCGTAATACAGTACTTCAAAACTAAAAGTAACCCACAAGCTTCGGCAAGTATGCAATTAAACAACGTTAACAACCATATTTTTAAAGCAGTATTTAGTTTTTGTAGGTTGTTTTTTAATATATTCGTAGGTATATAATTCGGATGTAGCTAATTGCTTATATCTAATTGTTGGCACACATTAAAAATAGGAACATCCATGAAGAAAACGATAATTTTGACAATTTTTGGATTTTTAATTTTCAATCTTTCATTCGGACAAGACCGAGATAAATATTCCGAATTAATAATAAAAGCTTGGGATTTATACCAAACAAAAGATTATAAAAAGTCTGCTGAAAAATATTCAGAGGCATTTTCCAAAAAGGGAGTCAATAGCGAAACCTCGGACAGATACAATGCGGCTTGCTCTTGGGCTTTGGCAAAAGAAGTTGATTCTTCTTTTGTTCAATTATTTAAAATTGCTAAATCTGGAGATTATAAAAATTATAATCATATTATTAAAGATTCTGATCTATCTCTTTTGCAAATTGACAAAAGATGGAATGAAGTTTTAGCGCTAATTAAAATTAATAAGGAAAAATCTGAAGAAAATTTCGACAAGCCTTTAGTGACAACTTTAGATATCATCTATCAATCAGACCAATCTTCACGTGACGAATTAGAAAAAATAAGCGAGAAATATGGATGGAAATCTGATGAAATCAAAGAACAATGGAAAAAAATCGATAAAATTGATTCTATTAATTTAATTAAAATAAAGCAAATACTTGACGAACGAGGATGGATGGGAACTGACAAAATTGGAGACCAAGGAAACGTTACTTTATTTTTAGTAATTCAACATTCTGACCTTGAAACACAAGAAAAATACTTACCTATGTTGAAAGATGCCGTTAACAACGGTAGAGCTAAAGCAAGTTATTTAGCTCTTTTGGAAGACAGAGTCGCTTTAAGAAATGGAAGAAAACAGATATATGGCAGTCAAGTTGGTCAAGATGAAAAAACTGGAGAACCATATGTTCTACCACTAATTGACCCTGATAATGTTGACAAAAGACGAGCAGAAGTTGGTTTGGGTAATTTACAATCGTATCTATCGAATTATAATATGATTTGGGATTTAGAAGAATACAAAAAACAACTACCTGAATTAGAAGCTAAACAAAAGAAATAACGTGTGCCAACACTGGTAACCGTTGCACAAGTCCCTAATTTTAAAAAAACAAGTTAAAAACACGCCCTTTAAGGGCGTTTGTTTTTTGGATCAAGTAGCTTTAAACAAAAATTAGAGCGGCTGTGTAGTGCTAAAATTAACGATAGTATTGCTTTTATGGCCTGCTTGATTCCGATGGAATTAATGTACAAACTCAAATACTGAAAAGAAAGCACCTGAATATTAGTATGACAGAAGAAAAATATTACTACGAAAATACCATGGCAGAAAGGGTTAACGGGATTCTTAAAGATGAATTTTATCTCGACCAAACCTTTACAAATATAGCGCACGCGAAAAGAGCTACAAAAAATGCAATTAATTTATACAACGAAATAAGATTACACTTATCTTTAGACTATAAAACACCTAATATGGTATACAAATTAACAGCGTAAATCAATTTTTAACCTGTAGCCATATTTCAGGACTAGACATTGAGCAGAAACCTTAAAAAAATGGAATTAAACCAAAAACAAATAAATTATTACAAGAAATGGGAAAGTAAAAGAAAAAACAAATTTAAGTATTTACTAATTGAGGGAATGCTTTATTGGGCACTTCCATTTTCAATATTTATGATACTCTTTGAATTAAGTGATAATCGTTTTACTTTTTCAATGAAGATTTTGAAAGATTTCATTATACTTTATTCAATATCCTCAATATTAGGGATTTTAACAGCTCTTTTTTCTTTTAAAAGAATTGACAAAAAGTATTTGGAACTTAAAAATAAATCAATAATCTAGTTTTTATAAAAAAAGGAATTAAAAAAATTGACTTATAGCTCATTTTCGGAATAGGAAACTGAAAAGAAAAGCAAAACCTGAATTGAATGCGGAATTTAGCAAATTGCGGAATTGCTCACTCAATCGGAATTGAAAAAGTTTGCGGAATAAAACGCTGACCGAATTCACTCAAACGCAGAAAAAAAAGAGAATTAAGTCGAATAAGAACAAGTCCGAGTAAAAACAATGAAATGCCAAAACCGTATATAATTTATTGCTAGTTTTATCCTAATGATTTTCCTTCGGAAAATCCTCGCAATCAAACACGCAATTTTCCATATACATAAACGTTTTAGCAAAAATTAACCCTAAATATTAAATGACAGACCAAGAATCTAAAAACTTTGTTTCAGAAATATTTGAAAAAATAATAAAATCTGATACCATAAATGATCTAGTTAAAATTGAAAAAGAGAGTTTTGATAATAAATATCTGATGGATCCAAAAGCTTTTCCTAAAATTGATTTTAACATATCATCTGAAGAAATTGATAATCTGATAGCGAATAAGGTAATTGACAAAAACTATAATTTAAATCCTATACCAGAGAATAGTAGCTCTTTGATAAAACTTTTATATTCAATAATCTGGAAAAATGGAGATTTAAAAAAATTAAAGCATATTGCCAAAGGAATTCACCGAGAAGACTTAAGCATTATGGAGCAAGAAAATAGCTTTGTATTTTATCAGTTTGGAAAATATTTAACAAAACAAAAAAGTCAGCCAATAATTGACCAACATGTGCTTAGAGCTTTTGCTATTCATCAATATAATAACACTAAAGATATATCTAAAATTAGACAACTAAGTGTAATAACAAAAAAAGAAAAGGAACTAATAGAAAATTATATAGATTGGCTAAATTCAGACTCTATAAATGATAACTTAAAAAAAGAACAAGAATATTCATACTATATAGATAGAATTCTATTTGCAACAGGAAGATTGACCAAAAAAAGTAAAAAATAACTTTTGCCAACACCGGTAACCGTTGCGCAAGTCCCTAATTTTAAAAAAACAAGTTAAAAACACGCCCTTTAAGGGCGTTTGTTTTTTGGATCAAGTAGCTTTTAAACAAAAATTAGAGAGGCTGTAGGGTGCTAAAATTAACGATAGTATTGCTTTTATGGCCTGCTTGATTCCGAAGGTATTCATGTACAAACTCAAATACTGAAAAGAAAGCGCTTTAACATTAGTAAGGCAGAAGAAAAATGTTAGTACGAAAATACCATGGCAGAAAGTGTTAACTAGATTCTTATAAATGAATTTTATCTCGACCAAATCTTTATAAATATAACTCACACGAAAAGTGTTACAAAAAATGCAATTAATTTGTACAACGAAATAAGATTACACTTATCTTTAGACTTTAAAACACCTAATATGGTATACAAATTAACAGCGTAAATCAATTTTAACCCGTAGCCATATTTTAGGAGAAGACTTTTACTAATTTGAAAGTAGAGATAAAAGATTTTGAGGAAAAGGATAGAGAGGAGCTTAACCGAATTTATTTTGAAGTTCGAAAAACTAATTTCACTTGGTTATCACAACAGGCTTTACTATCGTCATCTTTTGATAAA
>NZ_JBFHGK010000050.1:0-27496 GCF_041583155.1 Mariniflexile sp.
GTTCTTAACTAAGTCAAAATGGTTAATCAAAAATTCTGGAAGAATAAGTTTTAATAAGTCTAGGTAATTGTCCAAGGTGCTCTTTTTTTACAAAAATCGTAATCTTATTTTAATTCACACACAACTTTTAGGATTGATCCAATATTATCCAACATTAATCTTTGATCAAAAGACGTTAAATCAAAATGTACAAAAGAGGTGTTTTCTGTTTACTTTGTTTGACTTTCTTTTTTTGGACTTGCAACAAAAAGTAGGACAATTTTTTTTAAGACCTATGCTACATTTTTAAATTGAACTTGGCTTCAAGAGATTGCTTCGTACCTAGCGATGACAAAAATCAAAATTTTAGTCTGATGCTTTGTGCATTAAAACGCATAACGTTGCGGTCCGCCTCGTCTTATTTCCTCACTGGCATAAGCTTCAAATTTCTTGAAATTTTCACGAAATGCATTGGTAAGTTTAAAGGCTGTGGTATAATAGGCTTCGTCGTCGTTCCATGTGGCTCTTGGGCTTAACACACTGGTTGGAACGCCTGGGCATTCTCTTGGTTGCGCCACGCCAAATACGGAATGGATGTGATAATCATCATAATTATACAAACCTAAATCGCCATTCAGCACCGCATTAATCATGGCTCGGGTGTATTTTAACTTCATTCGAGTACCTACGCCGTAAGGACCACCTGTCCATCCCGTATTTACCAACCATACGTTAACGCCAGAATCTTTCATTTTCTGACTTAACATTTCGGCATATTTTGCGGGATGTAACGGCATAAAAGGGGCACCAAAACAGGCTGAAAACGATGGTTGCGGCTCTAGAACACCTGCCTCGGTACCAGCCACTTTAGCGGTATAACCTGAAATAAAATGATAGGCCGCCTGACTGGGTGTTAATTTTGAAATGGGAGGAATTACCCCAAAAGCATCGGCAGTTAAAAAGAAAATGTTTTTCGGGTTCCTTCCTATGGAAGGTATTTTAATATTATCAATATGAAAAATCGGGTAACTTACACGTGTATTTTGAGTAATAGAGGTATCTTCAAAATTTACATTTCCATTTGAGTCTACAATAACATTTTCAAGAATTGCGCCCTTTTTAATAGCATCAAATATTTCTGGTTCGTGATCTCTCGAAAGGTTAATTACTTTAGCATAACAGCCACCTTCAAAATTAAATACTGTATTTTCGGCAGTCCATCCATGTTCATCATCACCAATTAAACTTCTACTAGGGTCGGTTGAAAGCGTTGTTTTTCCAGTTCCAGATAACCCAAAGAATATTGCCGTATCGCCATCCTTCCCAACATTCGCACTGCAATGCATGGGCAAGGTGTTTTTATAAACAGGAAGTATAAAATTTAAAGCTGAAAAGATGCCTTTTTTAATTTCACCTGTATAACCCGTACCGCCAATTAAAGCAATTTTTTTAGTAAAATTCAAGATAGCAAAATTGTGCTGTCGGGTACCATCTACTTTAGGATCTGCCATAAAACCAGGAGCATTAATTACTGTCCATTCCCCTTCGAAGTTTTTCAACTCATCGTCCGTTGGACGTAAAAACATATTATATGCAAATTGATTACTCCATGGATATTCATTAACAACCCGAATATTCAATTTATAATCTGGATCTGCACATGCATAACAATCTCTTACAAAAATTTCTCTATTAGATAAATAAGCGCTTACTTTATCATATAAGGCATCAAACTTAGCGGATTCAAACGGAATATTAATGTTTCCCCACCAAACGTGCTCGCGGGTAATATCATCTTCCACAATAAATCGGTCTTGGGGCGATCGTCCTGTAAATTCACCAGTATTAACTGCCAACGCTCCGGAAGAAGCTTCAACACCCTGCCCTTTCTCTATTGTAATGTCATGAAGTTGTTCGGGTTTTAATTGGTAGTGAATTTTAGCATTTTTTATTCCATAATCTTCCAATGAAATCGCTTTCATAATTCGGTTATTGTTCATCATAGCAAGAGAGTTAATTATATATTACCTAAAAATAACAAGTAATTTGCTAATTGTTTTTGTTTTATGACTTTATTTTTAAGAAATTAACAAAAAGCATGATCCAAGACGCGATTAAAAGCAAACCTCCTAATGGTGTTATTAAGCCTATAATTTTAAAATCGAAAGAAGTTAGAACATTTGTTGATAAACAATAAATGGAACCAGAAAACAACAAAACACCTATTAAAGTAACGTAAAAAATTTGCTTTTTGAATTGAACCCGAACATGCGCACTAGTACCTACAAACAACAATAAGATAGCATGATACATTTGATATCGCACCCCTGTTTCAAAAGATTGTTGCGATTCTAAAGAAATTAATTCTTTTAGTAAATGTGCCCCAAAAGCACCTAAAATAATGCTTGTAAAACCTAAAATGGCAGCGGTAACTAGTATGGCTTTATTCATGAAAATTGAAATTTCGAAAATTTTTAGCTATTGGGTAATTAAACGAAATACAAAGTTAATTAACATATTTTACTACCGAAACATTTTGGTTAGTGCTTTTTAAAAAACACACATCCAAATTGTAAGATATTTACTCAAATGATATTAATTTTATTCTTAATATTACAAGTATATTATAAAACTATCTACATGAAAAAAACACCCCTAATTTCACTTGTGTCTATCCTTATGGTTTTCATTTCCTTTTCGCAAGAAACCACTATTCAATCCTCTGAAAAACTGAATTTTAATGAATTAAAATTAAATATGACAAACTTAATAGGATTTAAGTGGTTTGATATTTCTTATGAACGCACCATTAATGAAGAATCTTCATTTGGAATTGGCATACTAACCAAAATTGGTTCAGATTTAGATGATGGGGACGGATTAGATGAATATCGAACTTTTTCATTAACGCCTTTTTATCGTCAATTCTTTTCAAAAAAGCATGCTCAAGGATTTTTTGTTGAAGGCTTTGCTATGTTACATTCTGGGAAGGAAACCTATGGCTATGATTATAATCCTGTTGACTATACTTATACGTATCAATATGAAAAATACACCGATTTGGCTATTGGCGTATCCGCTGGAGCGAAATTTATAACTAAAAGAGGCTTTGTAGCCGAGATATATTTGGGAATAGGAAGGGATTTACTTGACCAAAGTGATATTGAGGTTGTTGGCAGAGGTGGGGTTGCCTTAGGTTTTAGGTTTTAAACTATTTAAAATCACTATAAAAAGTAAAAAACCCAAACAATTGTGCTTGGGTTTTCCATATTATAAGATTCCTACCTTTGCGGGAATTAATTACATTTTCATTAACCAAGTACGTACATCAACGGCCTGTTTAATAATGTTTCGTAAATCTTCAATTTTTACTCGTTCTTGCTCCATGGAGTCTCTATGACGAATGGTAACCGTATTATTTTCCAAAGTATCATGATCTACAGTAATACAGAAAGGTGTTCCGTTAGCATCTTGCCTTCTGTAACGGCGCCCAACAGCGTCCTTTTCATCGTAGTCTACATTGAAATCCCATTTTAATTCATCAACAATTTGTTTGGCTATTTCTGGCAAACCATCTTTCTTAACCAATGGCAACACTGCAGCTTTTATTGGTGCTAGTACTGCTGGTAATTTTAAAACAGTACGGGTGGTGTTATTTTCTAATTCTTCTTCAACTAAAGCATTAGAAAATACAGCCAAAAACATACGATCTAAACCAATGGATGTTTCTAACACATAAGGGGTATAACTTGCATTATCCTCATGATCAAAATACTGTAATTTTTTACCTGAGAATTTTTCGTGTTGACTTAAATCAAAATCTGTTCTAGAATGAATTCCTTCTAATTCTTTAAATCCGAATGGGAATTTAAATTCAATATCGGTTGCCGCATCGGCGTAATGTGCCAATTTTTCGTGGTCATGAAAACGGTAGTTATCCGTTCCCAATCCTAATGATAAATGCCATTTCATTCTAGTTTCTTTCCATTTATCAAACCACTCTTTTTGAGTGCCTGGTTTAATAAAAAACTGCATTTCCATTTGTTCAAACTCACGCATTCTAAAAATAAATTGTCTTGCAACAATCTCATTTCTAAAGGCTTTTCCTGTTTGAGCGATACCGAATGGAATTTTTAAGCGGCTGGTTTTTTGAACATTTAAAAAGTTTACAAAAATACCTTGAGCTGTTTCCGGACGCAAATAAAGGTCCATTGCATTTTCAGCTGACGCTCCCAATTTAGTACCAAACATTAAGTTAAACTGCTTAACATCTGTCCAGTTTTTTGAACCAGTTAAAGGATCAGCTATTTCTAATTCCTCAATAAGTGCCTTAACATCGGCTAAATCTTCATTTTCTAAAGACTTTGCCATACGTGAAAGCGTTGTATTTATTTTTTCTTGATACTCAACAACACGTTTGTTTGTTGTTACAAATTCTTCTTTATTAAAAGCTTCGCCAAAGCGTTTTGCTGCTTTATCAACCTCTTTGTCAATTTTAGCTTCAATTTTAGCACAGTAGTCTTCAATTAAAACATCGGCTCTGTAGCGTTTTTTTGAATCTTTATTGTCAATTAATGGATCGTTAAACGCATCGACGTGTCCAGAAGCCTTCCAGGTCGTTGGATGCATAAAAATAGCAGCATCGATTCCTACTATATTATCATTCATTTGCACCATGGCTTTCCACCAATAGTCGCGTATATTTTTCTTTAATTCTGCACCGTTTTGTGCATAGTCGTAAACTGCACTTAATCCATCGTAGATTTCACTACTTTGAAACACGTAACCATACTCCTTTGCGTGAGAGATTACTTTTTTAAATTGATCGTCGTTATTTGCCATGGTGCAAAAATAAAAAACCGCATCAAACTAAATGCGTTCTTTGTTAAAAATTACATGTGAATTTGCTTAATTTTAAATGCGTTAGGGATTGCAGCATTTGTTTGAGCTTTTATTGCGGGGATAGCAGCAGAAAGGCGAGTGCGGAAAGCCCGACCCTTGCGGTAACGCCTAAACTTTTTTACTTGTATTTATGCTTAAATCTCTGGTCGATTTATTGTTTCCGAAGGTGTGTTATGCCTGCCTTAATTTATTGAATGATAATGAAGAAACTATTTGTGTGAATTGCAGACATGATTTACCTGTTACCAATTTTCATTTTGATGATGATGATACCGTTAAAAAAGTGCTATACGGACGAGCAAATATTGCACATGCTACTGCCCTTTTTAGATTTGAAAAGAAAGGCTTGGTTCAGCAACTTATCCATGGGTTAAAATATCGGGGTTATGAAAATATTGGGGTTTTATTAGGCAATTGGCTTGGCAATGAACTAAAAACTTTAGACGCCTACAAAACCGTTGACATCGTTATACCTGTACCGCTACATAAAAAGAAACTTAAAAAACGAGGCTTCAATCAGGTTGCTAAATTTGGAAAACAGCTAGCAAATGCTTTGGACGCGCAATATGTGGACACTGTTTTGGTGAAGATTTCAAATACCACATCGCAAACTACAAAACAACGTTTTACACGTTGGATAAATAACGACGAATTATTTGCTGTAGTTAACGCAGCATCCATTGAAAACAAACACATACTTTTGGTAGACGACCTCATTACCACCGGCGCCACTTTAGAAGCTTGTATAACCGTATTAAATAAGGCTAAAAACATAAAAATTAGCATTGCCACCATGGCAATAGCATAGCTGATTAACCGTTATATCTCTAAATTTATGTAGGTTTGTAAAAAATTTAAAATTGGTAATGAACAAAGTCCTTTATAATATTGTTTTATTGGTTTGTATTGGTCTCGTTTTTGTAAACTGCGCTAACAGAGGAACACCTGATGGAGGGCCTAAAGACGAAACACCACCTAAAATTTTAGAAGAATTACCAAAAAACTATTCCACCAACTTTAAGGAAAAGATTATCAAGATTTATTTTGATGAGTATGTAAAGGTTAAAGACTTACAAAAGCAACTCATCATATCGCCACCAATGAATACCCAACCAGAAATTACGCCGCTTGGTGGTGCTAGCAAATACATTACCATTAAAATTTTCGATACACTACAACCAAACACAACTTACGCCTTTAACTTTGGCAATAGTATTGTGGATAATAATGAAGGCAACCCTTACCCTTACTACCGCTATGTGTTTTCCACAGGCAGTTATATTGACTCCTTAAGCGTAAAAGGCACTATTGTTGATGCCTTGAAAAGAAAGCCAGAAACTTTCGTGAATGTAGCACTTTATGAAGTAGACTCTACATTTACAGATTCAATAATTTATAAAAAAGTCCCAAAATACATCACTAACACCCTAGACAGCGTTACAACGTTTTCCATCGATAATATTAAAGCGGGCACTTACATGCTTATGGCCTTAAAAGATGGTAATAGTGATAATAAATTTCAGCAAAAAACCGACCAAATAGCCTTTCATAAAAGTTATATTACGGTGCCAACAGATTCAGTTTACACCCTTAAATTATTTAACGAAGCCCTAGATTTCAAAGCCATGCGTCCTGCTCATGCTGCTACCCAAAAAATTTCTATAGGTTATGAAGGTGATTATACTAAAATGAAAATTAAAGTAAAATCTGAAACGCCAGCAGGTTTTAAGTTCCGAACTACGAAAGATGAAAAAACGGATACGCTATATTATTGGTACAAACCCAAATTAGAAGCAGATTCGCTACTTTTAAACATATCTCACAAGGAGTTTGAGTTTGATAAAGATTACACGGTAAAAATTAGAAAACAAAAAAAAGATTCATTGATTATCCAAGGAAATCCGTCTGGCTCTATTGGAATTGAAGATGCTTTCAAAATCTCGGCAAATATTCCTTTTGTAAATTTTGATGCTTCAAAAGTAAATTTAATTGATAAAGACTCTGTTAAGGTTGATTTCACCACGCAATACGATTCTATTAACAACACCTATGCTTTCAACTTTAAAAAGAAAGAAGAAAATAGATATAACATGATGGTATTACCTGAGGCTTTTACCGATTTTTTTGATTCTAAAAACGATACGCTAAGGTTCGCTCTAAGCACTAGAAAAGCCTCAGACTTTGGCTTTGTTCGATTTACGTTGGTTAACGCCAGTTATCCGCTTATCGTACAATTAACAACTGAAAAAGGGGACGTGAAATTCCAAAAAATAACAACCAAACCAGAAACTATCGACTTTTTAAATTTGCCACCTGCAACTTATTACATCAGGGTTATTCATGATGCTAATGGTAACGGAATTTATGATCCTGGTAATTATTTAAAAAAAATACAGCCCGAGCGGGTTAGCCATTTTAAAGAAATAGAAGTACGTGCAGATTGGGGATATCCCGAAACTCTGGAATTTAAATCAGAGTAAAAGCGTCCTTATCGTCTAAAAACTTGAGTTTGTTTCGGTAGTAATTAATATGACTGCGCTCTAAGGTAATTATTTCAACCTGTTCTTTATGCGGTTTAATGTTGGAAATGGCATTTCCTAACACATCATAAACCGCCGAATTTCCGGAGTATTCTATTTGTAAACCATCCAAACCAACACGATTTACTCCTACAACATAACTCATGTTTTCAATGGCGCGAGCTTTAAGCAAAGTATCCCATGCTACCACTCTGGGTTTAGGCCAATTGGCAACATAAATTAAAACATCGTAATTCTCTACATTTCTGGCCCATACAGGAAAACGCAAATCGTAACAAACCAATGGGCAAATTTTCCAACCTTTATATTCTAAAATAATTTTTTTGGAACCAGCGGTAAACACTTTGTGCTCCCCCGCAAGGGTAAATGTGTGTCGTTTATCATATGTACTAATGCTACCCGAAGGCTCTACAAACAGCAAACGGTTATAGTACTTGTTATTTTCTAAAATAATGAGGCTACCAATAATGGCAGCCCCTGTTTTTAGTGCTTTTTTTTGCATCCAAGACACTGTTTTTCCTTCCATAGTTTCGGCAACTGCTTTAGCATTCATAGTGAATGCTGTTGCAAACATTTCAGGAAGCACAATTATATCAACCGCTTTTGCAATGCTTTTTATTTTTTCCGAAAAAAGTTTACGGTTCTGCTTTGGGTTTTCCCAAGCTAAATCGGATTGAATTATGGCTACTTTAAGCTGATCTTGCATACGTTCCTAAAACTAAAGTTTCTTTTTAGCTTTTGCGATGTCTTCTTTTAAACCTTCAATCTTTTTAAGCCATTTGGCTTCATCATTAGGCGACAACTTACCTTTCTTCTTAAGTTTTTCGTATTTCGCTATGGCATCTGTATAATCTTCATTTGCATCATCAAATTTCGCTTGCGCTTTTTCTTTAGCTTTTATTTCCTTTTCAGCTTTCTTTAATGCCTTTTCCGCCTTTTTTTGTTCTTTTTCTGCTTTTTTAATAGCTTTCTCTGCAGCCTCTCGCTCCTCATTCAATGCTTTTTGTTTATTAAATGCTTCCCAAATACCTGTTTGTTCTTCAGCCGACAAGGTTGTCGTAACATTTTCACCTTCTTTTAAAATGGTTTTACCTTTAATTTTATAGGTTGTACCATTAAAATCAATTTCTTGTGCTTGGCTACCAAATGCTAATCCTAAAAACAGCAATACTGTTACTAATCTCATTTTATTTATAGTTTTTAATTTGTTATTTAATTTTAGTCGGTTTACTTATTTGAAAGTTACTTAAATTCGGTTTAATATTCTTGCGGCCTTTTGCAAAGTATCATCTGTTTTGGCGAAACAAAATCGCAACACCTTATTATCTATATTATTACAATTAAATACCGACATTGGAATGGATGCAATACCAAGTTCTACAGTAAGTCGTTTTGCAAAATCAACATCATATTCTTTGGTGATATCAGAATAATCCAGCACTTGAAAATAAGTTCCTTTGGATGGTATAAACTTGAACCCAGAATCCTTTATTAAATTTAAGAATAAATTTCGTTTTTTTTGATAAAATCCGGATAATTCTAAATAATGCTTTGGTTCCTGCATATAATCTGCAATACCTTTTTGTGTGGGATGATGAATACAAAACACATTAAATTGATGCACTTTAATAAATTCTTGCATCAAAACTTTGGGTGCACAACAATACCCGATACGCCACCCTGTATTATGAAAGGTTTTGCAAAAAGAGGCCACTACAAAACTTCGCGATTTTAAATCGGGAAACAAACAAGCGCTGTGATGGGTTTCTCCATCGTAAATCATGTGTTCGTAAACCTCATCACTTAATACAATAATATCTGTATTTTTAGTAAGGCTTTCCAATTGAAGCATATCTTCTTTTGAAAAAATAATACCTGTTGGATTGTGCGGCGAGTTAATAATAATCATTTTAGTTTGACTATTTATATTCCGACTCACTTCTTCCCAATCCACCTTAAAATTATTGGCCACTTTCAATTGAATAGGGACCACCTTCCCGCCATTTAATTCTACATTTGGTTCATAACTATCATAGGCAGGTTTGAAAATAATAACCTCATCATTTGGTTTTATAAAGGTGGTGATAATGGTGAAAATAGCCTGAGTTGCACCAGCCGTAACCGTAATTTCATTTTCAGGATGATAGCTTGTATTGTAGAGAAGCTCAAATTTTTTAGCAATGGCTTCCCGAAGTTCCAGATTACCATGCATGGGCGCATAATGATTGTAGCCACTATTCATGGCCTTACTTACCAAATCGATTAATGTTTGGTCGCTATCAAAATCCGGAAAACCCTGAGATAAGTTGATGGCACGATGTTTATTTGCCAAGCCACTCATTACAGAAAAAATAGTGGTCTTTACATTTGGAAGCTTAGATTCGTGGTGCATTTGTTTGGAGTTATTATTATTCGTTTGATGAACAAACACTACACAATATTCATCTTTTTTAACAAAAACGATGCATTCATATTTTTACAAATTCCTGTTTTTAATGTATAGTCGAAATGCAGTTCATTGTTAATAATTTCAGCATCAAAATAATAATTTTTTACTGCTTCTAATTCTTTTTCAATTTCACACAAACTCAAATCGTGGGTAGCGATAATACCGGTTGCATTGGAAGCTACCAATTTTTCAACAAATTTTCTAGACCCAATGGCTTTATCGGTACTATTCGTGCCTTTTAAAATTTCATCTAACACAATAAAATAGGGTTCCTTTTGAATAGCATCTACAATGTATTTTAAGCGTGTTAATTCTGAAAAGAAATACGAACTATCATCGGCCAACGAATCCGTGGTGCGCATACTTGTAATTAGTTTCATAGGGGTGTATTTACTGGACTCTGCGCAAACGGGCAATCCAACATTAGCCATTACAATATGTAAAGACACCGTTCTTAAAAAAGTACTTTTACCAGCCATATTAGCACCCGTAACAATAAAAAACTGTTCATTTTCTATGGTTAAATCGCTATCAACCCGCTTGGTTTTGTTTAATAACGGATGGCCCAATCCTTTAGATTTTATAATGAAACCATCATTTTCTAATTCTGGAAACACAAAATCAGGATGATTAAATGTAAAGTTTCCTAAGGAATTATAGGCATCAAAAAACGATACTACTTCAAACCAATCGGAAACTTTATCGGCATGTTCTTGAATCCATTTTTCAATTTGAAAACTATTTTTAATATCCGATAGAAAGAATCCGTTCCCGAAAATGGCCCAAAGAAAATTATTTCGATTATCTAAAGCATCTAAAGCTTTTGAAAGTTCTTTAAAAATAACCGAAGCCTGCTTTCCCTCCTGCTTAATTTGCTGTTGTTTTTGCCTCAATAATTGGGAAGAAAAGGTTTCTTTTTCAATCAAGTTTAAAAGAGAAGCGTACTGTTTAAAAGTTTCCTTAACCTTATCTGAATTGGACGCCAAGGCATTTATCTTTTTAAGGTAATAACCAGTTATTCCAAGACCAACAAGCAACCAATACCCTATAACCCCCTGGTGGGTTATAATATTTAAAAACACCAAAGCAAAAATAGCAATCGAAGTTATAGCAAAAATTAATGGCAGTTTTTTAATCTTATTTGGTAAAAAGGCCTCATACTTTTTAAGCCATTTAATACTATGGGACGCAGAAGTCTCAATAGTTACCAAACTAGATGTTGCCGAATAAAACTGCCGCCATTCTGGTTTTGTACTTAGTTCCTTTATAGCTTCCTGCCTTAGCACTATGTTGTTAATATCATTCGCTTTTAAAGCATCGGCCAATTTTTGAGCACCCTCATTAATGGTAGTTCTATTTATAAACTGAAAAAAAGACCCGCGACCAAACAAATCGATATCCAAACTGTAATAATGCTGCGGTTCTTGATATTGCAATCCCGCATCTTTATGATGAAAATGGCCAGAGAGCACTTGTATTTCTTCTTCATTTATACTAACCAATGCTTCGTTAAATTGCCTTTTAGCTTTTAAGTCATTATACTTGGACAATAAATACAGAAATATAGAAACCCCCACAACAGCTATAAAAACGGCTAGCTGCCAATTTGAAAACGCCACGTAAATACCAAAGCCGGTAATAACAAAAACTAACAACCTATAAATGCTAAAAGCTGTCATTTGCTTGTACAGCCTTTGCGATGCTATTTTATAGCGTTCTAGATGCTTTTGGTAATATGCTAAAGGTGTATTCATTTATTTGTTTTATGATTTATAAAGAAACAAAAAAGCCCTGAAATAGTTCAGAGCTTTCGTTTTATAATTTATAAGAAATTAATCCCTAGAACCTCCAAATACTTGAAATGCCCAGTAAACTAATGATGCCAAGGCACCAATGGCTGCTACCAAATAAGTTCTTGCTGCCCATTTAAGTGCATCTTCAGAACCTGCGTATTCTTGTTGCGACACCATATTTTTATTCTTTAACCATGCTAAGGCACGGTTACTAGCATCGTATTCTACAGGTAGGGTAATGAAACTAAATGCCGTTGCAAATCCCATCATTACTAAACCAGCAACAGCCACATAATAACCAATACCAAGTCCAGCCGCTGCACCTAACATTAAACCACCAATTACAACCCATTGCGACATGCCCGATGTTACACTAACAATAGGCACCAAAGCCGAACGCATTTTTAACCACTCGTAAGCTTGAGCATGTTGCACAGCGTGCCCACATTCGTGTGCCGCAACTGCAGCCGCAGCCGCATTACGTTGTTTGTAAACAGATTCACTTAAGTTTACCGTTTTATTTTTTGGATTATAGTGGTCTGTTAATTGTCCTGGTGTAGAAATAACTTCCACATCATAAATTCCGTGGTCTGCCAACATTTTTTCAGCAATTTCAGCACCACTCAAACCATTGCGTAACTGTACTTTAGAGTATTTATCAAACTTACTCTTCAGCTTGCTGCTAACCAACCAGCTAACAAGCGCAATGCCACCTAATAATATATAATATCCAATCATTTTTCTTTTTTTTTAAATTTTTTATTTACGAATTAAATATAACAAAAATAACGCCAATTTTATAAAAATGATATTCTGTCATGTTTACAAATAAAAAAAGCGGAAAACCATTATTCTTATTTTCCGCTTTCAGCACTTTTATAATTTGAAAATCAAGACGCTACCATTTCTAAATCGAATGCTTCAGCAATTTCTTTATAAACGATTTCACCTTTTACAATATTTAATCCTTTAGCTAATGATGGCGTATTTTCACAAGCCGCTTCCCAGCCTTGATTTGCTAATTTAATAACGTAAGGCAATGTTACATTAGTTAAAGCCATTGTAGAAGTATAAGGTACAGCTCCTGGCATATTTGCTACACAGTAATGCACCACATCATCAATAATATAAGTTGGATCTTGGTGTGTTGTTGGTTTGGTCGTTTCAAAACAACCACCCTGATCTACAGCCACATCTACCATTACGGTTCCAGGACGCATGTCTTTAAGCATGTCTTTAGTAATTAATTTAGGTGCTTTCGCGCCTTTTATAAGAACACCTCCAATAATTAAATCGGAATTTACAATATGCTTTCTAATATTATATTCACTTGAAAATTCGCTAACTACGTTGTTTGGCATCGAATCACTAACATAACGTAAAGCTTTCATGTTGATATCTAAAATATGAACACTAGCGCCCAAACCAGCAGCCATTTTTGCTGCTTGATATCCTACAACACCAGCACCTAAAATAAGCACTTTTGCTGGAGGCACACCCGGAACACCACCCAATAAAATACCACGACCCATAATTGGCTTCTCAAGGTATTTTGCTCCTTGTTGCACAGACATTCTACCAGCAACTTCAGACATTGGAATTAGTAATGGTAACGTACCATCGGCATCTTCAACCGTTTCGTAAGCAATACAAATGGCCTTGCTTTTAATCATGGCATGCGTAAGTGGTTCGCTTGATGCAAAATGGAAATAAGTAAATACTACCTGATCTGGTTTTATTAAACTATATTCTTGCTCGATTGGTTCTTTTACCTTCACAATCATTTCTGCAGTAGCGTAAACCTCCTCAATAGTTTCAAGCATCGTTGCGCCAGCACCTACATAGTCTTCATCTAAAAAACCACTATTATAACCTGCATTTTTTTGCACGTACACTTCATGATTTCTTTTAGTAAGTTCAAACACTCCAGAAGGCGTCATACCTACTCTATTTTCATTATTTTTAATTTCTATTGGAACACCAATCTTCATAATTTGATATTTTAAGTTAGTCAAAAAAAACTATGCTAAATTAAAATAATTGATTGAGTATAATGAGAATTTGTTTAAATTTTATGAATTATTTTAGACAAAAAGTTTGTTTAACTGAATAAACAATAAATCAGAGCCCCTTTTTTAGAAAATGAATACGCTTTTTGCATATATTATAAAATGACAAAAATCAACATTTCACATTTTATACATCTTATTTTTTGTCGTATTTTATTTTAAAATAAACCAAGAAGAATGCAGAAACAATGGTTATGGTATTTGCCATAATCATAGATGGACTCTCTTTATAGAACCCGTAAACTAACCAGCAAATTACGCCAACAAAAAATAATAACAACATAGGGAGCGATAAGCCCGAAACATCCTTTGTTTTCCATGTTTTATAAACTTGGGGTAAAAATGCTGCTGTTGTAAGTATGGCTGCTATAAATCCTATTATTTCCATAGTTTTATTCATTGTTTAGCAATTTCACTGAACTTATTTTAAATCGATCATTAATAACTTCCCCTGTTACTTCGGCGGTTCTAATAACCTCACAAAATCCGGTATCTATATTGTGGGCATCGCCAAAATCGTCTATATGCGCACCATCCACAAAATAGGCTTTACCATCCATTCGCACTGCTAAATCACAGCCTTTTTGGGAAGTCATTTTAAATTGACATTGCCCACAGGACACCTCAACAATTTGTGGTTCTGTTTTAGGGTTTACACAGGCTAAACCCAATATAAGGAAACATGCAACAAGCCCTCTTTTCATACTAAACTTATTAGGAAATTAATTTACTGAGTCGCAAACATAAGGCGACATAACATAAAAAACCACTAATACACGACTATTATTATAGCACACCGTGTATTAGTGGTTCTTTTTTAAAGTTTGTAACTGTTACTTTTTAAATGCTTTTTTAGTAATTACAGCACCATTTTCTAAAGTTACTTTAGCAATAAAAATACTATTATTTAAGTTTGAGAGGCTATACGTTTCAGAGGCTGATTCACCTTTAAAATTATATAACTGTCTGCCTAACATATCAAAAATACTAACTGTTTTTATGTTTAAATTATTTGAAGAATTAAACTGAATATGATCGTCGTTCAACTCGATAATTTGAATGCTGTTGTTGCTTACAGTCACCTCATCTACAGAAAGCGCCTTATCGTTAAACTGTATTACGAAACGGTTGTTAAACTCGCCAACTGCCGAGGTAAATGTATAATCGGAAGCCGATAAATTATGTGTTTTATTAAGTAAATTATCTCTTAAGTAAATGGTATTGCTAGCTACAAAATAACCCTCTAATTTTGATATGGAAATTGTGTATTCTGTAGTGGTATTAATACTATTTTTAAAACTAAGTTTAATAACTTCATCTGTATTGATGCTATTGACATCTTTACCCTGAATAACGAATTTTTTATCTGAGCCATCAATTAACCAAGATAATGTTGCAGGTATTTCAGAAGATGCTCTAGGTGCATCAAAAGCTGTTACATCATAAGCATCGGTTGCTCCGGGCACATAACCAATCAAAATTTGACCAAAAACCCCATTATTGGATGTTAAATTAACCCACATTTTGTTGGTATGTACTGTACTCGTTTTGCTTTTTGTACCAACGGTTTTAAAGAACTGACTATTGTCCGTTGTTCCTTTTACACGCATTGCATTTGTAAATGTTGCAGTTCCTCCAATATTTGAAGCAGGTATAAAAAACCCTTGTCCAGATGGTACATATTGATCAGGAACAACACCAGCACCTCCAGGTTTTGTTTCAGTAGCACCAACACCATAGGCATATATGGCATAGTCATTATTACTAAAATTTAATTGTTGGTTACCCGCATTTACACTACTTGGCGGCGTTACTTGCGACCAGTAATAAGCAAAACCAGTTACAGCTGTTTTGTTTGCTTCATAAAACTTATCAAAATCAATAGCTGACGGGTATGGATTCCCAATAAAATTCCATCTAGCTCCAAGATTTGAAGGGTCAAATGTTATATTTACATCAACATTACCAGTATTAAATGCACCCTCAAACGTTCTAGACCCAATAGCTCCTCCTGCCGGAAAAGCTCGAGACTCAGTAACAGCAAACCCCTTACCTGGAGTCATTGGGTCTCCTGCGTAGGCATATTGCCAATCATAAGGTGCTGCATCATCAATATCGTCATTACCTATATTGTCAATAAAATTATCAGCATTAAACCAAAAACGTCTATCACCATCTACATCAGGAAAAACACCTCCAATAGTTGCACCAACTACGGGCGAACTCCAATAGGTATAGTAATACCATTTTGATTTCCAAGCTGTTTGTTTAAATACCGAAGCAGCACCTGCACTTGAATCAAAAATAGCTGCATCATCAATTTGCACAAAGGCACCTTTAGACTGTACCGCAATCTCTCCCAAAACAGTTACATCATTTTGCACCTCAACATAAGTTTCATCTTGAATAAATAAAAGTACACCACTATCCACAGTTAAACTACATGCACTAAAACTTCCAAATAACCCCGTGTCATAAGAATCACTAATTACAGCATTTGTATTCAAATCTGGGTCACCATTATCCCAGGCACCAGCAGTCCATGTGGTTGTATTGAAGCAAGGTATAGCAGAAACTACACCATTAAAAGTAAAATCGTTAATACTAAACGTACCGTTAGTATCCGAACCTCCCCAAGCATAAATTTTGAAAGTAATTGGTGTCGTTATATTTTGAAAATCTACAGAAGCTAAACTAACATTCCCCGAAATAGCGACATCTGCAGCCGGATCCATAGTTGGAGCTCCAATGTTATTCGTGAAATTATCTAAGCTACTTTTAATAGCAATATTAGTTGGACCACTAGCCGAATGCCTATAAGTATATTGGAAATTTGAAAAATTAATTTTATAACCTGACTTTGGAGACAAAGTAAATTCATAAAAATCATTTGAATCTATATTTGTCAAATTCCAATTCCTCGCATTATACCTATCATTTGTAGTTGCGGGCAATGAAAGACCTGCTCCTCTACCAATTCCCGAAACAGTAATGTTACTATCAGGAACATCCCCTGTTGTATAAGGGTTGGATAAATGTGGATTTGTGCCTGTTATCGGATTTGTCCAAATACTTTGCCCATACCCAAAACCAACAGCACAAAACAGTGAAACAAAAAAAGCGAGAGATTTTATAAGAGGGATTTTTTTCATAATTGTTAGGTTTAATAATCAGATTGGGTTTTTATAATTTTTATAGTCGTTTTTACTGTTTCTATTGTTATTTTTGAAGCCATGCAGCCACTAAAAAAAACATATACACTACAAGAAGCTACTAAAAAATTAGAGCATTTTTGTGCGTACCAAGAACGTTGCCATAAAGAAGTTGTGCAAAAGCTTGAAGGTATGTACATGATACCTGAAGCGATAGATGTTATAATTGTACACCTTATTCAGCATAACTTTCTTAATGAAGAACGTTTTGCCAAAACATATGTTAGCGGTAAGTTTAATATCAAGAATTGGGGTAAACGCCGATTAACTTTTGAACTAAAGAAAAAAGACATAAGCAAAGTTAATATAAATCATGCTATTGCAGATATTTCGGACGAGGAGTATATCGGGGTTTTTAATACCATTACCGAAAAAAAGGCTAATTCCATAAAAGAACCCAACATTTACAAGAAAAAAAAGACTTTTATAGACTACTTTTTATACCGTGGCTGGGAAAGTCATTTGGTGTACGAGCGCGCCAATGAGCTTATAAAATAAACCCATTTACATACTGTATTTTAAAGACAAAATAAAGTTCCTGCCTGCCGACGCAATACCCGAAGAATAGGTTTTATAACGCTGATCTGTAATGTTTTCTAAACTAGCAGTTAAGGTAGTAGCATCGGTTAATTGATACTGACTTCTTATGTTTAATGTGTACCACGACGGACTGTAAGGATTGCCATTAGCATCTAGCTCATAGATATAATCTTTCTCAATTTCCGAAGGCGCTAACTGATTAAATGATAATTCATTGTTATAAGCTACAAAGGCATCCAGTTTAAAACCTTTGTTAGCGTAAACTAAATGGGTATTTCCAAAATTGGGCACAGCATGCCTTACGGGCACCTCAATATCGTCTTCTACTTCGGTTCCTCCAACAACGCTATATTGTGAAGTAAGTTGCAAAGCTTTGGATATGGCAACTTTCAAACCAACCTCAAAGCCATAAATCCAAGCTTTTGAGGCATTTTGCATGGCTTGCACATTGCTTAGTGTGCCATCGTACATGATTTCGGTTTCGCCATTTAATGAAAAATCGCGTCGCACCAAAGCATTATCCAAATAGGTGTAATAAGTACTCATGTCCAAAATAAAGCTGTTATTAAAATCGAGTTTCAACCCCAATTCTCCACCATAAGCATACTCTGGCCTTAGGTTGTTATTTGGCACGACCACCGAACCAGGCTCGGAATCGAATACTTTACCAACATCATCTATATTTGGTGCTCTAAAAGCAGATGAAGCATTTAATTTCCATTGCAAAATAGGATTTGGCGACCAACGCAGTCCTGCAGTTCCTGTAAGTGCAGAGGCTTCGGTTTTTGAAGTATTGAATGGCAGATTTAAATATTGGTTATTTTCGGAAAAATTGGCAAAAGAGGTTACATAATTAAAACGTAAACCCGACTGAAATACAAATTTTACATTTGGTTTGTATTTAATACTTGTATAGGCCGCTGCCGATTGCCAACTAGAACCATTTGGGTACCTGGAAACCGTAGATGTTGTGGTATTTGTACTTATGTTTTCTTCAGTTCCGTAGGAGCGTACTTTGTTGTAAACGTATTCGGTTCCGTAAAAAAACTGGGTTTTACTGGCTATATTTTTTTCGAAATCTAGGTTTAAGGAATACGCATCAACAGCCTCTTCCCTAACATTTCGGGTGCTAGATTGAAAATCTCTATCCATGCGACTTTCCTGAAAATTTTGGTAGGCGATGGTGGCTTTTATTTTGTCGTATAAATTGGATTGACTACTTAATTTTGTGATTTGCAGATTGGACATAAACCAGTTTTGCGGACCGTAATTCCACTCTGCCGAACGTAAAACGTCATTTTTATAACGAATTAAACGGTCGTATCGAGAATAATTGGATGTTGTGGTGTAGAATAAGCCTAAATTGAAGCTGAGATTAGCATTAGGTTCAAAAAGTACTTTCTGCATGAGATTTACCTGCTGAAACCCTGTAGGTTTTTGTACTAACGGATTATTGTTTTGTATAATAACATCGCCTGTACTCGTTGCTAGGGCAAATTCGGGACGTAAGTATTCGGTTGGGCCGTGACTTCCCATGCGCAAATCGCCAAAATCGTTATAACTGATATTGCTTAAAAAGGCCCACTTTTTGTAACCCAGATTAAAATCTAGGTGCCCAGTGTTTTCGTTAGAGGCAGATGCATATCTTAAAATAACATTCGCTTTAAAAAGTAAGCTATCAGCTAAGGAAATTTGGGGTTGCTGGGTATAAAAACTCATAACGCCGCCTATGGCATCGCTCCCATAAATTACGGAACCTGCCCCTAAGGTTACTTCGGTATTTTGTATTGAAAACGGATCGATGGAAATAACGTTCTGGATATTGCCACCTCTAAAAATAGCATTGTTCATTCTAACCCCATCAACAGTAATTAACAACCGATTGGTTGAAAAACCTCGTATCATCGGGCTGCCACCTCCCATTTGGCTTTTTTGAATGTACACTTGCCCTGTATTTTCCAGTACATCGGCACTGGTTTGCGGGTTATAAAACTGAATGTTTTCGGAATTGATACTCACAATTTTTTGCGGAATATCACGCTTGTTTTGTTCGAACTTAGAGGCTGAAATAACAATCTCATCCAAACCTTGTGTGTTAGATTCTAAATAAACGCGGTTAGACGATGCTAACTGGTTTTTAGATAATTGCTTTAGTATATGCGATAAGTGTTTGAAGTAAATGATTTCGGTTTCGGTAAATTCATCTAAGGAAGCTTCACCCAAAAAATTAGTAATTACGCTTTTAGTTTTATCTACATTATAGATGGCCACACCAAAAACAGGTTCTTTAGTTACACTATTAAGTACCTTTATATTTTGAGCTTTTAATTGAGAGAAAGCAGCTAAAAAAAATAAAATAGCGTAAAAAAACTTCATGTCCTAGTTAAATACCTGATTAAATATTTGCAGTGATTTCGGGGGTTTAAAACTACCCAAATGTAACTCAAAATACAGCAACAACATATTTAAAAATGATTGGCGTTGTTTTGAATTAATTTTCACTAGCTGTAAGGCATCAAATGTTGTGCCTAATAACTGTTTTAAAAGTATTAAATTATCCCCAGAAATGGTATAATCGGCATGCGGATTCGTTTCAAACCGACCTTCTTTTAAATTGAAGTAAGGTAAATCTATATCGTTTGTATCTGGGTAAAAGCCTAAATATTTGGATAAATTTAGAAGAAATAACAGGTGGAAGTTTGAAAATTCAGGTTGTTCATCTAGCCATAACAGCGCTGTCTCCAAATAACTATACAAAGTTTCATTAGGCTCTTCTTCTTTTAAAGTACTGGAAAGAACTTCGGCTAAAAACATAACTATGGCACTTTTTAATACATGGGTATGTAAACTGGAATAAAATTGACCCACCTTAGTATCAGTAACAGTTTGCAAAGACCTATTGTCTTTATGAACAATATTTAACTGTAATTGGGAAAGCGATTGAAAATAAGCCGCTTTAGTGGTAGATTTTTTGCTTTTTAGAACACCTCGCAACAAAAAACTAACAACGCCTAATTGTTCGGTATAACATTTTACAATTAAGTCGTTGTCTTTATATTTTATTTTGGAAAGTACAATGGCGTTGGTAGTAATAAGCATTATCTAATAACCATTAATTTTATAACCTTGGTTTCGTAGGTATCTAAATCGGATAACATAATTAAGTAAACACCAGATGCGACTACCCTATTAGCTAAATTTTTTCCGTTCCAGTAGGCGGTACCACCATCAATTTCCAGATTATAACCATTGTACCGTAAGTTGGTTCTGGATTGAGCTTCTGCTACTAAATTCCCTTCTATATCGGTGATTTTAATATTTACATTTTCTGAAATGTCTTTAATTTTCACCTTTTTATCTTCCATATTAAACTCAGGTCGTACCGGGTTGGGGTATGCATAGGCATTTTGCAAAGTTTCGAAAGCACTAGAACTGCCAGAACGGAAAGACACCAAGCCCTTGGTGGTGGCGATATACACAATACCATTAACGGCATCGATTGACACATCGGTAATAGTGTTTGATGGTAATGGAGAATTATCGGTTGTGAAATGAAAAATGGTATTTTGCCCATCAGAAGAAAAGTAAAATATACCAGAATCTGCAGTTCCCACCCATTTATTATTGGAGCCATCTACTTCAATGGTAGTGATAAACTGCTGGTACAATAACTCTTTAGCAATACCATCTTCTTCGATGATAATTGCATCAACTTCAATATTATCTTCGAAAAAGTTAGAAGTATTATACAACACACGCAACCCACGGTATGTGCCTATCCAAAGCTGATTTCTATTATCCATTGCCAATGCCCTTACGTAGGTGTCTGGCATGTTTTCGTCTTCGCTGCTAACGCTTTTAATTATCGGATTTCCACCATTTTCTTTAAAACCAACAAAACCTGTTCCTTGGGTAGCAAGCCACTTTGTATTATCACTACCTATTACCATATCACCAATATTGGCTGTTTCTCCTGTACCATTATAATTATAAGCGGTCCATTGCTTGTTGCTTGGATTGTAAGATTTTAACGGTTTACCAACAATGCTTGTTGCAGTCCACAAAACATTATTACTATCAAAGGCCGTTGGACCCACCCTAATATCTACATAATTTGGATTGCCGGGAGCCACATAAGATTCTAAGGCACTATTTTTATCGTTATACAAAGTGGTTGGAATTCCATCATTAACTTCCAACAAACCACTAAAAAACGAACTTATAAATACCTGATTTGAGTTGGATGGATTTACGGAAATCGTATTTAAACATTGGGCATTTAAAACATCATCATAAGGAGTATTTATCCAGCTACCTTGCTTTAAGCGACTAAAACCTCTGCTATTTAACGGGTATGGATTAAAGAAATAAGTATACTCTCCAAAAGTAACCCATACACCATCGGATTGTGCCTTTACTGAAAATGGCGTGTTTAATAATGGGCCCTCCGGATGTATTTCCTCGAATGTTACAGGAGCCGAAAACGGTGTTTTTAAAACTCCAAAATCGGTGGTACCCACATAAATAAAATTGGAATCGGTAGCTGCTGAAGTGTATTGTGTAGAAAAATCGGTGCTAATCGCTACTTCGGAAAGCTGCATAAAACTACTATCATACACAAATACATTGTTTGAAGTAGTAATCACTAAATAACTTTCGTTCGATTTAACCGACACAGGCATTGTATTGTATTGAAAAAGGGGAGATAAAACATCGTTCACCACTTGAAAAATCTGCCTATTTGTATTTACTGCGAACAGATTATTTTCAACCGATTGAATGGCGGTATAATCGCCACTAACGATGGTTTGCCAGTTTTGATAATCAATTAAATTACGGCTAGTCAATAACCCTTTTCGAATTCCGTTTCCACCACTGCAAGCCGCATAAATGTAATCGCCAAAAATAGTGGTTTGGTTTACTTGTATCTGGCTACCCCCATCACCAATAAAATAGCTATCTCCAAACTCCAAACGCTCTAAATTGAATACCGATATTCCGTAGTTGGTAGCTATATAAACTGACTTTCCAAAAACAGTAAAATGATTGATACGTTTTTGGGTATCTGGAATGGTAACTTTATCTACAATATCTACAACTGTATAAATTTGGTCATCATTATCAAAAGCTAATTCTATAAGGCCATTTTCATAACCAATTACCAATAATTCATAGGCCTCACTATAATAGATTGTTGAAATAGTTTGACCAGACAACCCGTTTACCGTACTAAGTTCTTCAATGTTTTTTGTTTGCGTATCGTAAACAAACACGGCATTTTCAGAAGCTGCATAAATTTTAGAATTGCTATATACAACTTCTTTAATACTATTATATGAGAAATGGCCCTGCCAAAGTGCAGAAAAATCTTGTGCAAATTGAAAAAATGGCACTAAATAAATTATAAAAACAATAATTTTTTTAAACATGTTCGCTTTTCTGTGTTCAAATATATTTATATCAAACGAGTTTTACTTCAAAAAAATATATTATAACAAAAAAAGCTTCCAGTTAAAAACTGAAAGCTCCTTTGGTTTATTAGCAATATGATTTAAACAACACCCTGTGCGAGCATAGCATCGGCCACTTTAACAAATCCCGCTATATTGGCGCCTTTTACATAGTCGATATAACCATCTTCAGTTTTTCCATATTTGGTACATGAATCGTGAATATTGGACATGATTTCTTTAAGTTTTAGGTCTACCTCCTCTCGGGTCCAGTTAAAACGCAATGAGTTTTGAGTCATCTCCAAACCTGATGTTGCAACCCCACCAGCATTCGATGCTTTTCCTGGGGCATATAAAATTTTAGCTTTTTGAAATAGGTGAACAGCTTGAATGGTTGATGGCATATTAGCCCCTTCGCTAACACAAATGCACCCATTGTTTAAAAGCACTTTAGCATCTTCCTCATTAAGTTCGTTTTGAGTAGCACATGGCAGCGCAATATCGCATACCTCTCCCCAAGGGGTTTTACCTTTAACAAATTTAGCACTAGGATATTTACTAATGTAATCACTTATTCTGCCACGTTTAATATTTTTTATTTCCATAACGTGCGCCAATTTTTCAGCTGAGATACCTTCGGCATCATAAATATACCCTGACGAATCCGACATCGTTAACACTTTAGCACCTAATTGAATACACTTTTCTACAGCATATTGTGCTACATTACCAGATCCTGAAACAACCACACGCTTATCTTTTAAATCTACACCCCTAGTTTCAAGCATTTTTTGAGCAAAATACACCGTACCATAACCTGTTGCTTCTGGTCTAATTAGCGAACCACCCCAAGACAACCCTTTACCAGTTAAAACACCTGTAAATTCATTTTTAAGTTTTTTGTACATTCCAAAAAGGAATCCAATTTCTCGAGCGCCAACACCAATATCGCCAGCAGGCACATCGGTATTTGCACCAATGTGTCGGCATAATTCACTCATAAAGGCATGACAAAAGCGCATCACCTCACCATCACTTTTTCCTTTTGGATCAAAATCACTTCCACCTTTTCCACCACCCATTGGTAAAGTTGTTAAGCTATTTTTAAACACTTGCTCAAAAGCCAAGAATTTTAAAATACTCATATTAACGGTTGGATGAAAACGTAGACCACCTTTATACGGCCCAATGGCCGAGTTCATTTGAATTCTATAACCTCTATTCACTTGTATTTCGCCAGCATCATCAATCCAACAAACGCGAAACGTTATAACGCGTTCTGGTTCTACCATTCTTAACAAAATATTTTTCCCGTAGTATATATCGTTTTCTACGATGTAAGGAATTACAGTTTCTGCAACCTCCTCTACGGCTTGTAAAAATTCTGGTTCATTACCATTACGTTCTTTTACAAGATCTAAAAAAGCTTCAACATTACTTTTCATTAGTTTAATTTTATTGTTTTTAAAAAAGTGAAATTCTTATTTTACATAGTTAATCATTTATACAGTAAAAAGCACCTATGTTTTATACTTTTATAATTATTTTCTTATCATAAATGGTTCGACTAATAATTTGAAAACGATTTAAATAAATTAAAAAGTAGGCTATAAAACATATCGATTTTATTGAATATACAATTTATCGATACAAATATACGTTATCTTTAAAAATAATGCTTATTTTTTTTGAAATTCGCAATTAATAATTTGAGGTTTTTGCCGTTAATCTATAATAGTTTGTTTCTTTAGTCAGTTTTTATATATTTGTTATTATTAATGCCTCAAAAAACAGGATCCTTCTATGCTTAACTTGAAACGTTTAGCTTCTTTTCTATGTTTGTTAGCTTGCTACCAAACGGCATTCTCTCAGCTAGGATTTTCTAATGAAATAGGCGTAATTGCTGGTCCCGTACAATTTAGATCTGATTATGGTGTAAGAGAAAATGAGCCTACAAATTTCGGCAATACCGGAATTGGAATTGGAGTGGTTCATTATATCAATTTTGCTTACAGAGCAGATTGTAACTGCTATTCTACCGATACGTATTTTAACGACCATTTTAAATTACGAAATGAAATTTCTTGGAACAAAACCAAACTTGAACATTTCGGAGAATGGGTACAACCATACAGAAATACACCAGAAGCCAATCAGCTTAGAGGTCATAAAGGTTTTGCTACAAATTTAGATATAGGAACACAACTTGAGTTTTTCCCATTAAGCATACGTTCTTTTCAAGGCTTTGCTTATCGTGTTGCTCCATTTATAAGCTTAGGCGTGCATTACACCTCTTTTAATCCTAAAGTAAGTACAACTTACGCTAATCCGGACCCTACTGCAATTGGTGATGTTACCGACCCAAGTAATTTTTATTCTGGTTGGGAACCAGGCTCTGTAGATGCTTCTGGCGGAAGTACCTTTTCTGTAGTTAGTAGTATTGGAGCAAGATACAAAATAGCTAAACTTGCCGATTTAATGCTGGATTTAAGATGGCAATACTATTTTAACGATTTGGTGGACGGACTAGACCATCAATTACCTTCCAATAAACATAATGATTGGTTAGTATGGCTAAACTTTGGCTATATTTATTATTTAGATTAAAAAATCTTATATAATTATTGCATTTTATTCGGCACATTCAATTGCAATAATTACCTTTAAGTATGATAAATAATTTATGCATGCTTCACAAGAACTACTTTTATTTTTTCTGCCTTTTTTTTATTCTTTATAATTGTAAAGACGACGTAACCGTTACATTTTCAGAAACACTTGTTACAACTAAAAACAATGAATTAGTTGAAATTAATATTCCTAAAGCTTTAGAAAAAAACAATATAAGTTCCGAAATAAATTTAGAAATAAGCAAAACGGTAATAAACGCATTACATGTAGGAGAAACTGATGCTATCAACTCCAATTCCATAGAGGAAAGCATTGATTTATTTAATAAAGAATATCATGCCTTCAACTCCGATTTCCCTGATATTGCCCAGCCTTGGGAAGCCCAAATTGATGGTGAAGTTTTGTTTCAATCGGCAGACATTATAAGCATCTCCATAACATCGTATGTAAATACTGGAGGCGCACACGGCATAACTTCTATTTCATTCTTAAATTTTAGTGCTAGTACAGGAAAACGCATTAAAAACGAAGACTTAATTATAAATAAAAAAGCGTTCGAAAATATAGCTAAAACCTATTTCAACGACGCTCTAACTGAAGATACTGTACTTTTTGAGCCAAACACTTTTAAATTACCAGAAAACATTGGTTTTAATTATGAAGGCGTGCTTCTACTTTACAATCAATATGAAATTGCTCCTTATTCAACGGGCATTATAGATTTTGTAATACCCTTTGAAAAAGTAAGTTCATTTTTATCCTTTGATAACCCTAATTAATGCCATAACATACCCTAAATGCAAGCCCTCATGAAATAAGGCAAATTGAAACGCCTCTTCTATGTTGGTTAAAGTGTTCCCAGTGGTGGATACCGTATATTCCTGATAGTTTTTAAACAAACCGAATCCATAATCTTCTTTTGTTTTTTCGATAGTAGAAAAAAGCAGTGCTTTAAGCACATCCACTTCTGCTTGAGTTACTTCCATTTCGGGTTTCGTATTTTTTTGATATTTCGCCACCAACTCGTCATTTAACATCATTGACAATCCTGATAATTTATAAGTTAACAGTTGTTGCGTCACTATAATATGACCAATATTCCAAATAATATTATTATTAAATCCGGCGGGAATTTTATTTAAATCTTCTAATGAAAAATTCTCTAAAGTTGACTTAAAAAAACGTCTCGTGTTTGGGAGTACTTCTAAGGTAAAATGCATTTTTAATTTTTTTTATAAATATAGTTTTTAAAGTACTAATTACCTTTGTATTTCGATTAAAATCCATTAGATTTCATTCTCTTAGGAAAAACTAAAAATATCATCATAATGAAAAAAGTATATTATTTAAAAACATGTAGTACTTGTGTTAGAATTTTAAAGGAATTGGATTTACCTTCAGAATTCATACTTCAGGACATTAAAACCGAAGAAATAACCGTAAAGCAACTAGAGGAAATGAAAGCTTTAGCAGGAAGCTATGAAACCCTTTTTAGCAAACGTTCCAAACTTTACAAGGAAATGGATTTAAAAAACCAGAAACTGGAAGAACGCGATTATAAACACTATATATTGGAGCATTATACGTTTTTAAGCAGACCTGTATTTATTATTGATGATAAAATTTTTATTGGAAATTCAAAAAATACTGTTGAAGCGGTTAAAAGAGTTTTACAGAACTAATAATACTACCTAGTTTCCGCTTAATTACACCCCAGGCAAACTCCTAGCCTTTTTATTGACCTAGATTGGGATTTAAATCGGCTCTTTTTATTAAGACAGACAAAAAAAGGATCAATCCTAAAAGTTGTGTGTGAATTAAAATAAGATTACGATTTTTGTAAAAAAAGAGCACCTTGGACAATTACCTAGACTTATTAAAACTTATTCTTCCAGAATTTTTGATTAACCATTTTGACTTAGTTAAGAACA
>NZ_JBFHGK010000051.1:0-27266 GCF_041583155.1 Mariniflexile sp.
AGTACGTATTGGAGAAACCTATTTACACGATGCACCCTATCAGCTGGGAGCCAGTGAGGATAAAAAAAATCCAGAAAAAACAATGATTGCGCTTATCAATATTTTAAAAGAAGAAATTTGTGAAAAACAAGATAAGCAACTTATTTTTCGCACTTGGGGAGCCTTTGATGTAAATTTAGAGGCTTACATGAAAGTTAGTGATGCTGTAGAGCCACATAAAAATTTAATCATTAGTATTAAGCACTGTGAAGGCGATTTTCATCGTGCAAATGCTTTTAGTAAAGTGATTGGTCAAGGGCGCCATCGTCAAATTATCGAAGTACAATCGGCTCGCGAGTACGAAGGAAAAGGGGCTTACCCTAATTACATTGCTAATGGCGTTATTGATGGTTTTGAAGAACATGCTAGTATGCCTGAAGCACAAATTAATAGCATTCAGGAATTTGTAAATACCAAACCAGAATTATATGCCGGCGTTTGGACCTGGTCTCGTGGCGGTGGATGGGATGGTCCTTATATTAAAGACGAATTGTGGTGCGATTTAAATTCTTGGGTTGTGGCACAATGGGGTCAAAATACCGACAAGTCTGAAGAATTTATTTTTAACAGATATGCTACCGAGCGTTTAAACTTAAAAGGGGATGATGTTGCTAAATTTAGAAGACTATGTTTGCTTTCTGCGGAAGCTGTTGTTAGAGGTAGAAACAGTACGTTTAGAGATATGAATCCGTGGTGGACACGCGATCAAGGAATTGCATGGCCAATGGTAGTGAAAGGTGATTTAGAACATCAGAGAAACTTAAAACAAAAAGATGAATCTATCGCGAAGTGGAAAAACATTGTGAAGTTAGCCAAAGAAATTCGTTGGGACAATGAAGCGACAAAAAATCATGCGATTGGTTCTTCTGAATATGGTTTGAAACTTTATGAAATCTATAGAACACTTATTTATATGGATGATGCTGTTACTAAAGGCGATTCAAAAGCAGTAAAAAAATGGATTAAAGCCTACGATAAAGCTTGGAAAAATTATAATAAACTCGCAGAAGAGTATAGTACAATTGCGACCCTTTATACACAAGATTATGAAAGACATATAGCAAATAATGCCGATATTAGAGTGAATAAATTGAGAGAAAATTAGATGAAATATTATAGCTACTTATTATTAGTATGTTTAGGAATTATTTCCTGTAAAGAAATTAAAACGGATGAAAATTTAGCCGACACCGAGAGGCTTACCAGTTATGTTAACACGTTTACAGGAACTGATGGCCCGGGAAATACTTATCCTGGTGCCGTAGTGCCATTTGGTATGGTGCAGTTAAGTCCAGATAACGGCTTGCCAGGTTGGGACAGAATAGCTGGTTATTTTTATCCCGATTCTACTATCGCTGGTTTTAGTCATACACATCTTTCGGGTACAGGTGCTGGCGATATGTACGATTTATTGGTTATGCCATTAAATAGCAGGTTTACTGAAAGTTTAACCCCAGAGGGTGCTTATAGGCCCTATTCTAAATTTTCACATGAAAAAGAAAAAGCAAGTCCGGGTTATTATTCGGTAGATTTATTAAGTTCTGGCATCAAGGCAGAATTAACAACCACTGCGCGCGTAGGGTTTCATCAATATACCTTTCCAAAGGATGAAAAGAGCCAAATAATTCTCGATTTAGGTTATAGTTTAAATTGGGATAAACCCATGGAAACCCAAATAACTATTGAAGATAATCAAACCATTTCAGGATTCAGGAAATCAAAAGGTTGGGCGGCGGATCAGCGTGTGTATTTCGTCATGAAGTTTTCTAAGCCATTTGATACCGCGCAATTATTTTTAGATGATAAAGAAAAGGAATCCACATCTGTCAATGGACAATTCACAAAAATTGTTGCTAATTATAAAACCGAGAATAATGATAAAGTTCAAGTAAAAGTAGCGCTATCATCGGCAAGTATTGATGGTGCCCGTAAAAGCTTAGAGGCTGAAATTCCGCATTGGGACTTCAATAAAACGGTGGAAGAAGCAGATGCTCTTTGGGAATCCTATCTTTCAAAAATTAAAATAAAAGGCACTAGAGCCCAAAAAGAATTGTTTTATACCAATTTATATCATGTGTTTTTAACGCCTTCTCTGCATAGTGATATTGATGGTGCTTATAAGGGAGCCGATGGGAATACACATATTGCAAAAGGTTATAATAAATATGATACCTTTTCGCTTTGGGATACATTTAGAGCAACGCACCCATTATATACCATCATAGCACCTAAGGAAACGGAAGATATGATTAAGTCGTTTATGTCTCATTATGATGAAACAGGCTTGCTTCCGGTGTGGTCTTTAGCGGGTAATGAAACGAATATGATGATTGGCTACCACGCCGTTCCAGTAATTGTAGATGCGTATTTTAAAGGCATTCCAATGGATGCTAAAAAAGCATTAGAAGCGTGTGTGGCTTCGGCTACCGAAAAAGGAAGGCAAATTGATACGTACATGGTGTTAGGTTACGTGCCAACTGGCGAAAATCATGAAAATTGGTCTGTTTCAAAAACCTTGGAATATGCTTATAACGATTGGTGTATTGCCCAATTAGCAAAAGCTTTAGGTGAAATGGCTATTGCACAAACTTTTTCAGAAAGAGCGAATAACTGGAAAAACCTGTACGATTCTAAATCAACATTCTTCCGACCAAAAAATAAAGAAGGAGTGTTTGAAAGTCCGTTTTCAGCTAAAGAATACACAAAAGAGTTTTGCGAAAGTAATGCATGGCAATATTTCTGGTTTGTACCTCACGATATTGATGGACTAATAAATACTTTAGGTAAGGAACAATTCACATCCAAGTTGGATTCTATGTTCACCTATTACCCAACAAAAGACGATAAATTACCAATTTTCAGTACGGGTATGATTGGGCAATACGCCCACGGAAACGAACCGAGCCACCATGTAGCCTATTTGTATAATAACATCGGGCAACCTTGGAAAACCCAGGAAATGGTTCGTAAAATCATTAAAACACAGTATAGCACGGAACCAAATGGTTATTGTGGTAATGAAGATTGTGGACAAATGTCGGCGTGGTTGGTCTTTTCTTCCATGGGGATGTATCCTATAAACCCAGCCGATGGTATTTACAGTTTAACTTCACCTTATATTGAAGAAGCTACTATAGTATTGGAAAATGGAAAGCAGTTTATTGTGACTACCGAAAATCAATCGGATGAAAATAAATACATTCAATCCATAACACTAAATGGAGCACCTTATGATAAATTAACAATTACCCACAAACAACTCGTAGCAGGAGGTCGCTTGCATTTTGTTTTAGGAAATAAACCGAATAAATAATATTAAGAATATTAGAAAGGATTAGATGATTCTAAGGAGCTAAAATTCATCTAATCCTTTCTGCTTAAAAAATATTGTAAAAAGTCATTTAAAGTTAAATAGAGTGGAACCTATTTATCAATAGAAAGTATTTCTTGTTGTTTAAAATTTTGTTTCTCAATGCTTTATGTTGTGTATGGCGACAGCTTGTAATTATTAATAACAATTTAATATTCCAAAATTAGCATTGGTTATGCTAGAAATGTTATTTAATTATAGGGTCTCGGACAAATAGAATTTTATTTTTTATTGTAGATTTACAAAAAAAAGCATGAGATGAATAAGAGTTTCTGTTTTATTATCATAAGTCTTTGCTGTAATTTTATTTTTGGGCAGTTTACAAATCTTAAGTTCGAAAACTTAAATACAGATAAAGGACTTTCAAGTAGCACCTGTTTGGAAGTTTTTCAAGACAGCCATGGCTATTTGTGGTTTGGTACAATAGATGGTCTTAATAAATTTAATGGATATGAGTTCGAAATATTCAGACCTATTATAAATGATGAAACATCCATAAGTAATAACAGAATAAATGTTATTCAGGAAGATGCTAACGGAAATTTATGGATAGGAACCAATAATGGTTTGAATTTGTATAACCGGAATACGAACTCATTTATACATGTTCCATTATATAAACAACCGATTAAATTTTTTAATCCTAAAAAGATTATCAATGCTCTTTTATATGATAAAAAAGAGAATCAACTTTGGGTAGGTACTAGTAGTGGTTTGGTTAAACTATCGTTGAATGATGATGCCAATAATATTGAAAACCTAAACCCAGTACATTATGTGTATAAATCTGGACACATTAACACTATTGATAACAACATTGTAAATGTTATTACAAAAGATAAAGAAGGCTTTATTTGGGTAGGTACTAACGGTCAGAATTTAAATAAATACATCGCTGCTTCCGATAATTTTCAAAGATTTCCAATAACAACCAAAGGTCCTTATGAATTAAACCATATCCCTAAACGGCTTTTTATTGATTCGGACAATGATTTTTGGATTGGGAACGATGCCTCCAATTTTCTTGTTTGGGATAGAAAATCAAATACTTTCGAGCATGTTTCGGTTACTAAAGAAAGCGTTCCTTTTTATGAATTTTACCAAGATTCTTCTGGAATCATCTGGATTGTAACCGATGGTAGTGGGGTTTTCCTATATAATAAAAAGGACGAATCGGTACAGCAACTAAAGCACAACCCTTTTGATCCGTTTTCCTTACCAGGGAATCAAATATCCGATGTTATAGAGGATAAAGATGGCTTTTTTTGGCTGGCAACTTATAATGAGGGCATTTGTAAGCTGGATGTAAAAAAATCGAGCTTTGGACATTATTATTATCAAAAAGGCATCCAAGATGGGTTGAATGAAAAAATAGTTCAGTCTGTTTTACAGGATTCTAAAGGTCGAATCTGGATTGGAGCTTATAATGGTGGTTTAAATTTGTTCGATGATAAAAGAGGTACATTTAAAGCTTATAGTTTTAATCCGAACAATAGTAATTCGTTAAGCTCGAACAAAATGTTATATACATTTGAAGGTAGCGATGGCGATATTTGGGTGTGTACGCTTGATGGTGGTGTAAATAAGTTTAACCCAGACACCAATTATAACATAAGATATTTACATAGCGAATATGATAAATCCTCTATAGGTCAGAATTCGGTTTGGACGGGTGTTGAAGATAAAAGCGGTAGGGTTTGGCTAGGTTTAAGAGATGAAGGATTGGATGTGTTTGATGCCAGAACCCAAAAATTTCACCATTTTAAAATAGGGGAAAATAATGCAGAAGGCTTGTTAAGTAACTTCGTTTTTTCATTATTTATCGACTCAAAGGAAAGGCTATTGGTTGGTACCTCTTTAGGCTTAAACTATATTAATCTAAAAGAACTTAATGGAAAAATTCCATCTGAAATAAAGTTTAATGAAGTTAGTATTAATGGAATTTCAGGGAATAGAATAAACTATATAACTGAAGATTATTTACATAATATTTGGTTAGGTACCGATATTGGTTTGTATAAGTTAGATGCTAATTTAAATTTATTAAAATCCTATTTTACCCAAGAAGGCTTACCTAATAACTTAGTAACGGGTATCAAAGAAGATTTATCGCATAATTTTTGGATAACAACTCGGAGTGGATTATCGTTTTTTAACCCAAAAACGAACCAATTTAAAAATTTCAATACACACGATGGTATTCAAGGTATGGAATATCAAAGTAAATCTATTGAACGCACAAAAGACGGTAGAATTATAGTTGGAGGGATAAATGGATTTAATATTTTCTACCCGAAAGATATTCTGTTTACATCTTCAGCTAAGTTGGTTCCTAGAATTTCAGGATTAAAAATTAACAATAAGAATGTTCAATTAGGCGACCGAATCAATAGAAACTTCACCCTTAACACACCGGTTTCAAAGATTGATAATATGGTATTGAAATATAATCAATCCAATTTATCATTCAATTTTATTGCTATACATTATCAAAACCAAGAGCATGTAAAATATGCTTATAAAATGGAAGGGGTTAACGACCAATATATCAACGCTGGCAATAATAGGGTGGTTAACTATTCAAATTTACAGCCAGGTACTTATGCTTTTAAAATTAAGGCTTCGGTAGATGGTGATTGGGATAATGCACCTGTATCAACCGTAAATATTACAGTAAATTCACCACCTTGGAAAACAATTTGGGCTTACATCTTATATTTTTTAGTAGCTGTAGTTTCATTGTATTATTTACAAAAGTACTACACAGAAAGAGTGAATACGGAGAAGGAACACGAGTTTGACCAAATGAAACTTGAGTTTTTTATTAATGTTTCTCATGAATTTAGAACACCATTAACTTTAATTTTAAATCCATTAGAAAAGTTAATGTCTAATTACAATGATTCGGAGGTTGTTAAAACTTCGGCAATAGCCATACAACGAAGTGCCCGTCGATTATTGTATTTAGTTAATCAGCTACTCGATTACAGAAAAATGGAGGTAGGTATGGCGCCACTTCAGTTACAAAGAGGAGATATTATTAAATTTAGTAACGATATTTTCGAGCTTTTTAAGGGGGTTGCAGCTAAAAAGGGCATAGACTACACCTTTAAATCGGGTTCAGAACAGTTGTATTCTTACTTTGATTCTGATAAAATAGAAAAAATACTAACTAATCTAATTTCTAATGCCATTAAGTTTACAGAAGGTGGTGGCGAAATTAAAGTAACTGTAGATAAGTTTAGCGAACAAGGTGGTCACCTTAGTTTTTTAAAGCAAGATAGAAAGAAACTTGGAGCCTACATTGAAATAGTTGTTGAGGACACCGGAATTGGTTTGGATAAGGAACAAATGAAAAAAATATTTTCTAGGTTTTATAACGTAGATCCAAACAAAACAGGAACCGGTATCGGGCTTAATTATACCAAAGGGTTGGTAGATATTCATGGAGGAGATATTTTTGTTGAAAGCCAATTTAATAAAGGAAGTAAGTTTGTTGTTAGAATTCCATATAGCAAAACTGCCGAATATAGTTCTGTATCCAACGTTAAGGATGAGTTTTTAATAAATTCGATGAAATCAGTGGAGTATGATTTACTTATTTCCGATGCTACGCAAACTTATGATGATAAAGTAGACGTTTCCAACAATAGAAATTTGTCAACAGTATTAATTGTAGAAGATAATAAGGAGTTAAGAGATCATTTAAAAAACGAATTAAAAACTTCATATAAAATTATAGAAGCAGTTAATGGAGAAGAAGGATTAGAAAAAGTTTTAAAACATTATCCAGATATTGTGGTTAGTGATGTTATGATGCCTAAAATGGACGGTTTTGAGCTTTGTAAACGCATAAAATCTGAATTTGAAACCTGTCACATTCCTGTAGTTTTATTAACAGCAAGAGCTTTGGAAGAAGATAGAATAGAGGGCTACAAAACAGGTGCCGATGGCTATTTAGGCAAGCCGTTTAATATTAATGTGTTAAAGGCCCGAATTGGTAATTTATTGGAGGCTAAACGTATAATAAGAGAGAAATTCTCCAAATTAGGTGCTGTAATTACGCCTAATGAGGTTACTAGTAATTCCATTGACGAAGCTTTTCTTGAAAAAACGACTAAAGTCATTTTAGATAATATTAGTGATGTGGATTTTAAATTAGAACATCTACTAAAAGAAATTGGAATTGGGCGATCTCAATTTTATAGAAAAATACAATCCATCACAGGGCAAAATCCAAGTAACTTTATACGTACTATCCGATTAAAATACGCATCAGAATTATTAATTAAGGGTAATTATACAATTAAAGAAATAACGCACATGTCTGGATTTAATTCTGCAGCATATTTTGGGAAAACCTTCCGCGAATTGTATGATATGACGCCAAGTGAATATGTAGAACAAAATAAGAATGAGGTAAGTTAAAATGTTCTAAATGTGGCTCAATTGTAGGTTGTTATGCTAAAATGGGTGTTATTTTATTCAGATTGCCTCATATTTTATAATATTATTACATAAGTAGTTTTATCCTTGTAGCTTTAGGTGATTTATACAATAGTGCACGTTTTTCGTGTGCTTTAAAATTAAAAGTTACATCATGAGATTTTTAAAAACGGTTTGTTTAACTACTTTAGTAGCTTCACTTTTTGTAGGGTGCATTGTAAAAAAGAAAGAAGCTGAAAAAACAGAAATCCAAAAAGTACTCGATCAAAGTACAGTGAAAATTAAAGAAACAACTCGTGCTTTAGCTGTACCAAACCGATTTCCAAGAAACATTCCAAAAGGTGAAGAACACTGGAAGTTAGTAGATGTTAGAGATTGGTGTAGCGGATTTTGGCCAGGCGTATTATGGTATGCTTATGAATATTCAAATGATGCCGAAATTAAAAAAGCAGCAGAGCAATTTACAGATGCGGTAAAACCTATTGCGTATTCCTCGGCTGAAGATCATGATATCGGTTTTCAAGTATATTGTAGTTATGGTAATGGCTATAGGTTAACTGGTAATCAATCTTATAAAGAAGTGATGCTGGCTGCTGCCGATACTTTGGCTACCTTGTATAATCCAATAGTAGGTGCTATTCAATCTTGGCCTTCAAAGAAAGAAATTTATCCTCACAACACCATTATTGATAACATGATGAATTTAGAGTTGCTTTTTTGGGCAGCTAAAAATGGTGAAAATAAAGAGCTTTACAAAATTGCAGAAAGCCATGCAACGGTAACCATGAAGCACATTGTAAGGCCGGATAATGCGGTGTATCATTTAGGAGAGTTTAATGATGAAACGGGTGAGTTCATTAAAGGGCATACGCATCAAGGTTATGCCGATGAATCTATGTGGGCACGTGGCCAAACTTGGGGTATATATGGTTTTGCCGTGGCCTACAGAGAAACTGGTAATAAAGATTTTTTAAATACTTCAATAATTTTAGCAGATCATTTTTTAAATAGGTTGCCAGCAGACGGTATTCCTTTTTGGGATTTTGACGACCCCAAAATACCCAATGCCCCAAAAGATGCATCAGCAGCAGCAATTGCGGCCTGTGGTATGTTAGAAATTGCTAATGTAGTAAGCGATGAAACATTGAAAACTAAGTATACCAATGCTGCGAAAAAGTTTGTTGACATTCTTTCTTCTGAAAACTATTTAAGCGGAGCGACCAATGATGCGTTATTATTACACTCAACAGGGCATCATCCCAAAGGAACTGAAATTGATGTGCCTATTATTTATGCAGATTATTATTTCATGGAAGCATTATTACGTTTAGAAAAACTAGAAGCTTCTAAAAAGCTTGCTGTTGAAACCAATTAACAAGATGTTATTATGAGAAGTTCCAAAATTATTTTTAGTCTATGTTTTCTATTAACTGTACCTCAGATTTTTTATGGGCAAACTATTCCTTATAGCATAGGTAGAATAGTAGTAAGTTCCGATGGTAATGAACACGACCATGATGATTGGGCAGCAACGCCTTTAACTTTAGCATTATTGGCAGCAAAAAATTTACAAGATAAATTAACGGTTTATACTTTTAGCGATCATATTTGGGGTAGTAATCATGATAAAAGTGATGGTAAGGAGCAAATGCTTAAAAGCGCTTTGGAAGGAAAAGAAATCTATCATTTTAAAAAGTCTAATTTTATTGAAGCAGTTCAAGACTCAACAAAGGCCATAAATGCTATCACCAAGGAGATTAATAAATCTAGCAAAAAGAATCCGTTAACCATTATTGCAGCAGGCCCTATGCAGGTGGTAGGATGCGCAATAAATAATGCAAATGCTTCAAAGTTAAAATATGTACGCATTATTTCACATTCGTCTTGGAATGATAATCATGCAGATAAGCCACATGATTGGGAACAGCATTCTGGTTGGCGATGGAAAGAAATACAAAACAAATTTGAACCAAAAGGATTAATCGTTGATAGAATTCTAGATCAAAACGGAGGTAAAGACTATGAGGGATTGAAAGCACCAATGGAATTATTTGATTGGATTAAGACATCACCAATAAGAGAAAATTCTGTAGAAAATCAAAAACAATTAGATTGGTTATATTCTAGGCAGCTAACATGTATTAAAAAAGGAGATTTCGATCCTTCTGATGCAGGTATGATTATCTATTTATTAACTGGTAAACAAAAAACACACCCTGATGATGCTAAAGCAATTATTGAGGGAGTTGTGAGATAAATTTGTTGTAGAATTCTACAGTTACGGATTTTAAAATAATAAATTTTCATAATGAAATGCTTTTTGATAAGTTGAAGACACATAACAGTAAGAATGGTTATGTGTTTTTTTATGTGCTATCCTGTCTTAAAGATGTAGAAATGCTGTTGTAATATAATGAGGTCTTTTAAAAAAGAAAATCAAAATGAATAAAAACAAATCAAAATTCGATAAAATCACAAAGTATCTTTTTTTAGCTGTCTTTTTTAGTGTTACATGGGTGGCATCTTTCGCCAACTCCTATGAGAACGAAAGTATATTAAGTAGCGGATTGCAAACTAAGGTGGCAAAAGCAAATGAGGCAATAGTTTACACTTTTCAATTAAAAAATTCTTTTGAAACTTCAGTTACTTACTATTTAAGTATCAAAAACCCACGTGAATTGGCATGTAGTAACAGCTTAAGCATATCAAAAATAACTATAAAGCCTAACGAAGTTTACAGTGGTACACTTTCTGTAATTGTAAGTGATAGAATACCTGTAGGAGGTCATGAAGCTAGCGTACTTGTGGTGAATGATAAAGATGGAAATCAATTAGATGCTTTAGAATTCATATCAGTTAGAAGTAAGCCACATCCATTTTTATTAGTAAATAATACTGTTTTTGAAGAGGCAAAGCAAAAGATAGCACAATATGATTGGGCAAAGCAAAATTTAATAAAAATGTTAAATGAACTTGATGGTTTCGAGTTCCCAGAGCGTAAAATTGTTACAAAGCCACGGCCTACAAAAGTCTGGTCTAGTTTAAATTATAGCGCAAGTGATGGTGAAAAAGCCTTTCAAATGGCATTGGCTTATAAATTAACTGGTAAAGTAGCATACAAAAACAAAGTCATTGCATTAATTAAAGAGGTGTGCGATAAAGAAGAAGGATATTTATCTATAGGAGCTGCAACAAATGGCGTACAGGTGCATGAAGGTAACTTTTTTTTGTTCCTTTCTGCTGCTTGTGATATTGTTTTTAATGAACCTGAATTCTCTAAATCAGATAAAGATAACATAGAGGTTACCTTCCGTTATTATTTAGAATTGAATAAAAAACATATGGATGGTTTAGGAATTATGAATCACCAAGCTAGTGCTAATGCGGGAGCTATTTTTGTTGCGCTGTTTTTACAAGATATTCCGGAATTAGAATATTTAATAGAAGCTGATGGCGGAATGGCCGATCAAATAGGTAAGGGGGTTATGGCAGATGGATGGTGGTTTGAAGGCACGGGAAATTATTGCTATTTAGTGGTGCAACGTTATGCCTTGGTGGCGCAGGCTTTTAAAAATTATGGATTGGATTTATACCACAGACGTTTCCCTACCAAATTTAAAAGTAAAGATTTTGACAACGTGAAAGAAGGTTTTACGGGTATGAAGTTTGATAACTGGGGGCCAACGGGGAAAAATACGAGAGGTTTAGAGGATATGGTATTTCCCTACATTCCGTTCATGGATGAAAATGCATATTTGGTATCTACCAACGATTCCAATTTAAAGGAACCGGATGAATTTTATGAATTGGCTTATCGAGAATATAAAAATACCGATTTAGCATGGGTAATTAGTAAAACAAAACGCGATTCGTGGGTGTCTTTAATGTATGGAGTTCCGGAATTACCGAAAATGGAAGACCCAAGAACAGGATCGGCTTATGCGCCAAATGTTGGTTTGGTGGCTTTACGATCGCAGGCTGAAGTTAAATCACCAGAAAACCAAATTCAAGCCTATGTTAAATATGGGACACATGGTGGTTGGCACGGGCAGTTTGATAGAGCCAGTTTAGTCGCTTTAGACCGTTTTGGCTATAAATATTTTGGTAGTGAAATGGTATGGTTTGGTTACGGAAATCCTGGGTATAAAGAATGCGTGCAAACATCGGCAACTCATAATATGGTTGTGGTAGATGAATTACAGCAAGAGGCAGTACCTTCAGAGCAATTGTTATTTTATAAAGGTGATATTATGCAGGCCTCAGTGGTAGAAACCAATGCTAGGTGGCGAAAAATTCCGATTTGGAATGCCGATAAGTTTCCGCCTTGGGATGATAGTGATTACGCCCCTAACTTTAAACCCATTCAACAAAGACGGATATCAATTGTGACTGATGATTATGTAATTATAGCCGATTATATGAAATCCGAACAAAACCATAATTACGATTGGCTAATTCATCCTGTTGGATTTACCAATATAGAAGGTGCAAAAAAGAAGGGTACTGTTTTAGAAAAGTTAAGTTCAGCTAATGATTCGCCTTATAAATATTTTGAAAACGCCCAATGGCACACCACATTAAAAGGAACAAAAGTTCAGTTCAATGACAATGGAATGAAGCTGGATGTTCACACACTTTGGCCTAAAAAAGCAGAGGTTTTAATATGTAATTACCCGAATGGTGGCAAACAACGAGATATCAGAAATAATCCAGATAGAAACACCTATGGTGTTCGAGTAAACGAAAAAGAAACTCAATTTTTAAATGTAATAGAACCTTATAAGGGTGAAAGTCGAATTTCAAAAATAGAATCTAAGAATTCAAACGAATTACATGTGTTCCTAAAAGATGGACGAAAACAATCAATTGAAATTTTAAACATAAAGGATGAAACTATTCAAATTCTTATTAAAGAGTTTTTAAATGGTAAACTAACTAAATCTGAACAAACAGAAATTAGGTCTTAAAAATAATGATTTTGAATCTGCTTTTCTAAATATCAATACTTAGAGTTTTTATCAAAAAAAACAAAAAAAATTAATGAGTGAATAGGGTTGCATAATAAAAACAGGGGTTTGAATATAAAAAGGGTATTAATTTATTAAAAATGATTCATAGTTTATATCAAAAAAAAGGAAGTGTTTATATAATTGCAGAGTAATATGTGTCTACAATCTAGATATGTGTTTTTTAAAAATTTGTAAAACAAAACAAAAAAATTATATGAGAATTTTTAAACTTACTTCAGTGATTATATGTGTGGCGTTTCTGTTATCTTGTAATAATCAAAGCAAAAAAACTGGTGAAAATACCGCTATGGGAATCACAAAAACAAATGAAGAAGTTGTGCTTGATAAAAGTGTTGCCAAGCTAAAAGAGGTTGTAGAAAGTTTAAAGTATGCTGATAGTTTTCCTAGAAATATCACAAAAGGTGAAAAAGAATGGAATTTAGTAGGTGTTAGAGATTGGTGTTCTGGTTTTTGGCCAGGTGTTCTTTGGTATGCATACGAATACTCTGGTGATGCGGCATTAAAAGCAGGGGCAGAAAAATTCACGGAACCATTAAAAACCATTGCTTATACACCGGCTGATAATCATGATGTTGGTTTTATGGTATACTGTAGTTATGGTAATGGTTACAGACTTACAGGAAATGAAGAGTATAAAAAAGTATTACTATCAGCTGCAGATACATTAGCAACGCTATACCACCCTAAAGCGGGTACCATTTTGTCTTGGCCAGAAATGAAACATAAATTCCAACACAATACCATAATTGATAATATGATGAATTTAGAGCTTCTTTTTTGGGCTGCTAAAAATGGTGGTGATAAAAAATTATATGATATAGCTGTGAGTCATGCAGATGTTTCAATGAAACGTTTGGTGCGTCCTGATTATTCCATTTTTCATGTAACTTGTTTTGATGATAAAACAGGTGAGTTTATTGAAGGAAAAACCCATCAGGGATATGCGGATGATTCTATGTGGGCTAGAGGTCAAGGTTGGGGAATATATGGTTTTGCAATGTCGTATCGCGAAACAGGTAAAGCGGATTATTTGACAACAGCTCAAAAATTAGCCGATCATTTTATAGCTCGTTTACCAGAAGATGGTATTCCTTATTGGGATTTTGATGATCCAGCAATTCCGAATGCACCAAAAGATGCTTCTGCAGCGGGCGTTGTAGCTTGTGGTATGTTGGAGCTGTCTGAGCAATTAAAAGATGAAAAATTAAAAGAAAAGTATTTAAATGCAGCAAAAGAACTCATTGCACGTTTAAGCTCGGATGATTATTTCAGCGGAGATACTAATGATGCACTTTTGTTACATTCTACAGGACATTATCCTAATAATTCTGAAATAGATGTGCCTATTATTTATGCCGATTATTACTTTATGGAGGCATTGTTAAGATTAAAAAAAATTGAAGCTAAAAAGTTAGAGAGTTAGTTTGTTATTTTAGTTAGTTTGTGAAACTATGTTTCATTATTGAAGAAGCCCTTTAAATTGTGAGTTAAAGGGCTTTTTTTTGTGTGTTAATTAATCTATAAATTTTTTTAATCTCTGCTTCTAACTTGTATTTCAAAAGCTAGAATAATCAAATGATGTATAGAGTATGTTTTATCCATGTAATTGTAAAATATAAGGATAGAACCATAATTTAGTTGACGTTTTCACTCAAATCCATTTAATTGTTTAAGATAAAATTAAATATAAAACAACATGAACTATAACTAAAAAAAGATTGAAATTTATCACTACCATTGAGATAGTATTCCATATTAACCACAACTCTAAGTTATTTACAATCAAAAAAATTATTTATGGCCATTACCAATAAACGAAACTGTTATAAACACAAACTTAAAACAAAATCCAGGTTGGAATTAGATTAGAAATGAAGTATTAATTATTTTGATTTAATCATTCACTCTAAAAGCAGTTATAGAAAATCTATAACTGCTTTTTTTTAATAAAATTTTATATAAAACACTCCAATAATATAAACTTCAATAAATGAACTATAGTTTATATGAAATGACTTATAATTTATATTGAATAACAGTAATAGTTTTTAAAATTGTAATGGCTAAGGTTTAAGTTGCAAATCGACGGAAATCGACGCTTTGTTAAGTCGCAATTTTAGAAGAGCAAAATAAAATTATAGTATGAAAAGAATAATTTTGGGGAGTTTAGTGGTTTTGGTTTTTGGTTCAGCATACGCACAAAAAGTGGTAAAACCTGAATTGTCAAAAACAAAAGAGATTACAGATGAAGAACGCATGGCATGGTGGGAAGAAGCGCGCTTTGGTATGTTTATCCATTGGGGAATTTACACCGTTCCGGCAGGTTTTTACAAAGGCGAAGCACAAACCAACAGTGCCGAATGGATTATGAACAAAGGGAAAATCCCTATAGCAGAATATGAAAAATTCGCTAAAGAATTCAACCCGACAAAATTCAACGCAAAAGAGTTTGTTGCCTTGGCGAAACTAGCGGGTATGAAATATATGGTTATTACGGCAAAGCATCATGATGGTTTTTCCATGTTCGATTCTAAGGCAACCGATTATAATATTGTTGATGCAACACCTTTTAAACGCGATGTGTTGAAAGAATTGGCAAAGGAATGTCAGGAACAAGGTATTAAATTTGGGTTTTATTACTCGCAAGCCCAAGATTGGCATCATCCAGGCGGTTTAGGAAATACTTGGGATAAAGACTTGAAACGTGTAAGCAGCGATGAGTATGTTTACGAAAAAGCACTACCAGAGGTAAAACAGCTGCTAACAGAATACGGACCCATAGCCATTTTTTGGTGGGATACACCTAGAGCTATGACCAAATCAGTTGTTGATAGTTTACATCATATCACCACAGCACTTCAGCCTAGAATAATAACAAACGATCGTTTAGGTGATGATTATCCAGGCGACCATAAAACTTTTGAGAGAAACGGACCTAGATACCAACCTGAAGCTAAATATTGGGAGTTATGTAAGCCAATTAGTGGAAGTTGGGGTTACCGCAGCGATGACAATAATTTTAATTCAGTTCAAACTTTAATCCGTGATTTAATTAATCAAAGTAGTAAGGGAGGTAACTTTCTGCTTAATGTAAGTCCAACACATGAAGGTACGTTAAGATCTGAGGCTACCGATCGTTTAAAAGCTATAGGCACTTGGATGAATAAAAACAGTGAAGCTATTTATGGTACGCAAGCAAGTCCAACAAGCACAGAGCCTAGTTGGGGTAGAATAACAATGAAGACAATAGATGACAAAGGCTTATTGTATTTGCATGTATTTGATTGGGAAGATGGCGCTTCACTACCAATAAGACTTAATAATAATGTAGAAGCATGTTATTTGCTTACCGATAAAGCCAGAACTTTTAAAACAAGTGCGTTTGAAGATGGTATTCAGGTGCATTTAACAGGAGAAGCACCAGATGCAGTGGTATCCGTAATTGTATTAAAATTAAAGGAAATGCCTAATGCATTACCGCAAAAACCATTAGGTCAGGATGAAACTGGAGTAGTTATATTACCAGCCGTTAGAGCACAATATGAAAATTTACAAGGCCCAGGAGCCATGTATGACGATCATTTGGATTGTGTAGGAAGTTGGGATAGTGAAACAGCCAGAGTATATTGGGCTTTTGAGGTTGAAAAACCAGGTGAATTTAATATTGTGGCAAGCTATTCTGGAGATAAGGAAACCACTATAAATGTGACAATGAATGGTGTTTCAAAAACTGTAATCATTCCTGCTAGTGGCGATAATCCTAAAAGATTTAAGAATGTTGATCTAGGAAATTTCAGTATTGATAAAGCCGGAAAACAAGAGTTTTCTTTAATGCCTGTGGCCGGAAAATGGAACATGCTTAATTTGAAAGAAGTAAAAATTCAACCAGTTAAAAACTAGTTATATGAAGCATATTATGCTTTTATTTATTGTAAGTATAGTATCCGCATGTCAGGCGCAAAATGCTATTTTCAATAATTTAAAAGAAGCACCCATTAACGGTGGTCTTCAAATGAAAGATTATTGGGTTTGGGGCAGTTCGGTAATTAAAGGTGACGATGGTAAATACCACATGTATGCATCACGTTGGCCTAAAATGTTGCCGTTTCATCCTGGTTGGATGATTGCTTCAGAAGTAGTACACGCTGTTTCAAATACACCTGAAGGTCCTTACAGCTTTGAAGATGTTGCTTTAGGAAATCGAGGTGCTCAATTTTGGGACGGACGTTCATGTCACAATCCTAAAATCGTAAAATATAAAGATACCTACATTTTGTATTACATGGGGTCTACCCATCCTTTTGAAGATGTTACCAGTGAAAATTTAAGTGATTTCAATTTATCAAGTAAATGGTGTATTGCTGCCAGATGGGGAAAACGTATTGGGATTGCCACGTCTAAAAGTCCGTATGGACCATGGGAACGACAAGATGCGCCCATTTTAGATGTAAAGCCAAATTCCTATTATAGTTTTTTAACTTCCAATCCCTCACCTTTAATAAAGGAAGATGGTTCGGTAGTTTTATTGTTTAAAGGAAGAAGTTATAAAGAAGATGGTATTTCAAATAGTGATATGAGCATTGGCGTCGCTACGGCACCTTCTTACAATGGAAAGTATACAGTAGTTGGTGATGAACCATTATTTTCGATGGAGCGTTTTGGCGAAGTGGAAGATCCACATTTGTGGAGCGATAACGAAGGGTATCATATGATAGCTAAAGACCAACGAGGCCTAATAACAGGGAATGCGGGCGATGGATTGTTAGCACATTCCAAAGATGGTATTAATTGGGTGGTTGATAATAGTCCAAAAGCATATACCAAAACTGTTAAATGGAACAATGGCAAAACAATTAAACAAGGACAATTAGAACGCCCATTTGTTTTTGTTGAAAACGGAAAACCAACTCATATTTTTTTCGCAACCATGGATGGCCCTGGAGGGTTTGGAAATGGTACAAAAACTTGGAATATGGTAATTCCTCTAAAAGATTAATTTAAAATTTAAACGAAATATTTTAACACAGTAAATACACAAGCTAGAATGAATAAAAAAATATTATTATGGTCTATTACTGCAGCACTTGCAGGTTTTTTATTTGGATTTGACGTGGTTGTTATCTCCGGTGCCGATAAAAAATTACAAGCTATTTGGGAGTCTACCGACGCTTTTCATGGTATGGTAGTTATGGGAGCAGCACTTTGGGGTACTGTAATTGGTGCTATATTTGGAGGAGTACCAACAAATACATACGGACGTAAAAACACTTTAATTGTTATTGGTGTTTTATTTGCGGTATCGGCAATAGGCTCTGCTTTTGCTAACGATCCTTATGTGTTTGCTTTTGCACGTTTTATAGGTGGTCTTGGGGTTGGAGCATCAACTATTGCAGCACCTGCATACATCTCTGAAATCGCACCTGCTAAAGATAGAGGTCGTTTGGTTGCTATGTATCAATTTAATATTGTATTTGGTATCATGATAGCTTTTTTGTCTAATTACCTATTAAGTGGAATAGGAGAAAACGCATGGCGATGGATGCTTGGCGTAGAAGCTATTCCTGCGGTATTATATATTCTATTTGCTTTAAAAGTTCCAAAAAGTCCGAGATGGTTATTGTCAAAAGGTAGAGTAAGTGAAGCAAGAGAAGTCTTAAAAATAATTGATCCAGACATAGATGTTGATGAACAAATTAAAGAATTTAATGCTCATTCTGATAAAAGTGATAAGACTGAAACTATCTTCATAAAAAAATATAGATTTCCATTAATGTTAGCATTTTTAATCGCTTTTTTCAATCAATTATCGGGGATAAATGCCTTTTTATATTATGCACCACGTATTTTTGAAGAAGCAGGTTTGGGAGAAAGTACAGCCTTGCTAAGTAGTATTGGTATTGGTGTTACTAATCTTATTTTTACTCTATTAGGTGTATTTTTAATTGATAAATTGGGAAGAAAAACACTCATGTATATTGGTTCTATAGGTTATATCATTTCTTTAGGATTAGTGTCTGCGGCATTTTTCTTAGGTTGGACAGGAATGGCCGTTCCAGTATTCTTGTTCCTATTCATTGCAGCACATGCCGTTGGTCAAGGTGCTGTTATTTGGGTGTTTATTTCTGAAATATTTCCGAATCATTTACGAGCATCAGGACAAGCCTTCGGGAGTTCTACACATTGGGTTTTAGCGGCAATCATTCCGTCTTCAATACCATTTTTGTTTAATCACCCCATGATTGGTCCTGGTGTTGTATTTCTTGTATTTGCAGGAATGATGGTGTTACAATTATTGTTCGTGGCCTTTATGATGCCTGAAACTAAAGGGAAAACATTAGAGGAACTAGAAGATATTATTCTAAAGAAAAAATAAAAATAACTACATGAATAAATTCATTGGTTTTATTGGTGTTTTCTGTTTGACGCTTTCACTATACGCATCAAAAGTTGATACTCTTGTGGTGTACAGTGAAGTGATGAATAAAAACATCAAGAATGTTGTAATTACGCCCGATTCTTACAAAAAAAACGGTGATGCTTTTCCGGTGGTGTATTTACTTCATGGGGCTGGTGGCGATCATAAAGCATGGTTAGGTAAGGCGCCTGATATTAAAACGTATGCAGATCAATATAATGTAATTTTGGTATGTCCGGATGGCCACAAAACAAGTTGGTATTTTGATAGTCCTATTGATAAAACCATGCAATATGAAACCTACTTTTCAAAAGAATTAGTTTCAGCCATAGACAAAAATTACAACACCAAAGCTGATAATAAACACCGTGCCATTACGGGCTATAGCATGGGAGGTCATGGAGCATTATACCTTGCTTTTAAACATAATGATGTCTGGGGTGTTGCAGCTAGTATGAGTGGAGGTGTGGATATAACGGGGTTTGCTTTACAATGGGATATTGCTAAAAGATTAGGCGTATATGCTGAAAATCCTGAAAATTGGAGGAATAATACCGTCATCAATTTAGTGCATTTGTTAAACGGGAAAAACCTAAAATTTATGTTTGATTGTGGTACAGACGACTTTTTTTATAACTCCAATGTTCGGCTTCATAATAAACTTTTAGAACACAATATTCCGCACGATTATATCGAGCGTCCTGGTGGTCATACCAATGCCTATTGGAGTAATTCCATAAAATATCAAATGCTTTTTTTTAAAGAATTTTTTAAAGAATAATTATAAATGAATTTTAGATTAATTAAATTAATATTATTACTTGCTGTTTTCGGAAGTGTGTCTTGCAAATCAAACAAGGCTTCAAATACTTTAGTAGTAGAACCAAATCAAACGGAAGTTTCAAAGCAACCTAATATTATAGTGTTGTTATGTGACGATTTAGGTTATGGTGATTTGTCTTCATTCGGGCACCCAATTATTAAAACCGAAAACCTAGATAAATTAGCGTCAACAGGAATTAAGTTGACTAATTTTTATTCTACAGCACCCGTTTGTTCACCTTCTAGAGCAGGATTGTTAACAGGTAGAAGCCCTAATCGTGCTGGTATTTATGATTTTATTCCGGGAATCAAAAAAAGTCCTGATAATAGAGATTTAGTACATCTACAAGCTCATGAACAAACAATACCTGCCATGTTAAAATCCGTTGGATATGCGACCTGTTTGGTTGGGAAATGGCATTGCTCTTCTCGATTTAATTCAGATATACAGCCTCAACCTAACGATTTTGGTTTCGATCATTGGTTTGCAACGCACAACAATGCGGCTCCAAGTCATCAAAACCCTAATAACTTCGTTCGTAATGGAGAAGAGGTTGGCGAAATAGAAGGTTTTAGTAGTCAGATTATTGTTCGCGAAGCCATCAATTGGTTGAATAATAAAAAAGATAATAAGCCATTCTTTTTGGAGGTGACTTTTCACGAACCACATGAACCTATTGCTTCTCCTGAAGATTTAGTTCAGAAATATTTACCATTTGCAAAAAACAGAGAGCAGGCGGAATATTTTGCCAATGTTGAAAATGTGGATTTAGCGGTTGGTCGCTTAATTTCTTATCTGAAAGAGAAAAATTTAGATAATACTTTAATCGTTTTTTCTTCAGATAATGGCCCGGAAACCTTATTAAGATATGGGGAAAAAGCGAGACATTCTTACGGCTCCCCTGGAGTATTAAAAGGGATGAAACTGTGGACCAATGAAGCTGGTTTTAGAGTGCCGGGAATTGTAAATTGGATTGGTAAAGAAACATTCTCAGGAACATCCGATAAGGTGGTTTCTGCATTGGATCTGTTGCCAACATTTGCTGAATTATCTGGAGCTAAATTACCTGACAGAATTTTAGATGGTGAATCGTTTGTATCTCTTTTAAACACTGGAGATTTTAATAGAACCAAACCTTTAATTTGGGCGTTTTACGATGCTATAAATGAACGAATGGTGGCGATGCGTCATGGTGATTATAAAATTATGGCGCGTTTAGATGTTGATAATAAGCCAGTGGCCAACTTTCATAATTTATACGACGGAAATATAGATTATATAAAAAGTGCCAAATTAACTGATTTTGTATTATTCAATTTGAAGAACGATATCAGCGAATCGGAAGACATATCTAAAACCGAACCAGAAATCTTTCAAGAGATGAAGGCAGAGTTTGAGATTCAATATAAAAATCTATTAGACGGCAGTCATGTTTGGGTTCGAAATGAATAAGAATTTGAAAGAAGAATGAAAAAAATAGTTTTATTTATTTGTTTTAACTTAATTTTAACCAAGGTGGTTCATGGGCAATTTGTATTTCCAAATGATATAGATAGAGCACATCCACGTTTAATTTCTTCTAAAGTAAATAAAGAAATCATCTTTCAGAAAATGGCGACTTCAGAAGAGGTGAAGGCATCCTTTGAAGGAATTAAAAATAAGATTTCAAAATACGTAGAGCAATATAAAACCGATCCTGAATGGTTGTCGTCACGTTTTCAAATGTACTGGAAATCGCATGCCACTAATGTATATGTGAAAAGTGAGTTCTATTCGCATGCCGATGGAAAAGCACCTGTTCCCACCGTTCGTTTAACGGGTCAGCGCGATTATGTTTCTGATTACAAAACACCAAAAATAGAAGATGTTAAGCCTTATTTGGAAGATAAAAGAGGTTTGTATCTTGAAAATTCTAAAACCAATACATGGGAGTGGGTTCATCCATCCAAAACGGGTCGTGCTATTGAAAATATCAATGAAAACATTATGGGTATTGCCCGAGATGCAGCTTTGGTGTATTATGTGGAAGGTAATGAAGACTACGCTAAACTTGCTGCGCATCTGTTTGATGTATATATGCAAGGTTTGTATTACAGAAATGAACCAGTGGATTTAAAAAATGGCAATGTTCAAAATGTAATTGGTTTAACTTCTTTTCAAGTTATTAAGGAAAATATTGTTGATGAATTAGCTGAAACCTATGATTTTTTATATGACTACATTCAAAAAAATCATAAAAAACAAAATCATATCTATACAACTTCATTAAAAAAGCTGGCTGAAATAATAATCAAGAATGGCGTACCTGATAATAATTGGAATTTGCATCAAGCCAATTTTGTAATTAACATTGCTTTGGTTTTAGATGAAGATAAGGCCTATACAGATGGTAAAGGCTGCCAATATTATTTAAACCGCGTTTTTAATGAAACAGAAGCCAGACAATGGTCGGTTACCGATGTTTTAGATTATGGCTACGACTCCAATGGCATATGGAATGAAAGTGCAGGTTATGGACTAAGTGTTGCCAAAGGTTTTACTGAAATGGCTATTATAATTCAAGAAGCTTTAGGGGTAGATGTGATGCCATTTATGCCAGTTATTAAACAAGCAGTAGCCATTATGCCACAATATTTGTATCCAAATAAAAGCATTGTCGCTTTTGGTGATTCGCATTATAGTCCTTTAGAAAGTGAGCCATTTTTAGACCTTGTGAGTAATGCCCAACGTTTCAACAAAAGAGAGCAAGAAGAAAAATTTACGTCGCTTATTTACATACTTCAAGGGAAGGATGAGGTTGATAAGGATAAAAAAAGTAAAAATGCGTTTAGTGATTTTCTATACGATTCTAAAGTAAATTTGGATGAAGCCATCCAACCGGCAAATATGATGGATTATATGACCAATTCATTTTATGCGCCAACAATTAGTTGGGTAGCCATGAGAAATGGAACAGACACCAAACATGGATTAATGGTGTCGCAGGTAGGCTCGTCAGGAAACCATGCGCATTCTAACGGTATTGCAATGGAATTATATGGTAAAGGCTATATTTTGGCTCCAGAAGGAGGTCGCGGTTCAAGTTATCTTCAGCCCGATTACCGCGAGTATTATTCACAATTCCCTGCGCATAATACGGTATCTGTAAATGGAAAATCGCAATATGAAAAAATGCGTAGTTATTATCCGTTTCAGGTGAATGCATTGTATCCAGCTTCTGAACAAAAATCGGGTTATTATCCAAACATCAATTTTTCCGATATTTATTTTAATGAACCAAGCACGAATTCCGACCAAAATAGGGTGATGAGTATTGTACGCACAGGTGAAACTTCAGGTTATTATATCGATATTTTTAGATCGAAAACCAAAGCCGGGGACGATAGTTATCACGATTATTTCTACCATAACCTAGGTCAGGAATTACTTTTGAATTCAGAAACTAATCAGCCGTTAAAACTAGAGCCGAGTTCTAAATTAACTTCAAAAGCTGGAAATATTAAAGCTTACGATTATTTATCGGAGGAGACTTCCGTTAAAACCAATACAACATTTAAAGCCACTTATAATTTGTCAATAAATGATGAAAAGGTCAGTATGAATATGTGGATGAATGGAAACGATAACAGAGAGGTTTTTAAAGTAAATTCTCCACCTTCTGAAGCTTTTAGAAAAGTGCTTCCTGAAACTATTGAAAAAGCACCACTCTTAACAACGGTTGTTCGCCAATATGGTGAAGCCTGGAATAAACCTTTTGTTGCGGTTTACGAGCCTTCAACAACAAGCGAACCTTCAACTATAAAAAGCATTGAAAAATTTAGCAATGAAGAATCAAGCAGTTTTGTTGGTTTGAAAATTGTAGGTGCCTCAAAAAGATTGGATTATGTGTTTTCTTCTGAAACATTATCTGTTTACAATCATGAAGATATAAGTTTTGATGGTACTTTTTCCATAGTAACCAAAGAAGAAAACCAGACAACACTATTTCTTGGCGCAGGGAAAAAATTAAGTGTAGACGGTTATTCCATTGAAATTTTAGGTAAAAAATCTGGAACTGCAACTTTGGTTTATGGTAACAAAAATCAATTGACGTGCGATAGTGATATTTTATTAACCGTATCAGATACCTATGATAAAGGTAATGCGGTTTTAAATATAGGGTTTAAACAATTAAATGGGCAACGTAAAAAAGTAAACGGTAAAAATGTGGTAAGTTTTAAAGTGCCTAAAACAAATTTTCAAAATATTTCAATTAGTATAAAATAATGATAAAAAATAGAAGGTATATGAATGGTTTAATTAGAAAATGGAGTGTTGGAATTGTTTTTATTTCGATATTGTTTATTGGTTGTAAAACATCAGAAACAATTCAATTAAAATCGCCTGATGGTTTAAAATCCATAACGTTTTTAACTGATAAAGAAAGTAAAGATATTACCTTTTCTGTGAATTATGATAATCAAAATGTTATTGTGCCTTCCGTTATAGAATTGTTTTCAAATGAATTAGATTTTTCAGGAAAGTTGTCTGTATTGAAAGTTGAAAATTCTTCAGAAAATGATAATTGGAATTCTAATTTTAGTGAATTAAGTACCATACCAAATCATTATAACCAAACTAAAATATATTTAAAGCAAGGCGAGGCGAAACTAAATATTATCGCTAGGGCTTATAACGAAGGCATCGCTTTTGCATATGAAATTCCTGAGCAAAATGGTATTTCTGAAATAGGTTTAAGTGAAAATATTCATTACAACTTCTCAGAAAATTATCCAGTTTGGTCAACCCCAAAAAGAGAAAAAAAGGTATTAACAGCACAGGGTAAATACCGAAAAATTCCTTTGACCGAGTTAGAAGTAGGGGCTGAACGTCCTCTTTTAATTGAGATTAGCGATAGTATTAAAATTGCATTGGCAGAAGCCAAATTAGTGGATTATGCCAGATTGAGTTTTGATAAAGGAACGTCGTCAACCTACAGTATCATGTCTTCCCTTGACGGTAAAATGGGCGAGCAAAAGCAAGATACCATCACGGGTGCAATCATTTCTGAACGTATTGAAGAAAGCATAAAAGTTCATAAAAAATTACCGTTTCAATCACCTTGGCGTGTTGTTATGATGGGAAACAGTTATGGCGAATTGCTTGAGAACAATTACATCATCCAAAATTTAAACGATCCATCGGAAATTGAAGATGAATCTTGGATTACTCCAGGAAAGGTGCTTCGTGAAGGCACATTAACAACGCAAGGTGGTTTTGCTGCCATCGATTTTGTGGCGAGCCATAACATGCAATATGTGCATTTTGATGCTGGGTGGTATGGAAATGAAATGTATGATGAATCGGATGCTACAACCGTTACCCTAGACCCAAAGCGTTCCAAAGGGCCTTTTGATATGGAGGCTATTTGTAAATACGCCAAAGAAAAAGGCGTTAAAGTGATGCTATACGTAAACCGAAGAGCTTTGGAAAAACAATTAGACGACCTATTGCCTTTATTTAAAGAATGGGGTATTTCTGGAATCAAATTTGGATTTGTTCGGGTGGGCGACCAAGATGCTACGGCATGGATGCACGAAGCCATTAAAAAAGCGGCTAAGTACGAAATGGTAGTTGATGTGCATGATGAATACAGACCAACTGGTTTTTCTAGAACCTATCCTAATTTATTAACTCAAGAAGGTATTCGCGGTGATGAGGAAACCGTGCCAAACGACCATACCTTAATTACCATGTTTACTAGGATGTTGGCAGGAGCAGCCGATAACACCGTTTGTTATTACAACAATCGTGTAAAAACTATGGGTTCGCACGCTTCTCAATTAGCGAAAACGGTTTGTATTTTTAGTCCGCTTCAGTTTTTATATTGGTACGATAAAGCACCGGCAGCCCCAGTGAAAGATGATGCCCTTTGGGGTAATACCAATACCATTGGAAATGAACCAGAGTTGGAATTCTTCAACAATGTACCAACTACTTGGGATGAAACTAAAGTGCTTCAGGCCGAAATAGGAGAAATTGGCGTTATTGCCCGTAGAAAAGGTAACGATTGGTTTATTGGGTGTATCAATGGGAACACCGAACGTAATGTTGCGATAGACTTTTCATTTTTAAATGAAAATTCAAACTACAAAGGAAAAGTATATACGGATGATGAGAGCGTCAATACCAGAACCAAAGTCAACATTGAAGAAAAGGAATTCAATAACAATTCAAAATTGAACTTAAACGTGAAAAGCAACAATGGTTTTGTGATTCACATAGAGAAAATTTAAACAAAGTACAACACTAAAATTATATCATGCAAAAGAAATCAACTGTTTTAAAATTAGTATCGGTAGTGCTTTTAATAGTCATGGTATCTTGTAAAACACAAGTTACCAAAACGGTCAAAAAGGAATTGCCAACAAAGCGCCCTAATATTATTTTTATGATGTCTGATGATCACGCATACCAAGCTATTAGTGCGTATAGCGATCATTTGATACAAACACCAAATATCGACCGTATCGCCAATGAAGGCATCAAATTTACCAATGCCTGTGTGTCCAATTCCATTTGTGCACCTTCACGAGCTACCATTTTAACGGGTAAACATTGTCATATCCACGGAAAAGTAGATAATGTGTTTCCTTTTGATGAGTCTCAAACCACCTTTCCACAGTTAATGCAACAAGCAGGTTATCAAACGTCTATGTTCGGGAAATTGCATTTTGGAAACAATCCTAAAGGCATCGATGAATTTAAAATTTTACCTGGACAGGGAAGATATTACAATCCTATTTTTGATACCAACGAGGGCCAAATTACGGTTGAAGGCTATGTTACCGATATTATCATGGACATGACTTTAGAGTGGCTGGAAAACAGACGAGATGAAAGCAAGCCGTTTATGTTGTTCTCCATGCAAAAAGCACCGCATAGAGAGTGGTTGCCAGCACCGCGCCATTTTAAGGAATACACCAAAAAAACATTCAAAGAGCCAGAAACTTTGTTGGATAATTACGAAGGTAGAGGTACTGCCGCTAAAACCGCTGAAATGAATTTATTGCAGCACATGAATTGGGCTGGAGACTCTAAAATGTATCCAGAAATAATGGCAGAATTGGGTATTGAAGATAAATCTGGTTGGGATTTGGAAGC